>NZ_LR594036.1:1200000-1800000 GCF_901542335.1 Streptococcus porcinus | reverse complement strand
TAAGGAACTCGTAGCTATGGTTGGGGATGGTATAAATGACGCCCCAGCATTAGCAGTAGCTAATTTAGGGATTGCGATTGGTTCTGGAACAGATATTGCCATTGAATCAGCAGATATTATTTTGATGCATACGCAACTAACAGACTTGCTTAAAGCTATATCATTGAGTCGTCAAACAATTCGAGTGATTAAAGAAAATTTATTTTGGGCTTTCATTTACAATATTTTGATGATACCAATTGCCATGGGAGTTCTCCATTTATTTGGGGGACCGTTACTTAATCCCATGCTTGCTGCTATGGCTATGAGCTTAAGTTCGATTTCTGTTGTTCTGAATGCTCTGCGATTAAAAACAATCAAATTATAAACTAAGAGGGAGAAAATTATGGAAAAGACTTATAGGATAAGTGGTATGAAATGTGAGGGCTGTGTGAAAACTGTAACTGAAAAACTAGAATCAGTAAGAGGGGTTCAACATGTTGATATTCGTCTAGCAGAAGGAAAGGCAGTCATTACAGGAAACCCTTTTACTTTATCACTTAAGCGCGCTTTAAAAGGAAGTAAATTTACAATTGAAAAGGCCTAGATAATTAATTTAGAGACTAGAAAAGGACTTCAAATTTTGAAGTCCTTATTTTTGTGCAATGATAATGTCTGTAAATGTTTGGTAGTCTTCTATAGTTTCCTTAGAAATAGTAGAATCTGTTATAACTTGGTTAATCTGATCTAATTGGTAGAAAACAGAGAAATCGTAGGTATTAAATTTTTTGCTATCAACTAAAACAAACTTTTCAAAGGAATTATCCAGTGCTAATTTTTGAATTTCTCCTTCAGCTTCATTATAAGTTGCAATATCTTTGCCATAAATACCATTACAACTGATGAAACATTTAGAAAACTTGAGAGAGGAAATGCTCTGATTGGTCAGTGAACCGACAAAAGCACCTGTAATTTCTCTATACTCACCCCCGATAAGAATTAAATCAATCTTGGGGCTATTTTTTAGAATAGTAAAAATGGGAAGGCTGTTGGTGACAATACGAAGTTGTTTTTGAACTAATCGCTCAGCGAAGAATTCAAGAGTTGTACCTGGGCCGATAAAAATTGTTTCGCCATCTCTAACCAATGTGCTAGCGGTGTTAGCAATTTCTTTTTTTTCTCTTATTTGCACTGATAATTTTTCGGTATTAGACTTTTCGACTTTTGTTGGATAAGCAATGCTTTGTGCCCCCCCATGGATACGGACTAATTTCCCGGAATTTTCTAATTCATCTAAGTCACGACGAGCAGTCATATCAGAAATTTTTAAAGTTTCGATGATTTCATTGACGGTTATAATTCCCTTAGTGTTTACCATATCCATAATGTTTAGGAGTCTTTCTCTTTTTAACACACTGGTCTCCTTTTTCTGTATTTCCTTTTCTAATCATAGCATAAAGGTTATTTTTTACAATAATTAACATAAACAAACACAAATAAACATATAAATAAACAAAAAGTGTTGATTTATGTTTATTTATATACTATTATATACTATGAATGAATCATGTAAACGGTTACTTTGGAAATATTATCGAAAGGCTGAAAAATTTTAGAAAGGTGGTATTAGATGTCCATAGACATTGTTTTTACGAATGTAACCTCTCAAGATCAATTATTTGATGAGGTAGCTTCTCATCTCCACAAATTACATTATGTCACGGAGAATTACAAAGAGGCATTAAAAAATAGAGAGAAAGAGTTTCCAACTGGTTTGAAAATTGATTTTAAAGATGGTAGCAACATCCGTTATGCTGCTATACCTCATACCGAGACGAAGTATTGTTTAACCAATAAGGTAGTCTATGTTAGAAACGAAAGACCTCTTGTTTTTAAACACATGATTGACCCTAGTGAGGACTGTTTGGTTCGTCATTTCTTCTTTATTATCAATTCAAAGAATGACGGGCAAACTAAAATTTTGTCACATTTAATTAGTTTCTTTATTGAGAAGGGAAATATGGAGAAACTAGAGCAATGCGGAGACGATTATAAAGTCATCAAAAATTATTTATTAAAAGAAGGAGTACTTACAAATGATTAAAATTTTAGCTGCATGTGGTGCGGGAGTTAACTCTAGTCATCAAATCAAAGAGGCTATTGAAAGAAAAATGCTAGAAAAAGGTTATAGTGTCCGCTGTGATGCTGTAATGGTCAAAGATATCACTGAAGAAATGGTTTCAAAATATGATATTTTTACACCAATTGCAAAAACAGATCTAGGATTTGATATGCCAATACCAACGGTGGAAGCCGGACCCATTCTCTATCGGATTCCTGTTATGAGTGAGCCAGTCTTTGCAGAATTAGAGCGGGTCATCAAAGACCATGGATTAAACTAGGTAAGGGGAAGATGATATGCAATCATTTTTAGAAGTAATTAACCATATGCTTACTCCGTTGATTAAGATGGGATCTGGAGTCGTCATGTTAGCTGTCATGACAGGGCTTGCAATGGCTTTTGGCGTAAAATTTACCAAGGCTTTGGAAGGCGGGATTAAATTAGCTATTGCTTTAACAGGTATCGGGGCTATTATTGGTATTTTAACAGGAGCTTTCTCTGAATCTTTACAGGCTTTTGTGAAAAATACAGGTATTAGTTTAAATATAATTGATGTCGGCTGGGCTCCATTAGCAACGATAACGTGGGGGTCACCATACACACTTTATTTTCTCTTAGTCATGTTAATAGTTAATATCATTATGATCATCATGAATAAAACAGACACTCTAGATGTAGATATCTTTGATATCTGGCATCTTTCTATCACTGGTTTATTAATAATGTGGTATGCTGCAAAGAATCATCTTCCGGTTATCTTATCGCTTTTCATAGCGACCCTAGCAGTCATCTTAGTTGGTGTATTGAAAATTATCAATTCTGATTTAATGAAGCCTACATTTGATGATTTATTAGCAACGGGTCCTAACTCGCCTATGACGTCCACCCATATGAATTACATGATGAACCCGATTATCATGGTATTGGACAAAATCTTTGATAAAGTCTTTCCAGGATTAGATAAATATGACTTTGATGCTGCTAAATTAAACAAGAAAATTGGATTTTGGGGTTCTAAATTTTTTATTGGAATGATTCTTGGATTTGTGATTGGAATTATGGGAGATCCTCATTTTAAAATTTTATCAATTAAACATTGGTTTGAACTTGGTTTCACAGCAGGTGCTTGTCTAGAATTATTCTCTCTCATCGGTTCATGGTTTATTGCAGCAGTAGAGCCACTATCTCAAGGTATTACCAATTTTGCCAATGCAAAAATGGGTGGGCGACGCTTTAATATAGGTCTAGATTGGCCTTTTATTGCAGGACGTGCAGAAATTTGGGCGTGTGCCAATATTTTAGCACCCATCATGTTGGTTGAGGCTCTATTATTGTCAAAAGTTGGAAATGGAATTCTACCACTTGCAGGTATTATTGCTATGGGAGTGACACCAGCCCTGCTCGTTGTTACTCGTGGTAGATTAATTCGGATGATTTTATTTGGATCACTTTTATTGCCTTTATTCTTACTCTCTGGAACAATGATTGCCCCATTTGCTACGGAATTGGCTAAAAAAGTAGGAGCCTTTCCTAAGGGGGCACCGGCAGAGTCACTAATCACTCATTCTACGCTTGAAGGCCCCATGGAGAAAATCTTTGGCTATGTTATCGGTCGTGCCACCACAGGGCAAATCGCTGCTCTCATGACGTTAGTAGTCTTTTTAGGGATTTACCTTGGACTCTTTGCTTGGTATGCAAAAGAAATGAAAAAACGTAATGAAGCCTACAAACTGGCTCAAGATTAGAGAGTGACTATAAAGACGTGACACCAGTAGGAAAACTATTGGTGTTAGTCTTTAAAGTTTAATAGAGCTTGTAAAGTAAACCCATAGATTTAGCACATTTTTTAGTAATAAGGAGAAAAAATGACTATTATAATAGGTGCAGATGCACAAGGATATGACTTGAAAAACCAAATCAAATCTTTCTTAATCAAGGAAGGTTATCAAACTAAAGATATTTCAGACTTAGATAAAGACTTTGTTGATAATACACTAGCTCTTGTTAAAGCTGTGCAAGAATCAGAGGAAAATCTAGGCATCATGATTGATGCTTATGGAGCAGGTCCTTTCATGGTTGCCACTAAACTTAAAGGAATGGTGGCTGCAGAAGTATCCGATGAAAGATCTGCTTATATGACTCGTCAACACAATAACGCTCGAGTAATAACCATTGGATCTGAAATTGTTGGTCAAAAACTGGCAGAAAATATTGTCAAAGCTTTTGTATCAGCTCAATACGATGGTGGGCGTCACCAAATTCGTGTTGACATGCTAAATAAAATGGCTTAAAAAGGAGGATTAAAAGATGAAAATCGCAATTGGCTCTGACCATATTGTTACAAATGAGAAGATGGCGGTAGTAGATTTCTTGAAACAAAAGGGTTACGATGTTATAGATTTTGGGACTTATGATCATATGAGAACACATTATCCAATTTTTGGTAAAAAGGTCGGTGAGGCTGTGGTTCAAGGACAAGCAGACTTAGGTGTCTGTATTTGCGGGACTGGTGTCGGCATCAATAATGCTGCTAATAAGGTTGCTGGCGTTCGATCTGCATTAGTTCGTGACATGACGACGGCTCTTTATGCAAAAGAAGAGTTAAATGCTAATGTCATCGGGTTTGGTGGTAAAATTACTGGAGAGTTATTGATGTGTGATATTATTGATGCCTTCATCAATGCAGAATATAAAGAAACAGAGAATAATAAAAAACTGATTGCTAAAATTGCTAATCTAGAACATCCAGCTACTAACCAAGAAGATCCAGAGTTCTTTACAGAATTTTTAGAAAAGTGGGATCGTGGTGAGTATCACGACTAGGAGGCATGATGATTTTAACTGTAACTTTAAATCCTTCCATAGATATCTCTTATCCGTTAGCAAGCCCTTTTAAGTTAGACACAATCAATCGAGCTAGTATTGCTCGAAAAACGGCTGGTGGCAAGGGATTAAATGTCAGCCGTGTCTTAACAGAAGTAGGACAAGATATTATTGCAACAGGCTTTATTGGCGGCCGGCAAGGGCAATACCTTTTAGATCAGCTTGAAAAGCAAAATATACCCAGTCAATTTTTTCATATTAAGAATAACACTCGTAACTGCATTGCTATCTTACATGAGGGTTTACAAACCGAAATTCTTGAAAGTGGGCCTTTTATTGATCGTGATGAAGTAGATGGCTTTATCTATCACATGCAGATTATTTGTCCTCAATGTAAAGTGATGACTATCTCAGGTTCCTTACCACAAGGATTGGATAAGACGTTTTATCATCGGATTATTTCCATGGCAAATACTTTCCAAAAAAAGGTTATTTTGGATTGTTCTGGAGCCCCTTTAGAGGCTGTCTTAACATCAAGAGAAAAACCCACCATCATTAAACCTAACATTGAAGAATTGGGCTTGCTTCTAAAGAAAAAAATAGCAGTAAGAACTGACAGCTTGAAAGCAATTCTTAAAGACCAACTTTTTGATGGGATAGAATGGGTCATTGTATCACTTGGGGAACAGGGAGCATTTGCGAAACATCATGACCGATTTTATCGAGTCACTATACCTAAAATTTCGGTCGTTAATCCAGTGGGTTCTGGAGATGCTACTGTAGCGGGAATAGCCTGGGCTTTATCAGAAGAAGATGATGAAATAACCTTATTAAAAAAAGCAAATGCACTGGGTATGCTAAATGCTCAACAAGCCTTAACAGGACATGTTGATATGAGAAATTATTCTAGTGTTTTTAATCAAATCATAGTAGAAGAGGTATAAAATGACAGTTATATCAAATAAAAAAGCCTACTTAGAAAAAGTAAGCCGTGATGGAATTATTTCTGCATTGGCTTTTGACCAACGCGGTGCTCTAAAAAGGATGATGGCAAGTCATCAAAAAGAAGAGCCAACAACTGAGCAAATAGTAACCTTGAAGCGTCTGGTGTCTGAAGAATTAACTCCCTATGCTTCCTCAATTCTCTTAGACCCAGAGTATGGCTTGCCAGCTATTGAAGTCAAAGACCAAAAAGCAGGCTTGTTACTGGCTTACGAAAAAACAGGCTACGATGCCAAGACAAGTAGTCGCTTACCAGACTGTTTAGCAGACTGGTCAGTGAAAGGTCTTAAAGCGTCTGGTGCAGATGCTATTAAGTTTCTTCTCTATTATGATGTTGATGGCAGTGAGGCTATTAACCATCAAAAGAAAGCTTACATTGAACGCATCGGCTCAGAGTGTCAAGCAGAAGACATTCCCTTCTTTTTAGAGCTTTTGACCTATGATGAAAAGATTAGTGATAATAGTAGTATTGACTTCGCCAAAGTCAAAGCCCATAAAGTTAATGAAGCCATGAGAGTCTTTTCGGCTAAGCGATTTGGGATTGATGTTTTGAAAGTAGAAGTTCCAGTTAATATGGCCTTTGTTGAAGGGTTTACAGAAGGGCCGATTCTTTATAGCAAAGCAGACGCGGCCCAAGCTTTTAAAGAACAAGAAGCAGCCAGTCACTTACCATACATCTATCTTAGTGCGGGAGTATCAGCTCAGCTATTCCAAGAAACCTTAATCTTTGCGGCTCAATCAGGAGCGACATTTAATGGTGTTCTTTGTGGCCGTGCTACTTGGGCGGGTGCTGTTCCGGTCTATATCAAAGAAGGGGAGGCTGCGGCCCGCCAATGGCTAAGGCGTGAAGGGGTAAAAAATATTGAAGCTCTTAATGACGTTTTAGCTAAGACAGCAAGGCCTTGGACAGATAAAATATAAGAAGGTATTTCCTAGTTAGCACTTCTCATGTGAGGGGTGCTTTTTATTAGATAAAGGCTGGGAATTCATCTTTATTAAAAAAAATGCTACACTAACAATAGGAATATGGAGTGAAAGGATAAGTTAGAAAATGATAAAATTAATTGCTATTGATCTAGATGGTACTCTGTTAAATAGTCAAAAAAAGATTCCAGATGAAAATATTAAAGCCATAAAAGAAGCGACTGAGGCAGGAATAAAAATTGTTCTTTGTACTGGTCGGCCCCGTAAGGGCACACAACCCTATTTTGAGGAACTTAGCCTCGCTAAGAACGAATTCCTTATCTTAAATAATGGCTGTAGTTTGCATGCCAGTGAGGATTGGCGTATGCTACATGCCCATAGCTTGACCATACATGAAATAGAAGAGTTATTTAAAAAAGTAGAAAATCACCCTGATGTCTATCTAACCTTAACAGCTGAAAATGACTACTATGTTATGAATGATTTTGTACCTGATCTTGTCCAAGCTGACGGTGATTTAGTTTTTACACAAGTCAAACCAATAACTATGGCTGATCTTAAAAGGAAACCGGAGCTTATTTTACAAGGAATGTACATGGGTGAAGAAGCTGCTGTTAATCGCTTCGAAGAGGCTTTCCGCCCAGAGTTAAGTGAACATTTTAGCTTGGTTAGAAGCCAAACTTATCTACTTGAGGCTATGCCAAAGGGCGTCACTAAGGCTTTCGCTTTACAAGAATTAGCAAAAGACTTGAAAATCAAACCTGAAGAAATAATGGCCATTGGCGATGCTGCCAATGATAGTGAGATGCTAGCTTATGCAGGGTTAGGAGTTGCTATGGGTAATGCTAGTGAAGCCATAAAGGTTTTAGCGGATCGAGTAACCTTATCTTGCGACCAGGCAGGGGTCGCACATGCCATTCGTACACTTGCTCTACCATAATAGTAAAAAACTCTTGATGTGCTCAGAAACTTAGTAGCTACTCAGATCTACTAGAATAAATGAGTTATCAAGAGTTTTTAGTATGGTAGTAGCGGTAAACCAATACTAGCCATTTCTTCAGCTGGAGTAGTCATCCCATCCTTTATCCAGTCAACCAAGACCGATACAATGGCATTACTCCAAAAGAGCCTGGTATAATGGGATTGTTTATGCAATTTCCAACGTTGATAGGCTTTTAAGCGTTTTGTAACAATTTGTGTAATTAAAGTTTGCAGTTGGTTTTTAAACATGAGCCTAAGTAATTTTTCTTCCTTTTTGGCTTCAGTAAAGAGATAATACCAAGCTTGATTAGCTTGAGTATTAAGATCAAATAATTTTAAACCTTGGAATATTCGTCGAATAACAGCATTTAAGCGGCACAACAAGATTTCTTCTTTTGATTTATAATTGCGATAAAAGGCATTTCGAGAGACACCTGCCTTAGTAACAAGTTCAGAGATAGAGATATGAGCTAGTTGTTTTTTCTCTAGGAGCTCTAAAAGAGCAATCTCCATTGATTCTCGAGAAAGATTTTGATTTTCCTTGTTAAATTGTGCTAAATTTTGAAGTGACTTTTTCGAAATCAATTTATCAGTCATCACAAATTCCTTCCAAATGTTACGTCCGACGTCATTTTTATAGCTTCACAAAAGCTTTTGATGATATAATTTTATGGGAATTAATAATATTTGTCAATATAAACAACAATCAATAAAGAATGAAGGAGAGACAAATGAAGAAGTGGAAAATTGTGGTAGATTCGGGATGTGATTTAATAGAGTTGGAAACAAATCCCGAATCTATTGCTTTTGAACGAGTGCCTTTGACACTTTGTGTAGGTAAGGAAGTCTTTATCGATAACAGTGAATTAGATATTGATGGCATGATGGCTGCTATGAGCCACTCTGCGCAAGCAACGACATCGTCATGTCCAAGTCCAGATGCCTTTTTACAAGCCTACCATGGAGCAGAAAACGTTATTGCAATTACAATCACGGGGACTTTATCTGGTAGTCATAACAGTGCTCGTTTAGCCAAGGAAATGCTTTTGGAGGAGAATCCTGATGTTAACATTCATGTTATAGATTCATTATCAGCCGGTGGCGAAATGGATTTGATGGTTTTAGAATTAGAACGTCTTATCAATCAAGGATTGATATTTGAAGAAGTTGTAGAAGCTATAGAAACTTACACTAATCAAACAGGCTTGTTATTTGTTTTAGCGAAAGTTGATAATTTAGTCAAAAATGGTCGATTGAATAAGCTTGTTGGCGCTGTTGTAGGACTTCTTAATATTCGAATGGTTGGCTGTGCAAGTAGCGACGGAAAACTTGAATTACTGCAAAAAGCAAGAGGCCAAAAGAAAGCTGTTAATGCTTTAGTTGAAGAATTGCAAAAAGCTGATTATAAAGGAGGTAAAATCATTATTGCACAACGTAATAATGCCAAAATTTGCCAACAACTTACAGAGAAACTTCAAGCGCTTTATCCAAGTGTGTCAATTACTACTTACCCGACCTCTGGCCTCTGTAGTTTTTATGCAGAAGAAGAGGGCATCTTATTAGGGTTTGAAAAAGCATAAAAACTAACTAAAAAGAATTATTTCCTCATGGAAATAACTCTTTTTTGATTTAATTTAATGAAGTGCCAGAATTAGTGTTATCAGTTGTTGCTGCACCGGAAGTTGTATTTGGAGAAGTATTTGCTTGGGGAGGTGCGACTTGAGGCACATAGCTTTCAGCCGGGGTTTGACCAAGGTAAGTCGAATTGGCTTCCTGATTATTTGGACTAACTCCAGGGGTAACGGTTGACTCGCTGCTACTTCTTATCTGATTGGCAGTAGTGACAGCGTCCAGTCGATTTTGTAATTCTGTTTTCTTTGCTTGATTATTCACCTGATTAATAGCAGTTTGAGCAGTTTCAACAGTTTCAAGTGTTGGATTTTTTTCAGCTTCTTCCACTGCTTTGATGGCTTCTTCTTCACTAGAAACTACTTTGCTTAAGCGATCTAATTTTTCTTGGAGGCCTGATTTAGTTTCTGATTTTTTGAGTTTATTGACCAGTTTCTGAGCAGTTTCAATCCTTGCTAGAGAGGGGCTGGATTCAGCTAAGTTAACTGCTTCAATGGCTTTGCTTAAATAATTAGCTTTTTTGACAACCTTTCCAGCTTTTTGTGTATGACTATCTAGAGGCTTACCATTATAATTATGAGCGAAAGCAACATAAATTGTTCCTCCTATAATCAAGGTTAAAAGACTTAAAATCAGAAAAAGCCTCTCAGTTTTTTCTTGCTTCATTTATTCTCCTTTTATCTCTTTTAAAATGCTTCAGAGACCATTATACACTTTATGGGGAAAAAATTAAAGATTTCTTAGCATTAAAAATGAAAACGAGTGGTATATACCATTTACAAACAAAAAGATTAGTCGTATAATAAAAGGTAGATAAAGGGAGGAAAACGATGACACACTATATCAAAGCAGATTGCTTTTATTACCCAGATCATGTAAAAGAAAGTGGTTACTTAGCATTAAATGATGGTAAATTTGGTAAGTGGGTAAGTTCAGCCCCAGCTGATGCTGACATTATTGATTACAGTGGCTACCAAATTGCACCCGGCTTAGTTGACACGCACATCCATGGTTTTGCAGGAGCTGACGTCATGGATAATTCAGCAGAAGGACTTCATAAAATGAGTGAAGGGCTTTTATCTACAGGGGTAACATCATTTTTACCAACGACTTTAACCTCAACTTTTGAGCATTTAGAGAAGGTCTCTGCTACAATTGCTACCGTTGCTGACAAGGTTAAAGGTGCTAAAATTCAAGGGATATATTTTGAAGGCCCCTACTTTACAGAAGAATATAAGGGAGCACAAAACCCAATTTATATGAAGAATCCTCGCTTAGATGAATTTGAAGCTTGGCAAAAAGCAGCAAATGGACTTATTAAAAAAATTGCCTTGGCACCAGAACGTACGGGAGTGGCAGACTTTGTTTCAACCGTTACTAAAAAGGGTGTGACAGTGGCTCTCGGGCATTCGAATGGAACATACAAAGAAGCCAAAGAAATCGTTGATGCAGGGGCAAGTGTCTGGATTCACGCATACAATGGCATGCGTGGGCTGACACACCGAGAACCTGGTATGGTAGGAGCTGTTTACAATATTCCAAATACCTATGCAGAGTTAATTTGTGATGGCCACCATGTTTCTCCCGTAGCATGTGAGATTTTGATGAAACAAAAAGGCCATGATCATGTAGCTATGATTACAGATTGTATGCGTGCTGGTGGCTCTCCTGATGGTGATTATATGCTGGGTGAGTTTCCTGTTATTGTCGAAAATGGTACGGCAAGATTAAAATCAAGTGGAAATTTAGCAGGATCTATTTTGAAGCTTATAGATGCAATTAAAAATGTTGTATCTTGGGGAATCGCTAGTCCGGAAGAAGCTATCCGAATGGCGACCTTAGTTGCTGCCACATCGGTAGGGATAGATCATCTCTGTGGTCAAATCAAAGAAGGGTCTGCTGCTGATTTTATCGTGCTTGATAAGAGTCTTGAACTCTACGCTACTTATCTAGATGGGAAGAAAGCTTTTCAATCCTGAAAACAAAAGATTAAGATGTCAAAACTCTTAATCTTTTTTATCTGTCATTATATCTGATTGTGATAAAATAGAAATAAGAAAAATAGTCATATAGCAAATGGCTACCGAAATAGAAAGGGGGTGGATTTGCTGATTCAATTTACAATTAAGTTATTTATGTCCACTGTAAGAGAAAATTTGAGGAAACTTGTTCCCTTTGCTCTAGTCTATTCCTGGGTTGAGTTAATACAGTCTCTATGTCTATCTCCTTATTCATTTATTGCTGAAACAAGTAACGCGTCAGTTTATTCAGAAAAATGGTTGATACGGATATCTGATCAAGTAACTGAGTTGTCTAAAATACTTATGATTATTATGGTTGCTTACTTTCTTTCAAATATGGTTTTATCCTTAATACCTGAAGAAGGAAAGGATACTTCCAAGCTACCTTGGGTATTGTTTCTGATGACTTGGATTCTTTATACAGCTAGTAATAATTTTAACAATTACTATGCTCAGATTCCTTTTTGGCTATTATTAGGATTGATAGCTTTCGTATTAGCTTTTATTGCTAGGAAACTAAAGATGCTTTCTTTCAATCAAAGAGCTGTTGTTTTTGTCATCTCAATATTTTCGACCTATAGTTTGAGTAAATATTTAGCAAGGCATATGAGCTCTAGTCCGGATCTTCTTTTACAAATGGCTAGTCTTTCCTTATTGGGGCCTGGACCAAATCACGTGCTATCAGTAGTATTTTGGTCTAGTATTGCTGTTATCATGCAAGGGTTAGGTCTGCTAGTACCTTATATTTTACAGACACCTGCTAATGATTTGATTTTGACAAGTGAGAATGTTAATGCAGCTTTATCGGGTCATCTTGATAATATTCCACATTTATTTTCTCTATATACTTTGCGTGATAGCTTTGCTATGTTTGGAGGGTTGGGAATGGTTCTTCCTTTGTTGTTAGCTGTTCTTATTGAAAGTAAGAAACTTAACAAGCCCTACCATTTTCATTTAAGTATATTATGCTTCCTGCCGGTTCTTTTTGACCAGCCATTGGCCTTTTTAGTGGGCTTGCCTGTCATTCTAGAGCCACTAATACTATTACCAATGTTGGCTGTTACTATTTTATCAGAAGTGATAGGAGCTATTGTATTAACTTTGAAGTGGGTACATCCTGCTGTATTTATTGTACCTGAAGGTACCCCAAATCTTATATTTACTTTTTTAGCAAGCAATGGCGATTGGAGGTATTTCATTATTGTTACTTTTATTATTATTGTATCTATACTGATTTATCTTCCTTTTATTAAGAGGGCATTCCAGAGGGAGGCCTTATATGATTAAGAAAAGATATATTTTGGTTGTTTTGGCTACAATTGGTCTATATCTTGTTTTGATCATGTTGGGCAAATCCTATATTAATAAAACAACTAGTCAACAGAAGGATATCTATCGCTCTCGCATGGTTCCGACTGTTTTTGTTCCCGGGTCTGGTGCAACAAATAATCGCTTTGACGATATGATTTCAGAGCTAAACAAAATGCATCGTAAGCACAGTATCTTAAAAGTTGAAGTTTCAAAAGACAATAAACTAACTTATTCAGGAAGTATCAGTAGTACTGATGAGCATCCTTTTATAGTCGTTGGCTTTGAAAATAATCTTGATGGCTATGACAATATCAAACAACAGGCTAAGTGGTTAGATACAGCTATGCATAATTTGCAGTTACGATATAAATTTCAACGCTTTAATGCAGTTGGGCATTCAAATGGGGGCTTGAATTGGACCATTTTTCTTGAAAAATATTATTCGTCAGAACAGTTTCAAATGGAAAAACTCTTAACTATTGGAACACCTTATAATTTTGAAGAAAGTAACTTTTCTAACAAAACACAAATGTTGAAAGATTTGATTAATGAACGAAATGCGATTACCTCAAATTTATTGGTCTATAATTTGGCAGGTACAAATACTTTCGAAGGTGATAAGATTGTGCCCTACGAAAGCGTTGAAGCTGGTAAGTTTATTTTTCAAAAAGTTGCAAAACACTATACTCAGGTTACCGTGACTGGTGACGATGCAACGCATTCTGATCTACCAAATAATCCTGAGGTTATTCAATACGTTGCTGACAAACTGTTAAAATCTAAACCTTAGGTTAGAAGACTACCTAAAAGAAGGAGGGATGAAAATGAATAAAGACTTAACAATGAACAATGGCTTAGTAATTCCAGCGGTTGGTTTTGGTACTTTTAAAGCAGCTGATGGCGAAGAAGCTTATCAATCAACTTTAGCAGCTATTAGAGCAGGTTACCGTCATATTGACACAGCTGCTATATACAAAAATGAAGAGAGTGTTGGGCGTGCAATTAAAGACTCGGGTCTTGCAAGAGAAGAGTTATTTGTAACGACTAAATTATGGAATGATGCCCATAGTTATGAGGGCGCAAAGAAAGCTTTATCTGCATCATTAAAACGCTTAGGACTAGATTATGTGGATCTTTATTTGATTCATTGGCCAAATCCTAAAGCATTGCGGGATTGTTGGGAAGAAGCTAATGCACAAGCGTGGCGTTATATGGAAGAGGCAGTTGAAGAAGGATTAATTAAAACAATTGGTGTTAGCAATTTTATGGTTCACCATTTAGAGGCTTTGGCAAAGACTGCGAATGTCAAACCGGCTGTTAATCAGATTCGTTTAGCTCCAGGCTGTTATCAAGAGGAAGTGGTTGACTATTGTAAAAAGCATCATATTGTTATCGAAGCATGGAGCCCCCTAGGTCAAGGGGATATATTTGAAAATGAAACCATGCTAGAATTAGCGACTAAGTATAATAGGCCTGTGGCTCAAATTGCACTTGCTTGGTCGGTTTATAATGGCTTTTTACCATTACCAAAATCTGTGCATGAAGATCGAATCAAAGCAAATTTAGATTTCTTTGATATTAATTTAAGTGTAGAAGATGCTGAAAAGATTAAAAATATTAAAGGGTTAACACCAGTGCCTAATCCCGACACCAAAGATTACTAATTTATTGAAAAGCTTGGTTGATAACTGAGCTTTTTGTATTGACAAGTTTTTATCATTTATATATAATCTTTTTATATTTAAATTATAAATAAATAAAGAGGTTAAAAATGATTTTAATATTTATGTTGGCTATGTTTATCATACGCCTAGTTTTCTTAAAGTTATCTATTGCTAATGAAAAAACAATCCGAGCAAATGGAGGTAGAGAGTTTGGTAAGTTAAATTCCCAGTTCTTAACCCTCCTTCATATTATGGTTTATGCTTTTGCCACCTTAGAAGCTTACTTACGAAAGACTGAATTTGATGGCTGGAGTTTGCTTGGTCTC
This sequence comes from Streptococcus porcinus, assembly GCF_901542335.1. Classification (NCBI taxonomy): domain Bacteria; kingdom Bacillati; phylum Bacillota; class Bacilli; order Lactobacillales; family Streptococcaceae; genus Streptococcus; species Streptococcus porcinus. The sequence goes on along the minus strand of NZ_LR594036.1, from coordinate 1,785,218 downwards.
TCTTTCATGGTTTTCTCATTAGTTGTTCTTTATAAAGTAACTCAACTACTTGAAGGTATTTGGACTGTCAAATTGATGATTACGCAAGACCATCAATACGTTGATCATTGGCTTTTTCGTTATGTAAAGCATCCTAACTATTATCTCAATATCTGTCCTGAACTAATTGGGGTAGCGTTGCTTTGTCATGCTAAGATTACGGCGGCTATCTTATTCCCGTTCTATCTTCTGTCACTTAGTGTCAGAATCCATGAAGAAAACCGCCTCATAAGAGAAGTTATTATTCCTAATGGTAAGGTAGAAAGATAGAGAAGGCTTCAGGTTGTAACTGTTGACCTAGACAAAGACTTAGAGATATGGTAAAATATGGGCTATGGAAGAGGGCTTAATAGCATGAAACAAAGCGAGTTCTAGGGCAGTGAAAGCTAGGCAAGATTGTTAGTAAGTTGGCACTTTCAAAGATCGAGGTCTAAGGACAAGGTCTTCATCGTCATCAATAATGGAGTAATAAATTAGGGTGGAACCGCGTTTCGACGCCCCTATGTCTTTGACATAAGGGTGTTTGAATGTGGTTCTTTTTGTATCTCCAATTCATACACAGTCTATGTGCCGCAATGTTTCTGTCAGAAGTGGCCTAGACTCTTGCCCGTCTTAGAGCGATGCCTTTAGGAATATAGTTTGCAACCTACAAGGACACAATTTTTAATAATGGAGGAATCAAATGACTAGAAAACTTACTTTTCAGGAAATAATTTTAACTTTACAACAATACTGGAGTGATAAAGGTTGTATGTTAATGCAGGCTTATGATAATGAAAAAGGTGCTGGCACTATGAGTCCCTATACATTTTTAAGGGCAATTGGTCCGGAGCCTTGGAATGCTGCCTATGTCGAGCCATCTCGTCGACCAGCTGATGGTCGTTATGGCGAAAATCCGAATCGTCTTTATCAACATCATCAATTCCAAGTTGTGATGAAACCATCACCCGCCAATATTCAAGAACTTTATTTAGAGTCACTTGAAAAATTAGGGATTAATCCATTAGAACATGATATTCGTTTTGTTGAGGACAACTGGGAAAATCCTTCAACTGGATCAGCAGGCCTTGGTTGGGAAGTATGGTTAGACGGAATGGAAATTACCCAATTTACCTACTTTCAACAAGTCGGTGGTCTTGCAACTAGGCCGGTCACCGCTGAGGTTACCTATGGCTTAGAACGACTTGCTTCTTATATACAAGAAGTTGATTCTGTCTATGATATCGAGTGGGCGCCAGGAGTCAAATACGGTGAGATTTTCTTGCAACCAGAATATGAACATTCTAAATATTCATTTGAAATTTCAGATCAAGATATGTTGCTTGAGAACTTTGAGAAGTTTGAAAAAGAAGCTGCACGTGCATTAGAGGAAGGTTTAGTTCACCCAGCTTATGATTACGTCCTAAAATGTTCTCATACTTTTAATCTCCTTGATGCCAGAGGAGCAGTTTCAGTGACTGAGCGGGCAGGCTACATCGCACGTATCAGAAACTTAGCACGTGTGGTCGCTAAAACATTTGTTGCAGAACGTCGTAAACTGGGTTACCCACTCCTTGACGATGCACGTCGCGCAGAATTACTAAAAGAGGAGGAGGCAGAATAATGGCAAAAAATTTATTAGTTGAATTAGGACTTGAGGAGTTACCAGCATACGTTGTAACGGCTAGTGAAAAACAATTAGGACAAAAAATGGCAGCCTTTTTGGAAGGTAACCGTTTGTCCTATGAGAGGATACAAACCTTTTCAACTCCCCGTCGATTAGCAGTTAGGGTGCTTGGTTTGGCAGATAAGCAAGAAGACCTTATAGAAGATTTTAAAGGGCCTTCTAAAAAAATTGCTCTAGATGATCAAGGGAATTTTTCCAAAGCAGCACAAGGCTTTGTGCGCGGAAAAGGGTTAACCACTGATGATATTGAATTCCGCGAAATAAAAGGGGAAGAATACGTATATGTGACTAAAAATGAGAAAGGTAAAAACACTCAAGAAGTTCTGATGGGAATTCCTGATCTCTTAGCAAGTCTTACTTTCCCAGTATCAATGCATTGGGCAAGTAACAGTTTTGAGTATATCCGTCCGGCTCATACCTTAACCGTCTTATTAGATGACCAATTACTTGAAATGCCTTTTCTTGACATTCGTTCAGCTCGTTATTCACGCGGCCATCGTTTCTTAGGAAAAGAAATTGCTATCCAAAATGCTTTATCTTATGAAGCAGATTTAAGAAGCCAGTTTGTTATTGCAGATTCTCTTGAACGTCAACAAATGATTCTTGATCAAATAAAAGTGCTGGAAAAAGAGCATCATATCCACGTTGATATTGACGCTGACCTTCTAAATGAGGTACTCAACTTAGTTGAATACCCAACGGCTTTCCTTGGTTCTTTTGATGCAAAATATCTCAGCGTTCCAGAGGAAGTATTGGTAACTTCAATGAAAAACCATCAGCGCTATTTTGTTGTTCGTGACCAATCAGGCAAGTTATTGCCTAACTTTATCTCTGTTCGTAACGGGAATGACCAGTATATAGAGAATGTCATTAAAGGCAACGAGAAGGTCTTGATTGCACGCTTAGAAGATGGTGAATTTTTCTGGCGCGAGGATCAAAAGTTAAAAATTGAAGACCTTGTTGCTAAATTAGAACAGGTCACTTTCCATGAAAAAATTGGGACATTAGCTCAACATATGGAAAGAACAGGCGTCATTGCTAACTATTTAGCTGAAAAAGCAAATTTAAGTGTAGAGGAAACAAAAGCTGTTGAACGAGCTAGTCAAATTTATAAGTTTGACTTACTAACTGGTATGGTTGGTGAATTTGATGAATTACAAGGGTTAATGGGAGAAAAATACGCCCTCTTGGCTGGTGAAGATTCACTGGTTGCTACAGCCATTAGAGAACACTATTTACCCAGCTCAGCAGACGGAGCCTTACCAGAAACAAAAGTTGGTGCCATATTAGCATTAGCTGATAAACTTGATACTTTGTTGTCCTTCTTCTCGGTCGGCCTCATTCCAAGTGGTTCGAATGATCCATACGCTCTACGTCGTGCCACTCAAGGTATTGTTCGAATCCTTGAAGCTTTTGGTTGGGCTATCCCGATGGATCAATTAATTGCTAACTGCTATCAATTGTCATTTGAAAGTCTGTCCTATAGTCATCAAGAAGAAGTTATGGCCTTTATTGCCGCTCGTATTGAAAAGATGATGGGTAACGGAATTCCTAAAGATATTCGAGAGGCTGTTTTGGCAAGTACTAATTATCAAGTGCCAGAAATATTAGCAACAGCTCAAGCACTTTTAGAAGCTTCTAAAACGGATCAATATAAGATGGCTGTTGAAAATCTTTCTCGGGTCTTTAACCTTGCATCTAAGGTTGACGCAAAAGTAAATGTTAATCCAAGTTTATTTGAGAACCAAGAAGAAAAACAACTTTATCAAGCGATATCGGACTTGCAATTGGAGGGTAATGCCACTCATAAATTAGAGCAACTTTTTGCCTTGACCGATAAAATTGCTGTTTTCTTTGCTCATACAATGGTTATGGCCGAAGATGTTAAGGTTAGAAATAATCGTCTCGCGCTATTAACTGAATTGATGCAGAAAGCAGGAACTGTTGCACAATTTAATCTTCTAAATACTAAATAATAAGTTTTTAGAGTGGAGGAAAAGAGAGGTCAGTTATGGATCCTAAAAAAATTGAACGAATAAATGAATTGGCAAGAAAAAAGAAAACAGTTGGTTTAACCGGACCAGAAAAGGTCGAACAAGCTGAATTACGGCAAGAATATATTGAAGGCTATCGTCGCTCAGTTCGTCATCACATTGAAGGAATTAAAGTGGTTGATGAAGAGGGAAATGATGTGACACCTGAAAAGTTGAGACAAATTCAACGAGAAAAAGGCTTACATGGCCGTTCACTTGATGATCCAGAATCATAAAAGTTAGAGGTTCCTCTAACTTTTTTATTTTTTATCACAAATTTCTTGGGTAATTAAAATTTATGATAATACACTTTAAAATAAATTGGTTATAATAGTATTATTGAAAAGAAAACGCTTACTCAAGGAGGAAGACACATGCCAGAAGAAAAGTACATTATGGCTATTGACCAAGGAACAACAAGTTCTCGAGCAATTATCTTTAACAAAAAAGGGGAAAAGATTGCTAGTAGCCAAAAAGAGTTTCCGCAGATTTTCCCTCAGGCAGGCTGGGTAGAACATAACGCTAACCAGATCTGGAATTCAGTTCAGTCAGTTATTGCTGGAGCTTTTATTGAATCTAGTATTAAACCAAGTCAAATAGAAGCAATTGGTATCACAAATCAAAGGGAAACAACTGTGATTTGGGATAAAAAAACTGGTGTGCCAATTTATAATGCTATTGTCTGGCAGTCACGTCAAACAGCTCCTATAGCGGATCAATTAAAAGCAGATGGTTACACCGACATGATCCATGAAAAAACAGGGTTGGTCATTGATGCTTATTTTTCTGCTACTAAAATAAGATGGATTCTTGATCATGTCCCAGGTGCTCAGGAAAGAGCAGAACGTGGAGAGCTTCTTTTTGGGACAATTGATACTTGGTTGGTATGGAAGTTGACTGATGGGGCAGCGCATGTAACCGACTACTCAAATGCAGCAAGAACTATGCTATACAATATCAAAGAATTAAAGTGGGATGAGGAAATTCTATCAATCTTAGACATTCCCAGAGCTATTCTTCCTGAAGTTAAGTCCAATTCAGAAATTTATGGTAAGACAGCAGGTTTTCATTTTTATGGAGGAGAAGTACCTATTTCAGGCATGGCGGGTGACCAACAGGCTGCTTTGTTTGGACAGTTAGCATTTGAACCGGGAATGGTAAAAAATACCTATGGTACGGGATCGTTTATTATCATGAATACTGGTGAAGAAATGCAATTATCAGAAAATAACCTTCTGACAACTATTGGATATGGTATCAATGGCAAAGTCTACTACGCTTTAGAAGGATCTATTTTTATTGCGGGAAGCGCGATCCAATGGTTACGTGATGGATTAAGAATGATTGAAACTTCTCCAGAATCTGAAGAATTAGCGATGGCTTCAACTAGTGATGATGAAATCTATGTGGTTCCAGCCTTTACAGGCTTAGGGGCACCTTACTGGAACTCCAATGCACGTGGATCTGTTTTTGGGTTAACACGAGGATCTACTAAAGAAGATTTTGTAAAAGCAACCTTGCAATCAATAGCTTATCAGGTTAGAGATGTTATTGATACCATGCAAGTTGATTCAGGAATTGATATTCAACAACTACGGGTTGATGGAGGAGCTGCTATGAATAATCTATTAATGCAGTTCCAAGCTGATATTTTAGGAAAAGACATTGCGCGAGCTAAAAACTTGGAGACGACTGCCTTAGGTGCAGCTTTTCTCGCTGGTTTAGCTGTTGGTTACTGGGAAGATCTTGATTCATTAAGAGAGTTGAATGCAACTGGTCAATTATTTAAAGCAAGTATGAATGAGTCACGCAAAGAAAAACTATACAAGGGTTGGAAAAAAGCCGTTATCGCTACTCAAATCTTTGCTGAGGATAAAGAAGACCAATAGAGGAGGTAATGATGGAATTTTCAAATGAAACAAGACGATTAGCTATCCAAAAAATGCAAGAACGTTATTTGGATTTGCTTGTGATTGGAGGAGGAATTACAGGTGCTGGTGTAGCTCTACAGGCTGCCGCAAGTGGCTTGGATATAGGGCTAATTGAGATGCAAGATTTTGCTCAAGGAACCTCTAGTCGCTCTACTAAATTAGTTCATGGTGGTCTACGCTACTTGAAACAATTTGATGTAGAAGTTGTTGCTGATACAGTTACAGAGCGTTCTGTTGTGCAACAAATTGCACCACACATTCCTAAACCAGATCCAATGCTCTTACCAGTTTATGATGAGCCCGGTAGCACATTCAATATGTTTAGATTGAAAGTTGCTATGGACTTGTACGATTTGTTGGCTGGTGTAACAAATACTGCTGTAGCCAATAAAGTATTAACAAAAGAACAAGTTTTGGAAAGGCAACCTAACCTTCAAAAAGAAAATCTTCTAGGTGGAGGAGTCTATCTAGATTTTAGAAATAATGATTCTCGCTTGGTAATAGAAAATATCAAAAGGGCCAATCGAGATGGGGCGCTGATTGCAAGTCATGTAAAGGCTGAAGATTTCATTTTTGATGATTCTGATAAAATTACAGGTGTAGTTGCTAGAGATTTGCTGACCAATGAAGAAATTCGAATCAAGGCCAAAGTCATCATTAATACCACGGGTCCGTGGAGTGATACTGTCCGTAATTTTTCAAATACGGGCCAAGAAATAAAACAAATGCGACCTACAAAAGGTGTTCACCTTGTAGTTGATCGTCATAAGCTAAATGTTGATCAACCTATTTATGTTGACACTGGTTTAAATGATGGACGGATGGTATTTGTTTTGCCACGTGAAGAAAAAACTTATTTTGGAACAACGGATACAGATTACACAGGAGACCTTGAACATCCTACAGTTACACAAGAAGATGTTGACTATTTATTAGATATTATCAACAGACGGTTCCCTGATGCTCATATAAGTATCATGGATATTGAAAGTTCTTGGGCTGGTTTACGTCCCTTATTATCAGGAAATAGCGCATCAGACTATAATGGTGGAAATAGTGGTAAGCTCACTGAGGATAGCTTCAACCACCTTCTCGCTACCTTCCAAGCCTATATGGACCAAAAAGTTGACCGTAGCACTTTAGAAAAAGCGATTGGTTCTGTTGAATCAAGCACCTCTGAAAAAGAATTGAATCCATCTGCGGTTTCTCGTGGATCAAGTTTGGATCGTGATGAAAATGGCTTATTCACGCTGGCTGGCGGTAAAATTACAGATTACCGGAAAATGGCAGAGGGTGCAATGAATGCAATTATTGAAGTTTTGGCAACTGAATTTGGGAAGCACTTTAAATTAATTAATTCTAAAACTTATCCTGTCTCAGGTGGAGAAATCAATCCTGCTAAAGTTGAATCAGAACTAGAAACCTATGCTCAATTAGGTACCTTAAGCGGACTATCAATGGAAGATGCGAGGTATTTAGCAAACTTATATGGTTCAAATGCTCCAAAAGTTTTTGCATTAACTCGTAAAGTTAAAGCTGCCAAAGACTTGACCTTAGCGGAAACCTTATCGCTTCATTATGCTATGGATTACGAGATGACCTTGAAACCAACTGACTATTTCTTGAGAAGAACAAATCACATGCTTTTTAACAGGGATCATCTAGAAGAGTTAATCGAACCAGTTTTACTAGAGATGGCTAAACATCTCAAATGGGATGAAGATCAAAAACAAAGTTATGAAAAAGAGTTGAGACAAGCTATTAAAGATAATGATTTGGACAAACTGAAAAGAGATAGGAGTCATTAATAATGGATGTATTTGGGGAATTTTTAGGAACAACCTTATTGATTTTATTAGGGAATGGCGTAGTCGCTGGAGTAGTTCTTCCTAAAACAAAAAATAACAATTCAGGTTGGATTGTCATTGCTATGGGGTGGGGAATCGCTGTCGCAGTTTCGGTATTTATTTCTGGTAAGTTGGCTCCCGCCCATTTAAATCCTGCGGTTAGTATTGCTTTCGCACTCAATAAAACTATTACTTGGGGGACTGCGGGGATGTATATTGCAGCGCAGATGCTAGGGGCTATGCTAGGTTCAATCCTTGTGTTTTTGCAATACAGACCCCACTATCAGGTTGCAGAAAATCCAGCAGATATCTTGGGAACATTCGCAACTGGTCCTGCTATCAAAGACACATTTTCTAACCTCTTGAGTGAAATTTTTGGAACATTTGTTTTAATGTTAGGAATTTTGTCTTTTAGTTTATACAATATGCCAGTGGGCTTAGGAACCTTATGTGTTGGAACTTTAATTATTGGTATTGGTTTGTCGCTAGGTGGGACCACAGGATATGCGATTAACCCAGCACGAGATTTAGGTCCACGGATTATTCACGCCATCTTACCTATAAAACATAAAGGAGAATCTGATTGGTCATACTCTTGGATTCCGGTTATAGGCCCTATTGTAGGAGCTAGTTTAGCTGTCTTGTTATTTCAGATAATGAAATAATAGAAGAAAGCTCAATCAGGAGATTGGGCTTTTTACTGCTTGAAGTGGAATTAAACAATAGAATTGATATAATGAGATTATGACTAAGAAAATACATATCATTGGGGCTTCCTTTTCAGGGTTGGCTTGTGCCGAAAAATTAGCACAGTTATTGCCGGATACTCAGATAATCCTGATTGATAAAGATCAATCACCTGATTATATTCCTAATGGGTTGAATGAGCATCTTCGAGGGAATATCAATCACTTGTCTCAGGCTATGTGGCAGGAAATACCATCTTCCAAAGCAAAAAACATAGTTCGATTACTTGCTGAAGTTATCAAGATTGATCCCAAGAAAAAGGAGCTTTTGTTAAAAAAGGATGACCAAGATATTATTTTGGAATCCTATCAATTATTAGTTTGTGCAATGGGTTCTGAGGCAAGGTCAAACTTTATTAAAGGAAGTGACAGAGATGGTGTTATAACAACAAAATCATATCTTGATAGTCGAGATGCTCTTACAAAGATTGAAGACAGTCAAAGAATTGTGGTTGTCGGAGCAGGTGTAATTGGATTAGATTTTGCCTATAGTTTAGCTCAAAAAGGAAAGAAGGTTACTCTTGTTGAAGCTGCAAATGATATAAACTTTCACCAGTTTGACAATGATATGATTGCTCCTATCCGTACGAAAATTGATCAAAAAGGAATTTCCTTAGTAACTAATACTCGTGTAACGGAAATTATAGAAAATCTAGATGAAAGCCTATCAATCCATACGGATTGTGGTCAATCTTATACAGGAGATATAGTGATGCTAGCTGTCAATTTCAGACCTAATAGTTCACTTTTAGAAAATATCGTTGACTGTCATTTGGATCGAACAATTAAGGTTGATTCTGTTATGAAAACTTCAGATCCTAATATTTATGCTATCGGTGATTTGATTGCCTTGAAGCATTCCATTATTAACTTTCCTTATTATAGTCCTTTAATTAGTCATGCAATCAGAACTGGACAATATCTAGCATACCATCTTGCAGGTATCGGCTTACCTAAGCTTGAAATGACTAAGTTATCAGGTAGTTTTAATTTTGACTACTACCAATCAAGTGCTGGTTTAACTGAAGAGGAAGGTTCCTTATATCATCAGTTGATTAGTTATTGCTACAAAGCAAAATTAAGTAAAGATGGTTCTCTGATTTGGATTAAATTGATTGCAAAGAAGGAAAATGGTCAACTTGTTGGCTGTCAAATAATGTCAGAGTGCAATAATTTGTTATTGACTAATTATGTTTCCCAAGCAATCACTTTAAAGCAAAAAGATTCTGATCTCGCTTTTCATGATTTTATTTTTTTAAAAGGGGAGGGGGAGTTAGTTTATCATTTACATGAAGCTGCTGTAAACCTTTTTGAAAAGAGGATTTCCCTATGAAAATAGAGCAGCTTATGGATAAGGAAAGAAAAGCTCAGTATCAGATTCTATCCCACCTTTATAAAAGTTCAGAGAGGGTAACTCAAAGAGAGTTGTTGGAGATAAGCAAGTTATCAAAGGTTACCTTATTAAAATATTTAGAGAATATAAACGATTTATTTAGATTAGAGCAGATGTCCGCTTACATTAGCTTTGACAATGATGCAGTGATAATCATTGATGATAATCAATTCACTTGGCAACAGGTTATGATGGTATTGTTGAAGGATTCGATACCTTATAAACTATTAAGATACTTTTTTACTAACGAGAACTTTAATGCAACCTTTTTAGCACAAAAATTCCTAATAAGTGAGCCTACCTTCAATCGCTACCTAGCACATATCAATGCCTGTATTGAAGAGTTTGATATTTCAATCTATCAGGGGAAACAAACAGGGAGTGAGCTCCAATGGCGATATTTTTATTATGAGCTATTTCAGTTAACACTCACTGAGCAAGAGCAAGATGAGATGACCAAGGAGCTTGATTTTGAACATTTAAATCAATTGGTTGAAAGGTTTATTGGTTCAGAAATTGCAAGGGAACAATTAGAACAACTATCTCTATGGTTGACTATTTCTCAGAAACGCTTCCATTTTCAGAAAGAGAAGGGCTTTCCAAATCATTTTAAAATTGACTATATCGACAATAATATTTTTTATAAGCGGCTTGACCGTCTCATGCTTCATTATCTTAGTAGATATGCCATTGAGTTTGATCGTTTTGAATCAAAAAGCTTGTTTATGTTTTTACATTCTAATCCGATTTTACCTATTCATTCAATGGAATTTATCCTTGGTTTTGGAGGGCCAATCGCAGATAAAATTTCGGAAGCATTATGGCTTTTACGAAAAGCAAATATTATTTCGAATAAAGCAAAAGAAGAGATTATTTATGGCTTAAGCCTTTATTATTCTAAAGCCTTTTTCTTTAAAGGGGCTATCTTGGGCAAGGTGCAGTCTATGGATGCTTTATATCAGTTGCTTCCGAGTGATGAGAAGGATAAAATGGAACTTGTTTTAAGGCATCTCTTTGTATTAATTGGCAATAAAAAACTATTAAATTCGGATTTCTCAACAAGCTTAAAGATAGACTTGTTAGAATTATTAGTTTTTTCAATTGAGAGGCAACATAAACCACTGGTTATTGGTTTAGATTTTGGTTCACAATCTGTAAAAAAAGCTATAGTGGGGTTAAGTATCGGAAAATACTTGGACAATAACAAAAATTATCATTTTGAAACTTATAACCCACGACATCACTATGATTGTGTCCTTTCTTACGGGAACTATCCTAGCCAAACGAACTATCCGCATTTTCATTTAAAATCGTATGTATCCCCTGCTGAGTTGAATAACTTACAACTGTTTTTAGAGAAGAAGTTAAAAGATAAAAATAGTTATGATTAAGAAATTTATTGAAACTGAAAGAGGAGGTCTAATTTTGAACACTAGCTTGTGTAATAGTTGGTCTTTATAATCTTTGTTGAGCTTTTTATAATAGTTATATCGGATTCAAAGTAAATTTTAATAAATATTGGAGGCAAAAAGATGAAATTTTTTCTAGATACTGCAAATGTTGAAGCGATTAAAGCAATCAACGAGCTTGGGCTTGTAGACGGAGTAACAACAAACCCAACCATCATTTCAAAAGAGGGTCGTGATTTTGAAACTGTCATTAAAGAAATTTGTGACATTGTTGATGGACCTGTGTCAGCTGAAGTTACAGGATTAAGTACTGATGAGATGGTCAAGGAAGCGCGTGAGATTGCTAAATGGCATCAAAATATCGTCATCAAGATTCCAATGACTATGGAGGGTCTAAAAGCAACTAACATTCTTTCAAAAGAAGGCATCAAAACTAATGTAACACTAGTCTTTACAGTCTCACAAGGTTTAATGGCTATGAAAGCTGGGGCAACTTATATTAGTCCATTCATTGGTCGTTTGGAAGATATTGGCTCAGACCCGTATCAGTTAATTGAAGATTTAAGAGAAATTATTGATGTCTTTGGTTATAAGACTGAAATTATTTCTGCTAGCATCCGGAATTCTGCCCATGTGGAAGCTGTTGCTAAGCTGGGCTCAGACATTGCAACTATTCCTGACGCAGTCTTTGGAAAAATGGTTAAACATCCATTGACAGATAATGGGATTGATCAATTCATGAAAGATTGGGCTTCCTTTAAAAAATAGAAATTTAGGAGACCTAGTAACACGTGAGCTACTAGGTTTCTTTATGGACTCTTTTTAAGGAATTAAGGATTTCGCTAATATTTAGTCATGAAATATGATACAATAGAGAACGGAAAACGTTTTACATTTAGTAGTGATATACAGAAAGGTTTTTAACTTATGACATTTGATGCAGTTGACCAGTTGGCAGTAAATACTGTCCGTACACTTTCAATGGATGCAATTCAAGCCGCAAACTCAGGACATCCAGGTCTTCCAATGGGAGCCGCTCCAATGGCTTATGTTTTATGGAATAAAGTCATGAATATCAATCCAAAAACAGGTCGTAACTGGACAAACCGTGACAGATTTATCTTATCTGCTGGACATGGTTCCGCTATGCTTTATAGCTTGCTGCATTTAGCGGGTTATAATGTGACTAATGAAGATCTTAAAAACTTCCGTCAATGGGGATCTAAAACCCCAGGACATCCAGAAGTTAATCATACAGATGGTGTAGAAGCAACAACTGGGCCACTTGGTCAAGGGATTGCCAATGCGGTGGGGATGGCTATGGCAGAAGCTCATCTTGCAGCAAAATATAATAAACCTGGTTTTAATATTGTTGATCATTATACTTATGCCCTAAATGGAGATGGAGATTTGATGGAAGGTGTCAGCCAAGAAGCAGCCAGCTTAGCAGGTCACTTAAAACTTGGCAAATTAATTCTCTTCTACGATTCAAATGACATTTCTTTAGATGGCCCTACCTCAATGGCTTTCACAGAATCAGTCAAAGGACGCTTTGAAGCTTACGGCTGGCAGCATATTCTTGTTAAAGATGGCAACGATTTAGAAGCAATTGCTAAAGCAATCGAAGAAGCTAAAGCTGAAACTGATAAACCAACGATTATCGAAGTAAAAACGATTATTGGCTTTGGTGCTGAAAAACAAGGAACTTCAGCAGTACACGGTGCTCCACTGGGGGCAGAAGGTATTGCCTTTGCTAAAAAAGCTTATCAATGGACAGCTGAAGATTTTGAAGTTCCAAATGAGGTTCGTCTACGTTTTGAAGAAGAACTTCAGGAACGTGGAGAAAAAGCTGAAACTGCTTGGAATGAACTTTTTGCTAAGTATCAAGCAGAGTATCCAGAATTAGCTAAAGATTACTTAGCGGCTTTTGCTAATGAAGCAATCTCAGTAGACTTAAAAGCTCATGAAGTGGGTACTTCTAAAGCAAGTCGGGTATCAAGTCAAGAAGCTATCCAACAAATCTCAGAACAAGTTGCTTCCTTCTGGGGCGGGTCAGCAGACCTTTCAGCTTCAAATAATACTATGGTTAAAGTTGAAAAAGACTTCCAACCTGGTCAATATGAAGGTCGAAATATCTGGTTTGGGGTACGTGAATTTGCCATGGCGGCAGCTATGAATGGTATCGCTCTTCATGGTGGTACACGTGTTTATGGCGGAACTTTCTTTGTTTTCTCAAATTACCTCTTACCAGCCGTTCGGATGGCAGCTCTTCAAAATTTACCAACTATGTACGTGATGACACATGATTCTATTGCTGTCGGAGAAGATGGTCCAACTCACGAACCAATTGAACAATTGGCAAGCGTTCGGTCAATGCCAAACTTAAATGTTATCCGTCCAGCTGATGGCAATGAAACCAATGCTGCATGGAAACGAGCTTTGGCTGAAACTGACAGACCAACTATGTTAGTGCTTACCCGTCAAAACTTACCAGTTCTTGAAGGGACAGCAGACCTTGCTGAAGATGGGATTAACAAAGGTGCATATATCCTTTCCGATGCCAAAGGTGAGCTTGACGGTATTATCATTGCCACAGGTTCTGAAGTAAAACTAGCTATGGATACACAAGCTGCGCTAGCAGAAGAAGGAATTCAAGTACGTGTGGTTTCAATGCCATCACAAAATATCTTTGATGAGCAAGACGCTAAATACAAGGAAAGCATTTTACCAGCGACAGTAACGAAACGACTTGCAATTGAAGCTGCATCAAGCTTTGGTTGGGCAAAATATGTCGGCTTAAGTGGTAAAACCTTAACAATTGATACTTGGGGAGCATCAGCACCAGGTAACCGAATTTTTGAAGAATATGGCTTTACAACTGAAAATGCCGTAAGTCTTTACAAGTTATTATAAAGAAGAATAACGAGTTGCTAAGATAACAACTCGTTATTTCTAATTTGTTTATTTTTATAGATGGAATTTGATAAAAGATGATTTACCTTGACAAAGAAGGACTATTTCTATATGATAAGACATATATTGTATTAATTAAAAAGTACAAAAGGGGATAGGATGGAAAAACGTTGTCAAGAATTGTATGATCAAATAAGAAGGGCTTATGATTATCCTGAAAATAGGGAAAATAGTGAGTTGGCGCAGTGTCTTTTGACAGCATCAAATCAATTAATTAAAAATCAAAATCCTATATTAATAGCTAGAGAATTAAACAATCAGATGGATACTTATTTTATTCAAGATAACAAGCATTTGCCTCGATCTTTATATACACTGAAGGATGCTTTAAAAAATTTTATTGAGTTGTAATTATAACACTAACAAGGAGTTATTATGATTGAATTTAAACATATTTCTAAACTATACGGAGAAAAAGAGGCATTAAGTGATTTAAACTTAACTGTTGAAGACGGTGAAATATTTGGTCTTATTGGCCATAATGGAGCTGGAAAAACAACGACTATTAGTATTTTAACTTCCATCATTGAGGCAAGTTATGGAGAACTCTTGGTTGACGGTCAAGAGATAGCTGCTAATCGAGATCTAATCAAGAAGAAAATCGGTTATGTTCCAGACTCACCGGATTTATTTTTAAATCTAACCGCAAGAGAATATTGGCATTTCTTGGCGAAAATCTATGATGTTAGCGATGATGACTATAATCACCGAGTAAAAGAACTCAGCCACCTTTTTGATATGCAAGATGAATTGGATAACACCGTTGGTAGTTTTTCGCACGGAATGCGCCAAAAAGCAATTGTTATTGGAGCTTTGATTTCAAATCCAGCTATTTGGATTCTAGATGAGCCCCTGACTGGATTGGATCCTCAAGTTTCCTTTGATTTGAAAAAAATGATGCGAGACCATGCTAATTCAGGTAACATTGTCTTGTTTTCTACCCATGTTCTTTCTGTAGCGGAGCAATTATGCGATCGCATTGGCATTTTAAAACATGGAAAATTAATTTTTGTAGGAACTATTGATCAGCTAAAAGAAAATTACCCCGAAAAAGATTTGGAAACAATCTACTTAGAGTTAGCAGGACGACACTCAATGGAAGAGGTGATTTAAATGAATTGGACAACAGTTTGGGAATTGGTGAAAATCAATATTCTTTACTCCAATCCCCAAGCCTTAACGGCTTTAAAGAAAAAGCAGGCCAAAAAACCTAAGGCTAATTTTAGCGCCTATAAGTCCATGCTAAAAAATCAAATCATGATGTCTATATTGTTTCTATTTATATATGTATTCATGTTTGTAGGAGTAGATTTTAGTCGTTATCCAGGATATTTCTCTTTTTATATCGCTTTATTTTTTGTAATGTCAACCATAACGGCATTTACAGCACTCTACACCATTTTTTATGAGAGTAATGATGTTAAATTATATGTCCACCTTCCTATTAGAGCGAGTGAGCTTTATCTAGCGAAGATTTTTTCATCAGTAGGGATGGGTTCTCTCTTCTTGATGCCCTTACTTTCTCTTTATATCATTGCTTATTGGCAAATGAAAACCCTTATTGTGGCCATTCCAATGGCTATTATTATGTTTCTAATTACCTTTTTTAGTTCTAATGTGATTGCTATTTACCTTAATTCATGGATTGGAAAGATAATTGTCAGATCTCCAAGACGTAAGTTAATTTCAACTCTCCTTTTATTTCTGTCTAGTATTGGAGCGGTTGGTCTGATATTTTTCTTAAACGCTACTAATAATAATAAAGTGATGCAAGGAGCACAACTAGTCGACCGGGCGCTCGTTCCTTATTTTAGAGGATTTTATGATGTAATGGTGCAACCTTTTGGGATAAATGCACTCATTCATTTCTGGTTGCCTCTCGCCCTTCTCCTTTTAATGGCTTATGGTATTGTAACAGGAATCATGCCTAAGTATTATCAAGAGGCACTCTATACTGGTGAACGTAGAAAACAAGCTAAGGTTGATAAAAAAGGAAAAACGAAAGTAGTTTCTCAAGCAAAATCCCTAAAAAGCTTAATGATTAAACATCATTTATCAACTTTGCAAGACTCTAACTTATTGATTCAAACTTATTTGATGCCTTTAATTTTTGTCATCAGTTTTATGGCACCAATTATGAACATGAAAAATAGTTTAGCAGACTTTTTAGGGTATGAATATTTCGGTGTTTCCTTTTTGATAGGGGGAATTGTCGCAGCAATGGCGACCACTTCAAGCACATTTATTGGTGTCGGTCTATCCTTAGAAAGAGATAATTTTACTTATATAAAGAGTCTACCAATCCCTCTCAAAGCTTTTGTAAGAGAAAAATTTTATTTCCTACTGTTATTACAAATTAGTGTCCCTGTGGTTTTATATATTATTATTGGTGCACTATTAGGTTTACACTATCTAATCATCCTAACAATGATTTTGGGACTCATTCTGGTTTCCTTTATCCAAGGGCAATATATGTATATGAGGGATATCAAATATCTTACCTTGGACTGGCAAAACTTGACACAACTCTTTACAAGAGGCGGTAGTCAGTGGTTGACAGCTTCCTTAATATTTGGCTCCTTAATAGTAGGTTCAGGCTTAGTTGTCTTGGTTATTTTCTTGTCTTTTGTCACAAAGGAAGCTTTATTAATAAATAGTCTCGTATTTTTTGTACTAATCATTTTAGTAGCAATTGGTCAATTTATTCTTAAAAAACGTTTATGGGATAGAATAGAGTCACTCCTTGCTTCTTAAAATCCACCATATGATAAATGAACAGCCCTACTAGGCTGTTTTTATGCTATAATTTTCTCATGATGAAAAGAAATTTCGAAACTGTTAAACGCATTGTTATAAAAATCGGAACTAGCTCACTTGTACAAATAGATGGAAAAATTAACCTTGAGAAGATTGATCAATTGGCATTTGTTATTGCTAGTCTCATGAATAAAGGAAAAGAAGTTATCTTGGTATCTTCAGGAGCTATGGGCTTTGGACTTGATATATTAAAGATGGGAAAGCGTCCTAGTGAACTAGCTAAACAACAAGCAGTCTCAAGTGTGGGACAAGTAGCTATGATGAGTCTTTACTCTCAAATTTTTTCTCATTATCAAAAAAATGTTTCTCAAATTCTATTGACACGTGATGTTGTTATTTTTCCAGAGAGCCTTTTGAATGTTACTAATGCATTTGAGAGCCTTTTAAAATTTGGTATCCTACCAATTGTTAATGAAAATGATGCTGTCAGTGTTGATGAAATGGACCATGCTACTAAGTTTGGAGATAATGACAGACTCTCAGCTGTGGTAGCTAAGATAACGAAAGCAGACTTATTGATAATGTTATCAGATATTGACGGTTTATTTGATAAGAATCCAACAATCTATGAAGATGCTAAACTCCGTCATTTGGTTACTGAAATTACGGAGGAAATTATTTTATCAGCAGGCGGAGCAGGCAGTAAATTTGGAACTGGTGGTATGTTAAGCAAGATTCAATCTGCTCAAATGATCTTCGAAAACAATAGCCAAATGGTTTTGATGAATGGAAAAAATCCGCGAGACATATTACGCTTACTTGATGGTAAAGAAATTGGTACCTGGTTTGTAAAAGAAGAGAGAAAAGAGAATGAACTTAATTAATCGACTTGGTTATCAAGCCAAGAAAGCAAGTTTTGACCTACTTAGTTTATCAACACTTGAGAAAAATAATTTTTTATTGCAATTAGCTAATGATCTGCTTAGTAATAGTGATTTTATTCTGCAGGAAAATCAGAAAGATGTGAATCAAGCAAAAAATCATGATATTTCAGAGATAATGTTAGATCGTTTGTTACTAACTAAAGAACGAATCAGAGCAATTGTTGAAGGCATAAAAAAAGTAGCAGATTTGGAAGATCCTATTGGTCAAGTTATTAAAGGTTATACTAATTTAGACGGATTAAAAATTGTCCAAAAGAGAGTTCCCTTAGGCGTTATTGCAATGATTTTTGAAAGTCGTCCCAATGTTACTATTGATGCTTTTAGTCTCGCCTTCAAAACGAATAATGCTATCATTCTTAGAGGGGGTAAAGATGCTTTAAATACCAACAAAGCTTTAGTAAAGGTTGTCAGGTCAAGCTTGAAAAATTCCGGAATTGTTGAAGATGCTATTCAGTTACTTGAAGATCCTTCACATGCTTTAGCAGAAGAGTTAATGGCTGCAACTGATTATATAGATGTCTTAATTCCTCGAGGTGGCGCTAGGCTCATTCAGACAGTTAAGGAAAAAGCTAAGGTGCCGGTTATCGAGACTGGCATAGGGAATGTTCATATTTATATCGATGAGACAGCTGACCTTGATATGGCTATCCGAATTGTGATTAATGCTAAGACACAACGACCAAGTGTCTGT
Source organism: Streptococcus porcinus (assembly GCF_901542335.1). NCBI lineage: Bacteria > Bacillati > Bacillota > Bacilli > Lactobacillales > Streptococcaceae > Streptococcus > Streptococcus porcinus. The sequence goes on along the minus strand of NZ_LR594036.1, from coordinate 1,766,789 downwards.
AATGCTGCTGAAAGTTTGGTTATTCATGAGGCAGTCGCGGAGCGCCTCATTCCCCAGTTAGAAGAAGCTATTTCTACAGTACATCCTGTTGCTTTTCGAACAGATTCACTAGCTCTTAATTTCTTTAAAGAGGCTACCTTAGCTAGTCAAGAAGATTATGGAATGGAATACTTGGACTATATTATGTCCGTAAAAATTGTGTCCTCACTTGATCAAGCCATCTCTTGGATTAACACATATAGTAGTCATCATTCTGAAGCCATTATTACACAAAATATAGCAGCAGCTGAAAGGTTTCAAGAACAGGTTGATGCAGCAGCAGTATATGTCAATGCCTCAACGCGTTTCACAGATGGTTTTGTATTTGGCTTAGGCGCAGAAATTGGGATTTCAACTCAGAAGATTCATGCAAGAGGACCAATGGGGTTAGAAGCCCTAACAAGTAGCAAATTTTATATTAATGGTAATGGGCAAATTCGCTATTAAGGAGGAAGTTCCGGTCTAGGTAATGGCTGGACGTCTTCCTTTTTGTTTTCTTAATATTCAAAATGTGTTAAAATTAAAAGTATGACAAAAGAATTTCATCATATTACTGTTCTTCTCCACGAAACAGTTGATATGCTCCAAGTAAAACCAGATGGCATTTATGTTGATGCTACACTAGGCGGCGCAGGGCATTCTGCATATCTTCTATCACAACTAAATGAACATGGGCATCTGTATTGTTTTGACCAAGATCAAAAAGCAATTGATAATGCCCAGATTTTTTTAGCACCTTTTATCGAAAAAGGGATGGTAACCTTTATCAAGGATAACTTTCGCCACTTAAAGTCTCAAATGCAGGCTCATGGAGTAAATTCTATTGATGGTATTCTTTATGATCTCGGCGTTTCAAGTCCTCAACTTGATGAAAGAGAACGAGGTTTTTCTTATCGTCAAGATGCACCCCTAGATATGCGAATGGATTCAGATGCCTCCTTAACAGCCTATCATGTGGTCAATGATTATAGTTTTAATGATCTTGTTCGTATCTTTTTTAGGTATGGTGAAGATCGATTCTCAAAACAGGTCGCTCGTAAAATTGAGCAAGATCGGGCTATAAAACCTATTGAAACAACAACAGAGTTAGCAGAATTAATCAAATCTGCAAAGCCAGCCAAAGAATTAAAGAAAAAAGGTCACCCCGCGAAGCAAATTTTCCAAGCAATTCGAATTGAAGTTAATGACGAATTAGGAGCTGCAGAAGAATCTCTACAACAAGCCATGGATTTGTTAGCCTTAGAGGGGCATATTTCAGTAATTACTTTCCATTCTTTGGAAGATCGTCTAACCAAGCAATTATTTAAAGAGGCAAGTGTTGTTGACGTTCCAAAAGGACTTCCGTTTATTCCTGAGGAAATGCAACCTAAATTTGAACTTGTCTCTCGAAAACCAATTTTGCCTAGTAAAGAAGAGCTGGCTGAAAACAATCGTGCTCATTCAGCTAAATTACGCGTAGCCAGAAAAATTCGGATGTAAAAGTATGAACAATGAAAAAAGAAGACAAGCAGTCAGAACTGCCTTACAAAGACAGATAAGAACTTTCTCCAGAATAGAGAAAGCTTTTTATAGTGCCATGATTGTTACGGCTATTACAATGGCTGTCAGCATTATTTATCTTCAGAGTCGCAGACTACAATTACAGCAAGACATTTCTAGTTTAAACAGCCAAATTAGTGATAAGCGGACTGATCTTAATAATGCTAAGCAAGAAGTTAATGAACTGTCACGTCGGGATCGTATTGTTGATATTGCTAAAAAAGCTGGTCTCTCCAATCGCAACGATAATATTAAGAAAGTTGAGTAATCTATGAAAAAATTTCAAGAATTCTTTTTAGATTATGTCATTCGAGGACGAAAATCACCAGTTAAAAATCGAGAACATGTCGGCCAAAATATGATGATTCTGAGTATTTTTTTATTTTTCGTCTTTATCATTAATTTCGTTATAATTATCGGGACGGACCATAAATTTGGTGTGAATTTAAGTCAAGGAGCTAAAGAAGTATACCAAGAAACTGTAACTGTTCAGGCCAAGCGAGGGACGATTTATGATCGTAATGGTGTTGCTATTGCTGTCGACTCAACAACTTATAGCATTTATGCAGTCCTTGATAAATCATTTGTATCGGCTACAGGGGAAAAACTTTATGTTCAGCCCTCTCAATTTGACACAGTTGCTGATATTTTAAATAAAGAATTAGGCATGAAGAAAAAGAGTGTTATCAGTCAACTGAAACAAAAAGGTCTATTTCAAGTGTCATTTGGGACATCGGGGTCTGGAATTTCATTTAGCAAAATGACAACAATCCGAAAAGCAATGGAAAAAGCTGGCATTAAAGGTGTAGCCTTTTCAACGAGCCCTGGTCGCATGTATCCAAATGGAACATTTGCATCGGAGTTAATTGGTTTGGCCGCTTTAACTGAAAATAAAGATGGCAGCAAGAGCTTAGTCGGCAAAACTGGACTTGAAGCATCTTTAAATAAAATTTTATCAGGTAAAGACGGTACTATTATCTATGAGAAAGATAAAAATGGGAATACCCTTTTAGGTACTGGTAAGACAGTTAAAAAAGCAGTAGACGGAAAAGATGTTTATACAACGTTATCTGAACCTATTCAAACGTTCCTTGAAACAAAGATGGATGTTTTTCAAAATGAAACAAAAGGAGTTTTGGCAAGTGCAACCTTAGTAAATGCTAAAACTGGTGAGATTCTTGCCACTTCTCAAAGACCATCTTATAATGCTGATACCCTTGAAGGCTTAAACAATAAAAAATACAACTGGAAGAGTGCCCTCTATCAAAATAACTTTGAACCAGGATCAACCATGAAGGTGATGACTCTAGCTGCAGCTATTGACGAGGGTGTGTTTAAACCTAATGACGTTTATAGTAATGCTAACGGGCTAAAAATTGCAGATGCCACTATTCAAGACTGGTCCATTAACGAAGGAATCTCAACGGGTCAGTACATGACCTATGCTCAAGGTTTTGCGTATTCCAGTAACGTTGGTATGACAAAACTAGAACAGAAAATGGGAAATAAAACCTGGCTTGATTATTTAACTAAATTTAAATTTGGTTTTCCAACGCGATTTGGAATTGGTGATGAAGAAGCTGGTATTTTTCCATCAGATAATATCGTTACACAAGCAATGAGTGCCTTTGGACAAGGTATCAGTGTTACACAAATTCAAATGCTACGAGCATTTTCAGCCATTGCAAATAATGGTGCCATGTTGGAGCCACAATTCATTAATCAGATTTATGATCCAAATACTGGGACATATAGAACTGCCGAGAAAGAAGTTGTTGGCAAGCCTGTTTCTAAAAAAGCTGCTAGTGAAACAAGAGACTACATGGTGAACGTTGGTACAGATCCTGTTTTTGGAACACTTTACTCTGCGTCAACAGGACCAATTGTAAAAGTTGGCAATATGTCGGTTGCTGTTAAATCAGGAACTGCTCAGATTGCAAAAGATGATGGCAGTGGTTATATCGAAGGTGGCAAAACGAACTATGTCTTCTCAGTGGTAGCTATGGTGCCATCTGACAATCCGGATTTTATTATGTATGTAACCATCCAACAACCAGAACATTGGAGTGGTATGTTCTGGGCAGATGTTATTAATCCAGTGCTTGAAGAAGCTTATTTAATGAAAGATACTCTCGTAAAACCAAGTCCTGAATCAGATAGTAAAACAACTGCTTATAAGCTACCTAATTTTATCGGTGAAAAGCCTGGTAACACTTCAGATGAACTTCGCCGTAACCTAGTTCAGCCAATTGTCCTTGGAAATGGTGATAAGATTGTTAAAATGTCTAAGGCTAAAGAAACCAATCTGACCAATAATCAGCAAATTTTGCTTTTGACCAATAATTTTGAGACACTCCCTGATATGTATGGTTGGACAAAAGAAAATGTTGAAAAATTTGCAAAATGGACAGGTATTGAGGTACAATATAAAGGTTCGAAAAAAGGACGAGTGGTTAGTCAAAGTGTTGATGTAGGAAAATCACTCAAGAAAATTAAGAAAATTGATATTAAACTAGGAGATTAACATGTTTTTAACAATTACAGCAGGAATAATATCATTGATATTAACTGCTCTCACCATGCCATTTTTTATAAAATTCTATCAAAAGAAAAAAATTGGTGGGCAACAAATGCATGAAGATGTTAAACAACATTTAGCTAAAGCGGGTACCCCTACTATGGGGGGAACAGTGTTTCTTCTAGTAGCGAGTTTATTGTCTCTAGTTTTTAGCTTCTTTCTTTTTAAAGAGTGGATGCATCTAGGATTGATTTCAGGTATTTTAGCTGTTATTTTAATCTATGGTTTCATAGGGTTTCTGGACGATTTTTTGAAGATTTTTAAGCAAATTAATGAAGGTTTGACTGCTAAACAAAAAATGGCACTCCAAATCATTGGTGGTTTAATCTTTTACTTTCTTCATGTGGCACCAAGTGGCATTGATTCAATCAATGTTTTAGGATATCATATTCATTTAGGGATTGTTTACTTACTTTTTGTCTTATTTTGGATTGTTGGTTTTTCCAATGCTGTCAATTTAACTGACGGAATCGATGGCCTGGCGTCGATTTCTGTAGTTATAAGTTTAGCGACTTATGGGATTATTGCTTTTGTTCAAGAACAATTTGATGTGCTTCTATTAATTGTTATCATGATTGGTGCCTTGTTTGGCTTCTTTATCTATAATCATAAGCCTGCCAAGGTTTTCATGGGTGATGTTGGGAGTCTTGCTCTAGGTGCGATGCTAGCAACAATTTCAATTGCTTTACGCCAAGAATGGACTTTACTTATTATTGGAATTGTTTATGTTTTTGAAACAAGCTCTGTCATATTGCAAGTGTCATATTTTAAATACACGAAAAAAAAATATGGAGAGGGCCGTCGAATCTTTAGAATGACACCCTTTCATCACCATCTTGAATTAGGTGGCTTAACAGGAAAAGGAGAGCACTGGTCTGAATGGAAAGTAGACGCTTTTTTATGGCTTATTGGCCTTTTAGCTAGTCTCCTTGTCCTAATAATTCTATATCTATAAAAGTCATGATGCAGTGCCTTGCACTGCATTTTGCTTGTCTAGAATAATCATGTTATAATATGAGGGGAAAAAGGGGTAACTATGTCATTTAAAGATTATAATTTTAAACATTACATTCAGAAAGCACTTGAGGAAATTAACTTCAGAGAGCCGACTGAAGTGCAAAAAAAACTCATACCGGTTGTTAATTCTGGCAGAGATTTGGTCGGTGAATCGAAAACCGGGTCTGGAAAAACTCACACATTCTTGTTGCCAATTTTTGAAAAGTTAGATGAAAATAGCAGAGATGTTCAAGTTCTCATTACAGCTCCAAGTCGAGAATTAGCAACTCAGATATTTGAAGCTGCAAAACAGATTGCTAGTCATAGCCAAAAAGAAATTCGTCTAGTTAATTATGTTGGTGGAACGGACAAGTTACGTCAAATTGAAAAGTTAAAGGGAGCGCAACCTCACATTGTTGTTGGAACGCCAGGCCGTATTTATGATTTGGTTAAATCTGGTGATTTAGCTATTCATAAGGCAAGCACCTTTGTAGTTGATGAAGCAGATATGACCATGGATATGGGCTTTTTGGATACTGTTGATAAGATTGCATCATCTCTACCTAAGGAAGTTCAAATCCTAGTTTTTTCGGCAACTATTCCACAAAAATTACAACCATTCTTAAAAAAATATTTAAGGAATCCCTTAATTGAACAGATCAGGACAGAGACTGTCATCGCTGATAACATTGATAACTGGCTAGTTTCAACTAAAGGCCGAGATAGAAATGGTCATATTTTAGAAATTTTAAAAAATATACAACCATATTTAGCAATGATTTTTGTTAACACAAAAGAAAGAGCAGACGATCTGCATAGTTTTTTAGTTGCTAATGGTTTAAAAGTTGCTAAGATTCATGGTGGTGTTCCCCCACGAGAACGTAAGCGTATCATGAATCAAGTTAAAAAATTAGATTTTGAATACATTGTTGCAACTGATTTAGCTGCGCGTGGTATTGATATTGAAGGTGTTAGTCATGTTATTAATGATGCTATCCCACAAGACTTGTCTTTCTTTGTGCATCGTGTGGGTAGGACCGGACGCAATGGCCTTTCAGGAACAGCGATTACCTTATATCAACCAGGTGATGATTCAGACATTCGAGAATTAGAAAAATTGGGTATCAGTTTTATCCCTAAAATGCTAAAAAATGGTGAATTTAGAGATACATATGAACGTGATCGTCGTTATAATCGTGAAAAATCCTATCAAAAACTAGATACCGAAATGATTGGTCTTGTTAAAAAGAAGAAGAAAAAAGTTAAACCTGGCTATAAGAAAAAAATCCAATGGGTTGTGGACGAGAAACGTCGTAAAGAACGCCGAGCTGAGGGTAAAGCACGTGGTCGTGCAGAGCGTAAAGCTAAGAAACAAAGTTTTTAATTAAAAAATACCAGGTTTGTATGCACTGCACTCCAAAAGTTAGACAAAAAATCTAACATTTGGAGTGCAGTACATTTGTACTGGTATTTTTTGCTATATAAAATTCCTAATGCCTTGATAGGATATTACTATTTTTCAAATGGAAAGACTTTTGTTAGACTAAATGTATAATAAATGGGGAGATAAAATGATGGGAAAGAAAAACAGTTCATTTGTAAGCTTATTCCTTCTTATTAGTCTAGTCTTTATGGCTTTAGGGATAGCGACTGAGGTTTCGGCAAAAGATAAAGAGGTCATTACTGTTGCGACAGATGCTGCTACCAAGCCTTTTACTTATAAAGATGGGAAAAACTTGACAGGTTATGATATTCAAGTCTTGAAAGCTATTTTTAAGAATTCTAAGCAGTATGACTTAAAATTTGAGACAGTCGCTTTTCCTTCGATTTTATCAGGAATTGATGCAGGTCGCTACCAGATCGCAGCAAATGATTATGGTTACAGTGCAGAAAGAGCAGAAAAATATCTCTTTTCAAAAGCTATTTCCAAATCCAACTACGCTTTGGCAACTAAAGGTAATAAAGGCTACAAACAACTGGCAGACTTATCTGGTAAGAAAACACAAGGAATGTCGGGGGCCAACTACATGCAGGTTTTAGAAAAATGGAACAAAAAGCATCCGAAGAAAAAGCCAATTGAAATCACTTATGCCTCAGGATCGACACCATTTACACAAAGACTCCAGATGCTTGAAAGTGGTCAGCTAGATTTCTTGTTCTATGATGCTATTTCTTTAAAAACAGCTATTAAGGAACAAGGATATGATCTCAAAATCACTAAACTGACAGAAAAAGTTGGAGATGAAAAAGACGGTTTAGAATATTTTATTTTTTCTGATGATGCTAAGGGAAAAGAATTGCAGAGCTATGTCAATAAAGGATTAGGAAAACTAAAAAAATCGGGACAGTTGAAGCAATTGAGTCAAAAATTCTTTGAAGGTAACTTTGTTTCTTCATTAAAGTAATATTTCAATAATAATCAAAAGTCTATTACAGAGTGATAGACTTTCTCTATTGCCATAATTAAGACTTTCTATTTTACAGTGCTTACCTAGCGTGCTAAACTTAGAAGATATCGATAGGAAAAAGGGGAAATGATGGTAGTCATCGTAGCAAGTAGTTGGTCGTGGTTTGACCAGTTAATCAAATATATTCCAGAAGGCAAACTTTTTAGTTGGCGAGCTGTTTTTGATGCTTTGCCAGATATTATTGAACGTTTACCTTTGACGATAGGATTGACAGTAGCTGGGGCAATATTTGGACTTTTATTAGCCTTACTTTTTGCTTTGGTTAAAATTAATCGAACAAAAGTTTTATATCCTGTCCAAGCTATATTTGTTAGTTTCTTAAGAGGAACACCTATTCTCGTTCAATTGATGTTAACTTATTATGGGATTCCGCTCTTTTTAAAATTCCTTAATGTAAGGTATGGCTTGCATTGGAACATTAATGCTATTCCAGCCTCTATATTTGCTATTACAGCATTTGCCTTCAATGAGGCAGCTTACGCTAGTGAAACAATTCGTGCTGCGATTCAATCTGTAGACAATGGTGAAATTGAGGCTGCACGAAGCTTAGGTATGACTCCAGTGCAGGTTTATAAACGCGTCATTATTCCAAATGCAGCAGTTGTAGCAACACCAACATTGATAAATGGTCTGATAGGATTGACTAAAGGTACTTCTCTAGCTTTCAATGCTGGTATTGTTGAAATGTTTGCTCAGGCTCAAATTTTGGGTGGTGCAGATTACCGCTATTTTGAAAGATATATTTCGGTTGCTCTAGTCTACTGGTTTATCAGTTTTCTTATTGAACAGCTAGGTAGTTTAATTGAGAAATCAATGACAATTACAGCACCAATTAGAGTGCCAGAGAAAGAAATGGGGGACTTACGCTAATGATAAAAATAAGCCATTTAAGTAAATATTTTTCTGGTCAAAAAGTTTTAGATGATTTAAACTTGGACATTGAGAAAGGGCAAGTTATCGCTCTTGTAGGGGCATCTGGTGCTGGGAAATCAACTTTTTTGCGGAGTATGAATTATTTAGAAAAACCAGATAAGGGAATAATTCAGATAGACGATTTTAAGGTTAATTTTGAAACCATCACCAAAGAGGAAGTGCTTATTCTTCGACGTAAGTTAGCCATGGTTTTCCAACAGTTTAATCTTTTTGAGCGCCGCACAGCTTTAGAAAATGTCAAGGAGGGTCTGGTTGTTGTCAAAAAACTCTCAGATAAAGAAGCGATAGCTATAGCCAAGGAAGAACTGAAAAAAGTGGGTTTAGCTGATCGTGAGAATCATTATCCAAGACATTTATCAGGTGGTCAAAAGCAACGGGTCGCTATAGCAAGAGCACTAGCCATGAAGCCGGATGTATTATTATTGGATGAACCTACTTCAGCCTTGGATCCAGAGTTGGTAGGAGAGGTTGAGAAGTCAATTGCTCAGGCAGCTAGGTCGGGACAAACCATGGTGTTAGTCAGCCACGATATGGATTTTGTGTCACAAGTAGCAGACAAGGTTCTCTTTTTAGATAATGGTAAGATTTTAGAATCTGGACATCCCAAAGAATTATTCAAGCATCCTAAAGAAGCTAGAACTAAAGAATTTTTCAACAAATTCTCCAAATCCTATATTTAAATTTAGACTTTTGTTATAATAGAAAGGTCCAGGGATAATCTGGGCTTTTCTTGTGCAAATGATACATTAGAAAAATTGATAGATATGAAATGGATAATGTGATGTTATTAGAATTGTTTAGTCTTTATTTGCAAGGTTTAGTGATTGCCTTGGTCCTAGTGTTAGTGATCTGTTTACTATGGATTTTGCTGCGAGCCCGATCTAGAAAAGATAAAACTGCTGTTGAGAGACAGGCTTTTCTTTATGATATTTTAATGATAGCAATACTCTTAGTACCTATCTTGTCATTTGCAGTTATGAGTATCTTACTGGTCTTAAAATCGTAATAATTGCCAAAATAGGGACTGCTTGTTAATATGTTACTAGGAATAAACAAAGGAGAAAAAGATGTACGATACACTCATTATTGGATCAGGCCCTGCTGGTATGACAGCAGCCTTATATGCAGCTAGAAGTAACCTGAAAGTTGGAATTATTGAACAGGGTGCTCCGGGCGGCCAAATGAATAATACATCTGAAATTGAAAATTACCCTGGCTACGATAATATTTCTGGACCAGAATTATCCATGAAAATGTTTGAACCCTTAGAAAAATTTGATGTTGAACACATTTACGGTATTGTTCAGAAGGTAGAAGATATGGGTGACTTCAAACGTGTTAGTACTGAGGATACTCAGTTTGATGCTAAATCTATTATTTTAGCAACGGGAGCTAAGTATCGTCTTTTAAATGTTAAGGGAGAAGAAGCCTTTACCAGTCGGGGAGTGTCTTATTGTGCAGTTTGTGATGGAGCTTTTTTCCGAAATCAAGACTTGTTAGTTGTTGGTGGAGGGGATTCTGCTGTTGAGGAAGCTATTTATTTAACTCAATTTGCTAAGAGTGTGACCGTTGTTCATCGACGTGATCAACTAAGAGCACAAAAGATTCTTCAAGAACGTGCGTTTGCTAATGAAAAAATTTCATTTATTTGGGACTCTGTTGTTGAGGAGATTCAGGGCGATAATATTAAGGTTTCAAATGTTTTAATAAAGAATCTAAAAACAAATGAGATAAGTAATCATGCTTTTGGTGGGGTTTTCATTTATGTCGGAATGCTACCTGTAACAAGTATGGTTGAAGGACTTGGTATTTGTGATCAGGAAGGTTGGGTAGTGACGGATGATCACATGAGGACAAGTTTATCTGGTATTTTTGCAATCGGTGATGTGCGACAAAAGGATCTCCGTCAGATAACTACTGCTGTCGGTGAGGGTGCAATAGCAGGGCAAGGTGTTTACCATTATTTAGAAAGTTTGAAATAATCTCATGAAAAACTGGTCGAAGAAGAAGATCAGTTTTTTCTTTCATCTAGTTATAGATAGACAATGTTGTAAATATTCTGAAAATAGGGTATAATAATTATATTTTTTAAAGAATGGAGTGTATGATGTCACAACTGTCAAAAGAAGACAAAGAAGTTAAAAATGGAATGGTCAGAGGATTACAAAATCGCCACGTTCAATTGATTGCCATTGCTGGGACGATTGGTACTGGTTTATTTATGGGGTCAGGTCGTGCCATTTCATTAACAGGACCCTCAATTGTTCTCGTTTACCTGATAACAGGCGCCTTCATGTTTATGATGATGAGGGCAATCGGAGAGATGCTCTACTATGATCCTGATCAACATACCTTTATTAATTTTATCACTAAATATATTGGACCCGGCTGGGGTTATTTTTCGGGGCTTTCATATTGGCTTTCGTTAATCTTTATTGGGATGGCTGATATTACAGCCTTAGGTTCCTATGTTCAATATTGGTTTCCGAATTGGCATTCTTGGTTAATCCAATTAGTGGCCTTGGCTATTTTGGCCTCAGTCAATTTGATAGCTGTTAAAATCTTTGGTGAGACAGAATTTTGGTTTGCAATGATTAAAATTGTAGCTATCATTGCCTTAATTGCAACGGCTGGATTTATGATTGCTACCGGTTTCCAAACACCACATGGTCAAGCTAGTTTTACCAATATTACTAACCATTTTTCTTTCTTTCCTCGTGGAACATTGAAATTCTTTATGGGATTCCAAATGGTTTTCTTTGCTTATCAGGCTATTGAATTTGTTGGTGTTACAACTTCTGAAACGGAGAACCCTCGAAAAGTCTTGCCAAAAGCTATTCAAGAAATTCCTGTAAGAATTATTATTTTTTATGTTGGTTCCTTGATCTCAATCATGGCTATCCTACCCTGGAAAGATTTACCAGTCGACAAGTCACCTTTTGTTATGGTATTTCAGCTGGTAGGCATTAAGTGGGCAGCTGCATTAATTAATTTTGTGGTTCTAACATCATCTGCATCTGCATTGAATTCAGTATTATACTCATCTGGTCGACACTTATATCAGTTGGCTTGTGAAAATGCTAATCCATTTACCGATGCATTAAAGTTTAATCGTCTTTCAAGACAGGGTGTCCCTAGCCGTGCAATCATTGGTTCCGCAGCAGTTGTTGGTATCTCTGCGATTATTAGTGTATTACCAGGAATATCTGACGCTTTTGCTTTGATTGCTGCTTCATCATCTGGTGTTTACATTGCCATTTATGCTTTGACAATGATTGCTCACTGGAAATATCGTCAGTCTTCAGATTTTATGCCTGATGGTTTCTTAATGCCAATGTATAAAGTAGCTACACCAATTACCTTAGCTTTCTTTGCCTGTGTATTTGTTTCCTTGTTCCTTCAAGAATCAACTTTCATTGGGGCGGTGGGAGCAAGCATTTGGATTATTTTCTTTGGGTTCTACTGTAATTTTAAATTCAAAACAAAATAAGTAAGTGGCTTACCTTTTAAAGTGAGACGCTCTCTGAGAGACAGTATTTGCTGTCTCTTTTTCTTCCAGTTTCTAGATAAATAAACAACATCAAAAGTGTGTTATAATATTAACAACAATTTAAAAAGGATAACAACATGTATAAAGATGACAGTTTAATATTACATACGGATTTATATCAACTCAATATGATGCAGGTCTATTTTGATCAAGGCATTCACAATAAAAAAGCCGTTTTTGAAGTTTATTTCCGAAAGAACCCTTTTGAGAATGGTTATGCTATTTTTGCAGGTTTACAAAGGCTAGTTGAGTATCTTGAAAGTTTAGCCTTTTCAAAAAGCGATTTAGCATACCTTTCTGAGTTAGGGTATAATGGAGAATTTCTTGATTACTTAAAGAACCTGAAATTAGAACTAACGGTCCGTTCTGCTAAGGAAGGTGATTTGGTTTTTGCCAATGAACCCATTGTTCAGGTAGAAGGACCTCTAGGTCAGTGTCAGCTCGTGGAAACGGCTTTACTAAATATTATAAATTTTCAAACTCTTATTGCTACCAAAGCAGCTCGTATTCGTTCTGTTATTGAAGATGAGCCGTTATTAGAATTTGGAACTCGTCGTGCTCAAGAATTAGATGCTGCCTTTTGGGGGACTCGTGCAGCTGTTATAGGCGGAGCCAACGCGACTAGTAATGTCAGAGCGGGAAAAGTGTTTGGCATCCCCGTTTCCGGAACACATGCGCATGCTTTAGTGCAAGCTTATGGTAATGATTATGATGCTTTTAAAGCTTACGCAAAGACGCATAAAGACTGTGTATTTCTTGTCGATACCTATGATACTCTTAAGATAGGTGTCCCAAATGCAATTAGAGTAGCTAAAGAATTGGGCGACTCTATAAATTTTCTTGGTGTTCGTTTAGATTCGGGGGACTTGGCTTATCTGTCGAAAAAGGTCCGTCAGCAACTAGATGAAGCGGGATTTCCAGATGCAAAGATTTATGCATCAAACGACTTGGATGAAAATACTATTCTAAATTTAAAAATGCAGAAGGCAAAAATTGATGTTTGGGGTGTCGGTACTAAATTGATTACGGCATATGATCAGCCAGCCTTGGGTGCAGTTTATAAGATGGTTTCGATTGAGAACGATGCTGGTCAAATGGAAGACACTATCAAATTATCTAATAATGCAGAAAAAGTATCAACTCCGGGTAAAAAACAGGTATGGCGAATAACTAGTTTAGAAAAAGGTAAATCTGAAGGAGACTATATTACCTTCACAGATGTTGATGTTAATAAGTTAGACCACATTGAAATGTTCCATCCAACCTACACCTATATTAAGAAGACAGTCAAAAATTTTGAGGCAGTCCCTTTGTTAGTTGATATTTTTGATCAGGGTAAACTTGTCTATGATTTGCCGGATCTCCAAACAATTCAGGCTTATGCTCGCCAAGAATTTGACAAATTATGGGATGAGTATAAACGTGTTTTGAATCCACAAGATTACCCAGTTGATTTAGCTAAAGATGTATGGGAAAATAAGATGGCTGTTATCTCAAAAATTAGGCAAGAGACCTTGAAGGAAGGAGAATCTCATGACCTTGCAAAATGATATTATCAGTGAATTGGGCGTGAAACCAGATATTGATGCCAAAGAAGAAATTCGTCGCTCTATTGATTTTCTAAAAGCCTATCTTACTAAGCATAGCTTTTTAAAAACATTAGTATTGGGTATTTCCGGGGGGCAAGATTCTACTTTAGCTGGTCGTTTGGCACAGATGGCAATTGAGGAGTTACGAGTGGAGACTGGACGAAATGACTATCAGTTCATTGCTATCAGACTTCCCTATGGTATTCAAGCAGATGAAGCTGATGCTCAAAAGGCTCTGGCTTTTATCAGACCAGATAAAACCTTGACCATAAATATTAAAGAAGCTGTGGACGGTCAAGTTTCAGCTTTAGAAGCTGCAGGTGTAGAAATTTCAGACTTTAATAAAGGGAATATCAAAGCTCGACAGCGCATGGTTAGCCAATATGCGGTGGCAGGCCAACTGAATGGAGCAGTTGTTGGTACGGATCATGCTGCTGAAAATATTACGGGATTTTTTACAAAATTTGGTGATGGTGGGGCAGATATTTTACCACTATTCAGGCTTAATAAAAGGCAAGGAAAGGCCTTGTTAAAAGAATTAGGGGCAAGTGCTAGTCTTTATGAAAAGATTCCAACAGCTGACCTAGAAGAAAACAAACCAGGAATTGCAGATGAAGTGGCTCTGGGTGTAACTTATAAGGATATTGATGATTATTTAGAAGGTAAAGAAATATCAAATCAAGCGAAGGAGAAAATTGAAATTTGGTGGTACAAGGGCCTTCATAAACGTCATCTCCCAATTACTGTCTTTGATGACTTTTGGAAATAATTAACCTCTATTTTTAGACTTGGACACAGTTTAGTAAGATAATAAAAACAAAAAAGTTAGGTCAGCCTAACTTTTTTGTTGAAGAAAATAAAAATAAGTCTATAATAGAAGATAATAAAAAATGGAGGATATTATGTCAAGAATTTCTGATTCATTTACAGAAGAAGTTTATAAAAACTATCTCAATAATCCTAAGTATAGAGCAATTGAACATGCCGTTACCAACAATGGGCTCTTAAAATCGCTTAAGACTCGACAAAGTGAAGTTGACAATGATTTTGTTTTTTCGATTGACTTAACTAAAGATAGTGTTTCAAATCAAAAAGCTTCTGGTCGTTGCTGGATGTTTGCTGCTTTAAACACTTTTCGCCACCAATTAATAAGTAATTTTAAGTTAGAAAATTTTGAGTTATCACAAGCTCACACCTTTTTCTGGGATAAATACGAAAAAGCAAACTGGTTTATGGAACAAGTGATTGCAACAGCAGATCAAGAATTATCTAGTCGAAAGGTTAAATTTCTTTTAGATGTTCCTCAACAAGATGGTGGACAGTGGGACATGGTTGTTGCTCTTTTTGAAAAATATGGTGTGGTACCAAAAACTGTTTATCCAGAATCCGTTTCGTCTAGCAATAGCAAGGAGTTGAATGAGATTCTCAATAAATTATTGCGTCAGGATGCCCAAATTTTGCGTGAATGCATCAATTCGGGCTTAGATGCTCAGGCAATTCAAACTAAGAAAGAAGTATTGTTGCAGGAGATATTTAATTTTCTAGCTATGAACTTAGGATTACCCCCAAAAACTTTCGACTTTGCCTATCGTGACAAAGAAAATGGTTATCATTCGGAGAATGATATTACACCTTTGGAATTTTATCAAAAATATATCGGCTTAAATTTGTCTGATTATATTTCTATTATTAATGCTCCTACAGCTGATAAACCTTTTGGCAAATCTTATACAGTGGAGATGCTTGGAAATGTAGTTGGTAGCCGCGATGTTCGTTATCTTAATGTAGACATAAAACGCTTGAAAGAATTGGCTATCAAGCAAATGCAGGCAGGTGAAACTGTCTGGTTTGGTTCAGATGTTGGCCAGCTGTCTGACCGTAAAAAAGGTATTCTAGCTACAAATACCTATGATTTTGAAGCGAGTATGGATCTCAAATTGAGTCAAAATAAAGCGGGGCGTTTGGATTATAGTGAAAGTCTTATGACTCATGCTATGGTTTTGACTGGTGTTGACTTAGATGCTAATGGTACACCTCTTAAATGGAAGGTAGAGAATTCTTGGGGTGAAGATGTAGGGAATAAGGGCTATTTTGTAGCTTCTGATGCTTGGATGGATCAATACACCTATCAAATTGTGGTCAGGAAAAGTCTACTAAGTGAAGAGGAGTTGAAGGCCTATCAGGCCGAGCCAGAAATATTAGCACCTTGGGACCCAATGGGAGCTCTTGCAAATTAAGAAGGCTATAGCCTTAAGAACTATTTAGAAGGAAGATAGACCTAAATGTATTTATCAGCCTTAATAAATTGATATGACTTAAAATTCTTTTAGAGAAACTAAAGAGCAATAGTATATCTTACTATTGCTTTTTTACTTACCCAACTTACCTCTGAAGTTTTAATGGTAAGTGGGAGAGTTTTCAGAGACATAGTTGTTAGAATTATATCAGGATAATAAAAGAGAAGAGCTTACTGCTCTTCTCTCATGTTAAATTGTGGTTGGTTAGCAAATTTATGATTAGGAACTCTTAGTCTGTAATACTTAATTTGTCAACCTTTTTAAAACCTTGCTCTTCTAACATTTTAGCTGATTTCGTATAGCTTATATATTTAGGAAGCTTGCCGTCTTCTTTAGTTAACATCATGCCTTTAATTTTTGACAATTCCTTGATACTTGCTTTACTATAGTCCACTGTGACAGTTTCAATAATGTGGTCATCTTTGTAATCAATTGCTTCTTTTAAACCTTTGACACCTTGGTATTGTTTTGAAATAGGTTCTAAAACTTTCTTTGCAGTTTCTTTAGAATCAGCTCCAATAGCTGCATAACTTGCCTTAGTTTTTGTCAATTGTCGAGTAACTTTATCACCCTGGTAATAGTAAGTTAAGTCCATGATTGTTCCGTTTTGCTTCGTTTCAAAATAGGCAACCTTTTCTTTGCTACTTGTATTGGACTGACATGCCCCTAAGACCATAAGCCCTAAAAATAGCATGATAACTGATAGTAATTTTTTCTGTTTCATAGAAAGCCTCCTTCTACTCAATAACTCTATGAAATGCATTGGATTAGATAATTAAGAATTACCAAAATTACAAATTCATTATATTACAATGGTTTTGTACTTACAAGCATTTGCAGTAATAACTTCTAGATGAAAAATAATTTGTTTGCTTTTTTAGTAATCAAATAAAGGGCCTAAAAAAGACCAACTTCATAATGGAAGCTGATCTGTTGGTTTAAAACGGTTTAAAATAGTTGACTCTTACTAATAATAATTAATTATTGGGAGAATGATTATTACCGTTCCCATTGCGATTGCCATTACCGTTTCCTGCCTCAGTGGAAGCAGAAGTAGAAGAAGAGTTAGAGGTTTCATCACTGGTTGTTGAACTTTTATTATCGCTAGCTTGGTTGGAGCTATTGTTAGTGTCACTTGTACTACTACTTGATGAACTAGAGCCACTATAAATATTATTATAAACGGAACTAGTGGTATTCCCACTGGTATAAGTTCCACCAGAAAGATAAAGCATACCACCACTGCGATATAAACCACTTGGCATGACCCAATCCTCACTGTAACCATCTGTTAGATAGGACATCATACTACGATAGACACGTGACGCTATTGATAAAGCATCGCCATATATTGGCGTTAAACGACTACGATAACCTGTCCAAACAGCCATAGCATATTTGTTGGTAAAGCCGACAAAGTTTTCGTCAGGCGCCATTGTTCCCACGTATTCAGGATATAGACCAGATTCAGCAGAGATTTTTGCTAATTCTTCGTCGGTGTAATTAGAAGTCCCAGTTTTTCCAGCTTGAATAACGCCAGGAATTTGAGCATCAGTACCTGTACCGTAAGTTAAGACTGTTTTCAACATATCAGTCATCATATAAGCGGTGGTTTCCTTCATAGCCCTCTTACCTTTATTCTCGATAACTTTTGAGGTGCCATCACTAAATACAATTTTATTAACATATTGCGGTTTATAATATTCACCCCCATTAGCAAAAGCAGCATAGGCAGCCGCCATTTTTTCACTACTTGCTCCGTATCGACTATCAGAACTGCTGTTATTACTTGAAATGGCATTTGAGTAATTCATTTCTGGATACTCAATGCCAAGATTAGTCAGGAAATTTTTGGCATAAGTCAAACCAGCTGCTTCTAGAGCTCTGACGGCAGGAACATTTCGAGATTGCATAATGGCAGTTTGAATCGTCATCCAACCATTATATCTACGATCCCAGTCATAAAGTTGGGTATTTGTACCAGGCCAATAATAGACTGAGTCGTTGGTTGATTGAGCAGTTGAATTGTAAGCACCACTCTCAATAGCAGGGGCATATGCTGAGATGGGCTTCATGGTTGACCCCCAGTCACGATCAGTTAGGACTGCTTGGTTTGTCCCAAATGAAACATTTTCATTTTGATTACGGCCTCCTAATTGCGCTACAACATGACCATTAGTTACATCAACAATAGTTGATGCGACTTGAAATTTATCATCAGGATAATTGACATAATCAGGTGAGTTGTAGATATCGTAAAGCCGTTTTTGAGCATCTGGTAGGAGATTAGTATAAACTTTTAATCCAGAGGTAAAGATATCCTTTTTAGTTTCTGATTTAACTTGGCTAATGACTTCTTTAAGGTAGTTATCCATATATTTAGGATAACTTGAAGTTTTTTTCAATGGTTTCAAACCATCTGTGACAGGTGTAGCAACAGCCTTGTCATATTCAGCTTTAGACAGGTTCTTCTCAGAAAGCATTTGTTGGAGTACAATGTTACGACGATGGGTTGCTGCATCGGGGTTGAGGTATGGGTCATATTGGGTAGGAGCTTGTGGGATTCCAGCTAATAGGGCTAACTGTGCAAATGACAAGTCTTTCAAATCTTTTTCATAGTAAGCTTTGGCAGCAGTTAGCATACCATAGTTTCCGTTACCCATATAGACCTTATTAATATAGAAAGTTAAGATTTCCTGCTTAGTGTATTTGCGTTCCATCTGTAAGGCCAACCATACTTCCTGAGCCTTACGCTTTAGGTTCTGATCTTTCTCATCTGTTGAGAAGTAGGCTAGTTTAATCAATTGTTGATCAAGTGTTGATCCCCCTTGTGTGCTAGCGCTTGTTAAATTATGGAAGGCAGCTCCAATAATACGGTATAAGTCAACACCACGGTGATTAAAGAATCGTTTGTCCTCAATCGACGTAATAGCATTTACTAAGTTAAGAGGAATGCTATCTGCAGTCACATTTTCCCTTTTCTCAGAACCTAAATCGGCGATGAGCTTATTATGACCATCATAAACAAGACTAGAGTTGGTAGATTTTAGGGCTGTTTCAGAAAGCTTTGGGGCAGTGGAAATGTAAAAAGCAAAAAGTAGCCCGCCAATGACGATTATAAAAATTATAAGACTAAGAATAGCTGCTAGAGCATACTTGAGAATTTTTTGAATTTGTGGATTTTTGATACTAATCACCGCCTAAAAAATTTTGTTCTATAATATCTAAATAAGGTACTTGTGGAAAAGCTCCTATTATTATCTCGTAACCATTTTTTCTGATATAATCAAGTGGCATTGATTTACTACCTTTATCAATTTGATAAAAATCAATCAACGCCCTCGCTGGTAGAAAATAGGTCTCTTTCAAAGTACTAAAGTGTAAAAGGACAAAACAAATACCCTTTTGTTCTAAAACGGAAGCCATGTGCTCAATCTGGTGCGAATGAAAGTTTTTCATAGGCATGGCAGTTTTTTGGCGTGTTTCTTTGGCTTCGAAATCAAGGTAGTAACCTTTATAAACCCCACAATAATCTGTTGTCGAGGCTTGACGAAAATAAGCTTCAACAATTTTAGCTCGACTTCTTTGAGGGTAGTCGACTTTTACGATTTGAATAGGTGTCGGTTTTTTATGGATGACTGCAATATGGCGCGAAAGGTAGAAGTCATTGGTGGCGTTAATAGCAGCTTCAAATGACATTCCACGATTAGCGAAGTCAACCTTTGATTTATGCGTTTTTAATCGGACAGGGTCTCTTCGTTTTCCTTTAAGTTGATGAGGATAATTAACCATTGTTCTCCTAAGGTAATCACTTAATGAAAAATTTAAGCATTTTTATTATAACATATTTTTTGAAAGGAAAACACAATATGACTGCGATTCTCGTAACTGGTTACAAGAGTTTTGAACTGGGAATATTCAGGGATAAAGATGAGCGAATTGGAATTATTAAAAAAGCCCTAAAAAAAGATCTCATTCGTCTTGTTGATGATGGGGCAGACTGGTTTATTCTGACAGGAAGTCTAGGCTTTGAAGTTTGGGCTTTAGATGTTTTAAAAGATATGAAGAAAAACTATCCAATAAAAATAGCTACCTTGTTTGATTTTGAAACACATGGTTCTCATTGGAACGAACAAAATCAAGAGAAGCTCAAGCTTTTTAAAGAGGTCGATTTTGTCAAATATTGCTTTCCAAACTATCAATCCCCAGCACAATTCAAGCAATACAATCAGTTTCTAATAGATAATACTGATGGAGCTTATCTTTTTTATGATAGTGAGAATGAAACAAATCTTAAGTATTTTGTAACACAATTAGAAGAAAAATCACATTATGGTTTGGTTTTTTTAACATTTGATCGTTTAAATGAAGTAATAGAAGAAGAGTAGAGACAACTTAATATTCCACCTGTTTTTAATGCTTGCTTTTTATCTTTTTTTTCTGTATCATAAATTATGATATCGGAAAAGAGGTATCAATATAGAACTACCGGTCGGAGATAAGAGAATGACAAGTATTATTTATAGTCCAAAGGATATTTTTGAACAAGAATTCAAAACTAGTATGCGCGGTTTTGACAAAAAAGAAGTTGACGAATTTTTAGATAATGTGATTAAAGATTACGAGACTTACATAGCTGAAATTGAAAAGTTAAAATCTGAAATAGAACGACTAAAAAAAGAAAGTGCTCATAGAGGGGCCGCTTTCGCAGAGGAGCGTCATGCAATGGGACAACCAACGCGTGTAACCCAAACAGCTACTAATTTTGATATTCTAAAGAGAATTAGTCGTTTAGAAAAAGAAGTTTTCGGCAAACAAATCAGTGAATAAATGATAGATGTGCAATTTTTGGATAATCGCGTAGCTTTTTTAGGTTATGAGGAAAGTCCATGCTAGCACTGGCTGTGATGCCAGTAGTGTTTGTGCTAGGCGAAAAAATAAGCCTAGGAATGTCTTTGACATTACGGCGAAAAAAAGGGCTAAGTCAGATGATATGCCTGAGTATTTCTGAAAGTGCCACAGTGACGCAGTTTCTAGGGAAACGTAGAAAATGGAACGCGGTAAACCCCTCAAGCTAGCAACCCAAACTTTGGTCGGGGCATGGGATAGACGGGAAACGAACCTTCTATCCTGACTGTTTACAGTAGACAGATGATTATCGAAAGAAGTAATACCTAGTTATTTCTGGAACAAAACATGGCTTATAGAAAATTGCATAATAGGTTAAGCTAGCACTCGCTAGCTTTTATTTAATTAAAGAGAAAGATTGATATGAAAGAACATTTTAAGTTAGTGGCGACAGTGGCAGCTGGTTTTGAGTCTGTTGTGGGAAAAGAGGTCAAATCTTTAGGATTTGATTGTCAGATTGATAATGGCAAAGTTTATTTTGAAGGAGATATAGAAGCAATTGCAAAAACCAATCTTTGGTTGCGAGCGGCTGATCGAATCAAAATTATAGTGGGACAATTCCCTGCAAGAACATTTGAAGAATTATTTCAGGGGGTTAATGCTCTAGATTGGGAAAATTATTTACCATTAGGGGCAAAGTTTCCAATTGCAAAAGCCAAATGTGTAAAGTCGAAATTGCATAACGAGCCAAGTGTGCAAGCGATTACTAAAAAAGCAATTGTCAAGAAGTTGCAAAAGCACTATCATCGTCCTGAGGGAGTACCACTCCAAGAAATTGGTTCTGAGTTCAAAATAGAAGTATCCATTTTAAAAGATATAGCGACTATAATGATTGATACAAGTGGAACGAGCCTTTTCAAGCGAGGATACCGTGTAGGTAAAGGCGGAGCACCAATTAAAGAAAATATGGCTGCGGCGATATTACAGCTCAGCAACTGGTATCCTGATAAGCCACTGGTTGATCCAACTTGCGGGTCTGGAACTTTTTGTATTGAAGCTGCTTTGATTGGTATGAATATTGCTCCAGGTTTTAATCGTTCCTTTGCCTTTGAAGAGTGGAATTGGGTAAATCAAGCTGTTGTAGAAGAAGTACGTAATCAAGCAGAAGCTGCTGCTAACTATGATGCTAAATTAGATATCTCTGGTTTTGATATTGATGGTCGCATGATTGAAATTGCTAAAAAGAATGCGGAAGAAGCCGGTTTAGCTGATGTTATCGTTTTTAAACAAATGCGATTACAAGATTTTAGAACAGATAAAATTAATGGAGTTATTATTTCCAACCCTCTTTATGGTGAACGGTTGCTTGATGACAAAGCTGTAGACATTTTGTATAATGAAATGGGTCAAACCTTCCAACCTCTGAAAACTTGGAGCAAATTTATTTTGACAAGCGATGAGGGTTTTGAAAAGAAATATGGCCATCAAGCAGATAAAAAAAGAAAACTTTATAACGGTACCATGAAAGTTGAACTTTATCAATTTTTTGGGAAACGTGTGAAAAGAAGTCAAATCGTGAGGTAAGAAAATTGGCAGACGAAAAGTATACTAAGGATATTGAAAAAGATGGTCAGACCTTAGATATTGACCACGCAAAAAATATGACTGTCGGCGAAGCAGTGCGTAAAGATTCTGAAATAAAAGCTGGTGTCACCGACGAAGACAGTATTTTAGATAAATATATAAAACAACATCGTGAAGAAGTTGCATCTCAAAAGTTTGATACAAAAATATCAGAAATGGATGATTTAGATACTGAAACTTTAGATAACTTCATTAAAAAGCAAAGAGAGGAATTAGCACAATCAGGTTTAATTGACCTAGATGAACCAAATGAAAAGTCCCAAAAAGAAGTTACTAAAGAGAAATCTGGAGTTACGGAAAAAGAGGCTAAGGTTAGTCCTTTTGAGTCAGCTCCTTCGATTGTTCCTGGGCCAACTGAAAATATTGTTGTACCAAGTGAGCTTGATACTCCTGAATATTTCAACGATGAAGCCAGCCGGCAAAAATCTTCTAAAAAGAAACTGATAGGAATTTTGTTAGCTCTGCTTCTTGTAATAGCGAGTTTGGTATTAGGTTTCAATATATTTAAAGACCAAAAATCATCTCAAACTTCAGGCAATTCGACCAGTCAGCAATCCAGTGCTAAAGAAACAATTGCCCAAAAAGCAAAATCCGATAACAAGGTCTTTAACAATGAGTTGAAAGCTTTCTATATGGATGCCGAAATGACCAAGCTTAAAAATAGTCAATTTTCAAAAATTGATGACTTAGCTAAGAAGTTAGAAAAACTAAAAGATACTGCTTATTATGAAGAGGCAAAAGGTAAATTTGATTTACTGAAAAAACAAATAGATGCTATCCAAGCGGTTAATGCCAAGTTTTCAACAGAAGCTATTAAAGATGGCGCAAAAGTCTCTGCCACCATTAAAACAGCTGCTAATTTTGATGACATCAAAGGCGATATTTTAAAAACAGGCAATGCCTCTTTAGATAAATTATTACAGTCAGCAATTGCTGATGGTCGTAAGCAAGTTGAAGATAAAGCCACAGCTGAAAAAGAAAAAGCAGCTAAAGAAGCTGAAGCCTCCGTGGGTAATAACTCAGGACAAGCAGCTGGAGCTGAAAATAGGGTCCCAGCAGGTGCTAATGCAGTCGGTGGCTCTGCACCGAATCTGTCCGCACAAGGGCCGGCGATTACCTATCCTAGTGGCTCTCTAGCTAATATTCCTGGACTTCAGAGGGATCGTTCGCGTGTTCCTTATAATAATGCAGCGATAGCAGATAGTAATAATCCTTCTTGGGCTTTTAATCCAGGTGTGTTAGAAAAAATAATTGCTACTTCTCAAGCGCGTGGTTATTTTTCTGGTAATAATTACTATATAGAACCAGTCAACATTATTAATGGCAACGGCTACTACAATATGTTCAAATCGGATGGAACATACTTGTTCTCCATTAATTGTAAGACAGGTTATTTTGTTGGTAATGCTAGTGGTCATGCGGATGCTCTAGATTATTAACATCCTTTTAACCTAGGTGGAAAAATTTACATTATGAATGGCACTTCAAAAGTTAGACAAAAATCTAATGGTTGGAGTGCTTTTTGTATGACATTAAGTTGCAACTATAAAGACAAACTTGAAATTTATCGTTTAAAGTATACTGTTATTAGTTAGTCGCAAACAGAGAGTCAAATTGAAGAATTAAAAAGTAATTTGATAGATACTGTAGGACAAATGAATCATTACGGCATAGAGATAGTATGATGGAAACTTTAAAAAAACAATTGGTTGCTATATGGTAAGTTTCCAAGGAAGGGGGTCAGGCTTGGCGAGGTAAAGATACCCTTGATAATGATGTCCATTTTCTAGTGGTTGCTTAAACCAAAACTTAAAAATAGTCTGAAATCTGGTTCAAGTAGTTCGGTAGCAAGTGCTGATCTTGATGGTCATCATAGTTACCAGAATGACTATCTTATCAACTGGATTAACGCAATTCGCCAAGCAATTTGAAAAGAAATACCAGATGGTTACTGGGAATGGTGACTAAGGCAGTGGCATTAGCAATTACTATGCCACGAAAAACTAGAAGCTTCTCTCATAGAAACTTCTAGTTTTTATAATATTAAACAAGGTGACGCTCAAATGCATCGTCAGAAATTCCTTGAGCTAAAATTAATTTTGCCCACTCTTTAGCAGCGAATAAACTATGGTCTTTGTAATTGCCACATGATTCAATTGTGGTACCAGGGACATCCTCCCAAGTAATCCCTTGAGCGATTTCTTCTAAAGATGATTTAATCACTAAAGCAACGTCGTTGGCGGTTGGTTGTCCCCACATAATTAAGTGAAATCCAGTACGACAGCCAAATGGTGAACAATCAATCATGCCATCTATCCGTTGGCGAATCAGTTTAGCTAGTAAATGTTCAATGGTATGGAGACCAGCTGTTTCAATTGAATTATGATTTGGTTGTACGAGACGAACGTCAAAGTTGGTAATAATATCTCCTTTAGGCCCTGATTCTTCGGAAATTAAACGAACGTAAGGGGCTTTTACAATAGTGTGATCTAGTTCAAAACTCTCAACAATTACTTCTTTTTCCATAAAATTCTCCTCTGTATTTTTATTACTATAATACCACAAAATCTTTTATCTTTATAAAGTTTTCAGACTTATTTAAATTGTATAAAAGTACTTTTTATGATAAAATTAATTATGGCTTTCTATAAATGAAAACTAATAAAATTTGAGGTATAAAGATGATTAATATTGTTTTATTAATTGTTTGTGCCCTCATTGGTTTGATAATAGGTTACGCATTAATTTCATTGAAATTAAAAGCAGCGAAAGAAAATGCGGATTTGACTCTTTTGAATGCTGAGCAAGATGCTGTAAATATTAGAGGTAAGGCTGAAGCCGAGGCCGATCATATTCGAAAATCAGCGGAGCGTGAAAGTAAGGCTAATCGTAAAGAATTACTTTTAGAAGCAAAAGAAGAGGCAAGAAAATATCGTGAAGAAATTGAACAAGAATTTAAATCTGAAAGACAAGAGTTAAAACAGTTAGAAACACGACTTACTGAGCGTGCCTTTTCTCTTGACCGAAAAGATGATAATTTATCAAGTAAAGAAAAGGTTCTTGATAGTAAAGAACAAAGTCTGACCGATAAATCTAAACATATTGATGAGCGCCAAGCAGAAGTTGAAAAATTAGAAGAAGAGAAAAAAGCTGAATTACAACGTGTTGGAGCTATGACAATTGCTGAAGCACGTGAAGTTATCTTGATGGAGACAGAGAATAATTTGTCTCATGAAATTGCAACTAGGATTCGTGAAGCAGAGCGTGAAATTAAAGATAAAACAGATAAGACAGCAAAAGATTTATTAGCCCAAGCCATGCAGCGTATGGCAGGTGAATACGTAACAGAACAAACAATTACAAGCGTTCATTTACCTGATGATAATATGAAGGGGCGTATCATTGGTCGTGAGGGTCGAAATATTCGAACGCTTGAAAGCTTAACTGGTATTGATGTCATTATTGATGATACTCCGGAAGTTGTGGTCCTTTCTGGTTTTGATCCAATCCGTCGAGAAATTGCTAGGATGACCCTGGAATCATTGATTTCTGATGGCCGTATTCAACCAGCTCGCATTGAAGAGCTG
The DNA here is from genome assembly GCF_901542335.1 of Streptococcus porcinus. Classification (NCBI taxonomy): domain Bacteria; kingdom Bacillati; phylum Bacillota; class Bacilli; order Lactobacillales; family Streptococcaceae; genus Streptococcus; species Streptococcus porcinus. Next base: position 1,740,721 of record NZ_LR594036.1, on the reverse strand, counting down.
GTTGAAAAAAATCGCCTTGAAATGGATAATCGTATTCGTGAGTACGGTGAAGCAGCTGCTTATGAAATTGGGGCTCCAAACCTTCACCCAGATTTAATTAAAATTATGGGACGTTTACAATTTAGGACCTCTTATGGGCAAAATGTTTTACGTCATTCAATAGAGGTTGGTAAACTAGCGGGTATTTTGGCTGGTGAACTTGGTGAAAATGTTGCCTTGGCGCGTAGAGCAGGATTCTTACACGATATGGGCAAAGCTATTGACCGTGAAGTGGAAGGTAGCCATGTTGAGATTGGAATGGAATTTGCTCGGAAATACAAAGAGCATCCAGTTGTTGTCAATACTATTGCTAGTCATCATGGTGATGTTGAGCCGGAATCTGTCATTGCAGTCATTGTTGCCGCCGCAGATGCACTGAGTTCGGCACGTCCAGGAGCTCGTAACGAGTCAATGGAAAACTACATCAAACGCCTACGAGATTTAGAAGAAATTGCTACTAGCTTTGAAGGTGTTCAAAATAGTTTTGCCTTGCAAGCTGGGCGTGAAATTCGCATAATGGTTCAACCGGAAAAAGTTTCAGACGATGAAGTGGTTATTTTATCTCATAAAGTTCGTGAGAAGATTGAAAATAACCTAGATTACCCAGGTAATATTAAGGTTACAGTTATTCGCGAGATGCGAGCTATTGATTATGCTAAATAGTAAAAAGAGGATTTTCCTCTTTTTTGCTTTTTATAAGGATATATTAATGATTATTGCCTTGAAAAAAGAAGGCTATTTTGATAAACTATTAAAAAGCAATATTTAAGGAGAATAGAATGTCTGAACGTGGTTTGTTGATCGTCTTTTCAGGACCATCTGGAGTAGGTAAGGGGACGGTTAGACAGGAGATTTTCTCGACACCGGATCATAAGTTTGAATATTCGGTTTCAATGACAACTCGTCCACAAAGACCAGGTGAAGTTGATGGCGTTGATTATTTCTTCCGTACACGTGAAGAATTTGAAGAACTCATAAAAAATGGCCAAATGCTAGAATATGCTGAGTATGTTGGTAACTACTATGGTACTCCCTTAACTTATGTTAATGAAACATTGGATAAAGGAATTGATGTTTTCCTTGAAATCGAAGTTCAAGGAGCTTTACAAGTAAAATCAAAAGTGCCAGATGGTGTTTTTATTTTCTTGACGCCACCTGATTTGGCTGAGTTACAAGATCGTTTGGTCGGTCGAGGAACAGATAGTCAAGAAGTCATTGCACAGAGAATTGAGAAAGCAAAGGAAGAAATCTCATTAATGCGTGAGTATGATTATGCTGTTGTTAATGATTATGTTCCACTTGCAGCTGAACGTGTGAAGCGAATTATTGAAACTGAACATTTTCGCGTGGAGCGAGTTATTGGCCGGTATGATAAAATGATAGCTGAAACAAAAGTTATCCGTTAAGATTATAGAAAAGAGATTATAAACATGATGTTAAAACCTTCCATTGATACTTTACTAGACAAAGTGCCTTCAAAATATTCCCTTGTTATTTTGCAAGCTAAAAGAGCACATGAATTAGAAGCAGGTGCAAAGGCTACTCAATCTTTTAAATCAGTCAAATCAACTTTACAAGCATTAGAAGAAATTGAATCTGGAAATGTTGTTATCCATCCAGATCCGTCTGCGAAACGGGCAGCTGTAAGAGCTAAAATTGAAGCTGATCGTCTTGCTAGAGAAGAAGAAGAACGTAAAATTAAAGAACAAATCGCAAAAGAAAAAGAAGAAGAAGGTGAAAGAATCTAAGGTTAAAAATCTTAGATTTTTTCATATTTTATATAGCATTAGGATAACGGAAAGGCGCTAGAATGCAAAAATTGGCTCAAATTATTGTTGATATTCCTTTAATGCAAACAGATAAGCCATTTACGTATAGAATTCCAGAGGAATTACAAGGGTTAGTAGCTCTTGGATCAAGGGTTCATGTTCCCTTCGGCCGAGGGAGTCGATTGGTGCAAGGGTTTGTTGTTGGATTTACAAAAGAAGAAAAAACGGATTTAAAAAGTATTGTTTCCTTACTAGATGCTGAGCCAGTCTTGAACTCAGAACAGCTGGCTTTAGCTGACGCTATGCGCGAGACAGTCTTTTCATACAAGGTTAGCCTCTTAAAGGCCATGATTCCTAATCTCTTAAATTCCCATTATGATAAGGAACTAGTCCCAACAGAGAAGATTTCAGAAAAAGAAAAAGCTTTTATTTTTGCTGGAAAGACTAAGGTGCTGGCTTCGCAACTTAGTCAGGAACAGGAAAAAATGAGTTTATCTCTGATAAAATTAGGGAAAATAAAACTGACCTACTTAGCTCAGGACCGTAAGAAGATCAAGAAGGAAAAGTGGTATCAGACTGATTTAGAAGCTTTGCAAAGGCATGTTATTTCTAACAGAGCTAAAAAGCGTCAAGCTCTACAAAATTTTTTAATAGAGCATCCAGAAAATGGTAAGCTTGCAGCCTTACAAAACTCTTTTTCTCGGGATATTGTCACCTATTTTGTTGAGCATCAATTGCTCAAAGTCTATGAGGTTCAAATCAATCGAAGTGATGCTTATTTTGAAGCAGTAGATAGTAGCCAATTTCTAAAGCTTAATAGTCAGCAGGCACACGCAGTGACAGAAATGGGCGCAGCTATTGGTCAGGATAATAAACCTTTTTTATTAGAAGGGATAACTGGGTCTGGTAAGACAGAAGTTTACTTACATCTGATTGATTATGTTTTAAAATTAGGAAAAACAGCAATTGTCTTGGTTCCAGAAATCTCGTTAACTCCTCAAATGACAAGTCGCTTCATTTCACGTTTCGGCAAGTTAGTAGCTATAATGCATTCGGGTTTATCTGATGGTGAAAAGTTTGACGAGTGGCAAAAAATTAAAAATGGACAGGCTAAAGTTGTCGTAGGAGCAAGGTCTGCTATTTTTGCTCCCCTAGAAAATATCGGTGCTATTATTATTGATGAAGAACATGAATCTTCTTATAAACAGGAGTCTAACCCGCGCTATCACGCTCGCGATGTTGCTTTGTTACGCGCACAAAAGCATCACGCTGTGTTAGTATTGGGCTCTGCCACACCTAGTATTGAGAGCCGAGCTCGTGCGAGCAAGGGTGTCTATCACTTCATAGAACTGACTCAAAGGGCAAATCCCCATGCACAAATCCCTCAAGTGGAAATTGTTGATTTCCGAGATTATATTGGCAAGCAAGAAGTAAGTAATTTCACTCCCTATTTGATTGATAAAATTAAAGATCGTTTGACGAAAAAAGAACAGGTTGTCCTCATGTTAAATCGTCGTGGCTATTCCAGTTTTATCATGTGCCGTGACTGTGGTTATGTAGATACTTGTCCAAATTGCGATATTTCCCTGACTTTACACATGGATACCAAGTCTATGAACTGCCACTATTGTGGTTTTCAAAAAGCAATTCCTAAGACTTGTCCAAATTGTCAGAGTTCAAGTATTCGTTACTACGGAACGGGGACACAAAAAGCTTACGATGAGTTATTACAAGTCTTACCAGAAGCACGAATATTAAGAATGGATGTTGATACTACTCGTAAAAAAGGAAGTCACGAAAAACTCCTTTCAGCTTTTGGTCGGCAAGAAGCGGATATCTTATTGGGAACTCAGATGATTGCTAAGGGTCTTGATTTTCCAAATGTGACCCTAGTTGGTGTGCTAAACGCAGATACTTCTCTTAATTTACCGGATTTTCGCTCCTCAGAAAGAACATTTCAATTGTTGACACAAGTATCTGGTCGTGCTGGTCGTGCTGAAAAGGCAGGGGAAGTTCTCATTCAAACTTATAACCCTAGGCACTATGCTATTCAATTAGCTAAATTACAAGATTACGAGGGCTTTTATGCTTATGAGATGAAAATGAGACAAAAAATGGCCTACCCACCTTATTATTTTACAGTTGGTCTTGTCATGTCGCATCAAGATGAACAAGAGGTGATTAAGAAAGCTTATCAAGTTATGACGATGTTAAGAGAAGGGTTGACGTCTAATGTAAAAATTTTAGGGCCGACACCTAAGCCTATTGCTAGAACGCACAATCTCTTTCACTATCAGATTATCCTCAAATATCGCTTCGAAGAAAAATTAGAAGACACTTTAAACCATATTTTAGACTGGACACAAGACAAAGAACAGCGCGAATTAAAAGTCGTTATTGATCATGAACCGCAAAACTTTATGTAGACCAGTATTGAGAAGTGTCTTGTCAATTATGATATAATGATGGGAAAGATAAAGTGAGGAAAAGAATGACAAAAATAATATTTATGGGGACTCCCCAATTTTCAGCAACTGTATTGGAGGGTATTATTTCAGAAGGTTCTTGTGAGATATTAGCTGTTGTAACTCAACCTGACCGTGCGGTAGGACGTAAAAAAGAAATCAGAATGACACCTGTTAAAGAGCTTGCTTTAAAATATGACTTACCGCTTATTCAGCCCGAAAAATTATCTGGTTCACAAGAGCTAGAAGAAATGATAGCTTTGTGTGCAGATGGGATCATTACTGCGGCATTTGGACAATTTTTACCTAATAAGCTCTTAAATGCAGTTGATTTTGCTTTGAATGTTCATGCATCCCTCTTACCCAAATACCGTGGAGGTGCACCGATTCACTATGCTATTATGAATGGTGAAAAAGAAGCAGGTGTAACTATTATGGAGATGGTTAAAGAGATGGATGCAGGAGATATGGTTGCAAAGGCGAGCACTCCAATTTTAGATACTGATAATGTTGGAACACTTTTTGAAAAACTAGCTGTTATTGGTCGGGATCTTCTTTTGAAAACTTTACCACAATATCTTTCAGGGAATCTAAAACCTATTCCGCAGGACCACAGTCAAGCAACATTCTCACCAAATATCACTGCTGAGCAGGAAAAACTTGATTTTAGCCAACCAGCTCGGCAAATCTTTAATCAAGTACGTGGTATGAATCCGTGGCCTGTGGCACACACCATACTTAAGGGTCAGCGTTTTAAAATTTATGATGTATCAGTTGTAGAAGGACAGGGACATCCAGGTCAAATTATTGAAAAAACCAAAAAAAAATTGGTTATTGCTACTGGAGATGGAGCCCTTTCCTTGCACATAGTGCAACCAGCAGGTAAACCTAAAATGGCAATTGCCGACTTTTTAAATGGTGTTGGTAGAGACTTAAAAGTGGGTGATTACTTTGGCTAATAATTGGAAAACAAAGGCACGAGGAAAAGCTCTGCTAGCAATTGAAGATATTTTTGATAATGGTGCTTATTCAAACATAGCGCTCAATAATCAGCTCTCTAATCAATCTATTCGAGATAAGGATAAAGGTTTAATCACAGAAATTGTGTATGGTACTATCGCCAAAAAAATCACGCTTGAATGGTACTTATCACATTATGTAGTAGATCGAGAAAAATTAGATAAGTGGGTATACTATTTACTCTTGCTTAGTCTTTATCAAATACTTTATTTAGAAAAAGTACCCAGTCATGCAATTGTCAATGACGCTGTAGATATTGCTAAGAATCGAGGAAACAAACGAGGAGCAGAAAAATACATTAACGCTATTTTACGACAGGTATCTACAGGGAGTCTTCCTTCATTAGATAGTATTAAACGTAAAAACAAGCGCTATTCAATTGCCTACTCTGTACCGACATGGTTAGTGAAAAAGTTATTTGAACAATTTGGTGACGATAGGGCAATTGCTATTATGGAAAGTCTCTCGCTTCATAGCAAAGCCAGTATCCGTGTGATTAATCCACAACGCTTTGATGAAATTAGAGATAACCTAGAAGCTCAGCCATCACCCTTAGCGCCAACAGCTTTAACTAAAGCAACTGGCCATTTTGCTAGTAATGCTTACTTTCAAGAAGGAGCAATTACTATTCAAGATGAAACTAGTCAATTAGTAGCACCAACTCTAGCAATTAAAGGCAATGAGAATATTCTTGATGCTTGCAGTGCGCCTGGTGGAAAAACTTGTCACATGGCCTCTTATTTAACAACTGGTAAAATTACGGCCTTAGATATTCATGAGCACAAGCTTCTCTTGGTGAGAGAAAATGCGGAGCGTTTAGGAGTTGCGGACAAAATTGAAACGAGAGTCCTAGATGCTTGTAAGGTTCACGAAGTATTTGAAAGGGATTCATTTGATAAGATCCTAGTGGATGCTCCTTGCTCGGGTATTGGCTTAATCAGACGTAAACCGGATATAAAGTATAATAAAGATAGTCAGGATTTGACAGCTTTACAGAGTCTGCAGTTGGAGATACTGTCTAGTGTTTGTCAAACGGTACGAAAAGGTGGTATAATAACCTATAGCACTTGCACTATTTTTGATGAGGAAAATTTTCAAGTTATTGAAAAATTTCTTGAAAGTCATTCTAATTTTGAACAAGTAAAACTGAAGCATACGCAAGCTGATATTGTGAAAGATGGGTGTATCCTTGTCACTCCTGAGCAGTATCAAACGGACGGTTTCTTTATCAGCCAAGTCCGCAGAATCTTGTAGTATTTAGGAGGAGACTGACTTAGTCAGAAGAGACATATATGAAGATTTCATTAATAACAGATATTGGGCAAAAACGCTCAAATAATCAAGATTTCATCAATAAATTTGATAATAAAAAGGGTATTACCCTTGTTGTTTTAGCTGATGGTATGGGTGGTCATAGAGCTGGAAATATTGCAAGTGAAATGACTGTAACAGATCTTGGAAAAGAGTGGGTTCAAACTGAGTTGACGGAACTAAGTCAGATTAGGGATTGGTTGTTAACAACTATTGAATCTGAAAACAAGCGCATCTATGACATGGGACAAAATGAAGATTACAAAGGTATGGGGACGACTGTAGAAGCAGTTGTTCTTGTAGAGAATACTGCTATCTTTGCTCATGTTGGAGATTCGCGGATTGGTTTGGTGACAAATGGGGAATATCACTTATTAACCAGCGATCATTCATTAGTCAATGAATTGGTTAAAGCCGGTCAAATTACTGAAGAAGAAGCAACTGGACATCCTCAGAAGAACATTATTACCCAATCTATTGGTCAAGCTTCACCAGTTGAGACAGATCTAGGAGTTAAAGTGTTAGAGAAGGGTGACTATCTCGTTATCAATTCAGATGGTCTAACGAATATGGTTAGCAATGCTGAAATTGTAGAGATAATTTCTAAAGATATCAGTCTCGAAGCAAAAAATCAAGAACTTGTCGCCTTAGCAAACCTTCGTGGAGGTTTAGACAATATCACAATCGCCTTGGTTCACAACGAAAGTGAGGATGAGGAATGATACAGATTGGCAAATTATTTGCTGGTCGATATCGCATATTAAAATCTATTGGCCGTGGAGGCATGGCAGATGTTTATTTAGCTAATGACTTAATCTTAGATAATGAAGATGTAGCAATAAAGGTATTGCGGACGAATTATCAAACGGATCAAGTTGCTGTTGCACGTTTCCAAAGGGAAGCAAGAGCAATGGCTGAGCTGAATCATTCTAATATCGTAGCTATTAGAGATATAGGCGAAGAAGACGGGCAGCAATTTTTAGTAATGGAATATGTTGATGGCGCTGACCTTAAGAAGTTCATTCAAGATAACGCACCTTTGACTAACAATCAAGTGGTTCGGATTATGGAAGAAGTCTTGTCGGCAATGACTTTAGCCCATCAAAAAGGTATCGTTCATAGAGATTTAAAACCACAGAACATTCTTTTAACTAAAGAAGGTGTTGTCAAAGTCACAGACTTTGGTATTGCTGTTGCTTTTGCGGAAACCAGCTTAACACAGACTAATTCCATGTTAGGGAGTGTTCATTATTTATCACCTGAACAGGCACGTGGCTCAAAAGCAACCATTCAAAGTGATATCTATGCAATGGGAATCATGCTATATGAAATGTTAACTGGTCATATTCCCTATGATGGAGATAGTGCGGTAACGATTGCTCTGCAACATTTTCAAAAACCGCTTCCTTCAATTGTAGATGAGAATCCTAGTGTGCCCCAAGCTTTAGAAAATGTTGTTATTAAAGCAACTGCTAAAAAGTTAAGTGACCGTTATGCAACGACTTTTGAAATGAGCAGAGATTTAATGACAACCTTGAGCTATAACCGTAGTCGTGAAAAGAAGTTGATTTTTGATGACGGTGAGAATACAAAACCTTTGCCGAAAGTGACTCCTACGCTTAATACCAGTCCTAAATCAAGTCCTAAGGTAACTACCGCTCCCGCTAAAGCAGCGCAGGCTTCAGAACAGCTTAAAAAGCCTAAAAAAGAGAAAAAGCGAGGACGTTTCTTAGGAACTCTTTTCAAAATTTTATTTGCTCTATTTGTGGTTGGTGTAGCCATCTTTACCTTCTTAATTTTAACAAAACCTGCTAATGTTAAGGTTCCTAACTTAAGTGGTAGAGATTTACAGGCTGCAAAAGCAGATTTACAAACGCTGGGTTTTAAAGTTGGGAATATTGAACAAGTACCAAGCGATGAAGTTGCAGAAGGAAATGTTATTGAAACGAATCCGATTGCAGGAACAACAAAACGTGAGGGTTCTAAGGTAGACATTATAGTCTCTAAAGGAAGTAGTGGCTTTAAAGTTAAGGATTATGTAGGTGATGATTATCAAAAGGCTATGGAAGACTTAATGACTACTTACGGTTTAAAACGTAAACAAATAAAGATTAAACGTGTTATCAAAGATGATTATAGTAAGCAAGACATTGTTTTAAACCAATCACCAAATAAGGGATATTTTAACCCCAACGGAAAAACGAAGTTTACTTTAACAGTTGCAACTACAGAAATAATTGGGATGCCACAACTCATTGGAATGACTTATAAGAATGCTAAACTCTTACTGGAAGAGAAAGGGATTGATTTAAATCGTGTTAAGGTTTATCAGATGAACCCTGATGGGACTACGACACCGGTTGAACCAAGCGCTGATACACTAATTGCTTATCAAAATCCCCTACTTGGTGGACAGGTTTCGCTGACAGATACAGGAGAAATCAGTCTTTATATTAATAGTGATAGCCAGCATGTTCCACAATCAAGTAGCTCAAGTTCATCAAGTACAGAGGCTAGCTCTGAATCTAGCACTACTAGTTCAGGTTCTTCCAGCACCAATTCATCCTCTGAGTCGAGTTCTGGATCCAGCTCAACCAGCACCTCAACTAGCACCAGTACATCTACAACTAGTTCGAATACAGGTCAATAGATAGAAAAAAGCACCAGATACTATATTGTTTGGTGCTTTTTGTTTAAGTATACGACAAAAAATGAAATTCTTCTGTTTTTTTGATAAAATGACAAAGAAGTGGAAGGAGTTCAATGAAAAAATTTCAATTCTTTTTATTAGTTGAGTGTATGCTTTTAGCCATGGGAATTATGACCATTTTGGCAAATAATGTAACTAGCTTTATTTTTATCTTAGTTATTATTTTATTAGCATTACGATTTTATAATCAAGATAGTCGAAATAATTTTCTGTTAACAGTGAGCCTATTATTACTTTTCTTGATTTTTATGTTAAATCCCTACATTATTCTTGCGGTTTTATTTGGGATTATTTATGTTTTTATTAACCATTTTTCACAAGTCAAAAAGAAAAACCGATATGCCTTAATCCGTTTTAGTGAAGAGGGCATTGATGTCAAACAAACCAAACATCAATGGATTGGTTCGGCGACTTACGAGAGTGACTTTTATGCCTTTGATGATGTCAACATTATACGTGTTAGTGGTAATGACACAATTGATTTAACTAACGTTATTGTAACTGGTCAAGATAATATGGTTATGATTCGAAAAGTCTTTGGTAATACAAAAATTTTAGTTCCAATAGATGTTGCAGTGACACTAGAAGTATCTTCCATTTATGCAACTATTTCTTTTTTAAAGACACATGAATATGATTTGCGTAATGAATCCATTAAGTTGGGCTGCGATAAAAGTGCAGATAGTCTTAAAAAAGTTAAAATTATTGTCAACACCATTGCAGGAAATGTTGAGGTGAACAGACGATGAAAAAACGTTACTATCTACTAATTTGGCTCTATTCAACTATTACTATCTTAACCATTGTTTTTGTAGTTATGGATAACTTGGACTTGGGTTTAAACTACTTACGTTTAAATATTTGGCGAGCAGAAAAACTTTTTTTCTCCGTCTTGTTACTCATTGTGTCAGTCACACTACTATTATTACTTCTTTGGATTACTTTAGATGATATTAGCAAGAGAAGTATTAATCAGAATTTACGGCGCATTATAGATAACAAGTCACTTAAACTAGAGGAAACCTCAGAAATAAATATAAACCTAATTCGGCTTTCTAAAAAAATGTTTCATATGACCAATAGCTTACAGAAAAAAGAAAGTGCCTATATCTTAGATAGTCAAAATATTGTACATCGTGAACGTAAACGAATCGCGCGCGATTTACATGATACAGTAAGTCAAGAACTATTTGCATCTTCTATGATTCTTTCGGGAATATCCATGAGTATAGATGACTTGGAAAAAGAAGAACTAAATACACAAATACAAACAGTAGAAGCGATGTTGCAGAATGCTCAAAAGGATTTAAGGGTCTTGTTGTTGCATTTACGTCCGACAGAATTAGCCAATCGCACCTTAACTGAAGGTATCCAGATGATTCTCAAAGAGCTGACAGATAAGAGTGATATAGAAATTATTTATAAAGAAAATATAAAATCATTACCCAAAGCTATGGAGGATAATCTCTTTAGAATTGCACAGGAATTTATAAGTAATACGCTAAAACACGCTAAAGCTAGTCGAATTGAATTATATCTCAATCAAAGTAAAAATGAAGTACAACTGAAAATGGTTGATAATGGCGTGGGTTTTGATATGGATGAAGTTCGAAATCTAAGTTATGGCTTAAAAAATATAGAAGATCGGATTGACGATTTTGCGGGATCACTTAATGTAATCAGTGAACGCGGTAAAGGTGTTTCAATGGATATTCGATTACCATTAGTGGCGGAGGGAAAAAATGGATAATATTAAGGTAATCTTAGTTGATGATCATGAAATGGTGCGTTTAGGATTAAAAAGTTTTTTAAATATGCAAAAGGATATCACTGTTGTTGCAGAAGCTTCAAATGGACGGCAAGGAGTTAAGCTAGCGCTTGAGATACAACCTGATGTGGTGGTAATGGATCTTGTCATGCCAGAATTAGATGGGGTAGAAGCCACGCTTGAAATTTTACAGAAATGGTCGGAAGCTAAAATTTTGGTGCTCACATCTTATCTGGACAATGAAAAAATCTATCCTGTCATTGAAGCAGGAGCAAAAGGCTACATGTTAAAGACATCAAGTGCTGCAGAAATACTCAATGCTATTCGCAAAGTAGCTAAAGGTCAGCTGGCAATTGAGACAGAAGTAGATAAAAAAATTAAAGCTCATAACCAACATCCTGATTTACATGAAGAATTAACAGCTCGTGAATATGATATCTTATACCTGTTGGCTAAGGGTTATGACAATCAAACAATTGCAGATGAACTCTTTATATCCTTGAAGACAGTTAAGACTCATGTTTCCAATATTTTATCTAAGCTTGAAGTTGATGATCGAACGCAAGCAGTGGTCTACGCTTTTCGACACCACTTAGTGCCACAAGACGACAATTAGTGGTATAATGGTATCTGTTAACGGAGGGAAAAGATGGACGCAAAAACGAAATATAAAGCAAAGAAAATAAAAATGGTTTTTTTTGATATTGATGATACCCTAAGAATAAAAGACACTGGCTATATGCCAGAAACGATTCAAAAAATCTTTAAAGAATTAAAAGCAAAGGGCATTCTGACTGGTATTGCTTCTGGCCGTGCACGATATGGTGTACCTCAAGAGGTCCAAGATTTACATGCTGATTACTGTGTTAAGTTAAATGGGGCTTATGCTAAAGATGATCAGAAAAACATTATTTTCCAAGCACCTATTCCTGATGAAATCGTAATGAGGTTCAAAGAGTGGGCTGATGCAGTGGGAATCAACTATGGGATGGCTGGTCGCCATCAAGCTGTATTATCAGAAAGAAATGATTTGGTCAGCAAAGCTATTGATCCTGTTTATGCAGATTTAGATGTTTGTCCGGATTTTAACGAAAAACAGGATGTGTACCAAATGTGGACCTTTGAGGACCAAGGAGATGCTTTGCAACTACCTGAGGATTTGGCTGAACACTTACGGTTGGTTAGATGGCATGATAACTCATCAGATGTTGTTTTAAAGGGGACATCAAAAGCATTAGGTGTTTCAAAAGTAGTTGACCATCTTGGTTTAAAACCTGAAAATATTTTAGTTTTTGGGGATGAGTTGAACGATTTAGAATTATTTGATTATGCCGGAATCAGTATTGCAATGGGGATATCTCATCCTTTATTACAAGAAAAAGCTGATTTTGTTACAAAAAAAGTAGAAGAAAATGGCATTTTATATGCATTGGAGGAATTAGGTTTGATCGAAAAAGAATTACACTTTCCGCAAGTAAGTTTAGATACTGTTCAGGGCCCAAAAGCTATTATTAAAACGAATCACGGTGATTTGCAAGTACAACTCTTTCCTGAACACGCTCCTAAAGCAGTAGCTAATTTTATTGGTCTTGCAAAAGAAGGCTATTATGATGGTATTATTTTCCACCGTATTATTCCTGATTTTATGATTCAAGGTGGAGACCCGACAGGAACAGGAATGGGAGGACAATCTATCTATGGAGATAGCTTTGAAGACGAATTTTCAGATGAGCTTTATAACCTACGCGGTGCTCTTTCAATGGCAAATGCTGGACCAAATACTAATGGTAGTCAATTCTTCATTGTTCAGAATAAGAAAATTCCATATGCTCAAAAAGAATTAGAACGAGGAGGTTGGCCTGTACCTATTGCAGCTTCTTATGCTGAAAAAGGAGGAACTCCTCATCTAGATAGACGACATACTGTATTTGGTCAATTGGTTGATCAAACTTCGTATGATGTGTTGGATACCATAGCTGCTGTTGAAACTGGTCTGCAGGATAAGCCTAAAGAAGACGTGGTGATTGAGACAATTGAGGTTTTAGATTAATGAAAATAGGCGACAAATTTCATGGGACTATTACAGGAATCAAACCCTATGGTGCTTTTGTTGCCCTAGATAATGGAACAACAGGTCTCATCCATATTTCAGAAATTAAAACAGGCTATATTAATAACATCCATGACATACTAACGGTGGGTGATGCGGTTGATGTACAGGTTGTTGATTATGATGAATTCAACCAAAAAGTTAGTCTTTCTATGAGAACATTAGAAGAAGAGAAACATCAATTATCACACCGCCATCGTTTTTCAAATAGTCGATTAAAAATAGGCTTTAAGCCGCTAGCTGCTAATTTGGATCTTTGGATAAAAGAAGGATTAGAACATTTTAAACATTAAAAACAGGTGCCATGACAGATAGCACCTGTTTTTTTAATTGAATTGATAAAGCCCAGTGGAGAGATAGCGTTCCCCATTGTCTGGAAGTAGCGCGAGAACTTTTTTGCCCTTACCTAATTCTTTAGCTAGGGATAAAGCCGCATAGATAGCAGCGCCAGATGAAATTCCCACCAAGAATCCCTCGTTAGCTCCGACCAAACGACCTGTTTTAAGGGCATTATCAGAGCTTACTCGAATAATACTGTCATATGAGTTAGTGTCTAGGATTTCAGGAATAAAACCAGCAGATATTCCCTGAATTTTATGCGGAGCAGGTTCTTGACCTGACAAGACAGCTGATTCATCAGCTTCAACAGCATAAGTTTTAAGTTCAGGCATAACTTTTTTTAGCGCATGGGAAACTCCTGTTATGGTTCCGCCAGTACCAACTCCTGCAACAAAGGCATCTAGGCCAATTTCTTTGAAAACTTCAAAAATCTCTTGACCAGTTGTCTCTTCGTGAATTTTAGGGTTGGCTGGGTTAGTGAATTGTGATGGAAGCCAGCCTCCGATTTCGGTTGCTAAAGTTTGAGCTTTAGCAATAGCACCTTTCATTCCTTCAGAACCTGGGGTAAGAACTAATTCAGCACCATAAGCTTGAATCAACTGGCGACGTTCTAGACTCATAGTTTCAGGCATAACAATAATAACTTTGTACCCTTTTGCAGCTCCGACCCAGGCTAAACCAATACCAGTATTTCCGCTAGTTGGTTCAATAATAGTGTCACCTGGTTTAATGATTCCCTCTTGTTCAGCAGCATCAATCATTGCAAGAGCAATACGGTCTTTAACACTAGAACCTGGATTAAAAGATTCGAGTTTAACATAGACATCAGCTGATTCTTTGTCGGCTAAATGTTGTAATTTAATGATTGGAGTTTGACCAACCAGTTCTGTAATATTGTTGTATAGTTTAGACATATTATGTTCCACCTTAATTATATACTAATTCTAAACATAGTATATGGCCTAACTCGTACGATGTAAAATAGTATTATTCTATTACCTTGATAGATGAAATATATCAGAGGACTTAAATAGGTACTTCAACAACTTGAGAGTCCACCGCTTCAAAAGAAATCTTGCCTTGATAGAATTCTGAGAGCTCTTGAATCAGTTTAGATTGAAAATCGAAATCGCAAAAGAGTGTTGTTGAGACTTGATCAGTAAAAGTAGTATGCTGTTCAACTAATCCATAGGTTTCTATAAAGTTAGTAAAAACTTGATACTGAGAGTAACTTAAGTGAACGCGCAGACCAACTTGTTCTTTTACTATGATTTGTTGCGAGCTATCTAATGTTGCAGCAGTTACTGAAGAGTAAGCTCTTATGAGGCCGCCAGTCCCTAATTTAATCCCACCAAAATAGCGCGTGACAACCACTAAAATATTAGTTAAGTCCTGTTTTTCTAGGATAGAAAGGATAGGTAGTCCAGCAGTACCAGATGGTTCACCATCATCACTTGAGCGTTTTATTTGTGCATTCTCGCCGATGATCATAGCAGAACAAGAATGATTAGCCTTGTAGTGCTCTTTTTTTATTTTTGCTAAAATTGCTTTGCCTTCTTCTTCACTTGAAATGCGAAAAGCTTGACCAATAAAACGTGATTTTTTGATTACTTCTTCGAAATGACCATTTGCTTGTATTGTTTTGTAAGATTCCATAAGAAAAGTTTACAGTAAAAACAACGTTTTGGCAAAATATCTCGAATAGATAAGTATGGAATGTTTAGAGAATTTATATGGTCGCATATTTACAGCTAATCAAATTAGCTATGAAGCACAAAGGATTGCAAGTACTAAAGATAGTTTTGAGGATGATGGTAAGGATTATTATTGCGGACGTTGCTTTAGTAAAGCTGATAAAGACCACTTACTACCTAATGGACACTATTATTGCAGATGGTGTTTAGTTTTTGGTCGAGTGCAAAGTCATGACAAGCTCTATTATTACCCTGCTCAGCCATTTCCTAAAGGGAGTTATCTTAAGTGGAAAGGAACTTTAACACCTTATCAAGAGAGTATTTCTAAACAATTGGTTGAAAATTATTGTTTAGAAAAACGGAGTTTGGTTTATGCTGTTACAGGAGCAGGTAAAACAGAGATGATCTATAGAGTTATCGAAGAAGTAGTCAATAGTGGGAAATGGGTGGCATTAGTCAGTCCGAGAATAGATGTCTGTATTGAAGTTCATAGGCGCTTAAGCCGTGACTTCTCATGTCAGATTGTTTTGATGCATGCAGAGTCAGAAAGTTATCATAGAGCTCCGCTTGTCATTGCAACAACTCATCAGTTATTGAAATTTTATAAGGCATTTCATTTGATTATTATTGATGAAGTAGATTCTTTTCCATTTGTTGACAATCCACTCCTAAATCGTGCTGTTATATCAGCGTTGATGGAGGAAGGTCGGTTAATTTATTTGACAGCTACCTCTACAAAGTTTTTAGAGAGGGAAGTGACGAATGGTAAACTGACCAAAATAACTCTACCGAGACGATTTCATAATAAACCTTTGATAGTACCTGATTTTCAATTGATTTTTAATCTTCAGCGATATTTGGATAGAAATAAACTCCCTCATAAACTATTTTCTGCTATTCAAAAACAAACTACTTTGCCCTATCCACTTTTAATTTTTTATCCTGTCATAGAGAAAGGTCAAAAATTTTATGAAACTTTAGTAAAAGCATTTCCTAACCACAAGATAGGATATGTAAGCAGTCAAACGCTCAAACGTAAAGAATTAATTGAGGACTTTCGTCGAGGTGACCTATCAATTCTTGTTACGACTACGATTCTAGAAAGAGGTGTTACTATTCCTGGTGTAGATGTCTTTGTAATATTAGCGCATCATCGCCTTTTTACATCTTCAAGTCTCATTCAAATAGCTGGGCGGGTTGGGAGATCTGTCGAACGCCCAAATGGTAAAGTAATCTTTTTTCACGAGGGAGTGAGTTCTGCTATGTATAGAGCAAGGAAAGAAATAAGAGGTTTAAATAAGGAAGCTTATGGGTTATAATTGCCTTTTATGTGAAAATTGTATTGAACACAGTTATTCTCTTTTAGAAATTATTTTCTTACTGAAAAAGGAGCAAATAATATGTCACTCTTGTCAAAGTAAGTTTAAACGAGTAGGTCCAAAACATTGTTCAGCTTGTTTCAAATCTGGATCAGCTAATTTATGTAATGATTGTATTGAGTGGAGTAAAAAGGGGTATGCAGTTAAGCATCATGCTCTATTCAAATATAACAATTACATGAAAGCATATTTTTCAAGTTATAAATTTCAAGGGGATTATTTACTTAGAAATGTTTTTGCCCAACCGTTCCTAGAAACAGTGCGAAAAAACTATAAGGAATATGTACTAATACCAGTTCCTGTCAGTCCAGAGAGGGAAGAAATAAGAGGTTTTAATCAAGTAACAGCAATTTTGGAAGTAGCAGGTTGCCAGTTTTCACCAATGGTTAGTAAAGTAGAAAATGAACACCAATCTCAGAAAAATAAAGTGCAACGTTTAAGGAGCGCTAATAGCTTTTATATTAACGAACTGGCTAAAGAAGTTCAAAAAAATCAAAAATTGTTAATTATTGATGATATTTATACTACTGGAACAACTATAAAACATGTTAGAGACGTACTTATTGCTGAAGGTTTTATTAATATAAAAAGTTTCAGTATTGCACGCTAAAACTTGCAAATTTTCATGAAAACGGTATAATAGTATTAAAGAAAGCGCTTCATGCGATAGGAAAGAGGTATCTTATGATTAAA
Source organism: Streptococcus porcinus (assembly GCF_901542335.1). Lineage (NCBI taxonomy): Bacteria > Bacillati > Bacillota > Bacilli > Lactobacillales > Streptococcaceae > Streptococcus > Streptococcus porcinus. Next base: position 1,723,424 of record NZ_LR594036.1, on the reverse strand, counting down.
TTTAGTATTCGTGGAGAAAATATTGAAGTAACAGATGCAATTCGCGACTACGTTGAATCTAAGCTTGCTAAAATTGAAAAATATTTTGTTGAAGAGAATGAAATAGATACTCGTGTCAATCTCAAAGTGTATCGTGAAAAGACTGCTAAAGTTGAGGTAACTATTTTACTAGGATCAATGACTCTTCGTGCAGAAGATGTCTCACAAGACATGTATGGATCAATCGATTTAGTAGTTGATAAGATTGAGCGTCAAATTCGTAAAAATAAAACAAAAATCGCTAAAAAACATCGTGAAAAGATTCCAACTGGTCAAGTTTTCACAAATGAATTTGAATCAGAAGAGGTTGAAGAAAGTCCAGTTGTCAAAGTTGTTCGTACCAAAAATGTCACACTTAAACCAATGGATATTGAAGAAGCGCGTTTACAGATGGAACTTCTAGGACATGATTTCTTTATCTACACAGATTCTGAAGATGGTGAAACAAATATTCTTTACCGCCGTGAAGATGGCGATTTAGGTCTTATTGAGGCAAAATAAAAGATAAAAAAGCAGGAAAACTTTCTGCTTTCAGATTGAAGAAAAAGTCCATCTTTGGACAATTTTCTTCAGTCTTTTTTCGTTATTATGAAAATCAAACACTTTCAGAAACATGGGACATCAACATTTCTAAGAGTTTTATATCAGATTGAATAGCAGTTATCCATAAAGGGATCATCGTTGAAGTCGCTGAAACAGAAGAACTCTTCGTAAATCCAGTTCATCCTTATACCAAGTCACTTCTATCAGCAGTACCAATTCCAGACCCAATACTTGAGAGAAAGAAAAAATTAATTGTCTACTCGGTAGACCAGCATGACTATTCAGTTGATAAACCTGAGATGGTAGAAATAAAACCAGGACATTTTGTATGGGCTAACAAAGCTGAAGTCGCTAAATATCAAAAAGAACTATAAGAAGGTCCTACCTTCTTATTTTTTTTATCAACGCCTAAGGTAAATGAAGATAAGCATGTTTAAAAATGATGTAAAAGAAAAATGAAAATAAATTGAAAAAAGATATTGACAAAGAAGATGATAGCTGATAGAATAAAATAGTTGTCTCGTAAGAGATTCAAGACCTTTGAGAACTGAATAAGACAAGAAAAAACCAAACGTGAGGGTGATATGCAAGACATATTACCCGTCAATCAAAAAAGCAATAAATCTGTCAGCGACAGAAAAAGAACGAGTAAGTTCAAACTAAAATGAGAGTTTGATCCTGGCTCAGGACGAACGCTGGCGGCGTGCCTAATACATGCAAGTAGAACGCAGAGGACAGGTGCTTGCACCAGTCTAATGAGTTGCGAATGGGTGAGTAACGCGTAGGTAACCTACCTTATAGCGGGGGATAACTATTGGAAACGATAGCTAATACCGCATGAAAGTAGAAGACACATGTCATCTACTTAAAAGGGGCAAATGCTCCACTATGAGATGGACCTGCGTTGTATTAGCTAGTTGGTGAGGTAAAGGCTCACCAAGGCGACGATACATAGCCGACCTGAGAGGGTGATCGGCCACACTGGGACTGAGACACGGCCCAGACTCCTACGGGAGGCAGCAGTAGGGAATCTTCGGCAATGGGGGGAACCCTGACCGAGCAACGCCGCGTGAGTGAAGAAGGTTTTCGGATCGTAAAGCTCTGTTGTTAGAGAAGAACGGTAATGGGAGTGGAAAATCCATTACGTGACGGTAACTAACCAGAAAGGGACGGCTAACTACGTGCCAGCAGCCGCGGTAATACGTAGGTCCCGAGCGTTGTCCGGATTTATTGGGCGTAAAGCGAGCGCAGGCGGTTTGATAAGTCTGAAGTTAAAGGCTGTGGCTTAACCATAGTTCGCTTTGGAAACTGTCAAACTTGAGTGCAGAAGGGGAGAGTGGAATTCCATGTGTAGCGGTGAAATGCGTAGATATATGGAGGAACACCGGTGGCGAAAGCGGCTCTCTGGTCTGTAACTGACGCTGAGGCTCGAAAGCGTGGGGAGCAAACAGGATTAGATACCCTGGTAGTCCACGCCGTAAACGATGAGTGCTAGGTGTTAGGCCCTTTCCGGGGCTTAGTGCCGGAGCTAACGCATTAAGCACTCCGCCTGGGGAGTACGACCGCAAGGTTGAAACTCAAAGGAATTGACGGGGGCCCGCACAAGCGGTGGAGCATGTGGTTTAATTCGAAGCAACGCGAAGAACCTTACCAGGTCTTGACATCTTTCTGACCGTCCTAGAGATAGGATTTCCCTTCGGGGCAGGAGAGACAGGTGGTGCATGGTTGTCGTCAGCTCGTGTCGTGAGATGTTGGGTTAAGTCCCGCAACGAGCGCAACCCCTATTGTTAGTTGCCATCATTAAGTTGGGCACTCTAGCGAGACTGCCGGTAATAAACCGGAGGAAGGTGGGGATGACGTCAAATCATCATGCCCCTTATGACCTGGGCTACACACGTGCTACAATGGTTGGTACAACGAGTCGCAAGCCGGTGACGGCAAGCTAATCTCTTAAAGCCAATCTCAGTTCGGATTGTAGGCTGCAACTCGCCTACATGAAGTCGGAATCGCTAGTAATCGCGGATCAGCACGCCGCGGTGAATACGTTCCCGGGCCTTGTACACACCGCCCGTCACACCACGAGAGTTTGTAACACCCGAAGTCGGTGAGGTAACCATTTAGGAGCCAGCCGCCTAAGGTGGGATAGATGATTGGGGTGAAGTCGTAACAAGGTAGCCGTATCGGAAGGTGCGGCTGGATCACCTCCTTTCTAAGGAAATGGAAGACGTTTGGTCATGTCTTATTTAGTTTTGAGAGGTCTTATTTAAGTCATGAGAACGTTAAGAAATCTGTATGAAAATAGGAAATTGACGCTGTGTGCTTGCACAGAAGGAAATTTATCTTTTTCACTAAGATTTTAGTTCGAATACAATTAAGCTTCACGTAATAGAATAGTACCACCACTAATAATGTAACAACCAGTTTATTAGTCGGGGCCTTAGCTCAGCTGGGAGAGCGCCTGCTTTGCACGCAGGAGGTCAGCGGTTCGATCCCGCTAGGCTCCATTATCTAGGATACAAAGAGATGTTCGGCTTGCCGAAATTTCTGTAGAAAATTAGGAATCTGACACAGTGTGCTTGCACACAAGGAAGGTTATCTATTTTCCTAAGAAATTAATCTCGTGTTCAACTAGATAAATGATATTTGAATACGAACCTAAACTTACTAGAAATAAGTCAAAACCATCTCGTGTCTGAAGACACATCACTGGTTTGTTCCTTATTTTACGCAAGTTTTACGACAAGTCGTAACGGTTCTTAATATCATAATAGTCCATTGAAAATTGAATAACTATATCAAATTCCACGATCATACAAATGATTGTAGAAAAGTAACAAGAAATAAACCGAAAAAAAGATAAACGCGAACATATTAAAAAATAAGAAGGTCGAAAGACTGGAATAAGGTTAAGTTAATAAGGGCGCACGGTGGATGCCTTGGCACTAGAAGCCGAAGAAGGACGTGACTAACGACGAAATGCTTTGGGGAGCTGTAAGTAAGCGCTGATCCAGAGATGTCCGAATGGGGGAACCCACTAACTAATGGTTAGTATCCATGACTATAAAGGTCATGAGAAGGAAGACGCAGTGAACTGAAACATCTAAGTAGCTGCAGGAAGAGAAAGCAAACGCGATTGCCTTAGTAGCGGCGAGCGAAACGGCAGGAGGGCAAACCGAGGAGTTTACTCCTCGGGGTTGTAGGACTGCGACGTGGGACTTTAATTTAATAGAAGAATTACCTGGGAAGGTAAGCCAAAGAGAGTAACAGCCTCGTATTTAAAATTGAATTGAGCCCTAGCAGAATCCTGAGTACGGCGAGACACGCGAAATCTCGTCGGAATCTGGGAGGACCATCTCCCAACCCTAAATACTCTCTAGTGACCGATAGTGAACCAGTACCGTGAGGGAAAGGTGAAAAGCACCCCGTGAGGGGAGTGAAATAGAACCTGAAACCGTGTGCCTACAACAAGTTCGAGCCCGTTAATGGGTGAGAGCGTGCCTTTTGTAGAATGAACCGGCGAGTTACGTTATGATGCGAGGTTAAGTTGAAGAGACGGAGCCGTAGGGAAACCGAGTCTTAAAAGGGCGACTTAGTATCATGATGTAGACCCGAAACCATGTGACCTACCCATGAGCAGGTTGAAGGTGCGGTAAAACGCACTGGAGGACCGAACCAGGGCACGTTGAAAAGTGCTTGGATGACTTGTGGGTAGCGGAGAAATTCCAAACGAACTTGGAGATAGCTGGTTCTCTCCGAAATAGCTTTAGGGCTAGCGTCGATGTTAAGTCTCTTGGAGGTAGAGCACTGTTTGGGTGAGGGGTCCATCCCGGATTACCAATCTCAGATAAACTCCGAATGCCAAGTAGATATAATCGGCAGTCAGACTGCGAGTGCTAAGATCCGTAGTCGAAAGGGAAACAGCCCAGACCACCAGCTAAGGTCCCAAAATAATTGTTAAGTGGAAAAGGATGTGGGGTTGCACAGACAACTAGGATGTTAGCTTAGAAGCAGCTATTCATTCAAAGAGTGCGTAATAGCTCACTAGTCGAGTGACCCTGCGCCGAAAATGTACCGGGGCTAAAACAATTTACCGAAGCTGTGGATTACTAGTAATAGTAATGGTAGGAGAGCGTTCTATGTGTGAAGAAGGTATACCGTGAGGAGTGCTGGAACGCATAGAAGTGAGAATGCCGGTATGAGTAGCGCAAGACAGGTGAGAATCCTGTCCACCGTAAGACTAAGGTTTCCAGGGGAAGGCTCGTCCGCCCTGGGTTAGTCGGGACCTAAGGAGAGACCGAAAGGTGTATTCGATGGGCAACAGGTTGATATTCCTGTACTAGTATGTATAGTGATGGAGGGACGCAGAAGGCTAACTAAAGCGTGCGAATGGAAGAGCACGTCTAAGCAGTGAGGTGTGGTATGAGTCAAATGCTTATACCTGATACATTGAGCTGTGATGGGGAGCGAAGTTTAGTAGCGAAGTTAGTGATGTCACACTGCCAAGAAAAGCTTCTAGCGTTTAACTACATACTACCCGTACCGCAAACCGACACAGGTAGTCGAGGCGAGTAGCCTCAGGTGATCGAGAGAACTCTCGTTAAGGAACTCGGCAAAATGACCCCGTAACTTCGGGAGAAGGGGTGCTGTCAGCGATGACAGCCGCAGTGAATAGGCCCAAGCAACTGTTTATCAAAAACACAGCTCTCTGCTAAATCGTAAGATGATGTATAGGGGGTGACGCCTGCCCGGTGCTGGAAGGTTAAGAGGAGGGTTTAGCGCAAGCGAAGATCTGAATTGAAGCCCCAGTAAACGGCGGCCGTAACTATAACGGTCCTAAGGTAGCGAAATTCCTTGTCGGGTAAGTTCCGACCCGCACGAAAGGCGTAATGATTTGGGCACTGTCTCAACGAGAGACTCGGTGAAATTTTAGTACCTGTGAAGATGCAGGTTACCCGCGACAGGACGGAAAGACCCCATGGAGCTTTACTGCAGTTTGATATTGAGTATCTGTACCGCATGTACAGGATAGGTAGGAGCCATTGAGAACGGGACGCCAGTTTCGTTAGAGGCGATGTTGGGATACTACCCTTGTGTTATGGCTACTCTAACCCAGATAGGCAATCCCTATCGGAGACAGTGTCTGACGGGCAGTTTGACTGGGGCGGTCGCCTCCTAAAAGGTAACGGAGGCGCCCAAAGGTTCCCTCAGATTGGTTGGAAATCAATCGCAGAGTGTAAAGGTATAAGGGAGCTTGACTGCGAGAGCAACAACTCGAGCAGGGACGAAAGTCGGGCTTAGTGATCCGGTGGTTCCGCATGGAAGGGCCATCGCTCAACGGATAAAAGCTACCCTGGGGATAACAGGCTTATCTCCCCCAAGAGTTCACATCGACGGGGAGGTTTGGCACCTCGATGTCGGCTCGTCGCATCCTGGGGCTGTAGTCGGTCCCAAGGGTTGGGCTGTTCGCCCATTAAAGCGGCACGCGAGCTGGGTTCAGAACGTCGTGAGACAGTTCGGTCCCTATCCGTCGCGGGCGTAGGAAATTTGAGAGGATCTGCTCCTAGTACGAGAGGACCAGAGTGGACTTACCGCTGGTGTACCAGTTGTCTTGCCAAAGGCATCGCTGGGTAGCTATGTAGGGAAGGGATAAGCGCTGAAAGCATCTAAGTGCGAAGCCCCCCTCAAGATGAGATTTCCCATGATTTAATATCAGTAAGAGCCCTGAGAGATGATCAGGTAGATAGGTTAGAAGTGGAAGTGTAGTGATACATGTAGCGGACTAATACTAATAGCTCGAGGACTTATCCAAAGATAAGAAATAGTTGTCACACGTTTATTGACAAAGAGGTAGAGTTCTTGATAAGATATAGTTATTCAATTTTGAGTGGACTAATCTTAAGTAGTGAGAACGTTAAAAAATCTGTATGAAAATAGGGAATTGAGGCTGTGTGGTTGCACACAAGGAAGTTTAACTTTTTCAGTAAGATTTAAGTTCGAATACAGTTCAATCATAAGTTAAGTGACGATAGCCTAGGAGATACACCTGTACCCATGCCGAACACAGTAGTTAAGCCCTAGAACGCCTGAAGTAGTTGGGGGTTGCCCCCTGTTAGATACGGAAGTCGCTTAGCTTTAATCCGCCATAGCTCAGTTGGTAGTAGCGCATGACTGTTAATCATGATGTCGTAGGTTCGAGTCCTACTGGCGGAGTCTTTAGAGGTAGGAATTTTCCTATCTTTTTTGATTTATGGTTAACGAGCACCCTTAGCTCAACTGGATAGAGTACCTGACTACGAATCAGGCGGTTAGAGGTTCGACTCCTCTAGGGTGCATTATGTTAGAAAAAGAACATGGGCCAGTGTACCCATGTTCTTTTTCTTTATGATCATATTAGTTAAAAAAAGCTTGATAGAGAGCCTTGATGGCTTTTTTCTCATCCTTAGAGTCAACGACAAACATGACAGAAACTTCACTTGAGCCCTGAGAAATCATGGTGATATTGATTTTGTTTTCTGACAGTGCTTTAGTTGCAGTGGCAGTTACACCGACATGACTCTTCATGTTTTCACCTACAAGCATGATGATGGAAAGGTTTTTTATCACAGATACCTCATCAACTTCTAAATTATGGGTTAAATAGGTTAAAATTTCTTTTTCTTTGATTGGGGTTATTTCCCTTTCTCGAATGACGATAGAGAGGTCATCGATACCAGTAGGCATGTGTTCCCACCGAATATGTAAATCTTCTAGAATCTGTAAAACTTTACGACCAAATCCGACTTCTCTATTCATGAGGTACTTGGACATGTTAATACTAATGAATTGATCATCACCTGAAATTCCGACTACTGGATTTTTGTCGGTACTGCGATCAAGGACAATTTTTGTTCCGGGATGGTCAGGATTGTTGGTGTTTTTAATAACAATAGGAACTTGCCCTCTGTAAGCTGGTATTAGAGCTTCATCATGGAGGACGGTAAAGCCTGCATAGGCGAGTTCTCGCATTTCCTTATAGGTTAATTCTTTGATGGAGTGAGGTTTTTTAACAACACCAGGATGTGCGGCAAACATACCGTCGACATCTGTGAAATTCTCATAGAGGTCTGCGCTAATTGCTGCAGCTATTAACGAACCGGTGATATCTGAACCGCCTCGTGAAAAGGTACAAATTTCTCCATCTTTGGTAATTCCAAAAAAACCAGGTATAACTAAGATGCCATCGTACTCTTTTAGTTTTTCCATTTTATCATAGCTTGCTGGGAGAATGCGAGCGTTTTGTGGCTCATTAGAAACTATTAAGCCAGCGACTCCAGGATTAAGGTATCTTGCTTTTAAGCCATTATTACGGAAATACTCAGCGATTAGTTTAGCATTATTATTTTCACCACTAGCTAAAAATGTATCATATAAGAAGGGATTGTTCTCAATGGGTAATTGTGCTAATCCTTTAATGTCACTTGTGATAGTATCTAAGAGTTTTTGACTAAGTTCCAGTGCCTCAATAATCTTTTTAAACCGATTGATGATATTCTCTTGTATATCCTGTAGGGAAGCCCCCGTAACGTAAGCATCATGATAGGCAATCAAGGCATCAGTTATTTTTTGATCGTCTGGCCTTTCTTTACCAGGTGCAGAAACTACAATAAATTTTCGATCAGGATCAGTTTTTACAATGTTTAGTACTTTTTTTAATTGCTCTGCATTGGCTAGAGAACTTCCGCCAAATTTTGTGACCTTCATTAACATTTCCCCTTTGCTACTTGAATATTAGCACTAATTATATCAGAATTAGAGATGTTTGTCAGTAAGGTTTTTTATTTGAATTTCAGATAATAAAAGATGAAAAAATTGTATGGGTACAGATGGTGGATAAAATTATCTGCTTGATAAAAAAAATGCTAGAATAGTATTATGATTAGATATAAAGCCGTTATTTCTTATGATGGAAGCCAGTTTTCTGGGTTTCAACGCCAAACAAAGGCTAGAACCATTCAAGAAGAAATTGAAAAAACTTTAATGCGTTTAAATAAAGGAGAACCTATTGCCATTCAGGGTGCAGGTCGAACTGATGCCGGAGTACATGCCTATGGACAAGTTATTCATTTTGATTTAGCCGAAAGGCGTGAACTTGAAAAATTAAGATTTGCCTTAGATACGCAGACTCCTGAAGATATAGACGTCATAAGTGTTGAAGAGGTTTCTAATAATTTTCATGCTAGATACTCGAAGCACCTCAAAACCTATGAATTTATCGTTGATGTCGGACGGACTAAAAACCCTATGATGCGGAAATACGCCACGCATTACCCTTATCCATTGGATTTTTCATTGATTGAGCTAGCTATCAAAGATTTGGTTGGAACTCATGACTTTACTGGTTTTACTGCAGCTGGAACAAGTGTTGAAAATAAGGTCCGCACACTCTATCAAGCGGATTGTAATTTCGATTCTCATAGGCAATGCCTCATTTTCACCTTTACTGGAAATGGTTTCCTTTATAAGCAAGTCCGTAATATGGTTGGCACCCTATTGAAGATTGGGAACCAGAGAATGCCAGTTGAGCAGGTCAGAATTATTCTTGAGCAAAAAAATAGGCAGTTAGCCGGCCCCACAATAGCAGGGAACGGCCTCTATTTAAAGGAGATTATCTATGAAGACTAACTATATTTTAGCTATTTCCGGAAATGATATTTTTAGTGGGGGTGGTCTTTATGCTGATTTAGCGACGTTTAACTATCATCAGCTTCATGGCTTTTTAGCAGTTACCTGCCTCACTGCCATGACGGAATCTGGTTTTGAAGTTTATGGAACAGAACAAGCCGTATTTGAGAGCCAGTTAAAGAGTCTCGATGCCGTTCCTTTTTCGGCTATTAAACTAGGACTTTTACCAAATACTATAATTGCTGAGCTGGCTTTTAGCTTTGTTAAAGTCCATTCTGACATCCCAATCATTCTTGATCCCGTCTTAGTTTGTAAGGAAAATCATGATGTAGAGGTCTCTGCCTTGAGAGAAGAAATGCTAAAATTTTTCCCCTATGCTACAATTATTACTCCAAACTTGGTAGAAGCGGGGCTATTGGCACAAAAATCTATAAGGACTCTAGATGATATGAAAGATGTAGCTAAGATTCTTCATCAATTAGGGGCTAAAAACCTAGTGATTAAAGGTGGAAACCGTTTTAGTCAAGAACGGGCTTTAGATCTCTTTTATGATGGGAAGGATTTTCAAATTTTAGAATTTCCTATTTTAGACCAGAATAATATTGGTGCTGGCTGTACTTTTGCCTCTAGTATTGCTAGCTATTTGGTAAAAGGAGAAAGTCCCCTTGAAGCAGTTCAAAAGGCTAAAAACTTTGTTTATCAGGCTATTCAACACGCAGATGACTATGGAGTGAAACAAAATTATGACTAATAGGAAACTTAAAATGATGGTTCAACTATCCATCTTAACGGCCCTTACCACGATGCTTGGAAAATTCGTTAGCATTGGAACTCCAACGGGCTTTTTGACCTTGCTTGATGCAGGGATTTATTTTACAGCTTTTTATCTAGGCAAACGTGAAGGAATGATTGTTGGCGCCCTCTCGGGCTTCTTAATTGATTTGATTTCAGGTTATCCAAACTGGATGTTTTTTAGCCTAATTGCCCATGGGTCTCAAGGTTATCTCGCAGGTCTAACAGGTAGAAGTCGCATTTTAGGACTTGTCTTATCATCGCTAGCGATGGTTGGTATTTATTTCATGGCGACTATCCCTATGTACGGATTGGGAGCTGCTATCGCGGGAATAGTTGGCAATGTCGGCCAGAATTTTTTGGGAATGTTGGTTGGTTATTTGGTTTGTCTGAGTTTTTCTAGAGTTAAGAAAGTAGCTTAGGAGGTGACTTACTGATGATTGATTATAAGGAATTGGCTAAGGAAACCCTAGAAATTTTGAATGACGTTTTAGATAAAAGTAATATTAAGTCGGGACAGGTTTTTGTTTTAGGTTTATCGTCAAGTGAAGTTAAAGGTGGCTTGATTGGTAAGGAGTCAAGCCTTGAAATTGGTGAGGTTATCGTCAAAACGCTTTTGGATGAACTATCTACTCGAGGGATTTATCTAGCTGTTCAAGGATGCGAACATTTAAATCGTGCTTTGGTTGTGGAGGAAAGCCTTGCAGAAGCTAAAGATTATGAAATTGTAAATGTTTTGCCTAGTCTTCATGCTGGTGGTAGTGGCCAGTTAGCTGCTTTTAAATACATGTCCAGTCCTGTAGAGGTTGAAGAAATCGTGGCTCATGCTGGTCTGGATATAGGTGATACCTCGATTGGGATGCATGTAAAAAAAGTCCAAGTTCCAATTGTCCCAATCAGAAGAGAGTTAGGGGGAGCTCATGTAACAGCTCTGGCTAGCCGACCTAAATTAATTGGAGGGGCACGGGCAAGCTATAAAGCAGACGCTATTCGAAAAAATTAAAAACCTAATGAACAGAAGAGGGTTAAAGTTGATATAATAATCAATTTAGCCTAGCTGTTCATTAGGGTTTTTATTTGGTAGGTATTTGAAGGGTGTTAGAAGTTGGTAAAACAATTCCCTCTTTCAGAAGAGCTTCTTGATACTTTTGATAAAAGGTATGATAAATAAGGTATTGTTGCCCATTTTCTGTGAATATTGCCACCTTAAACGAAAATTGCCCATTAGCCGTAATCTGAGGCCCTAAAATAGTTGGTCTATCAACAATTTGAGGATAGTTTACGAGTTCAGCTTGATTCACGGCTTCAATAATTTTTGTTACTTTGTTTAAGTCTGTTGTTGAATATAGTGGAATTTCAATTAATGCTCGCATATTGCCACGAGACTTGTTACTAACGACTGTTATATTACGGTTAGGGATGAAGTGGAGTGTACCGTCAAATCCCCGTACTTGTGTTGTCCGGATACCGACACTTGAAATATTACCATCAATACTAGCAATTGAAACGGTATCTCCTACTTCAAATTGGTTTTCAAATAGGATAAAAAAACCATTGACAACATCTGAGAGAAAGCCTTGAGCGCCTAAACCAATTGCTACCCCAGCAATTCCGGCTCCTGCAAGTAAACTCGAGACAGGAATATTTAAGAGGCTTAGACACCAATATAGTAGCAGAAAATAGAGGAGATAATTGATCAAGTTATGAATTAATTTGGTTAAGGTTCGTTTGCGAGCTTGGCTTTGTCGGGAGAGGCTTAAGGATTTGAAAATGGCTTTTTCTAAAAAAGAGTTGGCTAATTGTTTAGCGATGGCAAAAAATATCAGTAGTAGTCCCAATGATATAAATTTTGAGATTAAAGAAAAGAGGAGTTCCTCAAGATTAAGATGATTGATATAATTGATTAAAAAAGTCATAGGTAGTCCTTTCTCATGTTGTTAGTTTATCAAAAATAAGACCAAATGGAAATGTCTAGCTTTAAAAAGTAGAAGTAAAAGGGATTGGCTCTACTTTCATACATAAAAAAACTTTAAAACAGCGCTGATTTATGATAAAATGAAGAGTATCTAAATTATTTTAAGGAGAAATGACTTAATGTCTACATCATTTGAAAACAAAGCTACTAACCGTGGCGTTATTACTTTTACAATTAATCAAGAAAAAATCAAACCAGCTCTTGATCAAGCTTTTAATAAAATAAAGAAAGATTTAAATGTACCAGGTTTCCGTAAAGGTCATATCCCTCGTCCAATTTTTAATAAAAAATTTGGTGAAGAAGTGCTTTACGAAGATGCTTTAAATATCATCTTGCCAAGTGCCTACGAAGAAGCAGTTTCAGAACTTGCTTTAGAAGTTGTTGCACAACCTAAAATTGATATTGTTTCAATGGAAAAAGGTAAAGATTGGGAAATCTCTGCTGAAGTTGTGACAAAACCTGAAGTAAAACTTGGTGACTATAAAGATTTAACTGTTGAAGTTGACCTTTCAAAAGAAGTTACAGATGAAGAAGTAGACGAAAAAATCGAACGTGAACGCAAAAACCTAGCAGAACTTGTTGTTAAAGAAGATGCTGCTGTAGAAGGCGACACTGTTGTTATTGATTTTGTTGGTTCTGTTGATGGTGTTGAGTTTGATGGTGGAAAAGGTGATAACTTCTCACTTGAGCTTGGTTCAGGTCAATTTATTCCTGGTTTTGAAGAACAATTGGTTGGTGTTAAAGCTGGCGAAACAAAAGATGTAAATGTTACTTTCCCTGAAAATTACCAAGCAGAAGATCTTGCAGGTAAAGATGCAAAATTCGTGACAACTATTCATGAAGTTAAAGCTAAAGAAGTTCCTGAACTTGACGATGAATTAGCTAAAGATATTGATGAAGAAGTTGAAACACTTGATGAATTAAAAGCTAAATACCGTAAAGAACTTGAAGCGGCTAAAGAAATCGCATATGATGACGCTGTAGAAGGCGCAGCAATTGAATTAGCTGTTGCTAATGCTGAAATTGTTGAATTACCAGAAGAAATGGTTCACGACGAAGTTCATCGTTCAATGAACGAATTCATGGGCAATATGCAACGTCAAGGAATCTCTCCAGAAATGTACTTCCAATTAACAGGTACCTCTGAAGAAGATTTACATAAGCAATATGAAGCAGAAGCAGATAAACGTGTTAAAACAAATCTTGTTATTGAAGCTATTGCTAAAGCAGAAGGTTTTGAAGCTACAGACGAAGAAATCGAAAAAGAAATTAATGACCTTGCAACAGAATACAATATGCCAGTTGAACAAGTTCGTTCACTTCTTTCTGCTGACATGCTTAAACATGATATCGCAATGAAAAAAGCAGTTGAAGTTATTACTGAATCTGCTAAAGTAAAATAAAAGAAACCTAAGCGGGTAATTGACAAAAGAGTCTGAAATATCTATTTCAGGCTTTTTATTAATCAAAAGGAGAGATATGTTAGAAGCTATCATTTTTGACATGGATGGGGTAATTGTTGATACTGAATATCTGGATTTTCAGTTACAAAGTGACTACATTAGGTCAATTGCAGTTGACCCTCTTTTCTTGGGTCATGAAGATTTTTCCGAACTGGTAGGTCGCTCTGGTCAAGATCTCTTAAAACGTATCCGTCGTTTGAGTCAAACTCAAGTTACAGATCAAGACATAACGTTTGCTTTAGAGAAGATTTCTGAAAAGAAATATAAAGCAGAAACTGTTAAACATTTATTCCGACAGGATATTCTTAAAATTAATTTATTTGCAAAAGAAAATCAAATGAAGTTAGCAGTAGCTTCTTCAACTTCTAAGAAATATATTATTCAGGTACTTGAAGCCTGTGGTATTGTAAAAGATTTTGATCTCATAGTCTCCGGAGAAGATTTTCAGGAAAGTAAACCCAATCCTGCTATTTATCGTCATGTTCTGAAAGAATTACAGTTAGAGGCGAAAAATACTATTGTCATTGAAGATTCTCCATCTGGTATAATGGCAGCAAAAGCCGCTGGTATAAGAGTTATAGCTTTCGAAGAAAAACGTCTACAGATTGATCAAACTGCAGCAGACGATGTGCTTGAAGATATGAATGCTATTTTCGAAAGAATAGTCAATATGGCTAAATCTAGTCAGTAAATAACTGATAAAAGCTTTGACGAATTAATAAAATTAGCGTAGAATAGTAAGGAATGATAAAATAAGGAGAATTGCCTTGAAATTAGACATATTTGCGGGACAAGAAAAAAGTGAATTATCAATGATTGAAGTAGCCCGCGCTATTTTAGAAGAGCGTGGCCGTGACAACGAAGTATATTTTAGCGACTTAGTCAATGATATCCAAACTTTCTTAGGAAAATCTGATGCTGATATTCGTCATGCTTTACCATTTTTCTATACAGATTTAAACACTGATGGATCATTTATTCCACTTGGTGATAACAAATGGGGTCTACGCTCATGGTATGCCATTGATGAGATTGATGAAGAAATTATCACACTAGAAGATGAAGAAGATGGTTCACCAAAACGTAAGAAAAAACGTGTTAATGCCTTTATGGATGGTGATGAAGACGCTATTGATTATAGCGATGATGATCCAGAAGATGAAGACTTTACAGAAGAAACTGAAGATGTTGAATACGATGAAGAAGATCCAGACGATGAAAAATCAGAAGTAGAATCTTATGATTCAGAATTAAATGAAATCATCCCAGAAGATGATATCGAAGAAGTTGAAATCAATGAAGAAGATGATGAAGAAGAATAGAGTTTGATTCCTTTATAAGGCAACTAATATTATTACTCTCATTAAATCGATATTTTATTTGACAAATATGATGATATAGTTTATATTATTATTCGGGCACCTCTTTAAGAGGTCGATTAAGGCTCCCTATTACTAGGGGGCTATTTTTGTTTTTTTCATCATGGAAAATTTCGTGCTTTTGACCATTCTCAATTAAGAGTGTTATTCCCCTTGTCAAGGGTATTGGAGATGAACATGATTCAAAAAAATTTTATAAGGAGTATTAATGACAAAGTATATTTTTGTAACTGGTGGTGTAGTTTCATCAATTGGTAAAGGGATTGTTGCAGCAAGTTTAGGTCGTTTATTAAAGAACCGCGGGTTAAAAGTAACTATTCAGAAATTCGATCCCTACATCAATATTGACCCAGGGACAATGAGTCCATATCAGCATGGAGAAGTATATGTAACGGATGATGGCGCTGAGACTGACCTTGATTTAGGGCACTATGAACGTTTTATTGATATTAATTTAAATAAATATTCGAACGTTACAACAGGTAAAATATACAGTGAAGTATTGCGTAAAGAGCGTAAAGGCGAGTATTTAGGCGCAACAGTTCAAGTTATTCCACATATCACAGATGCCTTAAAAGAAAAGATTAAAAGAGCAGCTACAACAACCGATTCGGATGTTATTATCACAGAAGTTGGTGGAACAGTTGGGGATATTGAAAGTTTGCCATTCTTAGAAGCTCTCCGTCAAATGAAAGCCGATGTGGGTTCTGATAACGTTATGTATATCCACACGACCTTGTTGCCTTATCTTAAAGCTGCTGGCGAGATGAAAACGAAACCGACACAACACTCAGTGAAAGAATTGCGTGGCTTAGGTATCCAGCCTAATATGCTTGTTATTCGTACAGAAAAAGAAGTTGAAGATGGTATTAAAAACAAGTTAGCACAGTTTTGTGATGTTGAACCAGAAGCTGTTGTTGAATCACGTGACGTTGAACATCTCTATCAAATTCCATTGAATTTACAAGCTCAAGGTATGGATCAAATTGTTTGTGATCACTTGAAATTGGATGTTCCAAAAGCAGATATGACTGAGTGGACTGCTATGGTTAATAAGGTTATGAACCTTGAAAAAACAACTAAAATTGCACTTGTTGGAAAATATGTTGAATTACCAGATGCCTACTTATCCGTTGTTGAAGCTTTGAAACATTCAGGTTATGAAAATAACACAGCAATTGATTTAAAATGGGTAAATGCCAACGATTTGACAGCTAAAAATGTAGCATCCTTACTGGGAGATGCTGATGGTATAATTGTACCTGGAGGCTTTGGTCAACGTGGCACGGAAGGTAAAATTCAAGCTATTCGTTATGCTCGTGAACAGGATATTCCAATGTTGGGTATTTGTTTAGGTATGCAACTAACTTGTGTTGAATATGCTCGAAATGTTTTAAATTTAGAAAATGCTAACTCTGCAGAACTTGATCCAGAAACCCCTTACCCAATCATTGACATTATGCGTGATCAAATTGATATTGAAGATATGGGTGGCACCTTACGTTTAGGTTTATATCCGTGCAAGTTAAAATCTGGTTCAAAAGCTGCAACTGCTTATAATAATCAAGAAGTTGTTCAAAGACGTCATCGTCATCGTTACGAGTTTAACACTAAATTCCGTTCAGAGTTTGAAGCTGCAGGTTTTGTTTTCTCAGGTGTTTCACCAGACAACCGCTTGATGGAAATTGTTGAGCTACCAGAGAAAAAATTCTTTGTTGCAGCCCAGTATCACCCAGAGCTTCATAGTCGCCCAAACCGTGCTGAGGAACTTTATACGGCATTTATTACCGCAGCCGTTGAAAACAGCAAGTAAATATTATTATAAACTTGAAAGTGATTTCAAAACAGTGTTATAATAACCCAAAGAGGTTATGCTATGATTACACTATTTTTACCCCTGCTTGAAAGAGTTGGGTTGATCATTCTATTGGCTAATCTATTAATGATTATCCCTTTTTATAAGCGGATGATGTATCACCGCGATTCTTTACGGGTACGTTGGCTTCTGATTCTGACCTTTAGTGTTTTTGCTATAATTAGTAATTTCACTGGGGTTCTTGTCAATGCACCTTATGATATCGGAAATGGAGGCTTAGTCAATCTGTCGTCTCACACCTCCATTGCCAATACAAGGACTTTAACCATTGGGATGTCGGGGTTAATAGGCGGCCCCTTTGTCGGCTTTTTTGTCGGTGTGATTTCAGGAAGTGTGCGATGGTTCCAAGGAGGAAATGCGCCTTATACATACTTTGTTTCCTCGGTTTTAATTGGGATTTTTTCTGGTCTACTAGGGCGTATGAGCTTACGCAGAAAAAGCTATCCAGCTGTCTGGCAAGGGAGTTTATGTGGAGCATTAATGGAAATTGTCCAGATGCTTTGCATCTATCTTTTCTCACCCGACAAGACACAAGCGGTAGAATTAATTAAAATCATAGCTATTCCTATGGTGTTTGTTAATGCTTTAGGAACAGGACTTTTCTTGTCAATTATTCTTGGAACGTTGAGGCAAGAAGAGAGCATGAAAGCTATTCAGACACACGATGTTTTAGCTTTGACGAATACAACTTTGCCTTATTTTCGTCAAGGGCTAACGCCAGAATCAGCTCAAAAAGCAGCCCTTGAGATCAAAAAATTTATGCGGGTTTCTGCTGTAAGTGTCACCAATAGAACCTCTATTTTAGCTCATGTGGGTGCTGCTAGTGACCACCACATCCCAGCTAAGAAAATTATCACTGATTTATCTAAAGAGGTTATTGAAACAGGGCAGATTCATGTGGCTAAGCATAAGTCGGAAATAGGTTGTCATGTGCCAAATTGCCCTTTAGCTGCTGCAATCGTTGTTCCCTTATATGTAAGAGGAAAAGTGGCAGGAACCTTTAAACTCTACTTTACTGATGCAGATCGTCTAACTTATGTTGAAGAAGAATTAGCTGGGGGCTTAGGAAATATCTTTTCGTCGCAACTAGAGCTCGGCCAGATGGCTATAGAGCAAGCTTTACTTAAAGATGCCGAAATTAAGTCCTTGCAGGCTCAAGTTAACCCTCATTTTCTTTTTAATGCTATCAATACCATCTTTGCTTTAATGCGCATTGATGGTGAGAAAGCACGTCACTTGCTTCTTCAGTTAGGGAATTATTTCCGAGCTAATATCACTAGCACACGTCATAATATTATTTCTGTTGCGGAAGAATTAAAACACTTGAATGCTTATCTAGCTATTGAACAGGCTCGCTTTCCAGATCGTTTTGACATTCAAATGCGAATTCCTGAAAGCTTGCAACAAGCAGCCATACCACCATTTGTTATTCAAATTCTCGTTGAAAATGCCTTAAAGCATGCCTTTGCAGGGCGAAAAAAAGATAATCATGTCCGCGTAACGCTTTCTACTGATGACCAAATATTACACTTACAAGTTAAAGATAATGGGAAGGGTATTGCCTCTGATCTTCTTCCTAAGCTAGGGAAAGAAGTCGTTCCATCATCGCACGGTATGGGATCAGCGCTTGAAAATCTCAACCGCCGACTAATTAATCTATATGGAGATGCTTCACAATTAGTTATTAGTTCAAATGAACAAGGCTCTTGTTTTGACATATATTTACCATTACAATGGATTGAAGGAGATAGAGTATGAAAGTTGCCGTTATTGATGATGAACCACTAGCACGTATGGAACTGTCTTATCTACTGCAACAGACTCAAGAGGTAGAGAATATTTTTGAAGGGGAATCTATTGAAGATGCTTTTCAGATTATACTGACAGACCAACCAGATTTGCTTTTTTTAGATATTCATTTGACGGATGAAAGTGGCTTAGATTTGGCCAAACGCTTAACCAAGGTTCCTCATGCACCCCTTATTATTTTCGCGACAGCTTATGATAATCATGCTGTGGAAGCTTTTGAAGTTAATGCATTGGATTATATTCTAAAGCCTTTTGAAGAAACGCGAATCAAGAAAGCTATTGAAAAAGCTAAGCTGGCTTTAGAAGTTCAAAATGCTAATTATTTATCTCAGCCTAAAGCTGATAAAACAGTTGAACGTTTAACAATTGAAACGGACGAACGCATTTATTTGCTCCCATTTTCAGATATTATTTATTGTGAAGTTCAAGGAAAAGAAACGACAGTTTATACGAAAAAAGGTTCTTATACGAGTCATACCAGTTTATCAGCCATCGAAAAAAATTTGACATCCGACCGTTTTTTAAAGGTGCATCGTGCTTATATTATTAATCAAGAAGAGATAAAAGAGATTCAGCCTTGGTTTAATCAAACTTATCAGGTTACCATGTCTAATCAAGGAAAGGTTCCAGTTTCACGTTCCTATATTAAATCTTTTAAACAACAGCTAGGTCTCTAGTCTGTAACTTAAGCCAAAGAAAATGCATTTCATACTAAGGTGGAAGCCTTCTATTCTTAAAAGAGCTCATAGGGCTCTTTTTTGTCTATAATAAAGACAATAAAACAAGTTAGTCCGAGGGTGAAAAGGAGTCGCGTTATGAAAAAAAACATATTCAGTTATTTATCAAAGTGTATTAATTGGAACAATCGTTTTAATATCTAAATTTATTGAAAGTCTACTTCCAGTTACGATGCCTGCTTCTGTTATAGGTTTGGTCCTTATGTTTTTGGCTCTAAACTTTGATGTTATTAAGTTAGAACAAGTGGAGACAGTGGGAGATGCTTTGGTTAACAATATAGGTCTCTTCTTTGTTCCAGCAGGCATCTCAGTCATTAAATCACTTGGTTTATTACAAGCCCATTTCATTTTAGATATGATTTTAATCTTTGCTTCAACCTTAATTCTACTAGTGGCAACAGGTTGGATGACTCAATTAATCTTTCAACTTAATACAACTTCAATATTCAAAAAGAGCTCTGCTTTTAGTCAAACACAGGAAAGAAATAGTAAGGTTATAGCAAATAGTAAGGCTTTTGCAAATAAGAAAAAGGAGTCAAGATGATGGAAACATTTATTCAATTACTTAAAGTGTCGCCAATCTTTGGTGTTCTATTATCAGTAGGAACATTTTTCATCGGTCAGATATTATTTAAGAAGACTAAGGGCTTCTTCTTATTTGCTCCACTTTTTGTGGCCATGATTTTGGGGATTGCGACCTTGAAAGCCACTGGTATTAGCTTTGATCAATACAATAAAGGTGGGCAAATTATTGCTTTTTTCCTTGAGCCTGCTACAATTTGCTTTGCTATTCCTCTCTACCGTAAAAGAGAAGTTTTAAAAAAATATTGGGTTCAAATTTTAGGCGGTATCACCTTGGGAAGTATCGTTGCTGTATATGGAATTTATGTTATTTCGACTCTTCTACAATTGGGTAGAGTTGTCACAGCTTCAATGTTACCTCAAGCGGCAACGACAGCTATTGCAATGCCGACTTCAATAGCTATAGGTGGCTCAGCTGAGTTAACGTCGTTAGCTTGTATTTTAAATGGTGTTATTATTTATGCACTGGCTAAGCCATTAATTAAGCTGTTTAAAATTAATGATCC
Organism: Streptococcus porcinus; assembly: GCF_901542335.1. Classification (NCBI taxonomy): domain Bacteria; kingdom Bacillati; phylum Bacillota; class Bacilli; order Lactobacillales; family Streptococcaceae; genus Streptococcus; species Streptococcus porcinus. The sequence goes on along the minus strand of NZ_LR594036.1, from coordinate 1,703,062 downwards.
AATCGCGCGTGGACTAGCTTTAGGAACAGCAGGGCATGCACTTGGTGTTTCAGCAGCAAAAGATTTTGGACAGGTGGAAGAATCAATGGGATCTATTGCCTTAGTTGTTGTAGGGGTGATTGTGACTGTAGTTGTTCCTATCCTAAGTAGTGTACTTCTCTAAATAATAAAAAAGAAAGGTTGCCCCCTTTCTTTTTTGACTAAAATAAGGTAAACTATTTGGTATGAAAATAATTCGATTATCAAAGTATTTAATGGTTATCCTCTTACTACTAACAACGATTAGTGTAGGAGCTAGTTACTATTTTTTCCATGTTGCTCAAATCCGGGAAGAAAAATCCTTTATTAGCAATGCTAAACGTGGTAAAGACAACCCTCTGTATACCAGTGAGCAAGCATTTAATGCTCTAAAAGTTGAAAAATATTCTTTGACTAATAGAGGAAAAAAACAAGTTGCTTGGTATCTACCTGCCGAAAAACCGTCTCAAAAAACGGCTATAGTTGTCCATGGCTTTTTAAATAGTAAAGCAGGGATGAAACCTTATGCTATGCTATTTCATGATTTGGGCTATAATGTCCTAATTCCAGATAACGAAGCACATGGTGAAAGTGAAGGTAATATCATAGGATATGGTTGGAATGATCGCCAGAATTTAATCGCTTGGACCAAGCAGTTGGTTAAGGCAGATCCGAAAAGTCAAATTACTTACTTCGGTTTATCCATGGGGGCTGCTACGGTGATGATGGCTAGTGGTGAGAAACTACCAGAACAAGTTGTCAATATTATTGAAGATTGTGGTTACAATAGTGTTTGGGATGAATTGAAGTTTCAAGCTAAAAAAATGTACAATCTCCCAGCTTTTCCTCTCTTATATGAAGTTTCTGCTATTTCAAAGATCAGAGCCGGTTTTACTTATGGAGAAGCAAGTGCCCAAGAGCAACTGAAAAAAAACCACTTACCAGTTCTATTTATTCATGGTGATAAAGATGATTTTGTGCCTACAAATATGGTTTATAATAATTATAAGGCGACATCAGGACCAAAAGAAATATATATTGCCAAGGGTGCTAAGCATGCACGAGCTTATGAAACTGACAAAAAACAATATGAAAAGGAAATTACAAACTTTTTGAAAAAATATCAAAAGTAAGGATTGACAGAAATACTCACAGCTGATATAATAAATGATGTTGCTGATGAGTAGCGGGGATGGCGGAATTGGCAGACGCGCAGGACTAAGGATCCTGTGACCGCTTTAGGTCGTGAGGGTTCAAGTCCCTCTCTCCGCATAATATTGAGTGAGTCTTTGACTCACTTTTTTTGTATTTAAAAAAGTTAAAATTGTGAAAAATTGAAAGGAGAAAGCGTTTTACCCTTTAGCAAGTACTAGAAATTTGGTGCTAATTATGCTAGAATGGACAATGTAAACGGGATAACCCGAAAAATTAGAGGAGGCCTAACAAATGGCAATCGTTTCAGCAGAAAAATTTGTACAAGCAGCTCGTGAAAACGGATATGCTGTTGGTGGATTCAACACTAACAACTTAGAATGGACACAAGCAATTTTGCGTGCAGCAGAAGCTAAAAAAGCTCCAGTTCTTATCCAAACTTCAATGGGTGCTGCTAAATACATGGGTGGTTATAAAGTATGTCAATCACTTATTTCTAACCTTGTAGAATCAATGGGTATTACAGTTCCTGTAGCTATTCACCTTGACCATGGTCATTATGAGGATGCGTTGGAATGTATCGAAGTTGGTTACTCTTCAATCATGTTTGATGGTTCTCATCTTCCAGTTGAAGAAAATCTTGCTAAAACTAAAGAAGTTGTTGAGTTAGCACATGCTAAAGGTGTTTCTGTAGAAGCTGAAGTTGGAACAATCGGTGGTGAAGAAGATGGTATCATCGGTAAAGGTGAACTTGCACCAATCGAAGATGCTAAAGCAATGGTTGAAACTGGAATTGATTTCCTTGCTGCAGGTATCGGTAATATTCATGGTCCATATCCAGCTAACTGGGAAGGTCTTACTCTTGACCACTTAGAAAAATTAGCGGCAGCTGTACCAGGCTTCCCAATTGTGTTACATGGTGGTTCAGGTATCCCTGATGATCAAATTAAAGCCGCTATCAAACTTGGTGTTGCTAAAGTTAATGTTAATACTGAAAGTCAAATTGCATTCTCTAATGCAACTCGCGAATTTGCTCGTAACTACGATGCAAACGAAGCAGAATACGATGGTAAAAAATTATTTGACCCACGTAAATTCTTGGCTCCAGGTATGAAAGCTGTTCAAGCAGCTGTCGAAGAACGTATCGACGTTTTCGGATCAGCAAACAAAGCATAATTTTAACTAAAAAATCACTTACAAGTTCTTGTGAAGCAATCTCTGATTGTGAACAAACAAAGCATCGTTTTAAGCAATAAATTGTTGAAAGTCCTAATTTAGGGCTTTCTTTTATAATCCTACCTTGAACTATAGTTTTAGCTACTGCAAGCAAACGATGATTGAGAGGAATCGATGATACTAAAGATCTCCAGTGGGAGGTCTTTTTTCTATAAAAAATTTTTTATCAAATAATACCTTAATAGCGGGTTAAGAGTTGGATGACTTAAGTTTGAACTATTACTTATAGCACTATAAGAAATAGGAAGTTTACTCTCAATCGAGAAAGCGCTATCATTATTTTGAAAGGAAGGAAGCAAACATGAAGATTAGTAAACTTAATTTTACGGAACTTGTTTCATCTTATGACGAAAAATTTCCAATTTATCACATTCTAGATGAAGAAGGAAAAGTGGATGATCAAGAAGCGATGGATCAAATTAGTAATGAAGAATTGCTTGCATTGATGGAGGCGATTACTTGGGGACGTGCCATTGATGAGCGTGTTATTCTTTTGAACAGACAAGGTGCTTTGAGCAACTATGCTCCTGGTGGCGGTCAAGAAGCTAGCCAATATGGTGCTGTTTTAGCTCTTGATAAAAATGACGTTTTTGCACCAACTTATCGTGATGTATTCCCTGGTGTAAAATTTGGTATGAAATTATCACAAGCTTTCTTGTGGTATAAAGGACACTATGTTGCTAACCAATATCCTAAAGATTTAAATATGTATTCTCCAAATGTTATCGTTGGTGGAACCACTATTCAGGCATTAGGGAATGGTATTGCAAAACGGATGAAAGGTGAGAAACAAATTGCTTTATCATTATGTGGAGATTCTGCTACATCACAAGGTGATTTTTATGAAGCTCTTAACTTTGCAGGTGTCTTCAAGGCTAATCTTGTTGCTGTAGTTCAAAATAATGGTTATGGTATCTCAGTTCCAACCTCACATCAGACCAAGGCTGCTACTCTTGCTCAAAAAGCGGTCGCAGCTGGAATTCCAGCTGTAAGAATTGATGGCATGGATCCTGTTGCAGTATATTATACCGTAAAGAAAGCGCGGGAATATGCTATTGAAAATGGTCCGGTGCTTATTGAAAATATGACCTACCGTTTTGGTCCCCATACCATGTCTGATGATCCTAAACGTTATCGTGCTGATGAAGAAGTTGAAGAATGGCGACAAAAAGATCCTCTTATTCGACTTGGAAATTATCTGACTGAAAAAGGATTATGGAGTCAGGAAAAAGCTGACGCTATATATGAAGATGTAAAGGTACAAGCGAAAGATGCTTTAGCAGAGATGGCAAAAACAGAGTCACAACATATTACAGAATTTTTAGAATTTATGTATAAAGATAAGCCACAAAATATTAGAGAACAAATTGCTTATTATCAAGCAAAGGAGGAAAACTAAGATGCCAGTTTTAACATTAGCACAAGCCGTTACAGAGGGGTTGCGTGAAGTGATGAAAAAACATGACAATGCCTTAATTTTTGGTGAAGATGTCGGTAAAAATGGTGGGGTTTTCCGTATCACTGCAGGAATGCAAGAAGAATTCGGTGAAAATCGCGTTTTTGATACACCACTTGCTGAATCTGGGATTCTTCAAATGTCTGTAGGTCTTGCTCAAGAAGGTTTCTTACCTATTCCGGAAATGCAGTTTTCAGGTTTCATTGTAGAAGCTATGGACGCTTTAATTGCGCAAATTCCTCGTCAACGCTACCGTTCAGGTGGCACCCGTAGTGCTCAAATTACTATCCGCGCTCCTTATGGTGGTGGCGTTCATACGCCCGAATTGCATTCTGATAGTTTAGAAGGTTTTCTATCTCAAATTCCAGGACTTCGTGTCGTTATCCCTTCATCTGCTTATGATGCAAAAGGATTAATGATTGCTGCTATTGAATCTGAAGATCCAGTCTTCTTCCTAGAACATTTACGTCTTTACCGTACTGTTAAAGATGAAGTTCCAGAAGGTTACTACACTGTTCCTCTTGATAAAGCAAATGTTGTTCGTGAAGGTTCTGACGTTACTTTAATTGGTTACGGATTAATGGTTCAATTAGCCCTTCAAGCTGCTGAAGAATTAGAAAAAGAAGGCATCAGTGCTGAAGTTGTAGACTTACGTACTGTGTCACCAGTTGACTATGAAACTATCCAAGCTTCTGTTGCTAAAACACATCGGGCAATTGTTCTTCAAGAAGCACAACGTCAAGCTGGTACTGCTGGACAAATCATGTCTGAAATCAGTGAACGTAATTTTATGGATTTGGATGCTCCTCTTGGACGCGTTACTGCTCCAGACACCATCTTCCCATTTGGTCTTGCTGAAGAAGATTGGATGCCAAGTGTTGAAGATATCGTTGCAAAAGCTAAAGAAACTGTAAATTTCTAGGGAGGAGACAGGATGTATCAATATATATTACCTGATGCTGGGGAAGGCACTCATGAAAGTGTCATCATGTCATGGACTGCAAATGTAGGTGATAAGGTTACCGAAGATGAGACATTATTAGAAATTGAGAGTGATAAAGCTGTTGTTGAATTACCTAGTCCAATATCTGGTTACCTCGCAAAAATCTATGTTGAAGCAGGAGATACTGGAATTGTTGGTGAACCAATTGCTGACATCGCTGAGACTGAAGAAGAATTAAAAGAATACTTGGCTGGTGGAAATAATTCAGCTTCAAGCCAAGATCAAGTTTCAGTATCAACTCCAAAAGCAGAAGCTTCTATTGAAGAAAAATCAGACGCAGAAGCTCCAAAACAAACAACGGTCGTTCAAGTAGATTCTTCAGTTGATGTGCGTCTTCTTGCTGTACCACGCGTTCGTAAATATGCACGCTCAAAAGATGTTGATTTACGTTTAGTAAAGGGCAGTGGAAACAATGGCAAAATCACTATGGAAGATGTCGATAATTTCTTGGCAAATGGCGGAGCAACACAGGTAGCACAAGTCCAAGAACAAACATCAGAAGTGCATGAAGGAGTTACTGAAGAAAAAGCAGTAGCCGCACCAAAAGTGACAAATGAAGAGTTTGCAGAAGTGGTAGAAAAAATGCCAGCAATCCGTCGGACGATTGCAGATGCTTTAGCGAAAAGCTCAAGCGAAGTTGCACAAGTTACAGTTTTTGATCAAGCAGAAGTTGATGCCCTTGTCGCTCACCGCAATAAGATGAAAGTCATCGCAGCAGAAAAAGGTATTAAATTGACCTTCACACCATACTTGGTGAAAGCATTAGTAGCAATGTTAAAGCGCTTCCCAGACTTAAACGTATCCATTGATATGGATAAAAACGAAATCAGTCGCCATCAATATTACAATATTGGTGTTGCAACAGACACACCTCGTGGCTTAATGGTACCAATGATTCGTAACGCTGAACGTAAGAGCCTATTTGATATTGCAGAAGAAATTTCTGAGATTTCACAAAAAGCGCGTGATGGTAAACTTGGAACAGCCGATATGGGCAAAGGATCGATCTCAGTAACAAACGTTGGTGCTGCGGCAACAGCAGGCGTTTGGTCAACACCAATTATTAATTTACCAGAGATTGCTATCTTGAACGTTGGTCGTATTGATAAAATCTTTATGCCTGATGCAGAAGGTAATCCAGTATTGAAGAATGTCATGAAAATTTCTTTCGCATTCGACCATCGCGCAATTGACGGTGTTTATGCGCAACAAGCTATTAACTTGCTTAAGTCTTACCTAAGCGATCCAGATTTATTGTTAGCAGAGGGGTAATAGCATGGTAGTAGGTGGATATACAAATGAAGTAGAAACTATTGTAATCGGTTCAGGTCCTGGGGGCTATGTAGCAGCTATTCGTGCAGCCCAACTGGGGCAAAAAGTTGTTATCATCGAAAAAGGAAATATTGGTGGCGCGTGTTTAAACGTTGGTTGTATTCCTTCTAAAGCCTTAATACAAGTTGGTCATGATTATGCCCATAGTAAAATGGCATCGCCATATGGATTAAGTTTTGGTGAAACTAGTCTAGATTTTGCCAAAGCACAAGCTTGGAAAGACAGTCAAGTTGTTTCTAAACTAACAATGGGTGTTGAAACTTTATTGAAAAAGAATAAAGTGACTATTGTTAAAGGTGAAGCGCACTTTGTTTCCAAAGATACCGTTTTTGTAACGCCAGAAGATGGTTTAGGTGAAGCTTACCGCTTTAAAAACGTGATTCTCGCTTTAGGAAGTCGTCCAATTGAATTAAAAGCTTTTCCATTTGGAGAAGATATTCTTGATTCAACTGGTCTCCTAAATTTGCAAGAGATACCTAAAGAATTAGCCATCATTGGTGGTGGTTATATCGGTATGGAATTAGCTATGGCTTATGCTAATCTTGGCAGCCACGTAACTATTTTGGAAGGCATGGACCGTGTATTAGGTGGGTTTGAGGCTGATTTAGTGAAACCAGTTCTTGATCAAGCAGCGCAGCTAGGTATGACCATTATTACGGGTGCTAAAGCTTCTCGTTACGAAAAAACAGCTCAAGGGATTGATCTATTCTACCAAAATGGGGATAAAGAAGAGAAAATCACTGCTGATAAAGTTGCGGTCCTTGTTGGCCGTCGTCCAAACACTGACAATGTTTCCATTGAACTTGCTGGTTTAGACTTAGACGAGAGAGGTCTCATTCCCGTTAATGAACAAATGCAAACTCAAGTGAAACATATTTATGCTATTGGTAACATTACAGCTGGTCCAGCTTTAGCTCACAAGGCTTCTTTTGAAGCTAAGGTAGCCGCCGAAGCTATTGCCCAAGTTGAGGGTGTTACTGCAGACTATCTTGTTATCCCAACAGTTGCTTATACACAACCAGAAATTGCAACAGTAGGTATGACCAAAGCTGCCGCGAAAGAAGCTGGTATCGATGCAAAAGTTGCAACATTTAGATTTGCAAGCAACGGTCGTGCTCTTTCAATGGCAAATCCTGAAGGTTTTGTTCGTTTAATTTCAGATAAAAAGGATAATAGAATTATTGGTGCCCAATTAGTAGGTCCTGGCGTGAGTGAGTTAGTTGCAGAAATAACTTTAGCTATTGAAAATTTATTAACAGCTGAAGATATTACACTAACCATTCATAATCACCCAAGTTTAGCTGAAACGATTATGGATACAAGTGAAATCCTACTAGGACACGGAATTCATCAATAGAGGAATAGAAAATGGAAAATAAATTAACAGCAAAAGCATTCACCATGAATGTTTTAAATGGAATTGCGCTTGGAGCGGTAGTTGTGCTCATTCCGGGAGCCTTACTTTCCGAATTAGTGAAATCACTAGTACCTTCATTACCCTTTTTAAAGCCATTAGTATGGGGACTAGGTATGTCCAACTCAGTAATGGGCTTGGTTTGTGGTGTCATGGTTGGTATGAATTTTAAATTCAATCCCATACAATCAGCATCTCTTGGTTTAGCAACACTTTTTGCCTCAGGTGCTATTTCAGCCAAGAATGGCATGATTATGATGCAGGGTACTGGGGACATCATTAACATGATGATTACTGCTGCTATTGGAGCAGGTTTTATCTTGTTAGTGGGAAATAGTTTGAAAGCTTATACTATTTTAGTTATTCCGCCACTTATGATGTTAGTAGTTGGTTTGATTGGACGTTTTCTCCTTCCCTATGTCTCAATGATTACGAAGCTGATTGGTATAGGAGTTGCCCAATTGCTCACTTTACAACCACTGATTATGTGTATCTTGTTGGCGATTGTTTTTGGTTTCTTAATTGTTACTCCTATCACAACAGTAGGGATTGCCCTTGCTATATCACTAACTGGAATAGGTTCAGGTGCTGCAAATGTAGGTATCTGTGCAACAGGATTTGGCTTTGCTATTCTTGGTTGGAGTGTTAATACCCATGGCACAGCAATTGCCCATTTCATTGGCTCTCCAAAGATTTCAATGCCTGTTTGGGTTAAGAATCCTAAAACCTTATTACCTATTATATGCTCAGCAGCTGCTTGTGGAATACTGGCTTACCTCTTTAATATCAAAGGTACACCGATGAGTGCTGGATTTGGTTTTAGTGGTTTAGTAGGTCCAATTAACCATTTAAATCTTGTAAAGGGCGGCTGGTCAGCAATGAATATTTTGAGTGCTTTATTAGTCTTTATTGGTGGTCCAGTAGCATTTGGTTTTTTATTTAAACATCTCTTTATGAATGTTCTACATCTAGTAAAACCAGAAGACTATAAACTTGATATTTAGTGGTAAATTGGGATGTTAGAGTTCACTCCTTGTCAACTAAATGTAAGCATCCCATTTTTTAGTTAGGAGAAAAAATGTCGTTATTAATTGATAAATTATTTGAAGCTCGGCCTGAAATAAAAAATGTTGATAATCCTATTAATCTTGTGGCAATAAAGGCAGCGGATGATGAAGTTTTAGCTTGTATTGAACGTGCAGTAAGAGAAAAAAGAGTTTTTGCTTACTTAATTGATGATCAAGTTACCTTAGAAGAAAAATTACAAGGGTTTACTATTCCAAAAGATGCTTATGAGATTGTTGCGGTCGGTGATGATCAAGAAGCAGCTTTTAAGGGTGTTGAGCTTGTTCGAAAGGGTAAAGGCGATGCTATCTTAAAGGGACATATTTCAACAGGTAAAGTTTTAAAAGAAGTTGTTAACAAGGAAACAGGTATTCGTAAAGCAGATACTCTGTCACACGTTGCTGTTTTATCAATGCCTACTTTGAATAGATTGATTGCGATAACAGATGGGGGACTTGTTTTACAACCTGACAAAGACACTGCCAAAACAGTTATTGAAAATGCTGTTGGGGTTATGGCTTCACTTAAGCTTTCTCATCTAAAAGTTGCCCTCTTATCAGCAGCTGAAAATCTGATTCCCAAATTGCCTTCCTCAGTATTGGAGTCTGAATTGGCTAAAGACTACAGTAGTAAGACAGGTTTTACAGTTGAAGGGCCACTCTCGATTGATTTATCTCTCTCACCAGAAAGCGTAAAGGAAAAAAACTATACAGGTAAGATTCAAGGCGATGCTGATATCTTGTTTGCTCCAGATATTGTGACAGGGAATATTACATCTAAATCTCTAACTCTTTTCGGTGGATCCGAGATGGCAGGCTTAATTATAGGAGCTAAGGTTCCAGTAATTATAACTTCTCGTAGTTCTAGCTTTGAAGAGAAGTATGCATCACTTTTATTATCACAAATCATGATGACAAAGGATAGAGAGTAGAGGGAAGTTTATGACAAAAATAATTGCTATTAATCCAGGGGCGACATCAACCAAAGTGGCTATGTATGAAGATAAAGAGCTAATTTGGAAAGAAGAAATTACATATACTAGTCAGGAACTAGAAGTTTTCAAGAAAGTATTTGATCAGTTTGAGCTACGCTTGAAAGATATTGAAGCGTTATTTGACAAACATGACGTAACTAAGATTGATGTAGCTGTCGGCCGTGGCGGTTTAATTGGTCCTGTCAAGCCGGGGGCAATTCTTGTAAATGATGAACTTGTTAACCATTTAGAATATCATCCTGTTTTAGAGCACCCATCAAATATGGGAGCAAACTTAGCGAAAGCATTGATGGGAAAATATGGAGAGAATAAACCTGCCTATATCTATGATCCAGTAACCGTTGATTCAATGCGAGATGTTTCTCGCATAACAGGACTGAAAGGCGTTGAGAGGACATCAACTGGACATCATTTAAACATGAGAGCTGTGGCTCGAAAAGTGGCAGAGGATCTAGGAAAGTCTTATGATGAGCTTAATCTTGTTATTGCTCATGTTGGAGGAGGCGCTAGTGCAAGTGGACATGAACATGGACAGATTGTTGACTTTATTTCGGACGATGAAATCATGTTTTCAGCAGAACGTTCAGGTGGCATACCAATTAAAGCGATGGTTGAAGTGATTAAAAAGATCGGCCTTGACCAATTTAACTATTTAGTCAGAAAAAAAGCTGGATTACAATCATTATGTAATACAGCTGATTTAAGAGAAGTTGAGAAGAGAATTGAGGAAGGCGATAAAGAGGCTTCACTAGTCTTTGATGCTTTAGCATTAGGGATTGCTAAAACTTTAGCTGCCTTAGCGGTAAGTGTTAGTGGCTCGATTGATATGGTCTGTATAACAGGAGGTATGGCTTATTCAGAAGCTTTATGTCAAAAAGTTGCCGAGAAAACGGCATTTATTGGCCCTTTTAAGGCATATCCTGGTGAATTCGAGCTTGAAGCTTTAGCCTTTGGCGGTCTTCGCGTCGTAAATAAGGAAGAAGACTACCATGTCTTAGAATTTACCGCTAAAAGTTAATGCTTAATAGCGTCAATAAATTTACTAATAACATCTGTATTAGTTGACATATTTTTACGATATGCTAATCCTTGTTTATATAAACTATTGACATCATGAATTGGAATCCAAATAAGATTTTCCACAGGGCTGAGATCCTCTAGCTCTCTAGGTAATATAGTAATTGCATCTAGCTTATCCAAGCTATGTAAAAGAATTTCAAAATCATCGTGTGTGAGAATTACCTGATTACTAAAGCCAAATTCTCGACAACGTTTTTTGGTAAATTCACCTAATGCAAAATGATCACTTAGACTAGCAATATTATAACCTTTTAAATCTTTAAATGTAATTTTTTCTTTGTTAGCCAAAGGATGCTCTTTTGGCACAACTAATGATGCTGAATAGGAAGAGTGATTAACAGCAACAGGATCAATGATAATATCATGTTCAATTTGTGGGAAAGATAGGATACCAATGTCAATTTTTTCTTGAACGAGAAGTTCTTGTAATTTCATGGACCCCTCTTGGATAATTCTTAAATCAATATTAGGATTTTTCCTGATGAAACGAGAAATTTGATCCATATATTGTAACATGGTTAAAAAAGTGACACCCACCCTAATTTCTTGACGTTTAGGCTCATTAGCATTTTGTAAATCAAAGATAAGTTCGTTAAAAGCTTTTACAATTGGTTCGCCACGCTCAACTAAAATACGGCCTGTATCTGTTAAATTCAATCGGTGATTCTTATAAACGAATAATGGTGTATTAAATTCTTCCTCTATCTTAGAGACAGATTGTTTTAGGGCAGGTTGTGATACAAATAAAATTTTTGATGCATGAGAGTAATTTTGCGTTTTAGCAATTGTCAAAAAATAGGAAAGTTGTCTGATGTCCATAAATTATCCTTTATTTATCTATTTTATATAGTGATTAGTTTATGTTTATGTTGAGAGGAGTTATCAGTGAATGACGAAAATTTAAATCACCTTTTTCAAAATTTTGTTGCAAGGCATAAATTACCAAGAGCTATTATTTCACTTCAAAAAGGGAATGGGGAAGACATTGCCCAATTCCAACATGGCGAAATAACTAAAGACAGTCTATTTCTATTGGCTAGTGTTACCAAACTTTGGATAACGACACTAGTTTTACAACTGATTGATTCTAAAAAATTAGATTATGACAATATTGTAACCGATTTCATACCAAAAGAAAAGCTTATTAATCTTCACCATATCCTAGGCAATGATCAGACTGAATTTATTACCATTAAAGATCTCCTCTTTCAACGAAGTGGACTAGCTAATATATTTTATGAAGAACCAATTTCACTTAGGAAACGTATTGCTAATGAGGATTTCTCTTACGATTTAGAAGATATGATTACGTGGGTGGGAGAATTGGAGGGGCATTTTGTTCCCGGTAGCCAACAAGCCTATTATGCAGATATTAATTTTATGCTTTTAGGTGTCATTATTGAGTCTATTTATAAGCTTTCTTTAGATGACTGTGTGGATCGTTATATTATGGAGCCTTTAGGATTAAAACATAGTTACATTGTCAGTAGTGAATACGGAAAGATTCCTCCTCTTTTTACAGGAAAAGAATATATAGAAAGACCGAAAATTGTAGCCAGTGGACAAGGGGCTGGAGGGGGGATTTCGACTACAGAAGACTTGATGGTTTTTATCAGAGCATTTATAGAAGGAAAATTGTTTAGTAAAAAGCATTGGCAAGACATTCAAGAGTATTACCCTCTTCAGGGAGATTATGCACCTGTTGAATATGGTGGTGGTCACATGAAAATATCAATGGGACAATTTAATAAAGAAAATCGCTTGAGTTTCATAGGGCATTCAGGTATCTCAGGAGCTTTCGCATTTTATTGCCCTCAACTAGATATTTATCTAACTGGTACAACGGATAATGTTGGGAAATCAGAGTTATGTATCCAATTAATCTATTTAATGTTGTTTGAACTAGAAAAAACATATAGGAAGTTAAGTTGATGGAGGCGTGGTTTGAGTGAGGAAGAATTAGCAGAATTAGTCGAGAACTTCTTTCAATTAGGTTATTTAGTTGGTAAAGTTAGTCAACGTGATATCATGTTTAAATATACGGTACCCATTGATGTTGAACGGAAATTATCATTTTCTGTAACACATCCACAAACAGAAAACAAGCGTATTGGTGTCGTTAATCCTAGTGGTGTAGCTTATACTTATGAATTTAGAGATGGGATAGAAGATAGAATAACGGAAGTATTATATGATGGCTCTACCAGAGATCTCTTTAATTCCTTAGTTAAAGCCCTTTCTGACTAAGAAAAGGCTGAAAAGTTGTTAGAGACTAGAGAAAAAAGTCTTGCTAATTGGTTACTCGTATGATAGAATAGTTTGGTATGTGGTGCTAGCACATCGTAAACATATTCTACCTAGGAGGAGACTGATAAAATGGCAAAAGTATGTTATTTCACAGGTCGTAAGACTGTATCTGGTAATAACCGTTCACACGCTATGAATCAAACAAAACGTACAGTTAAACCAAATCTTCAAAAAGTTACTATTATGGTTAATGGTAAACCTAAAAAAGTTTGGGCTTCAGCTCGTGCGCTTAAGTCAGGTCAAGTTGAACGTGTATAGTTGAAATAAGCCTTAGGGCTTTTTTCATTTTCTTCCGTTTCATCGTTGAATGTTGTTGTTATACCTAAATTTTTTTACATTAGGGCTAATATGTGATAAAATAAACTGATAAAAACTTTTTGAGGTAGTAAATATGACTGTAAAAATTAATACAAATGATGGTCTAATTGAACTATCTGACGACGTTATTGCAACTGTTGTTGGTGGTTCTGCAACGGAAATTTTTGGCGTTGTAGGTATGGCAAGTAAAAGTGCTATAAAAGACAATTTTCAATCGCTACTTCGCAAGGAAAACTATGCCAAAGGCGTAGTTGTGAAATCTACAGATTTGGGTATTTCTGTTGATGTCTACACTGTGATGAGTTATGGTGTAAAGATTAGTGAAGTTTCTAAGAATATCCAAGAACGCGTTAAATTTAATCTTGAAAGCCAACTTGGTTTAACAGCCGATATGGTTAACGTGTATGTGCAGAATATTAAGGTTGTAGGAGAAAACTAGTGTCAAATATTACAGCAAGCTTGTTCCAAGAAATGGTTCAAGCCGCGGCAACGCGTCTAGGCAAACAAGCAGAATATGTTAATTCTTTAAATGTCTTTCCTGTTCCAGATGGAGATACTGGGACAAATATGGGAATGACCATGGATAATGGAGCAAAGGAAGTTGCTAGCAAGCCCGCAGAAACTGTAGGTGAAGTTGGTCAAATCCTTTCCAAAGGTCTATTAATGGGAGCTCGTGGTAATTCTGGGGTTATCACATCGCAAATTTTCCGTGGTTTTGGTCAGAGCATTAAAGGCAAGGTTGAGTTGGATGGGCAAGATTTAGCACAAGCTTTTCAAGCAGGTGTTGAAGTAGCGTATAAGGCTGTGATGAAGCCAGTTGAAGGGACAATTTTAACCGTTTCACGGGGTGCTGCAAGCGCTGCTTTGAAAAAAGCTGAGTCTACTAATGATGCTATTGAAGTTATGAGCGCTGCCCTTAAAGGGGCTAAAAAAGCATTAGCAAAAACACCTGATCTACTACCAGTTTTAAAAGAAGTTGGTGTTGTTGACTCGGGTGGTCAAGGCTTAGTTTTCATATATGAAGGTTTCTTGTCTGCCTTAAATGGTGATTATATTGCTTCTGAAGACTTTAAAGCGACACCAGCAAATATGTCTGAGATGATTAACGCCGAGCACCATAAGGCAGTTGTTGGACATGTTGCCACAGAAGATATTACATATGGTTATTGTACTGAAATCATGGTTGCTTTACGTCAAGGGCCAACTTACGTTAAAGAATTCAATTATGAAGAATTTCAAGGCTATTTAAGCAATCTTGGTGATTCTTTGATGGTCGTTAATGATGATGAGATTGTTAAGGTTCACGTCCATACCGAAGATCCTGGACTTGTGATGCAAGAAGGGCTAAAATATGGCTCTTTGATCAAAATTAAAGTCGACAATATGCGTAATCAGCATGATGCTCAAGTTGAGAAAACAAATACAGTACGTCCTAAGACTGAGATGAAAGAGTTTGGTTTGATTGCTGTTGTAGCGGGACAAGGTTTAGCAGACATCTTTACTGCACAAGGAGTTGATTACATTATTTCTGGTGGACAAACTATGAATCCGTCTACTGAAGATATTGTGAAAGCTATTGAAGCTGTTAATGCAAAACAAGTTATTCTTTTACCAAATAACAAGAATATCTTCATGGCTGCTCAATCTGCAGCAGATGTGGTTGATATTCCCGCAGTAGTCATTGAAAGTAAAACAGTTCCACAAGGATTAACGAGCTTATTAGCCTTTGACGCTTCTAAATCATTAGACGAGAATTTTTCAGCAATGTCAGCTAGCTTAAATGATGTTACAAGCGGAAGCTTAACTTTAGCAGTCAGAGATACAACGATTGATGGCTTAGAGATTCATGAAAACGACTATCTAGGTATGGTTAATGGTCAGATTTTAGTATCTGATGCTAACCTTGAGTCAGCTATGAAGTCAACCTTTGATCAGATGATCGAAGAAGATAGTGAGATTGTAACTATCTTTATTGGTGAAGAGGGTAATACAGCACTTGCTGAAGATTTGGCAGATTATTTAGAAGAGAAATATGAAGATATTGAAGTTGAAATTCACCAAGGTGATCAGCCAGTTTATCCTTATATAATGAGTGTTGAATAATTATTAAGTAAGGTTTATGACCTTACTTTTTTATATCATAACTTCTTATTGCTTTTTTATTTGACAAAAATAAGAAAACCATTATAATTATATATTAACAATAAGTCAGGATGCAGCAGACACATTAAAAAGTGTTCATAGCTAGCTCTACTTAAGAAGGAGTATTTATGTTAGTGTTAGGTCCAGTCGTGTTTTTAATTATCTGTATTATTGTCATTATATCTATTCTTGCGAGTGCTTTGTACGTTGTCAAACAACAGACGGTAGCCATTATTGAGCGTTTTGGGAAATACCAAACAACTTCACAAAGTGGTATTCACCTTAGAATGCCCTTTGGAATTGATAAGATTGCTGCACGTGTCCAGTTAAGATTACTACAAACAGAGATTGTAGTTGAAACCAAAACAAAAGATAATGTTTTCGTTACATTGAACATTGCTACTCAATACCGTGTTAATGAAAATAATGTTACTGATGCTTACTATAAATTGATGAGACCTGAAGCACAAATTAAATCATACATTGAAGATGCTTTGCGTTCATCTGTTCCTAAATTAACTCTCGATGAACTCTTTGAGAAAAAGGATGAAATTGCACTTGAAGTTCAACATCAAGTAGCAGAAGAAATGTCAACTTATGGTTATATTATTGTTAAAACTTTGATTACTAAAGTTGAACCTGATGCTGAAGTTAAACAATCAATGAATGAAATTAATGCTGCTCAACGTAAACGTGTTGCTGCTCAAGAATTAGCAGAAGCTGATAAGATTAAGATTGTTACAGCAGCATCTGCAGAAGCTGAGAAAGATCGCTTGCACGGTGTAGGTATTGCACAACAACGAAAAGCAATTGTAGATGGTTTAGCAGAATCTATTCAAGAATTAAAAGAAGCAAATATTAGTTTAAACGAGGAACAAATTATGTCAATTTTATTGACAAATCAATACCTTGATACCCTAAATACATTTGCTTCTAGAGGCAATCAAACTTTATTCTTACCTAATACCCCAAATGGAGTTGATGATATTCGGGCACAAGTCTTATCAGCTCTGAAAGTTAAATAATATTAAAAAGCAACTAAGACGGAGGGATGTGTCTTAGTTGCTTTTTTGTCTGACTTTATTTTAGAGATTCCTGTTATTTTTTACCAGATCTCTTGTACTCATGAATAATTTTCAAAGCACGTTTTTTTGTTTTAATATTAGGACTTTTTAGTCTGCGGTAAGCTGACGCCAAGTCAGTTTTTTCGGCCATAGTTACCTCCTATTGCAAGATTATTAACGTTAACAAGAATAGTATATCATAAAAAACTTAACTGGTAAAGTATATTTTTAAAAATAGTAATACTTTGAATGAGTATAGATTGAAAATGCTACTGTGGACTGGTGCTTAGTGTTTTTTGCAGATTTTCTCTAAACCTTAAGCGTTGATATCGAAATTGAAGTTGTTGTCCCCTATAGGGGTACTTTTTAAAGAAGTGGAGTTTTAGTTAAGTTAGTTGTTATTTTTTTTAAATTTCTTTAAGAGCTATAAGATGACTGTCACTTATTTTACTTTTCTATCATAGATTTATTTTATAAAAAAGACCTCAATTGTTAGGTTGTTGATATGTACCCAGAATCCTGGACACATACTTATAAACTAGGCGGAACGCATGGATGTTATCCTGTATTGTACAGGAGGCATCCATTTTGTTTTTGCCTGAATTCTTTTGTTATTGTAATAATCAATATATTTCTCAACAGCTCTTGAGAATTCTTCAAATGAAGAATAGTCTTTCTCATAGCCATAATACATCTCATTTTTTAACCTTCCAAAAAATGTCTCCATTATACAATTATCGTAGCAGTTCCCTTTCCGTGACATAGACTGGACAATACCATGTTGGTGTAATGTATTTCTAAAATAAGGATGTTGGTACTGCCAACCTTGATCAGAATGAAATATAAGACCATCTACTGATGGAAATTTATTGAAAGCTCTATCGAGCATTCTACTTATCTGTTCAAGATTAGGACTCATAGATAAATCATATGATATGATTTCATTTGTGTTCATGTCTAAAACTGGCGATATATAACACTTTCCCCATGAAAAATTAAACTGAGAGACATCTGTTGTCCACTTTTGTAAAGGCGCAGTTGTGCTAAAGTTTCTAGCAATAATATTGTCGGCAATCTTTCCTACCTCACCTTTATAGGAATGGTATTTTTCCTTTGGACGTTTGCCTAATAAACCTTCTTTATGCATGAGACGTTGAACTCTCTTATGGTTCACCTTGTATCCACGATTAATCAGTTCTTGATAGACTCGTCTAACGCCATATCTACTTTTATTTGACTCAAAAATACTTTTGATTTCGTTAAGTAACTCTTCGTTTCTTAAAGCAACAGCATCTATCTTGCCAATCTCGAAATAATAAGTTGATTTGGCTAGGTTTACTGCTTTGAGAAGATATTTTATGTGATATCCTTTTTCTTTAAGTTCCTTGACGATTGCCGCTTTTTCGCCTTGAGTAGCGCAGCTTCCTTTTTGTGTCTCAAGGCGATTAATTTTTTTATTGCTTCATTTTCTGTTTTTAAATAGGCTGTTTCAGCTCTTAATCTTATTAATTCTTCTCTTTCTGTAGGCGTTAAATCAGCTGGCTTATATTTTTTAGTCATAGGCGGTTCCTTTTTCCTTCGGTGACCTCTTTTAAGATTCAATCCTTCATACCCTTTTATTTTATATATTTGAACCCATTTAGACAATAGTCCAGTATCAATACCCGCGTTAATTGCAACACTACTTTGAGATTCTCCAGAGAAGACACGTGCAACTAGCTCATATCTTTCTTCAACTGTACGATTTTTAGATGATTTTGAATGTTTTAGAAAATCAAAACCATGTATTTCCGCAGTTTTTGACCATCGGACAATTCTTTTTCTAAAGTTTTTTTGCCCGATACCAACTGGAGTCTCTATCCACTGACCTGAACGATACATGTTTACTGCATTTAATTTAAAATTATAATTATATTTCATACAAAAACCCCTTTCACTGGATTAGTCCAGTAAAAGGGGGACATATCATGTTATCTAACTTTTGAGGCTTTTTTTTATTTTAGAAAACGTTGTAAGAATTCTTTTGTACGATCTTGTTTAGGATTTTCAAAAATATCTTGAGGGGTTCCTTCTTCGGCGATGACACCTTTATCCATAAAAATAACGCGATTTGAAACTTCTTGAGCAAAATCCATTTCATGGGTTACGATGATCATTGTAAGTCCTGATTTTGCAAGGTCTTGCATAGTTTTTAAAACTTCACCTACCATCTCAGGATCTAAAGCAGAAGTAGGTTCGTCAAATAGCATAGCTTCAGGATTTACTGAAAGAGCGCGAGCGATAGCGACACGTTGTTTTTGGCCACCAGACAGTTGTTTTGGTTTTGCCTTCCAATATTGCTCGGTCATTCCGACTGAATTAAGGTTTTCTTTAGCTATCTTTTCTGCTTCTGAACGACTTCTTTTTAAGACTGTAGTTTGAGCAACGATTGCATTTTCAAGGACATTAAGATTTTCAAAAAGGTTAAAGGATTGAAAAACCATACCCAGTTTTTCACGATAATGAGTCAAATTATAATCATCAGCGAGGACATTTTTTCCATGGAATAAGACTTGCCCATCAGTTGGTTCTTCAAGGAGGTTTATAGATCGTAATAGGGTTGATTTGCCTGACCCTGATGAACCAATAATTGAGATGACTTCGCCTTTATTTACAGATAGGGAAATATCTTTTAAGACTTGATGATTCCCGTATGATTTTTTCAAATGTTTGATTTCAATAATAGGATTAGACATTCGTAGACTCCTCCAAAGGCATTTCTCTTACTACAGTTGTGTACGTATCATCATCCAATCGGTGTTCTACATAGCGAAGGATTCTTGTTACAGTGAAAGTTAAGATAAAGTAAATCAGTGCGATAACTGAGAAAGTTTGGAAATATTGATAATTTTGAGTAGCGACTGTGTTACCCGAGAAATAAAGCTCAACAACAGAGATAACGTTTAGCACAGATGTATCTTTAATATTGATAACAAACTCGTTACCTGTTGCGGGTAGAATATTTCGAATAACCTGAGGTAGAACAATCTTTCGCATGGTTTGTCCGTGTGAAAATCCAAGGGCGGTTGCAGCTTCAAATTGTCCTTGATCAACGGCAAATATCCCACCACGAACAATTTCTGTCATATAGGCACCAGTATTAATAGATACGATAAGAATGGCAGCTAGAGTTCGATCTATTGAAATCCCAAATGCTTGAGCAGTACCATAGTAAATAACCATGGATTGAACAATCATCGGTGTTCCTCGGAAAACCTCAATATAAATATTTAAGAACCATCCAAAAACTTTTTGGAAGAAAGCTACCATTTTATTTTTTGACTTGGTTGCGGTTCTATATATGCCAATCAATAAACCGATAATCAAACCAACAACAGTACCGATTGTTGAGATAAGTAGTGTAAGTCCTGTACCGCGTAAAAATTGTTTCCAATTGCTTCTTAAAATAGTCCACATTTGATGTAGAAAAGAAGGTTTAGTAGTATTGGATGATTTTTCTTCTTTAGGTTGCAATGTTACCATTTTGTCCATTAAACTTAAACGGTCGTTAGGAGATAATTCAGTTAGGACTTGATTAATCTGATTAATACGACTATCATCCTTACGCATACCTACTGCGATGGCAGCGTCAGATGAATTGACAGTAAAACCATTTTTGAGAGTTACCATTTTGAAAGAGCTATTAGCATTTTGAGCGGTCATAGCTTCAGGTCGTTCTGAAATATAACCATCAATAACGCCAGAGGATAAAGCTTGACGCATTTGTGAAAAATCGCCCATAGGTGTTTGTGCTTTAACTCCTTTAATTTGAGGAATCAGGTTGACATGCCAAACACCTTGTTGAGCAGTGATTTTAGCACCCGCAAAATCAGCTAGAGATTTTGCTTTAGCAAATTTACTATCAGCTTTTACAACAATAACCGGCTCACTGGTATAGTAGCTATCAGAAAAAGTAATTTCTTTTTTACGTTCTTCTGTGGGACTCATACCAGCAGCAATCATGTCTATTTTTTTAGAGGTTAGTGCTGGGATTAGGCCTGTCCATGATGTTTTGACAACTAATAATTTCTTGTCAAGTGATTTAGCGACTTTTTTAGCAATTTGGACATCATAGCCGTTAGCGTATTGATTAGTGCCTTCGATAGGAACAGCACCATTCGCATCTGTATCTTGTGTCCAGTTGAAGGGAGCGTAAGCAGCTTCCATACCAACGCGTAAATAGTTATCCGCTTGTGCTAGATTATTTCCCCCAAATAGGAAAAAGAGAGCAAAAAAGCAGGTCATTAATAGCTTTTTCATAGAAAAACTCCATCTATTATAATATATCCAACTATTTTACAGCAAATAAGGTTTGATTTCAATCATTTTTATTTGAAAAATGGAAAAATATACAATTATCTGTTTAAAAATAAATATCTTAACCTTACTTCTTTATTTTATTAGCTTATCTTTTGTGATAAAATATAAGTTAGAAAGTAGAGGAGATTTATGGTTTTGAAACGTTTTTTAATTAGCCTTGTAGTTATTATGAGCTTCTTTGGAACTACCGTTTTTGCTAGTGATGTAGAATATCGAATTCCTCTTTATGAAGGCCATCTCCATATTAATGAAGATAATAGTGCACAATTTACCCAAGAAGTAACCTATTTATTTAGTACTAGTTACGAGGGGCAGTATGTTAGTTTGGGAAGAGCAGGGAAAATGCCGAGCAGCTTTGATATTCATTCAGATCCCCAAATTGAAGTTTATCGAAATGGAAGAAAGGTAAATGTTTCCAGCTCAATCGAAGATCTTGGTGATGGTTACCGTTTGAAAATTTATAATGCAGGTGAGCCGAATGATAAGGTTAAAATTATTGTCAAATGGAAACTTTCGAATATTCTCTATAAGTATAAGGATATTGCTGTACTAAATTGGAAACCTATATCAGACTGGGATAAGACTCTCGAAAAAGTTCATTTTACAGTTGATACGCAAGCACCTAGTAAGAAGCAGGAGCTCTATTTACATAGGGGATATTTCAAGCCAAGTGCTAATACAAGTAGTTTAGGTCAACTGGAAACGTGGACGAATGATGTTGACGGTGTCAGTGAATTTCACGCTTACTGGGACAGTAAAATTATTTCTGGTCAGGCAATTTCACGTAACTATTTGCCCATTTTTAAGGCAACTGAACGACAAATAGCTGAGCGAACAAGATGGATTCGTCATTTTGTGGATTACTATGTCTATGTTATTATTGCAATCTTTTTCATAGTTGCTATTATTTGTTGGTTAACGTTTAAAAAGACTGTTTTTCAATTTAAGAATAGAGGTAAGGGACAATTATATGCATTACCAGATGACTTACCTCCGCTAGTTATAGCAGAAAAAATATTTCATTTAAATTTACAGAAGTTAAATCCTGCAAAAACTCATTTGAGAGATGATAACATTTCCTTTGAAAATCTTGTTCAAGCAACTCTTTTGGATCTTATTGACCGCAAAGCTATTGAGATTGAAAAGGAAGCTAACGGTTACTTTTTGACTCTGAAGGATAGGAGTGTATTGACTGATTTTGAAGAATCTTTTGTACAGATGGCCTTTAGCGATGCCGAGAAGTTAAAAACGGATCAACTGTTTGCTGATTATTTTTTTGACTCCGATATTTCTAAAAAATTAGAAACACAATATTCTGGTAAAGAGTTACAACGTCAAGTAAATGCGCGTGGTAAAGAACATTTGAATAAATTAAATCAAGCTCTTAAGGAATTATCTATGAAAGTCACTCAAAGTATCGGTAGTGAATCAGATTCCTACTATCGTCCCATGACTATTAAAGAGAAGGTTTTTTTGGTTTTGCTAATTTCTTGTTAGTTATTCCTATTCTAATACTTGTTGCACATGCTGTCTACGCCATGATTATTGCCTCTGGCACTCATCTAATGATTGATGTCATCTTGGTGCTTATAGCCATTTTGCTAATGATTTATATGTCTAAAAAAGTTTCGGTTGATCGTCTTCAAGGTGTTTTGACCCAAGAAGGGCAACAAGCTCGTCAACCTTGGGATAGTTTTATTCTGATGTTAAAAGATATAAAGCACTTTGAGCGAGCTGAGATTGAAAGTTTAATCGTTTGGAATCGAGTTTTAGTATATGCTAGTCTGTTCGGCTTTGCTGATCAAGTGGAAAGATATATGGCCTTACATGGTATCGAGTTGACAGATCAAGACTTGGTACATACTTATTCGACCATTTCACCTATTATGTATGGGATGACAACTCATTTTACGCATTCTGCTCAAGCTGCAACACAAGCTAGCCACTTCAGTGTCTCATCTGGAAGTAGTGGTGGATTTTCAGGGGGTGGTTTCTCTGGAGGAGGAGGTGGTGGCGGAGGCGGAGCTTTCTAAAGCTTCTTCGCTATTTCCAAAAATTGTATAAATATTCTGTTTAAAAAACACATTTATCTGATTCTTAGCTTATCATTTTTGCCAAATTCTGATACAATGGTTTTATCTAAAACGAGGAGTTAATATGTTATTTTTTGAGATTTTAAAAGCCATCTTTTTTGGTATTATTGAGGGTATTACGGAATGGTTGCCTATTTCTAGTACCGGTCATTTGATTTTGGTAGAAGAATTTGTTAAATTACGCGAAAATGCAGCCTTTTTGGAAATGTTTAATGTGGTTATCCAGTTAGGAGCGATTATTGCTGTAGTTGTCATTTATTTCAAACGCTTGAATCCATTTCAACCTGGGAAAAGCGCTACAGAAACCCGCTTAACATGGCAACTTTGGTTGAAAGTAGTGATTGCTATTTTACCAGTAGTCATCATTGGAATGCCTCTTGATAATTGGTTTAATAAACATTTTTACAACTTTATTACTGTTGCCCTTATGCTTATCGTCTACGGTTTTGCCTTTATATGGATTGAAAAACGTAACAAAACCGTTGAACCACAAGTGACTAGTTTAGCGAGAATGTCCTATAAAACAGCTTTATTTATTGGACTTTTTCAAGTATTAAGTATTATTCCTGGGACAAGTCGTTCAGGAGCAACTATTTTAGGTGGTATTTTAATGGGAACAAGCCGTACGGTTGCTACCGAATTTACCTTTTTCTTAGGAATCCCTGTTATGTTTGGCGCCAGCTTGTTAAAGGTTGTAAAGTTCTTTCTGAAAGGAAACGTACTTGGCTTTGGCCAGTTATTAATCTTACTGGTAGCTAGTTTAACTGCCTTTGTGGTTAGTTTATATGTTATTAAATTCTTGACAGACTATGTTAAAAAACATGATTTTACGATTTTTGGAAAGTATCGGATTATTTTGGGAAGTTTGTTAATAATCTATTTCTTTATTAATTTATTTATTTAAAAAATCTGTCCCAATAGTGTACTGACCCCCAAAAGTTAGACATTATATTTTAAGCAAAGGATTTAGTTCTGTATTGTACGGGACTAAGTCCTTTTAGTTTTACTTTGATCCGTTTATTGTTGTAATAATCAATATATTTTTTAATAGCTTTTTCTAAATCTCCCAGAGATTTATAGTAGCTCTCATAGCCATAGAACATTTCTGACTTTAATATGCCAAAGAAGGATTCCATTATCCCATTGTCAGGGCTGTTTCCTTTACGTGACATAGATGGACGGATACCTTTAGAGTTTAAAAAGTGATGATAATAGTTGTGCTGATACTGCCAGCCTTGATCACTATGTAAAATAGTTCCGTTATAGTATTTATCTGGAAATGTCTTTTCTAGCATCGTTTTAATTTGGTTTAAGTTAGGAGAACGTGAAATGGTATAGTTTATTATCTCGCTATTATAACCATCAAGAACTGGTGATAAATAGAGTTTTCCCTCAGGTAAAGCAAATTCAGTCACATCGGTGTAACACTTCTCAAAAGGTTTAGAGGCTTCAAAATGGCGTTGAATAAGGTTATCTGCTTTCTTTCCAACCTCACCCTTATAAGATGAATAGCGTCTTTTGCGACGTATTCTCGCTGCCAAACCTAGTTCTTTCATCAAGCGCTGAACTCTTTTGTGGTTGATGATAAAACCTCTGTTACGCAGTTCCAAAGTGATTCGACGATAGCCATAGTTACCTTTATGTTTCTGATAGACTTCTTGAATTTGGTTTTTAATGGACTTGTCTAAATCATCTTGTTCTAGTTGCTTAAGATGATAGTAATAGGTTGAACGAGCTAATTGAGCTGCTCTTAGAAGTAAACCTAATCTAAATCCTCCATCAACCATTTCTTTAATGATTTCTGTCGTTCTTTCTCGATAGCTTCGTCCCGTTCTTCTAACTCTTTTAACTTTTTTAGGAAGGCGTTCTCCGTTCTGAGATATTCGTTCTCTTCCTGAAGGCGCTCTAATTCAGTCATTTCTTCCCAAGTTTTCTTTGGTTTACGTCCCATTTTTGCTGGTCTCCCTTTTGTTGTCTCAACAATAGTATAACCATTTTTCTTGTATTGCGCTATCCAATTGGCAAGAGTTCCTGGATTTGGGAAGGCGTAATCTAGAGAAACTGACATTAAGGATTGCCCATCTTTCAAGACTTTATTAATCATTTCTTGCTTCATTTCAGGTGAATAAGCTTGGTACTTTTGCTTCTTAACGATCTCAACTCCATAACGATCCATCAGTCGAATGGTATATTTTAAGTTGCAGCGGGTTACTCCAAATTGAATCTCTAATTGAGTCCAGGAAACACCTGACTTCTTTAAACGATAAATTTCTAATTTATCTTCATAACTTAATTTCATACAAAAACACCCCAAATGTTAGATTTTTTGTCCAACTTTTGGGGTGCAGTACATAGGGATAGATTTTTTAGCGATAACCTTAATTCGATCGCAAAATTGCGAAAAAGTCTATTTTCGAGTATAATAGAATGACTACGCGTGCGAGGTATATACTATGGAAATGAAACAAATTAGTGAAACAACACTAAAAATAACGATCAGCATGGATGATTTAGAAGAAAGGGGAATGGAATTAAAAGATTTCTTGATTCCTCAGGAAAAAACAGAAGAATTCTTCTATACCGTTATGGATGAGTTGGATTTACCTGAAAACTTTAAAGATAGTGGGATGTTGAGTTTTAGAGTTACCCCACGTAAAGATCGTTTAGATGTTTTTGTTACTAAGTCAGAATTATCTAAAGAAATTGATTTTGAAGATTTAACTGATTTAGGAGATGTTTCTCAGATGACACCCGAAGATTTTTTTAAAACAATTGAAAAAAACATGATAGAAAAAGGTGATGTCAATGCCCATGAAAAATTGGAAAAAATTGAAGAAATGTTAGAAGAAGCAGTCGAGGCAAGCCAATCTCAAACTACAGTGGCTGATGAATCTGCCCAGATTGTTGAACCAATGGACTACGTTCATTATGTTTTTGATTTTTTAACTATAGAGGAAGTCATCAGTTTTTCTAAAATAGTTAACTTTCCAATTGAAGCTTCAGAGCTTTACAAGGAAACTAGTCGTTACCATCTAACAATCTTACTTGATATTCAAAATCAGCCAGCCTACTTTGCTAATATTATGTATGCTAGGTTAATTGAACATGCACTACCTGGTTCAAAAACACGTGCTTATTTGCAAGAGCATGCAACCTTACTCATTGAAGATCAGGCAATAGAGCAGTTGAAAAGGATTGAATTGGTGTGATAAACTATGTTTCCATTTACATTTGATTATGTATTAATCCTAATAGCAGCCTTGTTAATTTCTTTGTTTTTAACTCCCATTGTGCGTTTTTTGGCATTTAAAACAGGAACTGTTGATGAACCAAATGCAAGACGAGTGAATAAAGTTACAATGCCTAGTAGTGGCGGACTAGCAATCTTTATATCCTTTTTTGTAACGACATTAATTCTGATGCCTAAGATATCTGAAAGTGTTTTAATTGACAAGCAAAGTTACTTTTCCTATATCTTTCCGGTTGTTATGGGAGCTTTAATAGTAACAGCTACAGGTTATATCGATGATCTTTTTGAAATTAGTCCCAAGCTGAAAATGTTTGGTATCTTTTTAGGAGCCTATATTATATGGGCTTTTACAGAATTTAGATTTGATAGTTTCAAAGTTCCTTTTGGTGGACCACTTTTGCATTTTGGTCCTATTGTAACCTTTGTTTTAACGGTCTTATGGATTGTTTCTATTACTAATGCTATTAATCTCATTGATGGTTTAGACGGCTTAGTTAGTGGCGTTTCCATTATTAGTCTAGTAACAATGGCTATTGTTTCTTATTTCTTTTTACCACAAATTGACTTTTTCTTGACGGTAACAATTCTTATTTTGATTGCTTCGATTGCAGGATTTTTTCCTTATAATTATCATCCAGCTATTATCTATATGGGGGATACAGGGGCTCTTTTTATTGGTTTTATGATTGGTGTCTTGTCCTTGCAAGGGCTTAAGAATGCAACAGCCGTTGTGGTTGTGACACCAGTTATTATACTTGGTGTTCCTATCATGGATACTGCGGTAGCTATTATCCGTAGAAGCTTATCAGGTAAGAAGTTTTATGAACCAGATAAGATGCACTTGCATCATCGCCTTCTGTCGATGGGGTTTACCCATCGTGGGGCTGTATTAGTGGTTTATGGTATTGCTATGCTCTTTTCTTTGATTTCCTTGTTGTTGAATGTTTCAAGTAGAATCGGGGGACTCTTGTTGATGTTTGGTCTTCTGTTTGGTTTAGAAGTATTAATTGAAAGCTTGGAAATATGGGGAGAAAAAAGAACACCGCTCTTTAAACTTTTAAAGTTTATTGGAAATAGCGACTTTCGTCATCGTCAAATGGAAAAGTGGAAGAAGCACTAGACTCTTTCAAACACAAAGAAGGCCTTAACCGCCTTTTTTTGTTATAATTTAATTGATTATTAAAAAGTATTCTTGAATCTGTTAGTTGTTGACTGACGGATAAGAAATAGAAAAAGAGGTATGCAATGTCTGTGTTAGAAATTAAAAATCTACACGTTTCAATCGAAGATAAAGAGATTCTAAAAGGCGTAAATTTGACCCTCAAAACTGGTGAAATTGCTGCTATTATGGGACCAAATGGAACAGGGAAATCAACTCTGTCCGCTGCTATCATGGGAAATCCCAACTATGAAGTAACCGAAGGCGAAGTCCTTTTTGATGGGGTTAATATTCTAGAGTTAGAAGTTGATGAAAGAGCACGGATGGGCTTGTTTTTAGCAATGCAATACCCATCTGAAATTCCAGGAATTACAAATGCCGAGTTTATGCGGGCTGCTATGAATGCTGGAAAAGACGATGATCAAAAAATTTCGGTTCGTGATTTCATTACTAAGTTGGATCAAAAAATGGAATTGTTAGGTATGAAAGAGGAGATGGCTGAACGGTACCTAAATGAGGGGTTTTCAGGTGGTGAAAAAAAACGAAATGAAATCCTTCAACTGTTAATGCTGGAACCTAAATTTGCCCTTTTGGATGAAATTGATTCTGGTTTGGATATTGACGCTTTAAAAGTTGTATCAAAAGGAGTTAATGAAATGCGGCAAAAAGATTTTGGTGCAATGATTATCACTCACTATCAACGTCTTTTAAATTATATTACACCGGATTTAGTTCATGTCATGATGGATGGCCGAATTGTTCTTTCTGGAGATGCTGCTTTGGTAGCTAGACTTGAAAAAGAAGGCTATGCTGGCATTGCAGAAGAACTAGGCATTGACTATAAAGAAGAAGTTTAATGATGAATCTTAAAAGTCTTGGCTTTTGCTGTGCAGACGTTTTTTGTTTCGCAGCCTTGTCTTATCAATATTAGAGAAAGAGGAAACATCATTATGACTTTAGAAACTATTATGGCTTTTTCTCAAGAAAAAGCAGAGCCAGCATGGTTACAAGAACGACGTCAAAAAGCATTTCACCTTATTGATCATCTAGAATTACCAATAATTGAACGGGTCAAGTTTCATCGCTGGAATTTGGGAGATGGTCATATAGAGGATAGTCCGTTTGAAGCGAAGGTTCCGGATTTTATAGCTATTGGTGATAACCCTACCTTAGTACAAAATGGGACACGCACAGTGATGGAACAGTTACCAATGGAACTTCATGAGCAAGGTGTCATTTTTACTGATTTTTATTCTGCTTTAGAAGAAATTCCTGATATTATCCATACTTATTTTGGAACTGCTATTGAGGATAATCAAGATAAGCTAAGTGCTTACCATACGGCTTATTTTAATAGTGCAGCGGTCTTGTATGTCCCGGATTTTGTTGAAATTGAGCAGCCACTTGAAGCAATTTTTTTACAAGATAGTGACAGTGAAGTGCCATTTAATAAACATGTTTTGATTATTGCAGGTAGAGAAAGCCAGTTTTCTTACTTGGAAAGGTTTGAAAGCTATGGCCAAGATTCAGCTAAAGCAAGTGCTAATATTAGTGTTGAGGTTATTGCACAAGCGGGGAGCAGAATCAAATTTTCAGCAATCGATCGGTTAGGAAAATCGGTGACAACTTATATTAGTAGGCGAGGCCGTCTAGCTGATAATGCGACTATTGATTGGTCACTAAGCATTATGAATGAAGGAAATGTTATTGCTGATTTTGACAGTGATTTACTTGGAGATGGTAGTCAGGCTGATTTGAAAGTTGTTGCTGCTTCAAGTGGTCGCCAAATTCAAGGAATCGATACACGCGTAACCAATTATGGTAAAAATTCTGTCGGCCATATTTTACAACACGGTGTTATTTTGGAAAGAGGAACGCTAACCTTTAATGGTATTGGGCATATCATCAAGGGAGCTAAGGGTGCTGATGCCCAGCAGGAAAGCCGTGTTTTGATGCTTTCCGATAAAGCAAGAAGTGATGCTAACCCTATTTTATTAATTGATGAAAATGAAGTTACAGCAGGGCATGCAGCCTCGATTGGACAAGTTGATCCGGAAGATATGTATTATTTAATGAGCCGTGGTTTAGATAAAGATACAGCTGAACGGCTGGTTATTCGTGGATTCTTAGGAGCTGTTATTACGGAGATTCCTATCAAGGAAATGAGAGATAACATCATTGCTGTACTTGACCAAAAATTGGCATCACGCGTCTAAGGCAGGAGTTTGGTATGTTAGATAGTATTGAAATCAAGAAAGTATTTCCCATTTTAAATCAAATGGTTAACGATGAACACTTAATCTATCTGGATAATGCAGCAACTACGCAAAAACCACAGATCGTCTTAGATCGTCTAATGCAGTATTACCATGAAGATAATGCCAATGTTCATCGTGGTGTCCACACATTGGCAGAAAGAGCAACGCGAGAGTATGAGGCAAGTCGTGAATTAGTCAGACAGTTTATTAATGCAAAAAGTACCAAAGAAGTGCTTTTTACAAGAGGAACGACCACTGGTTTGAATTGGGTAGCCCAATTTGCCAAGACTATTCTCCAAGAAGGAGACCAGGTCCTTATTTCAGTTATGGAACATCATGCTAATCTGATTCCTTGGCAAGAAGTTTGTCATATGACGGGAGCTGAATTGATTTATGTCTATCTAAAAGATGGGGAAATTGATAGGGATGACTTGCAAGCTAAATTATCGCCTAAAACAAAATTTGTCAGTTTGGCACATGTTTCAAATGTGCTAGGTTCTATCACTCCTATTAAAGAGATTACCGCCTTAGCTCATGAACATGGAGCTTATATGGTTGTTGATGGCGCCCAAGCTGTTCCACATATGTCGGTAGATGTCCAAGAGTTGGATTGTGACTTCTATGTTTTTTCTGGCCATAAAATGATGGGTCCAACAGGTATTGGCGTTTTGTATGGTAAGGAAGCTGTGCTTAAGCAAATGGAACCAATAGAATTTGGTGGGGAAATGATTGATTTTGTCTATGAGCAAGAGGCTTCTTGGAAGGAGCTTCCTTGGAAGTTTGAAGCAGGAACTCCAAATATTTCTGGAGCCATTGGACTTGGACAAGCTATCCGTTATCTTGAGGACTTGGGGATGGATCAAGTTCATCAACATGCGCAAGCTCTTGTTGATTATATCTTACCGAAATTGCTTGCGATTGATGGTCTGACCTTATATGGTCCGCACCAGCCAGAAGCACATACTGCGGTTTTTACATTTAACTTAGATGGTCTACATCCACACGACGTTGCAACAGCTTTGGATTATGAAGGCATAGCTGTTAGGGCGGGTCACCATTGTGCTCAACCTTTGTTGAGGTATTTGGGAATTTCATCTGCTGTGAGAGCGAGTTTTTATATTTACAATTCAAAAGAGGATTGTGATCGTCTAGTAGAAGCACTTCTAAAAACAAAGGAGTTTTTTAATGGCACTCTCTAAGCTCAGCAGTCTTTATATGGCTGTCGTTTCTGATCATTCAAAAAATCCTCATCATAGAGGTAGCATAGATGGCGTAGAAGCAGTAGTGCTCAATAATCCAACTTGTGGTGATGTCATTTCTTTAAGTGTTAAGTTTGAGGATGATCGGATTGCTGATATTGCTTTTATGGGAGATGGTTGCACTATTTCAATTGCTTCTTCAAGTATGATGACGGATGCTGTTAAGGGTAAGACTAAGGCTGAAGCTTTAGAGTTGATTCAGATCTTTTCTGAGATGGTGCAAGGTCAAGAGAATCCAAAGCAGAAAGATCTGGGTGAGGCTGAGCTTCTAGCGAGTGTTGCCAAATTTCCACAACGTATTAAATGTTCCACTCTAGCTTGGCATGCTTTAGAAAAAGCTATTCGACGGAGTCAAGCAGATAGTGAGTGAAATAGAAAGAAAAGGAAAAGATATGTCTGAAACAAAAGATATGGTCGAACCAAACCCAATTGATTTGGGAGATTATCAGTTTGGTTTCCATGATGATGTTCAACCATTATATTCAACTGGTAAAGGTTTAAGTGAAGCCATTGTTCGAGAATTGTCTGCTGCAAAAGGGGAACCGGAATGGATGCTTGATTTTCGCCTAAAGTCACTTGAGACTTTTAATAAGATGCCTATGCAAACATGGGGTGCTGACTTATCAGATATTAATTTTGATGATATTATTTATTATCAAAAGGCATCAGATAAGCCAGCTCGTTCCTGGGATGATGTCCCAGAAAAAATCAAAGAGACCTTTGAAAGGATTGGGATCCCTCAGGCTGAACGCGCCTATTTAGCTGGTGCTTCTGCTCAATATGAATCAGAAGTGGTTTACCACAATATGAAGGATGAATTTGAAAAACTAGGAATTATCTTTACAGATACTGATTCGGCCTTGAAAGAATACCCGGATTTGTTCAAACGTTATTTTGCAAAATTAGTGCCTCCCACAGACAATAAATTAGCAGCCTTAAATTCAGCTGTATGGTCAGGTGGAACTTTTATTTATGTGCCTAAAGGGGTTAAGGTCGACATTCCGTTGCAAACGTATTTCCGCATCAACAATGAAAATACTGGCCAATTTGAAAGAACTTTGATTATTGTGGATGAAGGAGCAAGTGTTCACTATGTAGAGGGATGTACGGCGCCTACTTATTCTAGCAATAGTCTGCATGCGGCTATTGTCGAGATTTTTGCTTTAGAGGGTGCCTATATGCGTTACACAACAATCCAAAATTGGTCAGATAACGTTTATAATTTGGTAACAAAGCGTGCCCGTGCCTTACAAGATGCGACGGTTGAGTGGATTGATGGGAATCTTGGTGCTAAAACAACTATGAAATACCCATCTGTTTACTTGGATGGTCCCGGTGCACGTGGAACAATGTTATCTATCGCCTTTGCTAACGCTGGTCAGCATCAAGATACGGGTGCTAAGATGATTCATAATGCTCCCCATACCTCATCATCAATTGTGTCAAAATCTATTGCTAAAGGTGGAGGAAAAGTAGACTATCGAGGTCAGGTAACCTTTAATCCTAATTCCAAAAGATCTGTTTCTCATATTGAGTGTGATACAATTCTAATGGATGATATTTCAAAATCAGATACCATTCCTTTTAATGAAATTCACAATTCTCAAGTCGCCTTAGAACATGAAGCAAAGGTTTCTAAAATTTCAGAAGAGCAACTCTATTATTTGATGAGTCGTGGTTTGACCGAAAGCGAAGCGACGGAGATGATTGTCATGGGATTCGTTGAACCCTTTACGAAAGAATTACCAATGGAATATGCTGTTGAGTTGAATCGACTTATTGCCTATGAAATGGAAGGTTCTGTAGGATAGGTAAAAACTAAGGTCAGGTAGTTATGTCGTCAACTGTGACGGCTTTTTTTGATGAGAAATTTTTAGCAAAAAATCCGATTCAAAAAATGATTTCTAGTTAAAAAGCTCAAACATTGTTGGCGCTTTATGCTACAATAGAGGCGTAAATATAAAAAATCAAAAAATTAGAATTGGGGTTCTAATATGCAGGCCAAACGGCAAATGGTTAAATCACCTTTGAAGAAAAAGGCAATCACAAGCTTACTTATCATATTAGTTTATTTAATAGGAAGACATATTCCGCTTCCCTTGGTTGATGTTGATGCCTCAGCTTTTGGTGGTTTAAATCGTGATTTAATGACTATTGCCAGTCTGGTATCTGGGGGTGATTTCTCTCAGGTTTCATTATTCACTCTAGGTTTAGGTCCTTGGATGTCAACAATGATTCTTTGGGGATTTTTCAGTACGAGTAAAAAATTAAATTTACAGAAAATGCCAATGGTTGTTGCAGATAGGTGGCGTAAAATCATTATGATTATTATCAGTATCATTCAATCGCTAGGTTTCTTGAGTTTCATGACCTTTCAAACCTGGTTGCTTCCTTTTGATCGTCTTGGTTTTCTGATTATCGTATCATTTTTATCAATAGCGGGCTGTTTTGTTATGATGTGGCTAGCTAATTTAAACATGATATTTGGATTAGGAAGTTCAAGTATCATTATTTTAGTAGGATTAGTATCAAGTTTACCAGCTCGTTTATCTCAAGCCATTGCTAAAGATTCTCATTTTAATTCCCACTTATGGGTTTATGGACTGATCCTCACTTTTGCTATTATTGCATTAGTCGTAACAATCTTTTTAGAGCGGGCTGAGTATCGGATTCCTTTAGAACGTGTGATGATTCATAATGATTTTGCCCACAAATCTTACATTCCAATCAAGATGAATGTAGCTGGTGGGATGGCAATAATGTACGGTATGACTTTACTAGTTTTACCCCAATACTTTTTATCTGGACTACAAATGATATACCCTCATAATCAAACGATAGCTTATTTGATTTCTAATTTAGTTTTATCAAAATCATTTGGTTTAACTGTTTATTTAATAATACTTTTTTTATTAACCATTGGTTTTGCTCTGGTAAATGTTAAGCCAGATAAGGTAACCGAGGGTTTGCAGGAGATGGGTGATTATATCCACGGGGTTCAACCTGGCCCTCCAACTTTTACATTTTTAAACCAGATTGTAAAACAAGTTGGCTTTTTAGGGGGAGCCTACACCTGCTTTATGATTGGTTTTCCACTAGTTTTAGGGCATTATTATAAGGTTGATACAACTATATCAACCTTTCCAGGAACTGTTTTGATTTTAGCCACTCTACTTTTTACGATTTTTGATCAAGTTGAGATGCTTCAACTGAATAAACAATACCGCAATATTTTATAATTGAGAGAGAAATTATGTACCACTTTATTCCAGCTTGGTATCAAAAAGATCGACCTTGGTATGATGATACCAAGGAATGGACACATATCAATCAATATTTACAATTTGATGATAGTGTCAATCAAATTAAGGTCTTTCATGACAACCAAGAAAACGTTCGCATCATGATTCTGAACTACTCCCCTCACTTAAGAGCTTTTTTACACCAAAAAGGCTTACTTGAAGTTGAGGTTTGGTCTTTATTTGATCAGCTGCAAAATTGCCAAGAGAGCAAGTCCTCTCCACTAGATTGGCGTACCCTAAATTGGCCAGCAGGAGCGACCTTTTTATATTCACCATTCACAGTTAGTGTTCTTGTCAATGACCACCTCTACGCGCGCTTGCAGTTTGCAACTGATGGAAGGCTTTTCCAAATCATTCGTTTTGAAAAAGATGGCAAAAGAGTAAAAGAGCAACTTGTTTTTGATGACCGAGGTTTTCTTTCCAGTATCCTTTATTTTAAAAATGGCCAAGCAAGCTATCAAGATTATGTGAATCAAGCAGGCTCATGGTGTCTTAGAGAATATTTAGATCAAGCTGTCGCTGATAGAATTGTCATCAATGCTAAACAAATCCCATTGCTGAAGCAAAAAACTTATAACAATTGGGAAACACTGATTAGAGAAATGATTGATCAAGAGATAGCTGTAACAAATCCTGCCGATATCTTTGTTATTGCCAGCCATCAGCAACATAATACTTTCTTTAAAGGTATCCGTAGACGAACCATCTTTTCCTTTTACCAAAGCCGACAAAAGTTAGATTCTTTAAGCCCTGCTGAGAGGGAAACTTTTTCAGAAGCCCAATTTTTAGTATCTGATACTGATAAAAATGTAACTGCTTTGCAATCACTGGAAAAAGAAAATGCCTTGCCACCTATTATCCAACTTTCCCCTTTTGATAGTCGCTTTGACTTGGGTCTAAGTATCCGTCAAAAAGTATTGGAAATCTATTTCTTTGTAGATACAGTGGGTGAAGAAGCTATGAAAGCTATCCTAACCTTAATTTTTAAAAGGATGGCTGAAAATGAATTGCTTACTTTAAGAGTTGCTACCTATCAACGCTATGGTGAACGGATTACAAAGTTGCAGGATTTACTCGAGACATATCTCGAGACCTATATCCCAAATCAATTGTCTAATAAAGAGGATAGCTTGCCTGACAAAAATACGGAAGAAAAAGCTTTAAGAGCGGACATTCTAATTATTACAGAAGAAAATGATATTATTGCTGCATTTAAAAGAAGTCGTATTGTAATTGACTTTGGAAAGGAGCCGGATTTGTATCATCAAATAGCTGCTATTAGTTCGGGGATTCCTCAAATTAATAAAGTGCAAACGGCCTATGTAAGCCATAAGAAAAATGGTTATATAGCTAGTCAAATTGATGATATTAGTAAAGGTTTGGATTATTATTTAAAGGGCTTGTCACGTTGGAATCAGTCTTTGGTTTATTCCATTGAGAAAATTGCTGAAAATACAGGGCAAGCTTTAATCACTAAATGGAAAGCTCAATTGGAGGACAAAAATGACTAAAGAAAAAATTAGAGTCCTTCAAATAGGCAGTCAAAATTGGAGTGACTTACTTATTATGCCTGAGACTATTGATTGGTCATATTGCCTGCCAACCGACTATCAGATATCGCTCATTGACTCAAAAGGGAAGCCTGTTGCTCCTTTCTCAGTTATTTTATTCACTGATGAGCTGGATTATGAGGATAGTTATGAAGACTTGCTTGATTTTGCTATGCCTTATTCTGTCTTTTACAATAATCGAATTACTAATACTAAGCTACAGTCGCGTTTATTTACATCAAAACTAGCTGAGTCAATAGATATGACTGCACCAGAAGAGTTGGTGAAGCAACTAGCACAAAACTTTTTTCCTAATCAAGAGGGCTCCAAAGCTGACATGCGCTATGTTGATGTCTCAGAAAGCTTCTTAGGGCAAGTCTCTTATGAAGGTAATGCCTTTACTGTTTTTGAAGGTGACTTTAGTCAGGAATTTCAGCCGTTACTAACTTGGCGTTATAATAGTTTACATCTTTCAGGACAATCCTTAAATCTTTGGTTGGAATATGTTAAAGAAGGCGACCTGACGCTTAATTTGAAAGTTTATAGCTTCGCAGAAAGCACTTCTGAGATAGTTGAGGTTACTAGTTTCTCAGAATCAGATTTAAAAGATCAACTTACTATTTGTGCAAAAGATAAAAATCACTACTTGTCCTTTACTTTATATGTTAAAGGACGAGGTAAATTAAAGGTTGGGTCCTTACACCAAAGAAGAGGTCGTGGACGGTTTGGGCAGTTTATAGCTGGGGGACAGCGACTAGTTGATGACCATCGGCAAGAGCTAATTGCTTACTTTAGTCCTGGTGATTTGAAGCCTCCGCTTAATGTTTATTTCTCTGGCTACCGACCGGCAGAAGGGTTTGAAGGTTACCGGATGATGTCTCAATTAAAAGCACCTTTTATCTTGATAGGAGATACAAGACTAGAAGGTGGCTCTTTCTACCTCGCTAGTAAGCAACTGGAAAAACAGGTAACAGATTTCATCACAGAAAAATTAGACTATCTAGGTTTTAACTCTCAGGAAATGATTATGTCTGGCTTATCAATGGGAACTTTAGGAGCTACTTATTATGCTAGTCAATTACAACCACATGCTGTTATCCTTGGGAAGCCTTTATTTTCTTTAGGAAATGTTGCCGAAAACGGTTATCAGATTCGTCCTGATGATTTTGGAACTGCTTTTGATATCATTCATTTCTTGACAGGGGCTCTAAATCAGGAAGCTTTAGAGCAACTTAACCAGAGATTTTGGCAAGCTATTGATCAAGCTGATTTAAGCAAAACGTTTTTTGCTATGGCATATATGAAAGATGATGACTATGATCCGACAGCCTATCTAGATTTTCTAGATAGAGTTCAGAGAAAAAATGTTAAGGTTATTTCTAAAGGGATTGAAGGTCGGCACAATGACAACAGCACATCCATTAACCAGTGGTTTTTGAATCAATATGCTAGAATTATGACTTTAGATTTTGGGAGGAAACCTTAATGCAGACTCAGGAATTTGAGGGATTTTTAATTAACTGGGGGCTATTGCATCAAGATACCTATATGTACGGTGTAGACCTATCGTATTTAAGGGATGGTCGAATTTCCTATCACCAAGATTATTTGCCAGTTGGGACAGTGATTCATTCTTGGTATTCACAAACTAATTTTCAAGCGAACCGTGATATTCCTAAATTACCTACATTAAAACGTGGCCTTGACTATTGTCTGAAGTTAAATATAGAAACTAACAAAGGACATGTTCCCTATCTTAGATTAACTTTCTTTAATCGCCGTAAAGAAGTCATTTCTTATAAAATTATCAAGGAAGACAGTGCTGACTTCTCCTTGCCAAAAGAGACTTTCTCCTATCAAATTGATTTGATTAATGCGGGTTGTCAAGACTTCATTTTTGACAGTATCTTACTTTATAAGAAGGATTCACACGAGTCTTTGTCTGATCCTTATATAGTTGTCAATGCATTGAAGAAAGACAGTTTAGCAGTAGCTTCAGAATTAATTGTTTTCTTATTAGAAAATCAAGATGGGCAATTAATGCCACAGTCCTTAAAACATTTTCAGCGATTGGGAAATACCTTAGTTGTCGGAGTATCCCAACTCAAGCATTTGGCTTATTTAACGGATAAGTTTGTGGATTTTGTAGCGCGAAGTATTTATAAAGAGGCTCCAGAGTTTTTAGATAAAGGTATCCAATTTATTGGAACAGGCCCTAAGTCTGATTGTGCTGCAATTCTTTTGGAACATGCTTTTGAAAAAGGAAAGGCCACTTGTAGCGCTTATCCTGACTTTGAAAAGGCATTGAAGATAGATATTGAAAACCTGTCTAATGATTTAGAACGCGTGAAAGAATTGCTTGAAGGTGAAAATAATTATAAGGTTAAGCATTTTATAAAGCCAAAACAAGAAGATGATAGCTTTGCTTTGGTTGAAGGTCTTTTACGACCTCATCGTTATTTAGCAAAATTGTCGGAAAAAAATTAAAAGGAGCTTACTTTGGGGAGCTTAAGCGAGAAACTTAGTATTAATAGCTTACGTTTAAGGGCTATTCAAAAAAACTTAAACAAAGTCAATAGCTACCAAGACAGTATGGCTAAACTCAGTGATAGTGCCTTACAGGCTAAAACGCAAGAATTTAAAAACCGTCTGATGGTTGGAGAGACTTTAGATGATTTATTACCTGAGGCTTTTGCTGCAATCAGAGAAGCAGATCGACGTGTCCTAGGGATGTTTCCTTATGATGTTCAAGTAATGGGGGCCATTGCTCTTCACGGTGGGAACATCGCAGAGATGCGAACGGGTGAAGGGAAGACGTTAACGGCAACTATGCCTCTTTACTTAAATGCTCTGACTGGTAAAGGTGTCATGCTTGTGACAACTAATGCTTATCTTTCAAGACGCGATGGAACAGAGATGGGAGCAGTTTATCGTTGGATGGGCTTGACGGTCGCTTTAGGTGTTCCAGAAAGTCCTTCTGAACAATTATCAGTTCCAGAAAAAAGAGCTATTTACGGAGCTGATATCGTCTACATCACCCATTCTACCCTAGGCTTTGACTATTTAATTCAGAATTTAGCAGATTCGGTAGATAGCCAATTTTTACGAGATTTTTATTATGCTATTGTTGACGAAGTAGACTCAGTCCTGCTAGATAGTGCACAGACCCCCTTAATCATTTCTGGCTCTCCACGTGTTCAATCGAACTATTACAATGTTGCTAATACCTTTGTGACAACATTGGAAGAAGAAAAGGATTATAAATTTAACGATGAGCGGACAAATGTTTGGCTAACCAATAAAGGAATCACTGAAGCAAAGACTTTTTTTGGACTTACTAATCTATTTGATGCTAAGCATACCGAAATCGTTAGACATATTATTTTAGCTCTTAAAGCTCATCATCTCTATAAGCGTGAAGAAGAGTATATTGTTGATAATGATGAAATAGCTCTTTTAGATGCTATAAGTGGTCGTGTTTTGGAAGGCACCAAATTACAAGCGGGACAACATCAAGCCCTTGAAACTAAAGAATCTGTTGAAAAAACGCCTGAAACACGAGCGATGGCAAGTGTTACTTATCAGAATCTTTTTAAACTTTTTGAGCGCTTGAGTGGAATGACTGGTACGGGTCGAGTTGCTGATGATGAATTCATTGCAACCTATAACATGCCTGTAATTACTATTCCAACAAACCGTCCGATTCAGCGTATCGATTATCCCGATATGATATATATGAGTCTGCCGGAAAAAATTCTTGCTTCGATGACTTTTTTGAAGAAAATTCATGCTACAGGCCAGCCTGTCTTATTGGTAACAGCAAGTGTAGAAATGTCAGAGATTTACTCCCATTTGCTCTTAAAAGAGGGCATTGCTCATAGTGTTTTAAATGCTTATAATACAGCCAAAGAAGCAGAGATGATTGCCGAAGCAGGACAATTGGGACATGTAACAGTTGTTACGGCTATCGCTGGTCGTGGAACTGATATCAAATTGGGTAAGGGTGTTGCTGAATTAGGGGGATTAGCAGTGATTGGTACTGAAAGAATGCCCTCAAAACGGATTGATTTACAGATGCGAGGACGTTCAGGTCGCCAGGGAGATCCTGGCATGAGCCAATTTTTCACATCACTTGAAGATCCATTGCTTATTAAATGGGGACCAGCTTGGCTTTTAGATTATTTGCGTAAGCAGTTACCTAAAACAAATCCTGATAACCCAAAACTGTTAAAGGCAAACCGTTATCAACGCATCTTAAATCAGGCTCAGGAAGCCAGTGACAGTCATGGCAGACAAGCTAGGCAAAGTGCTGTTGAGATGGATGAAAGCATCCAAGTTCAACGTGAAATGATTTATAACTTACGTAACCAATTGATTGCTCAAGAAAAACTGGAATCGGTGGATCTGTTGGCGATACTAGAAGAAGTGTTAAATACTTATCTGGATAGTCAAGGTCAAATTACGGAAGAAAGTTTAAGTCGTTATGTTTTTGATAATCTATCTTATCAATTCTCAGGGCAAGAGATTGACTATGGAAATCACAAATCAATAAAGAAAGCATTAGAAGAAATCTTTTTGAAAGAAATGGAAAATAAAAAAGCTCAATTTCATAATGAAGAAGACTATATTAATTTCCAGAGAATGGCTATTTTAAAAGCTATTGACCAAGCATGGATTGAACAAGTTGACTATCTCCAACAATTTAGGATACTAGTTGCAAGTCGACATTCAGCACAAAGGAATACAGTCTATGAATTTCACCGGGAAGCTTTATCAAGTTTTAAAGAACTGGAATTCCGAGTTAAACAAAGTATTATCAGAAATCTTGCTTTAAGCATGCTAGCTTATAATCCAAAGGGGGAATTGGTAGCATATTTTGCATAGCAATATTGGTCACATAGGAGAGAAAAATGACACTTTATAATATTAATATGGGAATTGGCTGGGCTAGCAGTGGAGTCGAATATGCTCAAAGTTATCGTGCCAAACTCTTACGCATGATTGGCGAAAAAGGGATTTTTATTTTTACAGATTTAATGTTAAATGAAAATGTCCAACACTTAACAAAAAACATCGGTTTTGAAGACGAAGAAGTTATATGGATGTACCATTATTTTACAGATATTAAATTGGCACCTACATCATATACACTTGAAGATGTTCTTAAAACAATTCCTTTTCACATTGAGAAAGAAGAAGCAAGTGGCAAAAATCGTCGTTATTTTTATGATAATAATGAACAGTTTGTGACTTGTTATTTAAGCACTGAAACAAATGATTTTGTGGACCGTGCAGAGTTTGTGGCTAAGGGATGCCTCATTCGTAAGGATTATTATAATTACACCCGCTACTGTAGTGAATATTTTACGCCAAAAAACAACAAGGCACATCTCTATCAACGTCGCTTCTTTAACGAAGACGGTAGTACAGCTTTTGATGAAATCTTAGATGAAGATAGTCATATATATCGTTTCAAAGATCAAATTTTTCTATCAACTCGAGAACTATTGGCTTATTTCATCAAATGTTTACAATTGGCAGAAGAAGATATTGTGATTTTAGATCGTTCTAGTGAGATTGGTCAGGCTGTTTTGGAGGGGAAAGGCAAAGCTAAAACGGGAAGTGTCGTCCATGCAGAGCATTATAGTAAAAATGCAACAGACAATGATTACATTCTCTGGAATAATTATTATGAGTATGAGTTTTCACATGCAGACCAAGTTGACTTTTTCATTTGTTCAACAGAGGCCCAGTCAGAAACTCTAAAGCAACATTTTAGAAAGTACCAAGGGTTCACCCCGCGAATAGTGACAATTCCTGTTGGTTCTTTAGACCGACTAAGACGTCCAGAACAAAAACGAAAACCTTTCTCGCTGATAACAGCTTCAAGACTGGCGAGTGAAAAACATATTGACTGGTTGATTCTAGCTGTTGTTGAGGCCAAAAAGGTCTTGCCAGAATTAACCTTTGATATTTATGGTAAGGGCGGCGAAGAAAACAAGTTACAAGAATTAATCAAGGCACATACAGCTCAAGATTATATTCGCTTAATGGGGCATGTGGACTTAGAGACTATTTAGCAAACATATGATGCCTACTTAGCAGGGTCAACCAGCGAGGGTTTTGGGTTAACATTAATGGAAGCTGTCGGTTCAGGTTTGCCGATTATTGGCTTTGAAGTACCATACGGGAATGTGACTTTTGTTGAACATGGAAAAAATGGCTTCCTTATTCCAAAAGAAGAATCAGATCAGCTTGATTTAATTGTTAGTCAATTTAGAGATGCGATTATCAGTATATATCAAGAGTATCAAATTGGAGAATGGCAAAACCACTCCTATACTATTGCTGAAAAATTCTTAAGTCAAACTGTTGCTAATGATTGGAAAGAATTTTTAAAGGAGTTTGACAATGCTTAATATATTTGAACATTATGACCAAGCTACTCAGGATTTGCACTATTCTTTAGTGATGTCAGGTTACATTCATCCAACTGTTATTCTAAATGAGACAGGATTTTTACCCGCTTCTGTAACTAGTCCCTACGCCTTTTTCATGGGTGAAGAGCAAGTTACTGAAGGAAAAGCTCGGTATTTCAATCAAATCAAAACTCCTAAATTTTGGGAAATTCAGTCCAATAACAACAATGGTGAAATTCTCGACCATGATATTAAGAAAGCAAATATTTTTTATGCAGAGCCAACCCATAAACGTTTAGTCCGAGCCGTTGAATGGTTAGATCGTGAGGGAAGGGTGCGTTTGGTTGAACATTACAACAAACATGGACGCCTCTATGCACAGAGTGTTTATAATAAGGAACAGTCTGAGGTTTTGAAAACTTACTATGATCAAGAGGGTAAGGAAAAAATTGTTGAAAATTTTGTGACCAATGATATTATTTTGAATGATCGAAACAAAATTAAAATATTCAAGAGTAAATTGGAATTTATGATTTATTATCTTCAGAGATCAACTTTTAAGCTTGATAAAATCATTTATAATTCTTTGGCCTTACCATTTCAAATCAGTATCCATTTACCAGAACCTGGTCAGGATATTCTAGTT
The DNA here is from genome assembly GCF_901542335.1 of Streptococcus porcinus. NCBI lineage: Bacteria > Bacillati > Bacillota > Bacilli > Lactobacillales > Streptococcaceae > Streptococcus > Streptococcus porcinus. Next base: position 1,660,186 of record NZ_LR594036.1, on the reverse strand, counting down.
TGGCAAGAAGAGTTTAGAGGCTCTATTCCTGGTAATATGCAGGCCATTTTAAGTGAAAGTGTTGCTAGAAGTTGCCAAGTTATCATTCCTGATCCCTTGACTTATCAAACTTTTATTCAACTCCATAATGGGGAGAATAATAAAGTTAATTCTTTGGGCTATTTATATCCTTTGGCGCAGGAAAAAAATTGGTCAGCCAATGCTCTGATTTTTACCAATAGTGATCAACTTGAACAAATAGAACCTTTAGTAACTCATTTACCTGATTTTCAATTCCATATTGGAGCTCTGACAGAAATGTCACCTAAATTACAGGCTTTGGGACAAAAGGACAATGTTTTCTTATACCCTAATATGTCACCCAAAACAATCACTGCCTTGTGGCGTTTATGCTCTGTTTATTTGGATATTAACCATGGGAATGAGATACTCAATGCTATTCGGATGGCTTTTGAACATAGGATGCCAATCTATGCTTTTGACAATACCCAGCATACGCGTCACTATATTTTACCGAAGAATATTTTTATCCCCAATAGGGTTGACGATATGATAAAGGCTTTAACTTCGTTAGCTTATCCTGATACTTTTAAAGACATTATGGAACACCAGTTAGCCTTTGCTAATCATACCACGAAAGAAGCCTACAAGGAGGTGTTTGGATAATGCCTAATAAAAAGAAGCTATCATTTCTAGATGATGCTATTGAAGAAAGATTAGAGAAATCTAGGCAAAAGTTACCCCCAAAAGAGACGTCCGGAGTTAAAAATTTTACCTATATATTACTAGGATCTATAATTGTCATCAGTGTTATCATGGGTTTACTCAATACCATCTACAGATTATTTTAATAGTAAAAAAGATTGTAAAGATAGTGTACAGGAGTGCCTAGTGCAATCTTTTTTATATGATTACAAATGAAATTCTGTGAAGTGGGATTTTACACAAAGCACAAGTCGATAAGTTATCAGGTTTACCTAACGTATTTAAAATGGGATAGTTAATTTTAGATTAATCAAGAAATACAAATCTGAAATAGTGAAATTGTCTTTAGATGTGTCATAATAATAAAATTACAAAAAAATAAATATTCGATTTATTTAATCAAAATATAATCTAAAGAGCTTATTTTTTGCATTTTTTGAAAAATATTTATGTAAAAGACTATTTTTTTCATTGTTAAACAAGAGTTTATGGGATGATATTTAAATCATTTAAGGAGAGATAAAATTTTCTGAAATTTTCTATTGCAATTTTTGATAATAAAATGTAGAATAGAGTGTCCGTTTTTAAAAATGGGGAATTTACAATTATAAGTTTTTAAGTGTGGAGACTTAAAAACGATATATATTTGCTAATTAGTAAGGAATTGCTAGTAGGAAATATAAAATAGAGAGAGAGAAACACATGTTACAAAAATTGAATAAGAGTAGTTTTATTGAGACTGAGTCAAAATCTCGTGTAAAATTGCACAAGTCGGGTAAAAGCTGGGTAAAAACTACTTTGGCTTCTTTTGGATTGCTCCAATTATTTAAAGGGGGTCAAGCAGAAGAACGCGTTTCTGAGGGAGACGTGGATTTTGTGGTATCTAAAAATCAGTTACTAAAAGGTGCTTTGGGAGTAGGGGCAGTAATTGGTGGTACAAGTCTCGTTAATACAGCATTTGCTGCAGAAACGACAAGTTCCTTACCAGTGACTTCTGAAACGGGGTTTGCTTTAGCAGGAATGGATTCGACTGTCGTTGTAGCGTCAACAACAGCTTCAAATACGAGTGTATCAGATCAAAGCTCTGCTTCACAAAGTGTTAGTTCGTCAGTATCATTGAGTCAGTCAAGTTTAGATAGTCAGACACAAAGTACTTCAGAACAACAGTCGCTATCATTATCACAATCAACGAGTCAGTCACTCGCTTCCCAAGTAACAAGTTCTACGAATGTGACGACCACAGTTTCAGATAGCTCGACGGTATCAGCTTCAACCTCTGTTTCTACATCTGCAACAACGTCAACCAGTTTAACTCCAAGAGTTAATATGTTATCAAACCGCACAATGTTAGCTGCTACTGGAAGACTTAACAATGACCTAGTAACAGTTACCTCATCTTATCTTAAAGATGAAGTAAATAATGATGGCATTGTGTATCCTTTACGTGGTGAAACTATTGAATTTTATTCAAAATTCACAGTAGATAATGCTGCCACTGCCGGGGATCAGTTTACAATGACTTATAGTCCCTATGCAACTCCATCAGATTTTGACATGGCTAATTGGGCGCCGATTGATATCACAGATAATTCAGGAGAAGTTATTGCAACTGGGGTTTACGATGCTACAACTAAGACGGTAACTTATACCTTCACGTCTTATGTTGATAAATATCAAAATGTAGTGGCTTCATTAGATGCTTACTCATACATTGATCGTTCAAAGGTACCTAATGGCACCACCTTAACGATGTCTTACTCTATGGGTGGGGAAACAACCTCAAAAGTTGAGACCATTAGGTATGAATCGCCATATGTATATGGGACTTCAAGTATTGAATCGGTCATAAATGAGCTTGATACGACTGCTCATACAGTTGAACAGATTTTCTATGTAAATCCATTGCAAAAAAATGCCTATTCAACTATTTTTTCAGTATTTGGCTATATTGTTGATCCTAACACTGGAGCTATAAGACAGCAAGGCAGTAATGTGATTAATAGTTCAACTGTTATTGAGGTTTATAATGCTGGAAGCAGAACAAATTTACCAGATAGTATGAATATTACTGACTACAGTAAATTTACTAAAGTTAATCCAACGATTACTTATGGTTCGGATACTGCAAATGTTTATCTTGGAGATATTTCAAACGTCTACGTGGTTCGAGTCGTTGCAAGCTATGATCCTAATTCAACATATGACATTATCCAAAGTGGGACAATGAGTTCTTATGATGCTATTAGAAACTACTCAATCGTTGAGTCTGATAATAATATCGTGGTTAACAGTGATGTGTCAGGTGGTACAGGAACAGTAATGACCTACAGTGCTGGAGATTATGTATGGTTTGATACAAATAAAGATGGGTTACAAACAAGCGGTGAAAAGCCAGCTGCGAATGTTTTGGTGACTTTGACTTATTCGGATGGAACAACAAAATCAGTTTACACTGACGCAACTGGGCACTATCAGTTTGATGGATTGTTTGATAAAGAAAGCTATACAATTTCATTTACAGCACCAGCTGGTTATGTCCTAACAACCTCAAACGTTGGTACAAATGACACGATTGACTCTGACGGTGCATCTATTACATTTACTATCAATGCTGCTAATAATATGACAATTGATGCAGGCTTAATCCCAGATCCTGCTAGCGAGAGCGCATCAACTTCTCTTGTTAACTCAGTAAGTAACTCAACATCGGTATCGACTTCAACCAGTTTATCGGATTCAGTACGTAACTCAACGTCGATTTCAACATCAACCAGCTTATCGGATTCAGTACGCAACTCAACGTCGATTTCAACATCAACCAGTTTATCAGATTCGGTACGCAACTCAACGTCAGCAACTGCATCAACCAGTTTATCGGATTCAGTACGCAACTCAACGTCAGTATCTGCATCAACAAATTTATCAGATTCATTACGTAACTCGACATCGGTTTCAACGTCAACCAGTTTATCAGATTCAGTACGCAACTCAACGTCAGTTTCAACGTCAACCAGTTTATCGGATTCATTACGTAACTCAACATCGGTATCGACTTCAACCAGTTTATCGGATTCAGTAAGTCATTCAACCTCAAAAAGTTTAAGTACGTCTGTGAGCCAATCATCTTCTAATACTGAATCAGAAGTGGCTAAAGTGCACACAATTGGAGATACAGTTTGGGAAGATACCAACCATAATGGCATTCAAGACCCAGGTGAGCCAGGAATTTCAGGCGTGACAGTCACATTGACTAATCCAGATGGTTCAACTCAAACCACCACCACAGATAGCAATGGCCATTATGGGTTCACAGAATTATCAGATGGAGATTACACAGTAACGTTCGAAACACCAAAAGGCTATACACCAACGATAGCTAATACAGGCGATGATACGAAAGATTCAGATGGTCAAGTTGTCAAGGTAACTGTTGCAGGAAATGATAATCCAACAATTGACAGTGGATTTGTTAAAGAAACACACAATTGGATATACAGTTTGGGATGATACCAACCATAATGGCATTCAAGACCCAGGTGAGCCAGGAATTTCAGGCGTGACAGTCACATTGACTAATCCAGATGGTTCAACTCAAACCACCACCACAGATAGCAATGGCCATTATGGGTTCACAGAATTATCAGATGGAGATTACACAGTAACGTTCGAAACACCAAAAGGCTATCAGCCAACGATAGCTAATACAGGCGATGATACGAAAGATTCAGATGGTCAAGTTGTCAAGGTAACTGTTGCAGGAAGTGATAATCCAACAATTGATAGTGGATTTGTTAAAGAAACACACACAATTGGAGATACAGTTTGGGAAGATACCAACCATAATGGCATTCAAGATCCAGGTGAGCCAGGGATTTCAGGCGTGACAGTCACATTGACTAATCCAGATGGTTCAACTCAAACCACCACCACAGATAGCAATGGCCATTATGGGTTCACAGAATTATCAGATGGAGATTACACAGTAACGTTCGAAACACCAAAAGGTTATCAGCCAACGATAGCTAATACAGGCGATGATACGAAAGATTCAGATGGTCAAGTTGTCAAGGTAACTGTTGCAGGAAGTGATAATTCAACAATTGATAGTGGATTTGTTAAAGAGGCGACACCAGAGTTACCTCAAACCCCTAATTCTGAAGCTACAAGTCATTCGGAATCGCAATCAACAACTACAAGTCAGTCAGCGTCAGCCGCTCCAAAATCAAGTACAAGTAACGAAACGCTTCCATATACAGGTACAGAAGAAAGTACAAGTTTATACGGATCTGCAGCTTTAGCGATACTTGTAGCAATGGGACTTGTCAAAAGCAACTCTAAAGAACAAGAATAGCCCTTTATAAGGCTAAGGTTATTCAAAAAAAGACCAAAAGACTGAATCCAGTCCTTTGGTCTTTTTGCGTATTTCTAAGTCAGTATTAACTTTTGACACCAGTCAATATCATACAATCGTAATGATAGCAAGTAATATAACGATAAAGATGAAAAGTCCTAAGCAAATGAATAAGATACTGTGATGGTGATCAACAAATGATTCAAACTGATCAATAAGAGTAGCAACTTTTTTATTTTTTTTATAAGGGTGAGAACTTCTCTTAGTATGTTTGTCATTTTTTGGGAAAAGGTTATCTTGTTTCTGGTTTTTCCCATTTTTTAGTATTTTAAAACCTTTTTCAGTTAGAGCATTAGCAAAAGGATGCCTGTAAAATTCTCCATCTTGGTCAGCCCAATCCCCAACTCCCATAACAATTGTAATTACTCTATCTTTCCCTCTTTTAGCAGTGACCATTGCATTAAAAGCTGCGCTTGGACTTGAACCTGTTTTTAACCCATCAACACCTTTTAGCCCATATTTATCACCAGGTAATGAATAGTTATAGCTATGAAAAGTTTCCTCGTATGGCGTCCCAACCATTGTTTTGACGACGGATTTGTTGGTATATGTTAGAATTTCTGGGTGTTTTTTAAGAAAATGGTAGACTAAAATAGCTAAATCATGGGCGCTGGTTAGATTTGGAGCACTTTTATCGTAATTTTTAGGATTATAATAACCGTTGAAAGCTTCGGCAACAGCGCCACCAGCATTATTAAAATGAGTATCTAACATGCCTAGTTTTTTAGCGGTATGATTTATACGATCTAGGAATGCAGACGAATCATTTTGGGAAAGATAGTTGGCAACCATGACAGTAGCAGCATTAGATGAAGGAACTGCAATCATTGTGATCAAATCTCTAATAGGGTAGTCAACTCCAGCAACGATTTTATTATTGCTAATCTCATAGATTTCACTAATAGACTGATCAGTGCCAGAAGCTGTAACTTTAGTATCAAGTGTAATTTTACCTTTAGCGAGATCTTCAAAAAGTAGGTAAAGTGTAAACACTTTAGACATACTCGCGGGATCTCGCACAATTAAAGCATTATCTTGCCAAAGGATATCTCCGTTTGATGCGTCAACAACAATAGAAGATTTCGGTTTGTTAATAGGATCAACTTGATATCCGGCTTCTCGCGTAATGTTCAAAATATCATTGTGCTCGTCAGCATGTACGAGATGTGATACAAAAAAAGTAAAAATCAGCAATACAGAAAATACATATTTTTTTAACACAAAAAGCTCCTTGTAAAAATGATAAGCTTATTATACCATTAAGCTAATACAAAACAAAGAGATTTTTAATATTATTGTTTAATTTTTAATGTTAATGAATAAAAAAGGAACTGATTTTTTCCAGAATGCTCAGACCTTTTATAGATTCTGTGGCAAATATTGGAGTACTAGGTTTATCCCCTAAATAGTTTGATTGATCAGTGAGGATAATCTTACCAAGTTGTTTTCCTTTTGTAATAGGAGCTTTGGTATGTTCTTTATTCGGAACAATTTTATAATGGATAGTCTGATCATTAATAGGTTGAATAACTGTAAAATCATGTTTACTTTTGAAAGCAATCGTTTTTTGCTTCGCATTGGAGATGCTTAATTGTGTTGAGAATGGTTTTCCTTTAGGAACCGTTAGTTTTTGATAATTTTGGAAACTATAATCAAATAATTTATTAGCTTCGACAAAGCGTGCGTTGCTATCTTTAGAGGCATCGGTTGCATTCAGAATGACAACAATGACTCGCATGTTATTTTGAACAGCCGTTCCGATATAAGTTTGCCCAGCTTTCGTAGTCGTGCCCGTCTTTAAACCATCCACACCATTTCTACCCATGCTATTACCAGGTAAAAGATGATTGGAGCTAGTCAGAATATCATTTCCCCAGTATATCTGATTCTGAGAAGAAATGGTTAGAATTTCTGGAAAATCCTTGATTAAGTGTCGCGACACTATAGCAAGACTCTTAGCACTTAATCTATTTTCAGCTGTTTTACTTGAACCAGGATAGATATGGTTATTCAGCATACTATTATTTAAGCCTGATGCATTAACTAATTGATAATCTGTGATCCCCCATGTTTTCAATTGTTCTTTCATTTTATCAACAAACTTGGCTTCAGAACCGGAGATTTTTTCAGCTAAAGCAACAGCAGAGCTGTTTGAGCTGACAACCATACTGGAGTCAACGAGTTCCTTAACGGAGTAAGAATTTTTATAGAGAGGAGGATTACTAATGTCAGGGTTGCTGGCCAAGGCAGTTGCATATTTAGACATTTCAACTGAATCATTCCATTTTAACCTGCCAGAATTAATTTCTTTCAAGGTCAAATAAATAGTCATAACCTTTGTAAGTGAAGCAATTGGGGCTTTTCGATCACTGTTTTTTTGATAAAGAATCTTACCAGTGCTATATTCGACAGCGATAGCCTCTTTTGCTCGGAGATTTAATGCTTGATCTGCGAAAACAGGTTGATTTAATGGGAACAAAGTAAGGATGCAGATTAAGATTAAATAGATTTGTTTTTTCATAATTATTATTCTAACAATCTCCTGACCAAAGGTCAAAAAGAGACCATTATAAGTTTTCGTTGACATAAGTAACCAGGTGATTCCACCAAACTTTTAGAAAGAAGCTTCTAGGAGCCTGTTGTTGAGCTGTTAAAAAGACTTGAGGAGGATTGTCTAAATAACCTATCCCAATCCTATCAGAATCTTTATAACTTGCAGTGGCAAGCTTCTGATTTTGCTTAATTGGTGCTCGACGTTCTTTTTGAAGCGGACTAATAACTAAATCCGTCTTCTTAGTCGCTCCCCGTTGTTGAATGACAGTTAGGCTTTTATCTGAAGTTAGAGAAACTTGTTTTATGGGGCTATCTATCACTGCTAAAGATTTATTTTTCAGAAGTTGTCCTTTTTCGAGAAGAGTGACTGGCTCATATTTTTGTGCAATATTATCTAAAAGAGTATTAGCAGTAGCGAAATGTGCTAATTTATCGTCCTTGACTTCCTCGGTATTTAGAATGATAGAAACAACTGACATCTTGTTTTCAATAGAACTTGTAATAAGAGAAGCTCCATTATTTTCTGAAAAAGCAACGAATAATCCATTAGCACCAATTCGATGCGTTGGCATACCCTCTAGTAAAAAATTATAGGAGAAAATGTGATCACCCCTGAAAGTTGCAACAGGTTTTTTGGTGAGTTCTAAGACCTGAGGAAAGTCTTGAAGAAGGTGTCTCGTAACGATTGCTAAATCAAGAGCACTCATTTTATTTTCAGCATCTTTTTGAGAGTTGGGGTAGATGTGATTTCCTAGTTGCTCATTAGATAAACCACTAGCATTAACTAGGTTCGCCTTATGGATTTTCCACTCTTGTAATTGTTTCTGCATTTTATCGACAAATAGAGGCTCTGTTCCCGCTATTTTTTCAGCTAAAGCAATAGCAGGACTATTTGCATTTGTTACTAGCATGGCTGTTAATAACTCTTTAACTGTGTACTGGCGAGCATCCAATGGGACATTGCTGATAGAATAATTAGCAGTCAGTTCATAGGGATAGTTGGAAATTCTAACAGGCGTGTCCCAACTCAGGTTTCCAGATTGGATTTCCTTATAGACAAGGTAAGTGGTTAGAACCTTACTCAAAGAAGCGATAGGAAGTGTTTTTTTGGCATCTTTCTCATAGAGAATTTTACCAGTAGATACCTCAAAGGCAATCCCGCTTTTAGCTGGTAACTTGTAATCTTCAGCTAGGATAGCTTTAGGTAAAAAACAGAAAAGAAGAGATAACATCAAAAATACTAGTTTTTTCATAAGAGACAGTTTTCCTTTGTAGGAGGATTTTCCTTTTGATTATACCATAAAATTCAGTTCATTTAAGTTATTTCAAGGATTTACTAAAGCGCTAGCATGAGAAATGGCAGGGGTTTCATTAAATTTTTAGAAGCTTGACAGAATCGTTAAAAACCCTATGTAACAGGCTTTTTTATAATTTTTCTTAATAAGATGGTAGAAACAGTTTGAAATAGTCAGATAATTTTGCAGGAAATATTTTGATAGCGAAAAAATTATGATATAATGTTTTTAATTAGCACAATCTTTTGACCAAGATTGGAGAAAAAATTAGGAGTGAATCTTATGAAAAATGGCAAGTGGTTAGCTGCTGTTGGAGTAGCGATTTTATCAGTCTCTGTTCTAGCGGCTTGTAGCAATGGATCAAGCAAAGATAGTAAGTCAAAAACGTATAGTTATGTTTATACAACAGATCCAGATACTTTGGATTATTTGGTTTCAGGACGTTCAACAACAAGTGAAATCATTCAAAACAGTGTCGACGGCTTAATGGAATATGATAACATGGGGAACCTAATCCCTTCAGTTGCTAAAAGCTGGACAGTATCTAAAGATGGCTTAACATATACCTATAAAATTCGTAAGGATTCAAAATGGTACACCGCTGATGGTGAAGAGTATGCAAATGTTACAGCAGATGATTTTGTAACTGGATTGAAGCATGCTGCAGACAAAGGATCAGATGCTCTTTACCTTGTACAAGATTCTATAAAAGGTCTGAGTGATTATGTTGAAGGAAAAAACAAGGACTTCTCAACTGTAGGCGTAAAAGCTATTGATAAGCATACCCTTCAATATACGCTTAATAAACCAGAAAGCTTTTGGAATTCAAAATTAACATATGGAATTCTTTCACCTGTTAATGCTGATTTCTTAAAATCTAAAGGTAAGGATTTTGGTAAAGCGTCCGATGCATCCTCCATCCTATACAATGGACCATTCCTGATTTCATCTTTAACAAGTAAGTCATCTATTGAATTTGTTAAAAATGAAAATTATTGGGACAAAAAAGATGTCCATGTTGATGGTGTACAACTAACCTATTATGATGGTCAAGATCAAGAGTCACTATTTAGGAATTTTGACAAAGGTGCTTATTCTGCAGCGCGTCTTTTCCCTACAACACCTTCTTACACAGAAGTTAAGAAAAAATATGGTGACAACATCATTTATGCACCACAAAAATCAAACATTTATTATGCCACATTTAATCTGAATCGTACAGCCTATGAACATACGAAGAAAACTAGTGATAAACAAAAAGACGATACTCGTAAGGCTGTTTTAAACAAAGATTTCCGTCAAGCCTTAACATTTGGTTTCAATAGAAAATCATATACGGCTCAGACTGCCGGTGAAGAAGCAGCAGGTAAATCACTTCGGAATACTTTAGTTCCACCTGCATTTGTTCAAATTAACGGTCAAGATTTTGGTAAAACGGTTGAAAAAGAACTAGCGACTTATGGGGATCAATGGAAAGATGTTAATCTTGCTGATGCGCAAGATGGTCTCTATAATCCAGAAAAAGCTAAAATGCAAATGGACAAAGCTAAAAAAGCTTTAGAAGCTCAAGGTGTACAATTCCCTATTCATCTCGATATGCCTCAAGATCAGACTGCATCAGGCTTAATGCAACAAGCTCAATCTATGAAACAATCTATTGAAAAATCGCTAGGGAAAGAAAATGTCGTTGTTGATATTATTGAACTTAATTCAGACACATATAACAACATCACTTATATGGCTGAAACAACAAATCAACAAGACTGGGATCTCTCAACTGCCTCAGGTTGGAGCCCAGACTACGCTGATCCTTCTTCTTACTTGGATATCTTCAATCCAACGATGGCGGCTGCTCAAACAAAATTCATTGGTCTTAATCCAGTAAAAGACGTTGCTATTGCTAATGAAGCAGGTTTGGAAGAATTTTCAAGTTTAGATAATGAAGCTGGTAAAATTACAGATAATCAGGACGAAAGATTTAAAAAATATGCCAAAGCACAAGCAGCTTTAACAGATTCAGCTGTTTATATTCCAACCTACTCACTAGGTGGAACTCCTTCTGTTACTAAAGTAGTACCATTTACAGCAGCTTTTGGCTGGTCTGGTAATAAATCTGATGCAAGTACATTTTATAAATACATTAAACTTCAAGATAAACCTATAACATCAAAAGACTATGGTCAAGCTTTGAAAAAATGGAAAAAAGATAAAGAAAAATCTAATAAAAAATATGCCGATTCTTTAGAAAAGCATATGGAAAAATAAAAGTTTGTTCAAAGTAAGAACTTTCTCTTCGAGTGAGGAAGTTCTTTTGAACTTATTATGAGGAATAGAATGAAAAAGTATATTATTGAGCGCATCTTGAGGTCTTTAATATCAATTTTGCTGGTAACTACACTGACTTATGTCATTGTTTTTACACTTGTTCCAACAAATTTGATTTTTAAACAGGATCCTAATTATAACAAGATGGTGACAACACCAGATAAAAAAGAAAATTATCGAAATACGATTTTCGAGCGCATGGGTTATATTTCCTATTACAATAGTAAAGAATTAGAAGCTAACGCTGAGAAGATAGATAAATCTGTTAGCGTTGAGCCAACGAAGGCTAATCAAAAAATATATCAAAAATATATCAAATCCATCGGAAATGGTTGGGAATTGAAACGTTTCGAAGAAAGTAAAAAGTTCTATGCAGTCCGTAACATACCAATCTATGAGCGGGTTTGGAATTTTTTTAGCCAATTGATAGTAGTTGACCATCCATGGGTGATTCAAGACAAAAAAAATCCAAACTTAGCTCGTTATATTCGTCCAGAGCTAGATCCTTCAGTAGGCCCAGCCTTGGTGGGTTCAGGAACAAAACATAAGTACATGTTATACTTTAATGGACAGTTTCCTTTTGTTCACCAAAACTTTGTTGGTTTTAATTTGGGGACTTCTTACCCGACTTATGCTAACATTCCTGTCATTCAAGTTATTACACAAGAACAAGGGCGTACTCTATCTAAAGAAGTAACGTTCCCAAATGGGACTAAGAAGTTTTCGCCGATTAATATTTACTCTCGTACCTATAAATCACCTAGTAAGGCAGATGCTAGAGATCGAATGAATTTTGGAAAAGATGACTCCTACACTGCAACGGAGAACAATCATGCAGAGCCATCGATGATAGCTAATTCCTTCATTATCGGGATGATTGGTGTTTTATTATCCTATGTCTTTGGCCTTCCAATTGGGATGTTGATGGCTTATTATAAAGATGGGATATTTGATCGTTTCTCAACAGGTGCTACAACCTTTATGTTGGCACTTCCGAGTATTGCATTGATTTACATTGTCCGCTTCTTGGGCTCAATAGTTGGACTTCCGGACACTTTTCCCTTGCTAGGGGCGAGTGATCCTAAGTCCTATGTTTTGCCGGCTCTTATTTTGGGAATTCTTGGAACGCCTGGAAATGTAGTCTGGTTCCGTCGATACTTAGTTGACTTGCAAGGTAGCGATTTTGTTCGCTTTGCCCGTGCTAAAGGATTGACTGAAGCTGAAATATCTAAAAATCACCTATTTAAACAAGCGATGGTTCCTATTGTTAATGGAATTCCACAAGCAGTAGTAGCTACTATTGCGGGTGCCACCTTGACTGAGACTGTCTTTGCCTTTCCAGGAATGGGTAAGATGCTGATCGATGCTATTAAGGCAGCTAATAATACAATGGTTGTTGGTCTTGTCTTTATATTCGCTGTTCTTTCTATTTTAGCTCTATTAGCTGGTGACATCTTAATGACAATTCTTGACCCACGTATCAAATTATCTAGTAAAGGAGGGAAGTAATGGCAACCATTGACAAAAGTAAATTTGAGTTTGTTGAACTCGACAGTTATGCATCAGAAGTCATTGATGCCCCGGCTTACTCATACTGGAAATCTGTTTTTCGTCAGTTCTTTTCGCGTAAATCGACTGTATTGATGTTGATTATTTTAATTGCGATTATTTTAATGAGCTTTATCTATCCTATGTTTGCAAATTATGATTTTGGTGATGTAAGTAATATTAATGATTTTTCAAAACGTTATATCTCACCAGGAGCTGAATACTGGTTTGGAACTGATAAAAATGGTCAGTCATTATTTGATGGTGTTTGGTATGGTGCAAGGAATTCCATTTTGATTTCTGTTATTGCAACTATGATTAATATGCTTTTAGGCGTGGTTGTTGGTGCTTTATGGGGTGTTTCTAAAGCTGTTGATAAAGTTATGATTGAAGTCTATAATGTTATTTCAAACTTGCCTCAAATGTTGATTATTATCGTTTTAACCTACTCTATTGGGGCAGGATTTTGGAATTTGATATTTGCCTTTTGTGTAACAGGTTGGATTGGAATTGCCTACTCTGTGAGGGTTCAAGTACTCCGTTACCGTGATTTAGAATATAACTTGGCAAGCCAAACGTTAGGGACGCCAGTACATAAAATTGCAACTAAGAACTTATTGCCACAGTTGGTTTCTGTTATCGTATCAATGGTATCTTTATTGCTTCCAGCCTATATTTCTTCTGAAGCATTCCTATCCTTCTTTGGTTTAGGATTGCCGCTTTCAGAACCAAGTCTTGGACGTTTAATTTCTAACTATTCCTCAAACTTGACAACAAATGCCTATTTATTCTGGATTCCTTTAACCACTCTTATCTTAGTGTCGCTACCTCTTTATATTGTAGGACAAAACTTAGCTGACGCTAGTGATCCAAGAACGCATAGATAGGAGTTATTGTTATTATGGAAGAAAATAAGGAAATAATATTAAGTGCAAAAAATGTTGTTGTTGAGTTTGATGTTCGTGATCGTATTTTAACTGCTATCCGTGATATCTCAATTGATCTTTATGAAGGGGACGTTTTAGCAGTCGTTGGAGAATCTGGAAGTGGTAAGTCAGTTTTAACCAAAACTTTCACGGGGATGCTTGAATCAAATGGCCGTGTAGCCTCTGGAAGCATTGATTACCGAGGACAAGAATTAACGAAACTCAAGAATCATAAAGACTGGGAAGGTATTCGAGGGGCAAAAATAGCAACAATTTTCCAAGACCCTATGACCAGCCTTGATCCGATTCAAACAATTGGAAGTCAAATCACTGAAGTGATTATCAAACATCAGAAAAAATCTCGTTCTGAAGCTAAAAAACTGGCGATTGATTATATGACTAAGGTAGGCATTCCAGATCCTGCTAAGCGTTTTGGGGAATACCCATTTCAGTATTCTGGAGGGATGCGGCAACGGATTGTTATAGCGATTGCTTTAGCCTGTCGCCCAGATATTCTGATTTGTGATGAACCAACTACAGCTTTAGATGTTACTATTCAAGCTCAAATTATTGAATTGTTAAAATCACTTCAAAAAGAATATCAATTTACCATTATTTTTATCACTCACGACCTAGGTGTAGTAGCAAGTATTGCGACGAACGTTGCGGTCATGTATGCAGGAGAAATCATTGAGTATGGGACGGTAGAAGAAATCTTCTACGATCCACGGCATCCATATACTTGGAGTCTTCTCTCAAGTTTGCCACAATTGGCTGACGATAAGGGGACTTTATTCTCTATCCCAGGAACACCACCGTCACTGTACAAACCAATAGTTGGAGATGCATTTGCACCTCGTTCTCGCTATGCTATGAAAATTGATTTTGAAGAAGCATGTCCAAGGTTTGAAGTCAGTGAAACTCATTGGGCCAAAACGTGGCTGCTCCATCCTGATGCACCAAAAGTTCAAAAACCAGAGGTAATTCAAGATATTCATGAAAAAATTTCAAAGAAACAAATCTATCGGGAGGAAGGAAATGTCTGAGAAATTAGTTGAAGTCAAAGACTTAGAAATTTCCTTCGGTGAAGGAAAGAAAAAATTTGTAGCAGTTAAAAATGCTAACTTCTTTATTAACAAAGGAGAGACCTTCTCTCTCGTGGGAGAATCGGGATCTGGCAAGACCACAATTGGACGTGCTATCATTGGTTTGAATGATACAAGTAAAGGGGAAATTCTTTACAACGGAAAAGTGATAAATGGTAAAAAGTCAAAATCTGAAGCAAATGAATTAATACGTAAGATTCAGATGATTTTCCAAGATCCAGCTGCCAGCTTAAATGAGCGGGCAACGGTTGATTATATCATTTCAGAAGGTCTTTATAATTTTAATCTCTTTAAAACTGAAGAAGAACGGCAAGAAAAGATAAAAAATATGATGTCAGAGGTAGGTCTGTTATCAGAACACCTCACGCGTTATCCCCACGAATTTTCTGGTGGACAACGCCAGAGGATTGGAATTGCACGTGCTTTAGTGATGGATCCAGAGTTTGTCATTGCAGATGAACCTATATCAGCCCTTGACGTCTCTGTTCGTGCCCAAGTCCTAAACCTTTTGAAAAGAATGCAAAAAGAAAAAGGATTAACTTATCTCTTTATTGCGCATGATTTATCAGTTGTACGTTTTATATCAGATCGAATAGCAGTTATCCATAAAGGGATCATCGTTGAAGTCGCTGAAACAGAAGAACTCTTCGTAAATCCAGTTCATCCTTATACCAAGTCACTTCTATCAGCAGTACCAATTCCAGACCCAATACTTGAGAGAAAGAAAAAATTAATTGTCTACTCGGTAGACCAGCATGACTATTCAGTTGATAAACCTGAGATGGTAGAAATAAAACCAGGACATTTTGTATGGGCTAACAAAGCTGAAGTCGCTAAATATCAAAAAGAACTATAAGAAGGTCCTACCTTCTTATTTTTTTTATCAACGCCTAAGGTAAATGAAGATAAGCATGTTTAAAAATGATGTAAAAGAAAAATGAAAATAAATTGAAAAAAGATATTGACAAAGAAGATGATAGCTGATAGAATAAAATAGTTGTCTCGTAAGAGATTCAAGACCTTTGAGAACTGAATAAGACAAGAAAAAACCAAACGTGAGGGTGATATGCAAGACATATTACCCGTCAATCAAAAAAGCAATAAATCTGTCAGCGACAGAAAAAGAACGAGTAAGTTCAAACTAAAATGAGAGTTTGATCCTGGCTCAGGACGAACGCTGGCGGCGTGCCTAATACATGCAAGTAGAACGCAGAGGACAGGTGCTTGCACCAGTCTAATGAGTTGCGAATGGGTGAGTAACGCGTAGGTAACCTACCTTATAGCGGGGGATAACTATTGGAAACGATAGCTAATACCGCATGAAAGTAGAAGACACATGTCATCTACTTAAAAGGGGCAAATGCTCCACTATGAGATGGACCTGCGTTGTATTAGCTAGTTGGTGAGGTAAAGGCTCACCAAGGCGACGATACATAGCCGACCTGAGAGGGTGATCGGCCACACTGGGACTGAGACACGGCCCAGACTCCTACGGGAGGCAGCAGTAGGGAATCTTCGGCAATGGGGGGAACCCTGACCGAGCAACGCCGCGTGAGTGAAGAAGGTTTTCGGATCGTAAAGCTCTGTTGTTAGAGAAGAACGGTAATGGGAGTGGAAAATCCATTACGTGACGGTAACTAACCAGAAAGGGACGGCTAACTACGTGCCAGCAGCCGCGGTAATACGTAGGTCCCGAGCGTTGTCCGGATTTATTGGGCGTAAAGCGAGCGCAGGCGGTTTGATAAGTCTGAAGTTAAAGGCTGTGGCTTAACCATAGTTCGCTTTGGAAACTGTCAAACTTGAGTGCAGAAGGGGAGAGTGGAATTCCATGTGTAGCGGTGAAATGCGTAGATATATGGAGGAACACCGGTGGCGAAAGCGGCTCTCTGGTCTGTAACTGACGCTGAGGCTCGAAAGCGTGGGGAGCAAACAGGATTAGATACCCTGGTAGTCCACGCCGTAAACGATGAGTGCTAGGTGTTAGGCCCTTTCCGGGGCTTAGTGCCGGAGCTAACGCATTAAGCACTCCGCCTGGGGAGTACGACCGCAAGGTTGAAACTCAAAGGAATTGACGGGGGCCCGCACAAGCGGTGGAGCATGTGGTTTAATTCGAAGCAACGCGAAGAACCTTACCAGGTCTTGACATCTTTCTGACCGTCCTAGAGATAGGATTTCCCTTCGGGGCAGGAGAGACAGGTGGTGCATGGTTGTCGTCAGCTCGTGTCGTGAGATGTTGGGTTAAGTCCCGCAACGAGCGCAACCCCTATTGTTAGTTGCCATCATTAAGTTGGGCACTCTAGCGAGACTGCCGGTAATAAACCGGAGGAAGGTGGGGATGACGTCAAATCATCATGCCCCTTATGACCTGGGCTACACACGTGCTACAATGGTTGGTACAACGAGTCGCAAGCCGGTGACGGCAAGCTAATCTCTTAAAGCCAATCTCAGTTCGGATTGTAGGCTGCAACTCGCCTACATGAAGTCGGAATCGCTAGTAATCGCGGATCAGCACGCCGCGGTGAATACGTTCCCGGGCCTTGTACACACCGCCCGTCACACCACGAGAGTTTGTAACACCCGAAGTCGGTGAGGTAACCATTTAGGAGCCAGCCGCCTAAGGTGGGATAGATGATTGGGGTGAAGTCGTAACAAGGTAGCCGTATCGGAAGGTGCGGCTGGATCACCTCCTTTCTAAGGAAATGGAAGACGTTTGGTCATGTCTTATTTAGTTTTGAGAGGTCTTATTTAAGTCATGAGAACGTTAAGAAATCTGTATGAAAATAGGAAATTGACGCTGTGTGCTTGCACAGAAGGAAATTTATCTTTTTCACTAAGATTTTAGTTCGAATACAATTAAGCTTCACGTAATAGAATAGTACCACCACTAATAATGTAACAACCAGTTTATTAGTCGGGGCCTTAGCTCAGCTGGGAGAGCGCCTGCTTTGCACGCAGGAGGTCAGCGGTTCGATCCCGCTAGGCTCCATTATCTAGGATACAAAGAGATGTTCGGCTTGCCGAAATTTCTGTAGAAAATTAGGAATCTGACACAGTGTGCTTGCACACAAGGAAGGTTATCTATTTTCCTAAGAAATTAATCTCGTGTTCAACTAGATAAATGATATTTGAATACGAACCTAAACTTACTAGAAATAAGTCAAAACCATCTCGTGTCTGAAGACACATCACTGGTTTGTTCCTTATTTTACGCAAGTTTTACGACAAGTCGTAACGGTTCTTAATATCATAATAGTCCATTGAAAATTGAATAACTATATCAAATTCCACGATCATACAAATGATTGTAGAAAAGTAACAAGAAATAAACCGAAAAAAAGATAAACGCGAACATATTAAAAAATAAGAAGGTCGAAAGACTGGAATAAGGTTAAGTTAATAAGGGCGCACGGTGGATGCCTTGGCACTAGAAGCCGAAGAAGGACGTGACTAACGACGAAATGCTTTGGGGAGCTGTAAGTAAGCGCTGATCCAGAGATGTCCGAATGGGGGAACCCACTAACTAATGGTTAGTATCCATGACTATAAAGGTCATGAGAAGGAAGACGCAGTGAACTGAAACATCTAAGTAGCTGCAGGAAGAGAAAGCAAACGCGATTGCCTTAGTAGCGGCGAGCGAAACGGCAGGAGGGCAAACCGAGGAGTTTACTCCTCGGGGTTGTAGGACTGCGACGTGGGACTTTAATTTAATAGAAGAATTACCTGGGAAGGTAAGCCAAAGAGAGTAACAGCCTCGTATTTAAAATTGAATTGAGCCCTAGCAGAATCCTGAGTACGGCGAGACACGCGAAATCTCGTCGGAATCTGGGAGGACCATCTCCCAACCCTAAATACTCTCTAGTGACCGATAGTGAACCAGTACCGTGAGGGAAAGGTGAAAAGCACCCCGTGAGGGGAGTGAAATAGAACCTGAAACCGTGTGCCTACAACAAGTTCGAGCCCGTTAATGGGTGAGAGCGTGCCTTTTGTAGAATGAACCGGCGAGTTACGTTATGATGCGAGGTTAAGTTGAAGAGACGGAGCCGTAGGGAAACCGAGTCTTAAAAGGGCGACTTAGTATCATGATGTAGACCCGAAACCATGTGACCTACCCATGAGCAGGTTGAAGGTGCGGTAAAACGCACTGGAGGACCGAACCAGGGCACGTTGAAAAGTGCTTGGATGACTTGTGGGTAGCGGAGAAATTCCAAACGAACTTGGAGATAGCTGGTTCTCTCCGAAATAGCTTTAGGGCTAGCGTCGATGTTAAGTCTCTTGGAGGTAGAGCACTGTTTGGGTGAGGGGTCCATCCCGGATTACCAATCTCAGATAAACTCCGAATGCCAAGTAGATATAATCGGCAGTCAGACTGCGAGTGCTAAGATCCGTAGTCGAAAGGGAAACAGCCCAGACCACCAGCTAAGGTCCCAAAATAATTGTTAAGTGGAAAAGGATGTGGGGTTGCACAGACAACTAGGATGTTAGCTTAGAAGCAGCTATTCATTCAAAGAGTGCGTAATAGCTCACTAGTCGAGTGACCCTGCGCCGAAAATGTACCGGGGCTAAAACAATTTACCGAAGCTGTGGATTACTAGTAATAGTAATGGTAGGAGAGCGTTCTATGTGTGAAGAAGGTATACCGTGAGGAGTGCTGGAACGCATAGAAGTGAGAATGCCGGTATGAGTAGCGCAAGACAGGTGAGAATCCTGTCCACCGTAAGACTAAGGTTTCCAGGGGAAGGCTCGTCCGCCCTGGGTTAGTCGGGACCTAAGGAGAGACCGAAAGGTGTATTCGATGGGCAACAGGTTGATATTCCTGTACTAGTATGTATAGTGATGGAGGGACGCAGAAGGCTAACTAAAGCGTGCGAATGGAAGAGCACGTCTAAGCAGTGAGGTGTGGTATGAGTCAAATGCTTATACCTGATACATTGAGCTGTGATGGGGAGCGAAGTTTAGTAGCGAAGTTAGTGATGTCACACTGCCAAGAAAAGCTTCTAGCGTTTAACTACATACTACCCGTACCGCAAACCGACACAGGTAGTCGAGGCGAGTAGCCTCAGGTGATCGAGAGAACTCTCGTTAAGGAACTCGGCAAAATGACCCCGTAACTTCGGGAGAAGGGGTGCTGTCAGCGATGACAGCCGCAGTGAATAGG
The DNA here is from genome assembly GCF_901542335.1 of Streptococcus porcinus. Lineage (NCBI taxonomy): Bacteria > Bacillati > Bacillota > Bacilli > Lactobacillales > Streptococcaceae > Streptococcus > Streptococcus porcinus. The sequence continues at coordinate 1,640,162 of NZ_LR594036.1, read as the reverse complement.
CCCAAGCAACTGTTTATCAAAAACACAGCTCTCTGCTAAATCGTAAGATGATGTATAGGGGGTGACGCCTGCCCGGTGCTGGAAGGTTAAGAGGAGGGTTTAGCGCAAGCGAAGATCTGAATTGAAGCCCCAGTAAACGGCGGCCGTAACTATAACGGTCCTAAGGTAGCGAAATTCCTTGTCGGGTAAGTTCCGACCCGCACGAAAGGCGTAATGATTTGGGCACTGTCTCAACGAGAGACTCGGTGAAATTTTAGTACCTGTGAAGATGCAGGTTACCCGCGACAGGACGGAAAGACCCCATGGAGCTTTACTGCAGTTTGATATTGAGTATCTGTACCGCATGTACAGGATAGGTAGGAGCCATTGAGAACGGGACGCCAGTTTCGTTAGAGGCGATGTTGGGATACTACCCTTGTGTTATGGCTACTCTAACCCAGATAGGCAATCCCTATCGGAGACAGTGTCTGACGGGCAGTTTGACTGGGGCGGTCGCCTCCTAAAAGGTAACGGAGGCGCCCAAAGGTTCCCTCAGATTGGTTGGAAATCAATCGCAGAGTGTAAAGGTATAAGGGAGCTTGACTGCGAGAGCAACAACTCGAGCAGGGACGAAAGTCGGGCTTAGTGATCCGGTGGTTCCGCATGGAAGGGCCATCGCTCAACGGATAAAAGCTACCCTGGGGATAACAGGCTTATCTCCCCCAAGAGTTCACATCGACGGGGAGGTTTGGCACCTCGATGTCGGCTCGTCGCATCCTGGGGCTGTAGTCGGTCCCAAGGGTTGGGCTGTTCGCCCATTAAAGCGGCACGCGAGCTGGGTTCAGAACGTCGTGAGACAGTTCGGTCCCTATCCGTCGCGGGCGTAGGAAATTTGAGAGGATCTGCTCCTAGTACGAGAGGACCAGAGTGGACTTACCGCTGGTGTACCAGTTGTCTTGCCAAAGGCATCGCTGGGTAGCTATGTAGGGAAGGGATAAGCGCTGAAAGCATCTAAGTGCGAAGCCCCCCTCAAGATGAGATTTCCCATGATTTAATATCAGTAAGAGCCCTGAGAGATGATCAGGTAGATAGGTTAGAAGTGGAAGTGTAGTGATACATGTAGCGGACTAATACTAATAGCTCGAGGACTTATCCAAAGATAAGAAATAGTTGTCACACGTTTATTGACAAAGAGGTAGAGTTCTTGATAAGATATAGTTATTCAATTTTGAGTGGACTAATCTTAAGTAGTGAGAACGTTAAAAAATCTGTATGAAAATAGGGAATTGAGGCTGTGTGGTTGCACACAAGGAAGTTTAACTTTTTCAGTAAGATTTAAGTTCGAATACAGTTCAATCATAAGTTAAGTGACGATAGCCTAGGAGATACACCTGTACCCATGCCGAACACAGTAGTTAAGCCCTAGAACGCCTGAAGTAGTTGGGAGTTGCCCCCTGTTAGATACGGAAGTCGCTTAGCTTTAATCCGCCATAGCTCAGTTGGTAGTAGCGCATGACTGTTAATCATGATGTCGTAGGTTCGAGTCCTACTGGCGGAGTCTTTAGAGGTAGGAATTTTCCTATCTTTTTTGATTTATGGTTAACGAGCACCCTTAGCTCAACTGGATAGAGTACCTGACTACGAATCAGGCGGTTAGAGGTTCGACTCCTCTAGGGTGCATTATGTTAGAAAAAGAACATGGGCCAGTGTACGACCTCAATAGTGGGACATTATATTTCAAGTAAGGGATTTAGTTCTGTACTGCACAGGATTAAGTCCTTTTAGTTTTGCTTTGCTACGTTTGTTGGTGGCATAATCAATTTGGATTGTTCCCTTTTCGTGACATAGATGGATGAATTCCTTTAGAATTTAAAATCGGTCTTTCTTGATAGCTTCGTCCCGTTCTTCTAATTCTTTTAACTTTTTTAGGAAGGCGTTATCCGTTCTGAGATATTCGTTCTCTTCCTGAAGGCATTTCTTCGGTCTTCTTTTTGGATTTACGTCCCATTTGTGATGGTCTCCCTCTTGTTTTCTCAACAATAAACAATAGTATAACCATTTTTCTTGTATTGCGCTATCCAATTGGCAAGAGTTCCTGGATTTGGGAAGGCGTAATCTAGAGAAACTGACATTAAGGATTGCCCATCTTTCAAGACTTTATTAATCATTTCTTGCTTCATTTCAGGTGAATAAGCTTGGTACTTTTGCTTCTTAACTATCTCAACTCCATAACGATCTATCAGTCGAATGGTATATTTTAAGTTGCAGCGGGTTACTCCAAATTGAATCTCTAATTGAGTCTAGGAAATACCTGATTTCTTTAAACGATAAATTTTTACTTTATCCTCGTAACTTAATTTCATACAAAACCGCCCCAAACGGCGTTGTACCCATAAAATGCGACACAAGAAAACCACTCCTGGAGTATTCTAGTAAAATAGAAGATGGGGTGTTTTATTATGGTCAAAAAAGTATATTCCTTAGAAACAAAGTTATCTTGCGTTGAAATGAAAAAAACAGGTAAGCCCGATAAAGTTATTATGGGTACATTAGGTATCAAAAATAAAGGTCAGATTTATACTTGATGGAATTGGTATCAAACAGGAGAAACTTATCGTTTCCTACAACCAATTGGTAAGCAATACACCTATGGTTAAGGGATGGAACAGTTATCAGAAGTTGAACAATTAAAACTCCAAGTTGAACTCTTAAAAAAGTATCGTAGCTTGATGAGAAAACCGATAAAGTAGCACTCATCAAGCTAGTTAAATACTACAAATATCCGTAGCCAAACGGTTGTGTTTTGGGATTATAGTCCTTATCGTCCTTGCCTAACAGGCGGTTTGGATGGAATTCGTTAGGTACTTTTTTATCTGTTTGGCTAAAATAAACCGATATGTTACAGTCTGTAAAAAAGTAAAATACTTACTCCTGTCGGAATGTTCTCTAGTTCAGTATTTAGCACTGTCTATGACTATTAATTGCTTAGAAACATAACTAAACTACTTAACGTGACATCAATGTCATGTTCTTTTTTGTAACTTTCTTTTACAATATGACTATTATTTTGAAAGAAGGTGTTACTAAAAAGTCTATGTATAATTCTGAATTAAATGAAATATTTAGCCATGTAAAGCCGATTATTTTTAAGTTAATGCGGACCTATTTTATTCAACTATGGGAAACTGATGATTGGCTACAAGAAGGACGCCTAGTTCTATATAATCTTATTGAAAGTAACCCTGAGTTACTAACCAATCAAAAAAAGTTATTTGTATATTTTAAAACCAAATTTTCCTCCCACATAAAAGATAACATTCGCCATCAGGAATCGTTTAAACGAAAATTGAATCGCTTACCATATCAAGAAATTAGTGAAGTTTCCCATCGGATACCTGAAAAGGGACTTATTCTTGATGATTTTGTTGCCTATCAGTCAATTATTGAGGAATTGAAGCCGTATTTAACTACTAAAGAAAAAAATCAATTTAAAGCGTTATTAAGAGGAGAGCGTTTTTCTGGACGAAAATCCTTGTTGCGCAAGTTAAAACCCTTCTTTATAGATTTTCATAGGTAAATAAAATAGCCGCGAGATACTTATTTTGGATGATTGAAATACATACTTTTACTTTCTATTATGGTATAATGAGTAGTAATAAGTATTTTGGAGATAAAATGAGTATTGACGATTATAGGCCGACCTACATGGTAGAAGCAGTATATGATTTAAGAGCGAATGACCTATTAAGAGAAGGAATTTCAGCTGTCCTAGTGGATTTAGATAATACCCTCATTGCTTGGGATAACCCTGATGGAACGGCGGAAGTAAGAGCTTGGTTAGATGAAATGACCATCGCAAATATTTCAGTTGTGGTGGTTTCCAATAATAATTATCGGCGTGTGGAAAGAGCAGTTGCCCGTTTTGGTGTGGATTTTATTAGTCGCGCGATGAAACCTTTTTCGAGAGGCATCAAGATAGCAATGGAACGTTACGGTTTCAATCCAGATGAAGTTATCATGGTTGGTGACCAGTTAATGACTGATATTCGAGCAAGTCATAGAGCTGGTATCCGTTCAGTGCTTGTAAAACCGTTAGTAGCATCTGATGCATGGAATACAAAAATAAATCGTTTTCGTGAAAAACGGGTTTTTGCAAAATTGGAAAAGAAATATGGCAAATTAACTTACCAAAAAGGAATTTAATGGAAGAATTATTTTGTATAGGTTGTGGAGTTAAGATTCAAACCGAGAATAAAGAGGAGATCGGATTCACTCCTCAAGCTGCTGTAAAAAAAGGGTTGGAAATAGGTGAGCTTTATTGCCAGCGCTGTTTCCGCTTACGTCACTACAATGAAATTTCAGATGTGCAAATTTCAGATGACGACTTTTTGACATTATTACATGAAGTTGGAGAGAGCGACGCGCTAGTGGTCAACGTAGTTGATATTTTTGACTTCAATGGCTCAGTTATACCAGGTTTATCCCGTTTTGTTGCTGGGAATGACGTTCTTTTAGTTGGGAATAAAAAGGATGTCTTACCTAAATCCACAAAAGACAGCAAGGTTAACCAATGGTTGTTGGAAAGGGCTCACGAAGAAGGTTTGAGACCAATTGATGTTATGTTAACAAGTGCGCAGAATAATTATGCGATTAAGGACTTGATTGCCTCAATTGATAAGTTCCGTAGGGGTCGAGATGTCTATGTAGTTGGAGTAACAAACGTTGGTAAGTCAACCTTGATTAACGCTATCATTCAAGAAATTAGTGGTAATAAAAATATCATTACAACATCGCGTTTTCCAGGTACTACACTTGATAAGATAGAAATTCCATTGGACGATGGAACCTATATATTTGATACGCCAGGTATAATTCACCGCCATCAGATGGCCCATTATCTTTCTGCTAAAGACTTAAAATATATTAGTCCTAAAAAAGAAATCAAACCAAAAACCTATCAGTTAAATGCAGGGCAAACTTTATTCTTAGCTGGTCTTGGTCGTTTCGATTTTATTTCAGGGATAAAGCAGGGCTTTACAGCTTACTTTGATAATAATCTAGCTTTACATAGAACTAAACTTGAAGGAGCAGATGCTTTTTATTATAAACACAGAAGTAGCTTATTAACTCCACCTGATAATGAAAATAGAGATTTTCCAGAATTGATAAATTATGAATTTCTTATTGATAGTAAAATGGACTTGGTATTTTCTGGGTTAGGATGGATCTGTATTAATGGGAGTAAAGAAAATCCTGTGAAAATTGCAGGTTGGGCTCCGAAAGGTGTGGCTGTCATGACGCGTAAAGCCATTATTTAAAAACGTGATGGCATTTACTATCTATCACACATAAAATTGACGCAAAATAAAGGAAATAAGATGTTAACAAGTAAACAAAGAGCTTTTTTGAAAGCAGAAGCACACAGCTTAAAACCAATTGTTCAAATTGGTAAGAATGGTTTAAATAATCAGATTAAGACAAGCGTGAGACATGCTTTAGATGCAAGAGAGTTGATCAAAGTAACTCTTTTACAGAATACGGATGAGAACATTAACAACGTTGCAGAAACTTTAGAAGATGAGATTGGTTGTGAAACTGTTCTAAAAATTGGGCGTATTCTAATTCTTTATAAGGTGTCTGCAAAAAAAGAAAATCGGAAACTCTCACTGAAAGTAAAAGACATTTAATATACCTAACATAAAATATTACTTGTTTTGTTTGATTTATTCTTAAGGTTGGGACTTTGGAGAAATAATGGCTTTAGAACTCGTAACGCCTTTTACAAAGGTTGAATTAGAAATTGAAAAAAAAGATATTAACAGAAAACAGGTTGGAATACTTGGCGGGAACTTCAACCCAATTCACAATGCGCATTTAGTAGTCGCAGATCAAGTACGTCAACAGCTGGGTTTAGATCAGGTTTTATTAATGCCTGAATTCAAACCGCCCCATGTTGATACAAAAGAGACAATTGATGAAAAATATCGTTTAGAAATGCTTAAATTAGCTATTAATTCAGCTAAAGGCTTAGCGATTGAGACAATTGAGTTGGAGCGTAAAGGAATTTCCTATACTTATGATACAATGGCACTTCTTAAGGAGAAGAATCCTGAAGTTGATTATTATTTTATAATCGGAGCTGATATGGTTGATTACCTCCCTAAATGGCACCGAATTGATGAATTGGTCCAAATGGTTCAATTTGTAGGTGTACAAAGACCTAAGTACAAGGCTGGTACTTCTTACCCAGTTATTTGGGTAGATGTACCTTTAATGGATATTTCATCCAGCATGATTAGGGATTTTATTAAGAAAGGGCGTCAACCAAATTATTTGATGCCTCAATCAGTACTTAATTACATTCAAAAAGAAGGTCTCTATCAATGAGTTATCAAGATTATCTTCCTTACACGCGTGAGCAACTTTTGGAAAAAATTGCTGCGCAGATGAGTGAAAAAAGGTTTAAACATGTACTGGGCGTTGAAAAGGTAGCAGTAAAACTTGCTGAAAAGAATCAGTACGATCCTGAAAAAGCAGGATTAGCTGCGCTTTTACATGATTATGCCAAAGAGTGTCCTGATCAACTCTTTAAAGATTTAATTAAAAAATATGATTTAGACCAAGATTTATTACAGTGGAATAATAATGTTTGGCATGGTTTGGTTGGTATCTATAAAATTCAAGAAGATTTACAGATATTTGATCCCGATATTTTAAGAGCAATTGCCATTCATACTGTCGGAGCTAAAGACATGTCTTTACTTGACAAAATTCTCTATGTAGCTGACTATATAGAAGAAGGGAGAGACTTTCCTTTAGTTAATCAAGCAAGACACATAGCTAACGAAAGTTTAGATAAGGCAGTGGCCTTTGAAACAGTTAATACAGTAGCCTATTTAGCAAGTAGGGCAGTACCAATATACCCGCAAACAATTGAGACTTATAATGCCTTTTGCCACTACTTGAAAGAAGTTTAATATCTATATAACTAGTAGCTTTTCTCATGAACTTTTATGGAAGTATGTAGGGGGAAATGTGAGGAAAGTGCTTGTTTTCAAAGAATTAATGAAATAAAGAAAGAACAAACATTTATATGAAAAAAGAAGAACTGTTAAATATTGTCGTTAAAGCAGCTGATGAAAAACGGGCCGAAGATATTTTAGCACTTGATTTAGAAGGCTTAACTAGTCTGACAGATTACTTTGTGATTACAAGTGCAACGAACAGTCGCCAATTGGAAGCAATTGCGGACAATATTCGTGAGAAAGTCAAAGAAGTTGGTGGTGATGCCAGCCATATTGAAGGCGATAGCACAACAGGGTGGGTTCTTTTAGACCTTAATGATGTCGTTGTTCACATTTTCTCTGAAGAGCAACGATACCACTATAATTTAGAAAAATTATGGCATGATGCACCTATTGTAGATGTATCAAGTCAATTGGTTTAAGATAAAAAATAAACAGTCTGTTGTGGGCTGTTTTTTAAAAATTGAGGATAGATTTTACATGACGACTTATGAAACTTTTGCATCTGTTTATGACGCCATAATGGACGATTCTTTATACGATCTCTGGACTGACTTTTCACTCCGCCATTTACCAAAAGCAAATCATAAAAAGAAGCTATTAGAACTTGCCTGTGGCACAGGGATTCAGTCCTTACGATTTGCGGATGCTGGCTTTCAGGTGACAGGCCTTGATTTGAGTCAGGAGATGCTTAACATTGCTCAAAAAAGGGCTCAGGAAGCCAAAAAGGACATTTGTTTCTTGCAAGGCAATATGTTGGATTTGTCCAAGACTGGCAAATATGATTTTGTCACTTGTTACTCAGATTCTATCTGTTACATGCAAGATGAGGTCGAAGTTGGTGATGTTTTCAAGGAAGTTTATGATTGCTTGAATCCTGAGGGGGTCTTTATTTTCGATGTCCATTCAACTTACCAAACAGATGAAGTTTTTCCTGGCTATTCTTACCACGAGAATGCAGATGATTTTGCCATGGTCTGGGATAGCTATAAAGACGATGCACCGCACTCCGTGGTTCACGAATTGACTTTTTTTCTTAAAGAATCAGATGGTACTTTTTCAAGGCATGATGAAATTCATGAAGAGAGAACCTATGACATTTTAACCTATGATATCCTCTTAGAACAAGCAGGCTTTAAGTCTTTTAAAGTCTATGCTGATTTTGAAGATAAGGAGCCAACTGATAACAGTCAACGTTGGTTCTTTGTGGCACAGAAATAAAAAAACATGTAAATTAGGAGTTTTGATGAAAATTGCTTTATTGATTTATCCAGAATTTTCCTTATACGAAATAACCCCTTTAACAGCAAAATTGACTCTGCAATATCAAGAACAAATTGATATCATTGCTAGTCAGAAAAGTATTTACAAAAGTGAAGATGGTTTTCAAGTGATACCTCATTTCTCCCTAAATGAGATAGATTTGAGCTCCTATGATCTTATTTTATTGACGGGTAGTATGGCCCCGTTTTCTGCAGTAAGTGATGTAATCTTAATAGACGCCTTATCAAGAGTATCCCTTAATAAGACTATTATTGCATCAATTTCATCATCACCATTAATACTCGCAAAGGCTGGACTATTAGATGGTTATGATTATACTGGTGGCATCTATCGAAATTATTTTGATACTTTTTCTTGGTTAAATGAAAGTCATTATCAGCCTAGAGTTTGCAAGATTGACCGTAATCTTATTACCGCAATTGGTAGTTCTGAAGCTGTGTCATTATTTACTGAGACTGTTCTAGCTAAATTAAATTTAACGAAACGTTATCCTGAAATTCCGAGTAAAGATATTTCTTTTACTTTAAAGTCGGATGACTATCAGCAAATGCTGACTGATCTATTAACTCAATATCCTAATTTAAATTAACTAAGGAGATTTTATGGCTATTACTGGTATTGTTGCTGAATTCAATCCTTTTCATTATGGCCATAAGTACCTGCTTGAGCAGGCGGAGGGCCTGAAAATTGTGGCTATGTCGGGTAATTTCGTCCAGCGAGGTGAGCCGGCTATAGTTGATAAGTGGGCTCGGGCTCAGATGGCTTTGGAAAATGGTGCTGATATTGTGGTTGAGCTTCCCTTTCAAGTGGCTGTTCAGTCTGCCGATTATTTTGCTCAGGGGGCTGTCGACATTCTTGCTAAAATGGGCGCAGATACTCTTGCTTTCGGTACAGAAGAAGAGCTGGATTATAGTGAGATTGCTAAGGTTTATGAAGAAAAAGCTGAGCAGATGATAGCCTATCTAGAAACGCTAGATAACTTTCTTTCTTATCCTCAGAAAACTCAAAAAATGTGGGAAACTTTTACAGGAATTGATTTTTCAGGTAATACCCCAAATCATATATTGGCTTTGGCCTACGCAAAGGCTAGCGCGGGCAAGAATTTACGATTACAACCCATCAGAAGGCAGGGCGCCGCATACCATTCCCAAGAGAAAAATCAGCTTATGGCCTCCGCAACGGCCATCCGAAAACACATTTCAGACCGAGCATTTTTAGAGCAGGCAACGCCCAGCGCGGAGTTAATTCTAGCAGCACCACACTTGTCTTGGAACAACTTTTACCCTCTTTTAAGGTATCAGGTACTGACGCATCCCGACTTGACTCAGATTCCGCAGGTTAACCAGGAAATGGCCAGTCGTATCAGCTCGGCTATTGCGAGCGCAGCGAGCTTGGAGGAGTTAGTGGAATTGGTGGCAACCAAACGTTACACCAAAGCACGAGTTCGTCGGTTGTTGACTTATATTTTGGTTAATGCTCAGGAAGCGCCACTGCCCGAGAGTATCCATCTTTTAGGATTTTCAGAAAATGGTCAAGCACACCTGAAGATTTTGAAAAAATCAGTCAATTTAATAAGTAAAATTGGTGCCGTTCCTTGGGATAAACCAACGCAGCAGGCTGATTTAGTCTACCGACTAGGCAATCCGGAACTGCTAGAACAAACCTTCGGGCGAATCCCCATTAGAATGTTAAAAAATAAACTTGGTTGAGTCAAGTTTATTTTTGTAAGCTCCTGGCCCTAACCTTTGGTAATAGTTTATACTAGACTTAAGTTAACGAAGGTAATGAAAGGAGGTCAGTATGAGAACAGTTAAAGAAGTTAGTCAATTAAGTGGTGTTACAATCAAGACCCTCCACCACTATGATAAGATTCTGAGTAGAAGTTTTAGAATTTGTGATGATAATTTGCAAAGATTACAGGAGATATTGCTTTTTAGAGAATTAGAATTTCCACTAAAGTTCATTAACTAAAGTCTTAATTATCAATCTTATGAGCGGCAGGAATCCCTAAAAAATCAGATTAAATTACTGGAATTACAAAAAGTAAAGATTAACAAATTATTAGCTCATGCTAAACAATTAGAATAAGGAGAAGTGGCAATGATATTTGAAACCTTTGAGCAATCTGAATATGATAAGTACCAAACTGAAGTTAAGGAACATTGGGGAGCAACTCAAGCTTATCAGGAATACAAGCAGAAGAAGGGAAGAATAAATTTTGAAGCGATTAGTAATCAGATGACAGATATTTTTTCAGAATTTGCTGCGATGCGAGAATTAGGAGCTGATCATGAAAAAGTACAAGCTCAGGTTAAAAAATTGCAAAATTATATTACTGATCATTTTTATACCTGTACCAATGAAATATTAGCCGGTCTTGGTCAAATGTATGTGGCCGATCAACGTTTTAAAGACAATATTGATAAAATGGGCGGACCAAGGACAGCTGATTTTGTGGCAAAAGCTATTAAAATTTATTGTCAACTCTAATGAAAGGTGATATGATAAATAAAAAAATCACTTAGGAGAAAAAATGACTGATCTAACCGCATTAGAATGGACTTTTGTTTCAGAGTGTCAGATTCCTGATGATGTTCGTGACATCCTTGTTTCAGGTGAAGAACCAATTGCTGCTTATAAAACAATACGTGATACTGCTATTTTCACGTCAAAGAGACTAATTGTTAAAGATGCTCAAGGCTTAACGGGTAAAAAAGTAGAAATATACTCTCTTCCCTATAAATCAATAAATATGTGGTCTACTGAAAATGCTGGCACCTTTGATTTTAACTCTGAAGTGGAACTTTGGACAAGAGCTGGCCATATCAAGATTCAATTAAAAAGAGATATTGATATTCGACGCTTTGATCGGCTCATTGCAAGTGTTCTCTTATAATTAGTTACCAAAAGTGCTATGGGATATAGCACTTTTCTCTATTGGTAATGGGGTGTAAAATGAAAAAAATTGCGTTAACAGGGGTAACAGGAAAGCTTGGTGGTTACTTGGCGACTGGATTGGCTCACATAGGTATTGAGAGCCGTCATTTAGCTAGACGACCGCAAAATGCTAAAGTATATGATAATGCAGAAATATTTCAATCTTTCTATGATGACTCACAAATCACAATTCAGTCGCTGACTGGGATTGACGTATTATTCATGGTTTCGGCTCGTGAGAGTTTGTCACGACTTGATGAGCATAAAGCCCTCTTGCGTGCTGCCCAAATAGCAGGTGTCAAGCATATTATTTACACTTCCTTCATGAATGCAAGGCCTGATGCAACCTTTACCTTGGCGCGTGATCATGCTTGGACGGAGGCTTATATCAAAGAATTGGGCTTTACCTACACCTTTTTGAGGGATAATTTTTATCAGGATATGTTTTTGGAAATAGCTGAGCAGGCTAGCTTATTAAGAGGTCCAGCAGGGCAAGAAAAAGTCTCTGCAGTACTTCGTTCAGATGTGGTAGCTGTTGCTTTAAGAATCCTCCAAGAACCCGCAAAATGGGAAAATCAGACCTTGAACTTAACAGGACCGCAAGCCCTATCTCTAGAGGAGTTGGCTACCTTATTGACTCGGTATTTAGGTAAAGAAGTCACTTATTACAATGAAGGTCTTAAAGAAGCTTATGAGTGGCGCAAGCAGTGGCCAGTTGAAGACTGGCAGTATGATGCCTGGGTCTCAACCTATACAGCCATTGCCAAAGATGAATTGTCTTTAGTCTCTAATGATATTGAAAAGGTTTTGGGGAGACCGGCAACTTCTTTAGAAGACTTCTTGAAAAATCGCTGATGAATTTTTTAGCCACTGGCTCCTTATGTAAGTGGTAAGAGTTTTTAGAATAGTAAATACATTAAGGAGAAAAGAGAAATCTTTTCTCTTTTTGTTCGCTTAAAAACTTAGAAAGGTAAAGTGAACATGGAAAATATTGAAATTGTATTGGACATCGATACTCTTGAAATTTTTCAAGTAATCAAACATGATTGTACTCCAGTTGATGAAATCGTTAATGAACAATTAACATTGTTTGAAACTATTTAATTTCATTTCTTTTCAAAAATGGTATTAGCTATGAAGAAAAATAATTTATATGAACAATTGATTAATAGTGAACCAATGGGATTTATTGATCCTCTAACAGATCTTGGAGAGTTTGATATCTATCAGATGAAATTTAAAGAGCCTGTTAGGCACTTGAAAAACAAATATTCTGACCAACCCTATTCACTGCATTGGCAGAATAAAATTGAGGAAATGCGTAGCTTATATATTGAATATCAAAAATGTTTGAGGGAAGAAGTAGAAGAGGAGATCATTATTAGCTCCAGGGCAAGAAGAGCAGAAAATAAAGAGTATCTCAATGAAATCGTACATACTTATTTGAAGCTTGGCTTTAAATTTCCTGAAATTGAAAAACGTGTATCATTATCTGTGAAGCGTTTAAGAAATCATTGGAACAGAAGGGATCATATTTCAAGCCATAAGATAGTTGTATTATTCAAAGATGACTTAAAGAATGGTTACTATGATTCTAAGGATTATTTACCAAAAAATTCGGGATTGAAGCTATAAATGAAGAAAGAAAATATGAATCTAAATAAAATTTTTAGTCTAGTTATAAAAGATGGACTACGAGAATATAAATTTAAAAATAGTCATCTTAAACCTCTTGATTATCAAGAAGAAGGAAATAAAGGTTCTATTTTCGCCTATCGATCAAAAGAAAATATGATCAGTGCTAAAGGTGTTGTTATTACTTCAGTTGAAGCACTTAAAGAGAACAACACTCAGTTTACTCACTGGACACCTAATGTTTATCGATACGGGACCTATAGTGATGCTCGACGTTTATATACTCGAGGTCATGCTGAGAAAAACCTTCGTCAGATTAATTGTTTCTACGTCGACTTTGATAATCCGCCTGAAGGCAAAAAGATTAATTCGGGAGACATTTTAACTGCCTCAATTGATTTAGGCTTTATGCCAACGATGATTTTAAGAACAGATAAAGGCTATCAGGCATACTTTGTACTTGAAACGGCAGTATATGTCTCATCTCACACACAGTTTAAAGCTATTTCAACGGCAAAACTTATTTCAGATAACTTGAGAAAGTATTTTAAAGAACAATTATTACCTGTCGATATGGGATGCAACCACTTTGGAATTGCTAGAATTCCGAGAACTGATAATATTGAGTTTTTTGAAGAGTCCTATTGTTATTCATTTTCAGACTGGATTGATTGGTCAAGCAGACAAGGTAATTATCCCAATAAAAAAGCTAACCTTTCAATCATTGCAGGTACTCAAGGAAAAAAACAAATTGATGAGCCCTGGTATAAACTATTGATGAATGAATCAAACATAAAAGGGGCTAAAGCATTGATGGGAAGAAATAGTATTCTTTTCACTTTGGCTTTGGCCAATTATTCATCAGGGGTTAGTCAGATAGGCTGTGAGGATGCACTGAGTGACTTTAATAATCATTTAGATGAGCCATTATCAAATCAAGAGTTTCAAAAGATAATCCAAAGTGCTTATTCAGAAAAATATGAAGCAGCTAGTAGAGAATATATAAAACTATTATGTAAAGCATGGGTAGATAAAAACCTTACTAGCAATGATTTGTTTATTAGACAAGGTTGGACTAAATTCAAAAAACCAAGGTCAGTACGACAAAATAGTCACCTCCATGAATGGAAAGCTGATATTATGGCCTATCTTGAAGGTTTTGATCATGATGCTGATCCTTTTCTTCAGACGACAAAAAAGGCTCTTAGAGAGCAATTATCGATCCCTGAGAGATCGCTAGATCGAGTTTTAAAAGCACTTAAGGCAGAACAAAAGATTTTCTTAACGACAAAAAGTGGGAGAAAAGGAGGCATAAGATTAGCTTCCGTAAAAGCAATATTTATCTCAATTATGCAGGTAAGAAAAAAGCGTCAAGAACAGTTTTTTAGTAATATGGCCACTTTTTTTGAAGAGCCTAAGTCTTATATCTATAAAGTAATAGAAAGGATGAAGAATGAAATTAAACAAAGGAAACAATTGTCATTATTTGAGAGCGATGTTGGATAAAATTAAAACCCGTCAACTGCCATTACATTATATCTATGATACTAGACTAGGTTCTTAGTATTGTACTACTAAATATTTTAATAACAAAAGGAGTTTTGAAAATGAAATATATTATTTTTAGCTTTGAAACAGGAGATTACCTAAGTGATGAAAATGGCCATTTAATTGTATTTGAGAGTCAAGGACTAGCCTGTCAATATTTGCAACGCCATTGTCACTTGGTTATGCCAGTTTCTAAAACAAAGAAGTATACAAATTATCCACCATACTATGCAGCACCTTATCGTTTTCATCAAGTGAGCTAGGAGAAGAAGAATATGGGAAAACAATATTATATTATTAGAGGGTTTTACTTAACTGGGCTTGGCCAGGAACCTGAGGTTAACTATTTTAAAATTGATTCTGATCATCCTGATTTTGACTTAGTACTAGCAGGAGACGTGTGTTTAACGTTTTATCAGAATAACTCAGTTATAACAACACTTCCTGCATTAATTAGGATAGATGGTTTGATAAAAAATGATAAGGAAGTCCAGGAGTTTTTGAAAACAGAAAAAGAAGAGCATATTCCTTTTCTGCCAATTGTTCAAATTTATCCTTCATTTGATCCTTTGATGTTTAGTAGGTTGATGTCGACGTGTAAGTTGATGACTGAAGAAGTGAAGAAGCAATCAGAAATTCATTTTGTTCAGAGTAGTATTTTTGATTTTATTGAGGAGTGAAAAAATGAGACGTAAAATATTTGTTTTTGGAATAGGAGTCTTGCTGGTTATCCTAGGCTTTGTGAGTTATTTGAAACTGGGCCAAAATTATGATTATCAGCTGACACAAGATGATTATTTGAATGTGCTTATGTCAAAAAACTACAATATTGTGTGTTACAAGAAAGGCTGCCCATATTGTGAAAGTAGTAAAACATCTATTTTAAAGGCAAAGAAAAAGATCCCTATTACAACATTCTTTGTTGATGTGGACTCAAAATCTGGTAAAAAAATAGTTGAAAAATACAGTATTGAAAAGGCTTTTTCAATCATTGTTGTCAGGGATAATTTTGCAAAAGTTTACCAGTATGCACATAAGGATGAGAACGGACATATTGGACCAAACCAAGCAAAGATTAAGGAGGCCTTCAATGACTCAAAAAAAGAAGATTAGTAGGTGGGCAGAAACAGCTTTTCAATTTGATGATGAATTGTGGCGTGCGAAAACAACTGAGGGAATGGTTGTCTTAGGTAAACTTCCTGATGGTACCTATACCTTGCACCGTTTTAACGATGAAGGGGGACATCTAAGTCATATTTCAGAAAATGAAGCTTTATGGTTAACGTTGGAACTCGCTCCAGAGAAGATGGATGCTCTTTAGGAGGATTTAAAAATGGGAGAAAAACAAATGAGACAACATATGCTGAAATGTTATCCTCAGTATTTTGAAGCGGTAAAAAGTGGTATCAAAAATTTTGAATGTCGCTATAACGATAGAGATTTTAAGGTTGGCGATGAATTATTATTGAGAGAATATGATCCAAAACAAGGATATACGGATCGATGCATAGTTAGAAAAATAACCTATGTTTTATCGGACTTTACCGGTTTAAAAGATGGCTATGTGATTTTAGAGTTGGCTAAGAGAGAGTCAAGTGAAATTGAACGAGAAAGAGCCTTTGATATCCTTAAAAGAAAAAACAGAGTGTTATCAACTAAAAATACAGAGTTAGAAGTTGATAATCTAGCTAAAGAATTTGAAATAAGGCTGTTAAAAACTGCTTTTGGAACTATTATAAAAGGTATTGCAAGTAAAGAAGTAGCAGTAAATTTGTTTGATTTATCTATGCAAAAGTTTAAGTTTAGATTGTCTGAGGTGTCAGTAGATAAAGCAAGCTCAGATAAAGTATACATAAAACAAATCAAGCAAGACTTTGAGCAGATTGAAAGTGAATTAGAAAGAAGAATTAGAACGGAGCAATAATGGGAATAATAGAATTAGATGCAAAATACTTCGCAAACTTCGGTAAAGTCCCCCCTTATAAAGCGACAGAAATAATTGGAAAAGGCTATCCAGATGATTTTCTCACCCCAGGAGAGGAAAAGAACTTCCTTATTTTGAACCAAGAAAAAGCATGGATTGTCCATGCAGATTCATTAGTATCTGTAGCTGAAGAGTTAGAAGGATTCTTAGGGATGTCCGTGGATGATTTCATTATGGTTTCTCTTGGAACACCGTATCATAAGAGATTTATATTTAATGATGATTACGAGATTTGGGAAAGCTACTTTAAAAAATTAAGAGAGGCCTATTATTCGGACCAATCTTTTAAATAGAATTTATTTAAAAGATTACTGTCGGGGGTCTCTCCTTTTAAGAGATGGATTTTTAAATTTGAAGTGACGAAAAATTTTCCCCAAATATAGAGATGGAAGGGCTCACCAGATTGACAATGTTTTAATAATTTTTGATGTTGCTGGATATTTTCTTTTAAAACATCCGCATTGATAAACACTGCAGGTTTCTCAAAATAGGCATCATCAAGTTGACATTTTTGTTCAAATTCTAACAAAATCAAAAGTTGACCATTTTTGTTTCTTACTTTTTTAGCACTAGCTTTACCATGATGGATTTTCTCCTCAAAAGATAGCTTGTAATGTCCGTGACGCAATTCATAAAAGAAAGAATCTAGTGGTCCAGTTGTACCGTTGAAATTAACGATATCTTTTGGATGTGAGAGAAAGTGGTTAACGGTTGACGATAATTTTGAAAGACGAGTAGAACGGTGTTTAACTGTTGGAAACTCAAAATCAGATTGATATGTCTGACTGTTTTTCCCAGTTGAATAGTTCTTCTGAGAAGTTCCAACTTCTTCATAAGATGTTGGGTTACTTGAAGATAAATTGATAATTAAGTCTTCAGAAGGTTTATAAGTATGCGTATTTTTTTTCTTAGTAGAGCGTTTTATAACTTTAGTTATTTTAGAAATATTTGGGCATGAGGTGGTGTGCTTGCCATCATATCCACTCCGATATTTAAAGTATGGAGGAACCTTCCATTTATCTGGAGAGCTTCTTACATTGACTAAGGTTACGGGCACGTCACAGTTTTTATTACACCTGAATTCATCTGAATCAAGAGGACGCTTATGGAAGTAGGCATAGGCCTCTTGGGGTGATATGTCATCTTTGAAATGTTTCGAATATGCATGGTCGTGTTTCATATGTAGAACCTCTTCTTGTAGTTACTTTATTTTACCACTAATTTATTATTTATAGAAAGCGTGTAATTAACATGATAGAAAAAATAGAAAAGATTTTTTTGACCATAACAAATGGTCCACTTGGCCAATTCATTCAACGGATTGTTTCTTGGTTTCAAGAGAATGTTATAAAAAGAAAACTCATCATTTTTAGCCTTTTAATGACGGTGTGGATTGGTCTCTTACTTTCAGCGATATTATCTCCGGAAAGGAAAACTTATTCACCAGATCAATTAAAAACGAAGCAAATATTTTCAAATGAATCTGGTGAAATTAATTTGATTAGTCAGCTCTATTCTCCAGAGACTGGAATTATTGTTCTTCAGTTTGAAACGAATGATGCTACTTCCAATATTGATCGTGGGATTGATACTAATAGACTAGAATGGAAGCTCTACTCAAAACAGAAGTCACTAAACGCTACTATGGACGTCGTACCAATCATTGATAAAAAAATATCGGTTATCATACATAATGTACCAAAAGATTTTGAAGCTTTTGCTATCGATATCAAAAATAAAACAGTAGTTGTTAAAGATGTTGATGTAGATTTAGATACGACTCCATCCTCAGCTAGGAGTAATAAATCAGCTCAAAGTTCTCCAACTAGTACAGTTCAGTTTTTTATAGCTAAGGAGAATCCAGAATTAAAATCTAAAGTAATTAAGAATACCACACGTGAACAATTCACTTTATCAGAAATTAAAAAAGAGCTTGTATTTCAAAAAAGTCAAAAAACCAAGCTAAACAATTCGATTATGAAACTAAAAAATTCAATTGCTGATGATGAGAGCACAAAAATAAATCTTAATAATGAGGCTAAATATTTATCAGGTGATGACCTTGTTCAGAATCAAAATGATATAGAGTCAATCAATTCTAATATGGAGTCAAAAAACCAATCCATTGATACTGCTAATCAGAATATAGAAAAAGTAAAAGAAAAAATTAAGTCTCTTAAAAAGAAAGAGGCTGCTGTTAAAAATGGTACTTTTGAATTCTCTAGTTCAATAGTAACCATTCAAAAGAATTAAGAGGTAAGGTAAATTATGGAAAACGTTTTATATGTTTTGCTTTTTCTTATCAAATTATTGGGAATACTTGGTCTAACTGTACTATATCTAATTGCTATTTTAATTATAATAATTATTACAATACATAGGAGAATTGAAAATGAAAACTAAACTAAAAAAGATTATTCCTGAGGATAAAAAAGGAATTCAATTATCATTACTAATTTTTTTTAATTGGCTCATAAAATTTTTGTCTAGATGGACCTTTTTAATTCTATTAATGATTTGCATCGCTGGTCTTTGTGGTCGTGCTGCTCGGACGAGTGATTCAATTCATTTTATTCATGGAATATTTTTCATTCTTTTGGTAATAGAACTTTTAAAAATTAGACCAGGTAGAGAGTATAAATCATTAAAAAAAATATTTGAAATATTATTGTTAAATATTTTTTTACCTCTGCATTAGAACAACAACTTACTGTCCCTTTGGTGAATAAAGCACTTCAATTAACAAGTGTTTTTGCAATTATTTATATACTAGTCTGTTTCTTAAGTCCAAAACTTTTACACCATTATCTTTATAAAAAAGTTCTAAATAAATCGTATTTAGGTATTCGCAAACCAAGTGATCCTCGAATGCCAGAAGATAATGTCTATAATGATTTTAAGATTCAAGATGTTAATGAGCGCTTAAAAAAGATTAATCTAAATGCCGTTCAAAATACCTATCATGAGTTTGTTAGATTAGATGAAGTACATTTAGAAGAAGTTTACTTTAATAAAATTCCTTTTGATATAACAAAAATAGAACGAGAAATAATTTACAATAGGAGTTATCAAAAAATAAATTTAGATTTTCAACTTTATCCTCTTGGTTTGCACTATTTTGGACATCGATTGATAAAACTTTCTACAAATTATTCTGATGCTACTTTTTATTATGCCTCTAAACTTTCTCTTAAATTACGTAAAAAATTTAATATCAAATAAAAAAATGAACTTCTAGAGAATACTACTAGAAGTTCATTTTTTACCGAAAAACTAAAGTTACCCCTTAACACCAAATAAAAATTTATCACTTATAATAGTTCTATATTTTTTAAAAAGGAGAACACTAATGGCAAGAAAAGATTTATCAAAAATTGATGCGGATCTTGAAACTGCAAAAGCAAAAGTAGCACTACTTGAAGAGGAAAGGAAAAAAGCTGAGGAAGAAAGCTTTCAAAAAATTGGTCAAGCATATTTTCAACTCAAGCGAAAAATGAATAAGACAATTACCCATAAAGAAGTTTTATCTTCAATAAAACAAGAAATTGCTACACTAAAAAATGAGTCAAAAAATTTCCCCGCTGAAGATCATTTGAGTGATAAAAGTGATCAATAATATTTTGAATTGATCTTAAATTGATAAAAATTCCAATTTTTATCCTAAAAAGTAGTGTGCTATAAATCAATTAAAAGATGTGCTATATGAAAATAGGGATAAAAAAGGTGTGCTCTAACCTCTTTTTAGGGGTGTGCTATACTGACACACCTTGTGTGTCATAGGTAGGCTATGCCGAGAAAATTGGGGACACTGGAAACGTTGATACTATCAACATATCCCGACTAGGGATATCGGTTTCCCTTATGCTCTTTTTTTGACTTTAAACACAGATTAGACAATAGTCTATATCGATTAGTGTTTATGAGTTAAAAAAACCGCAAAAATAGAAAATTTATTTTCGTACTGTTGCGAGGTTTAGGTTTTATTTTTTGGTTCTTTTTGCTTTTTCCTCGTGAAAAGAAAAAAGAAGGGTGCATTTTTATTGTGCTACATTTTAGAAAATGGAGAAATCTTCAAATGGTAAATTTAAATAATAATGTGGAACTAAAAATTCGTGGTCTCGAAAAACGGGAAGTCGAATTTTTAAAATTACTTGCAAAGAAAAATAAGTTTTCTTCTCTAAACCAATTCTTAGTTTCAATTTGTCGAGAAAAAATAGAGGTTGGAAAATTAAATAGAGCAGAACATTTATATATTACATACTTGGAAAATATAAATCAATCCTCGAACTTTATTTTAAAACAAACTGAAAAACAAGTTAGACAACTTCAAGAATTTGAAAAACAAATGGATAGCTATGCTGATAAAATCTCAATGTGGTTGGAGTATGAAGGAGAGATAGAAGATGAGTAAAAAAACATCCTGATTCGAAATGTTCCTGAATCATCTTTCCATCAACTTCATATGAAATCAAATGATTACCATTTTACAAGCTTTAATGAATTTATGCTTTCTCAAATAGAAAATATTGTTATTAATGACGGTTTAAACTTGTATCAAAATAAATTTGCTGAGACTTTAGAAAAAATAGTTGAACAACAAAAAGAAATATTAAATAATCAAAAGCGAATTGAAATAAATCAACTGGCTTTAAAAAATAAACAAATTATTGTTGAAGAATTGACAACTAATTGGCTTCATTTTATGGATGATATCGATGCGTTAGCTGCAGAAAGAAATGCAGGAGAGCTATGATGAAGAAAAATAAATTTTTTACTGTAATGATTATTTTTTTGTCAATTATTTTTGTTCAACCAAGAAGTAGACAATTTCTTGTATCAGTATTTACACATAATGATTTTGCTAGTCAGATTGGTATAAGTAATTCAACTGAAGAAAAAAAAATAATACTCAGTCCAGAAAATAAAAAAATAAATCAAGAGTTGGTTAATAAAAAATTTGAAGGACAACAAGTTATTCAAGTAAATGACCATGCTCAATTTACACCAGAAGAACTGTCACTTAGTAAAAATTCATGGCAAAGTTTCTCACCTCTTGATTATTTAAATCGTGTACAGGTCGCAAATGCGATGTTGGGTAAAGAAATAATGCCGACTGTTCAGAGAGATGAAAGACTCACTGTAACACCTACAGGGTTTAGGAATAAAAAAATAATTATTAATGGAAAAGATGGCTATCTATTTAATAGATGTCATCTCATTGGTTATCAATTAACGGGAGAAAATTCTAATCCTAAAAATTTAATGACAGGAACTCAAAATTTAAACGCAAACTTTGAAGATGAAAAATCATCAATGGTCTACTATGAAAATATGGTGGCTCACTATATCAGATTGACAAATCATCATGTGAGATATCGTGTTTCACCACTATTTAAAAATGTTGAGATGGTTGCAAGAGGCATTCGTATCGAGGCCCAAAGTGTGGAAGATAATCAGATATCGTTTGATATTTATATTTTTAATGTACAACCAGGATACAAAATAAATTATTTAACAGGATATTCCGTAAAGGAAAATTAAAGGAGAAAAAATGGCCCAAGAAATTCGCAATAGAAGACATGTTTATTTAACTGATGAAACAATATATCAGTTAGCTGAGATTACAGAATTTTTAAAGTCAAGCCAAATGACATTTAAACAGGAACGTAATCATTCACAAATTATTAATCTAATTATTTCTACTTTTTATGACCTATTTATCAAGGGAAATGAGTCGAAAAATTACTTTGAGTTACTTGGTCAATATCAAAAGGGACAATTTGATTATCTAAATAGAATGGAGTCAACACTTAAATCATTTCAAAAACAAATAGATTTACTTCAATATTTAGAGCTAACAAATTTCCATGCAATCTCAAAAGGAACACAATTTGACATTCAAGATTTAGAATCTATTCATTCAAAAATTGATCCTCAACAACATGAATTAATTGCTCGTATTGAAGATATTATTAAAGCAGATATTGCAAGAGGTCAAACTCAAAAACATTCTCATTAGTATTTAGTTATCAATTAGAAGGAGATAACATTGAGTGAACAAACAAGTCCTGGAATAACTTTTATGTTACAGTACACAGAAGCTAACAGCGGTTACGTGGATTATACCAATCGTTCAGAAGCTGTTTCAATTAATAATGAGTTAGCTTTAACGAAAGATCAAAAAACATTTGAGGATATCACTGAAGAACAACTCGTTTCAATTCAAGAAACGGTACCAGAACAAAAACTAAACTTCAAAGAATATATTGATTACATGAATAGATCATATGCTACTGAAAAACAAAATGAAGATGTGACGGCGATCTTTAACCAAGAATCTAACTATCTTCAAAGAGGAAAGGTTTCTGAATTAAAGCAGAATTTAGAAGAAGCTTATAAGAATAATTCTCTTTTATGGCAGGGTGTTATTTCTTTTGATAATTCTTTTTTAGAAAGTCAAGGTCTGTATGATAAAGCTACTGGTCAAGTTGACCAACAAGCAATAAAAAATGTGATTAGAGATGCAATGCCAAAGATGATTGAGAAAGAAGGATTATCTGAATCAGCTTTCTGGTGGGGAAACATTCATCTTAATACAGATAACATTCATGTTCATATTGGTTTGTCTGAAATTAACTCAGACAGAGAAAAATATTTTACGCCCCTCGAGGACGGATGGAATATAAGGGGAACTTCTCCCAAAAATCTATTCAAAAATTTAAAAGTGAAATATATAATGGTTTGATCAATGAAGAAACAAGATCAATTATTTTAAGGCAAGAACAAATTCTTTCAAATATTAAAACGGATCTTCTGAAAAATGTACTAGATAAAAATCAAGCAATTTCTTCAGCTGAAAAAAATTTTTTGGAACAAGCTTTTAATCATTTACCGAATCATAAGGTATCCTACAAATCGAATGCTAAAGATTTTGCGGTTAGTAAATTCTTTATTAATAGATATATTGATTCTTATCTTATGAATGAGGGAAAAGCTGAATTTGATAACTATCTATCTGAAACAGTAACCTTTTTAAAAACATATGATGCAGCCTATTCAGGAATTAAAGGACAAACATTTGATAAGTTACGATATGTTAATGGCCAAGCTGTTCGTTCTGAAGAATCTTCCCAAGGATATGACTTAGACGAATTATTAAACAAACGTATTAATGAGTTGAGAGAGCGATTAGGAAATAAAATACTATCAAAGTTTAAAGAAGAGGGCCCGCATTTTCAATCAATTCAGCTGAAAAAAAATTTGGATCAGTTTTCTTTCAAAAATCAAGAAAAAATATTATCACAATGTCCAGATGCAAGCGTGATAAAGGATGCTTCGGGATGGCAAAAATTGGGCTTTAAAGTTTCAAAGGATATTAAGCCAATACTGATTTCTAAACCAGTGTATGAATCTTATGATAAATATGGAAATGGTATTGGAGAAGTTAGCTACACATTAAAACCATTCTATGATATTAGCCAGGTATATCATGATATAGCTAATAAGCAATTAAATTTAAAAGATTTATCAATACTAAGTACAAATGAACTACGTCAATTAGTGGATGCTGCAAAGAAGAAAGAAAATCCTAATCAAAAAGAGCGACAGGAATTAGGGACCTATCGCTTTGCTTTAAAATTAAGAGGTATTGAAGATGAACGTGCTATGCTATTAGTCACTTCCCAGTTACTAAATTCTGTCCAACCAATTGATAGTGATAAAGCTTTTCTAACTGTCAAAAAAGAAGAAGTGACAGAAAGACTAAAACTAACTGAATTACAGTTAAAGCCCAATTATCAATTGACCCAAGTAGAACTAAATGAGAAAAAAGAACTAAGTGATAAATATGTCAATTGTGTACAATATCCAATAAAAAAATCAGATGACATCAGTGTTCAAAAACCCATAAATCAATTATTAAAGGAAATGAAGTCATTAGAAAGCTTAAAGGATGAAACTATTTTGACATATGTAAAAGGTTTTGAAGTTTCTAAAAGTAACTATATTGAAGAACTGAGAAATCAAATTACTATTTTTAAATTAAAGAATACGATTTATCATAATAATCACTTAATTGAGCAATCGCCTAATAATCAATCAGGTGAGTTGCTAAAACAGCAGAATGCAATTCACTTTAAAGAACTAAAAGAATTATATAAAAAGCTAAATCCTCCTGATAAAGAAAGTCAAAACCAGATAGCGCAAAGCGTATCTAAACAATTGTCACAGAATCGCCAACAAAAACAAATCCTTCAGACTGAAAAAGTCCCATTTAAGCCCAGTAATGATTTTATGAAAGGATTATCTAGTGTTCTAAGAGGCGCAGGAAGAAGCAATAAAAAAGCTCTTGAAGAACGTATTAGAAGCGATGAAAGAGCTGAGAGGGAGGAAAGAGGATTAGGACTATAGTTTTAGGTAAGAAGAAAGCAAAAAACAAGAAGCTATATTTCACCTCAAAACCACACTAATTAAACATATTGACTACAAAAAATTGTAGTCTTTTTTATTTGTCTTTTTTCCCCTTAATGCATGCTATTTATATATCTACTATTCTTAATATCAAGGAGGAAAACAAATGAAATTACTTTTTCCAGATGTTGAAATGCAAGACTTTGATTTTAATGAATTTTGGTTAATCAAAGCTATTAATGATGAGTTAAAAGACGTTTTATTTGAAGGACGTGGAAAGAACGCTGATTTAGAGGTTGTTCTTAACTATGAATCAAATGAAGATGATTTTAAACTCTTATCTGTTGGAGAACTGATCGTTCTATCCTCTCATCAATTTGTTGTTGATGACGAGGAAAATTATCAACCAATAATTGAACTCTTTTAAAGAAAGGATAAAAAATTTATATGGAAGATCAGAATATATTGAGTCCAGAAGCTAGAAAACAATTCAGAAAAGAACGTGTTGAAAAGGCTAGAACAAGGTCCATTTTAGATGTTGCTGAAGCTTTAAACATGGAACTAGTTAAATCTGGAAATGATTATCGTTGGAAAGAACATAATAGTCTAGTGATTACACCAAATAAAAATGTTTGGAAATGGTTTTCTCGTGACCAAGGTGGGGACGCTATTGCATTGGTTGAAATGATAAAAGAGGTCAATTTCAATCAGGCTGTAGACTTTTTAAATGATGGAACTTTTCAGGAATTTATTGGTAATAATGAAATAATCGAAAACTTTAGTTACTATTTAAAGCCTTATGAACAAGAGTTTCTTGAAGGAAGAGATTATCTAAAGAATCAACGTAGCTTATCAGATGAAACGATATCTTTCTTTCATGATGAGGGAGTTTTAGCACAAGCAAATGCTAAGTTGAATAATAGTATTGAACCGGTTATTGTCTTTAAGACCTTATCTTCTTCAGGCGAGGTGATCGGAGCAACACTTCAGGGAATCAATGAGAATAGAGAAAAATGGCCAGAACGTGGCTATGCAAAGTCTATTATTCGTAATTCTGAAGCTTATAATGGAATGCACGTTGATATTGGTAAACCGAATCGATTAGTCTTTACAGAAAGCCCTATCGATTTAATGTCTTATTATGAAGTACATCAGAATGAGCTAAATGATGTGCGATTAGTTTCAATGAATGGTTTAAAAGAGTCGACTGTAGGACGTCATTTATCAGAATTAGAAGCAGAACTCTCTAATAGACCTTTAAATTGGTCAACTGAAGAACTTGGAAAAGGTTTAGATATTGCTTTAGAGAAAGGTTATTTTAACAATATTCAAAACGAAGGGAAAATTACCTTTGCGATTGATAATGATGGAGCAGGTATTGAATTCTTAAATAAGATGAAAGCTAAAGGGATTATCTTTATAGAGGATTTACCTCCCCTGCAACCAGGACAAAGTAAAACGGATTGGAATGATTATTTAAGAACAAGTAGACAAAAAAAGCACCTGAAATTCAGGCACAAAAAAAAGAGAGGACCAATGGTAGTTCGGGGTCTTTACAGGATAAACCTGAAGGCAGTCCCGCACCTGATCCACAAAGTGAAACCTTTGAACGCTCTGTTACCAGTCGTCCTACACTATCCTCTCATTTACTTCATTTTAGCATAAGAGAGGACTTCAAGTCAAGTGACTATGGATCTTATACATATATTGCACCTAATGATTTAGACAAGCTGAATAGAAGAAGCTACATAATTCAAGATGCAGCTAATTTCTATTTAAAAGAACTTGCAAATTCAACCATAAGTTACGTAACGTCTAATGGCAAAATTGTTCAAGTGCATTTTAAAGAAGAAAATTTTATGCACTTAACAGGAATAAAACCACTTGGTCAAAATCAAACTCCCGAAAAAACGCTCTATGACTTTGCGAAAGGTAACGGTGACTTTGATAATATTAAACTTTCTCAAGGAGATGGTGCTTTCTCAAAACTTAATGTATTACCTGATTTACCTGTTACTCTTAGTTTAGACTCATTTTATTTTGATCATTTGGACGAAATAAATCGTTATTCTGGACGCTTTGATAGTTTAATCAAGTCCGATGATAAAGACATTATGTTACTATTTAGAGCTACTGAAGAAGATGGTATTTTGCCAGTATCAGTTTGGGAAGCTAGAAATTCGCTTGTTAATGAACTTAGTCATGCTAATAAAAATGAAATCATTGCAATTTACCGAGAACGTGAAGGTGAAGTAGAACAAATTGCCATTAATGAACAATACATTCATGATCAAGGTAGAGAGTTTCAAAATATTATCTCAGATAAACAGTTTGAATTGGCCACTGGTAATGATAATATAGAAAAAATTTCGGTTATTAATGATTATTATGTTAAGGTTAATCAAGCTTACAAACTGGGAGAGAGAAAATTTGAGGTTGGGGATAATATTGTATATCAAGAGTTCGTTTCACTATTATATAAAGAAAATCAAATGGAGACTAAAGAACGTGTTAGGATAGAATTTAATATCTATGGCCCCGAAAATCTACTCATTAAGGATCATGTTAACTATACAGTGGGTAATGAGACAGAACCAGTTTCAAGACTATTGGGACTCGGCTATGCTCGATTGAAAGGACAACCAGAACTTGCTGAAATTGATGAAAAAGTCTTATCACAACTAGAGGAATTAAAAGTCAATGAAGAATTGTCACTTGAAGCAAATGAATTATCAAAGAGGCAGTTAATTGCTGAAGAAGATAATTCAACTAGTGACATTAATCATTCATATAAGACAGCTAAACAGTCAGTTAAGGAGAGTCTAGCTCAAAAAGTAGAACAGATTGTAGAAAGGGAGAGTCAATCACAAGCTATTGAAGAATCACCTTTTGACTATAATACTGCTAGTGCTTACGATTTATCAGAAAAAGCACTTCAAAATATTAGAGATTTTACAGAGTCCCCTGAAAAACTGGAAGAATATCTAAATTTCATGAGTCAGTTTCCTAAACTATCACCTCGAAATGTCGCACTTGTTCAGGCTCAATGGCCTGGCGCAAATGCTGTGGCAACTTTTAATCAATGGAAAGAAATTGGAGATCAATTAGGTATTACGCCAGATGATGTGACAGTTACCAAAAATATCTATACTAATAAGAAAACTGGTAAAACTAAAGAAGTGGTTAACGATAGCCTTTCAGTTTCAGCTGGAGAAAAATCAAGAATTCGGTTATTTAGACCCCAAATGGTAAAAATGATTCCCGTATTTGATGATGAAGGAAAGCAGTTAATAAATAGTAAAGGAAATCCAAAATTCAAACCACTTTCTGAGGCTACACCTGAAGAAAAAGAAAAAATCACCAATGGGGAGCTGCAGGTTAGACAATTTCAAGATAGAGATCTTAAAACTGGACAAGGTAAGTTTACAACTTATAAAGTATTTGAACTCTCTCAAACTAATTTGAAACATGAAAGTTATCCTAAAGCAATGCCTAATAGACAATTTGACTTTAATATAGATAAGGTAAAAGCTAAGGAAGTTTTTGACGGGCTCAGTCACTATGCTAAACAATTAGGAGTTCCTATGGAATTAGACCACACAAACTCTTTAGGAAATGCAAAAGGTGCTTTTTCTCCAGCTGAACAGCGTATTTTATTAAATTCTAAAAATACTCCTGGAGAACAAATTGCAACTGCTATTCATGAATTAGCTCACGCCTCCTTACATAATCCAAAGTTTATTAAGGGGAGTCAGTTGTTGCCAACTTCTACTAAAGAATTTGAAGCCGAAATGTCTAGTTACCTAGTATCAAAACATTTTGGTTTAGATACATCAAAGGAAGCTATTTCTTATATGGCTAATTGGACTAATAACTTCAAAAAATTGGATGACAAAGGACTTCAAAATGCAATGAAACGAGTTCATAAAACTGTTTCAACAATAGTAACTAGTGTTGAAAAGAAAGCTTTACCAATAAAGTCTCCTAACTTGAAACAGAAAAAATCCGTAAATTTTTCTCAGCCTCTGAAGAGAGGCATTAAATTATAACGAAAAGGCCCATTCATTTATGAATGGGCCTTTCCCTTTAATGCAGTGATTAAATTTATTGATTAGACTACTAACAATAGTAAATAAGGAGAATATTATGTTAACAGTTATTTTAGCAGAAAAAGATCAACAAGCTCAAGACTACGCTGAAGCTCTTGGTCAGTACGTGTGTAAGGATAAAGTCTTTATTGTTGAGCATACAGATTATTTCGAAGGTTCAGTTCATATTGTGGCTTCTGAAGGTCATTTATTCGAATATGAAGCGCCTCAGGATAATTGGAGCTTAGATAGATTACCGCTTTTAGATGTATCTTTTAAACAACATTTGAAAGAAGATAAAAAATCAAAAGAATATTTCAATCGTATTTATAAGGAAGTTATTAAGTGTGATCGTATCGTTATTGGTACTGATTCAGATCGTGAAGGAGAACGTATTGCTTATTCCATACTTTCGCATATTCCTAATGCAAAAAATAAAATAACAAATCGGTTATGGGTATCGTCTCTCAGCAAGAAAGGTTTAGAACAAGCTTTTAAAAACTTAAGGGATCCTCAAGAAACCTATGATTACTATTTAGAAGCTGAAGCACGTGCTCAAAGTGATTGGCTTGTAGGAATGAATCTATCACCCTATACAACATTAGAGTTACAAAGACAAGGAAAATTACCAAGAAAAAAAGGAAATACGTTATCAGTGGGACGAGTTCAGACAAGTATTGTCAGATTAATTTGTGAAAACGATATTGCTATTTCAAATTTTGAACCGTCACTATTTTATAAATTTAAATTAGAAGATCAAGATACGAATATTATTTTTTCAAATAATGACAAGATTCAAAATAGTGAAGAAGCTTTAAAAAAATCTAGAGCATTTCATAGAATCTCAATCGTGACAAGCGTAGAAAAAGCAATCAAACGAAGATCGTCACCAAAATTATTTAATTTAGCTCAAATCCAGTCGTTTGCTTCTAGTCGATGGAAATTTTCAGCTGAAAAAACTTTAAACCTTATCGAGGGATTATATTTAAAAAAATATGTCACCTATCCACGGACGGACTGTAACTACATAACTGAACATGAATTTAATTACTTAAAAGATAATTTAGCACGTTATCAACATACGATAAACTGCCACTTTTCTCCCTATTATTTAGAGCCTAGAGACAATTATGTTGATGGAGAAATAGTAGCTAAGTCAAGTCACTATGCTTTAGTACCAACTGAGACTATTCCAAATCTCCTGAGTTTATCTTCAGATGAACGTCTTATCTATGAAGCAATTACGAGGAGGACCCTTCTCATGTTTGCAGAAGATTGTAGTTACCATTTAACAACTGTTACTTTGAATAATAACGGTTTAGATTTTAAAGCTGCTGGTAGACAAATGATAAAAAAAGGTTGGACTGAATTATCAAATCAACCCTTAAAGAAAGATATCATTTTACCAGATTACAAAGTTGATGATGAGGTAACTTCTAGAATCACGATTGAAGAAGGGCAAACTCAAGCTCCTAAACGTATAACTGAAGATCAGCTTATTGGAACGATTTTACCAAAATATGGACTTGGAACATCGGCTACTAGAGCAGAAATGTTAAATATAATTCAAAAAAGGGAATATGTTATCAAAGATAAAAAGACTTCACAATTTACGCCAACTTCTAAAGCTTATTTGTTAATAGATTTTTTATATGATAATGATTTTTCCAACCCTGAAACAACAGCAGGGTGGGAGTTGTTTCTAACACAGATTGGTGAAGGGAAAATTAATCCCAAAGAATTTGTGGATGCCATCAAGGAGAAGCTTCAATCCCAAATGAATTTAAAAAAGAATGGAGAAATAAGTGACTAAAGAAAATAGCAATACCCCTATGTTAGATCGCTATACGGATAATCTTTCTGCTGATGTTTCTTTAAGACCAGAAGACTTTCATGTATATGGTAGAGATAAAGAAATACAAATGGTTATTCGGTCTTTGAAACGTAGGTCTAAGAATAATCCAGTTTTAGTCGGTGAGCCTGGAGTAGGTAAGACGGCAATAGTTGAAGGGATAGCTTTAGCAATCATACGTGATGAAGTACCTGCCCATCTAAAAGGTATGACAGTTAGATCTCTTGAATTATCTAGTTTAATGAATAATGAAGAGGGTGGTAATTTCATTACTAAGTTTAAGGGAATCATCGAGGAGATGGTTGCTGCTAGTGATGAAAATCTATTATTTATAGATGAGTTTCACACCATTATGGGTGCTGGTAAAGATGGACAATCATTAGATGCAGGAAATATTATTAAGTCGGTTTTAGCTCGAGGCAAAATAAAAATTATTGGAGCAACAACTTTAGATGAATACCATGAATTTATCGAGGAAGATAGGGCTCTTGAACGTCGAACACAACCGATTATGATTAATGAGCCAAGTGCTAAAGAAGCCTTTCAAATCATTTCACAAGCTAAGTCTGTCTATGAAACGTTTCATCAGGTGACTATTTCTGATATTGCTGTTGAGCAAGCTATTCAACTCTCAGTACGATATGTTCCTGATCGATTCTTGCCAGATAAAGCATTTGATCTATTAGATGAAGCAGCAGCTTATTGTTCAAGTAAGGGGAAAAAGATTGTCACTGAAGTAGAAATTGCTGAAATACTGAAGTTAAAAACTGGCATTCCTATTTCCACTATTTTAAAAGATGATAGCTTTCGTTTATCTGAGCTAAGAAGTCGTTTGAAAGAAAAAATTAAAGGACAAGACCAGGCAATTGATGCAGTTGTTGACGCAATAGCTATATCAAAAGCAGGGTTACAGGATGAAGATAAGCCAATCAGTTCATTTCTCTTTCTTGGGCCAACTGGTGTGGGAAAAACTGAATTAGCAAATACCCTTGCGACAGTCTTATTTGATGATCCTGAGGCCTTACTTAGATTTGATATGTCAGAGTATTCGCAAAAAGAAGATGTCAGTCGTATGATTGGGGATCGAAAATCGAAATCGAAAGGGACTTTAACTGAGGGTGTGAAAAGAAAGCCGTATTCTATCCTCTTAATAGACGAAATTGAAAAGGGAGTACAAGAGGTACATGACCTCTTGTTACAAGTCTTGGATGCAGGTCATCTCACAGATGCTACTGGAAGAAAGATTAGCTTTAAAAATGTCATTGTCATAATGACGACAAATATTGGTGCTCAAAAGATAATCAATAAAGCGGAAATGAGAGGAAATATTAAAGACTTAACAAATAGAGATAGACAACAATTTGAAGCTAGTATGGATATTGAACTTCAGACAGAATTTAGACCAGAATTTCTAAATCGAATTGAAAATCAAGTTGTCTTTAATCTTTTAGATAGAGAAACAATCGGAGAAATAGCAGTAACAAAGTTAGCAGAGTTTGAGAGTAAGTTAAATCAACAAGATATTGAGCTTAGCTATGACCCTGAGGTGATTGACTATTTGATTGCTAACGGAACTAATGTCAAAAAGGGGGCAAGGCCATTGACACGCTTAATTAAGAAGAAAATTATTGCCCCAACATCCTTCAAATTACTATCCTTAAAATTGAATCATGAGCCACAGTTATTAAAAATTACAGTTGAAGGGAAAGCACCTGACGAAAATCATCGCATTGATAGGAGAGAATTAGTTTTTCAATTAGAAGAAAAAACCAATTTTAGAAGTGAGCTTACCCCTTAAAGTTTATTTGTGTGTTATCTCTTACACTTAAATAGTCAGATCAGTTCAAAGGAGGAACAAAATGAAAAAATATTTGGCAAAACAATTATTATTTGTGAGGAGTAAATCGAAACACTATTTACTAGCTCTTTCTCTATTTTTAACAACGTTGCAAGCACAGGCCGTTTTTGCAGATGATCCATTCGCAAAGACAGAAAATTTAGCTAATCAAGGTATTTCAAAAGTCCAAGGAATCGGAATTGTCTGTTTTGGACTTGCTGCTGTAGTTACGGGGCTTGTCTATGGTTTTGGAGGACGTGAATTAAAAGCAAAAATTAAATCTCATTGGTTAGCAATTGCTATAGCAATATTTGCTGTTTCAGCAGGACCAAGTATTGTTGAATGGTTTTTCAATTTTGTTAAAGGAGGATAAAGATAAGACACTATGATTTTATTAAAGAAAAATCCAAGGTGTCTCATTACAGATGAACTATTTTTAGAAGTTGAATGGCAAGATGATATATCACCTATGAAAGATCCATCATTATTTGAACTTATAGAAACAATTGATGATCATTTATTAAGAGAAAGTCATCAAACCATTGAGGCTACTCTTCCTTATTTATCTTTTTATCAAGCTGATTTGTTATTCTCGGCTCTCTCACAATCATACGGCTATTTTACATTTAAGAAAGTTAGCTTGTGTCATTTGGATAATAAAGGTAAAGGAGCCAGTTCAGAGGGGGAACTCTTTGCTTCTCCATATGTTGTTCCGGCAAATTATACCAATTTGTTAGAACCATTTTTTATAGCTATTACATTAGACAAACAGTTTGCTGATTATTCTTATAACAATAAAAGAGAATATTTTGTTGTAACGGTATTTCCAACTTATAAACGAAGCTTACAGCTATCAGAAAGTGCTATGCCAGTATTTCCAAGTGAAAGTGACTTGGTGAAAATAGCACAAGAAAAAAAGGATTATCAGCAAATATCATCTGTAAAGACACAAAACAATAGTAGGGCAGATCCAAAGGCACTTAATCAAACTCCGTTGATAACATGGTTATTTTTAGCATTTATATTAAGTTTTACGATCGTATCATTATTTTTAACTTTCTCGTTAGTTGGTAGATTAAATGACATCAATAAAAAAGTTACTTATCTTCATAATGAAGTACAAATTTTGAAAGATAACCAAAAAATGGAACATCAAATAGATGTTTTCAGCAGATATTTTTTACCCAATTATTATTCTGGAGATAAGCAGAAACTTGCTAATTTTCTTGATGATGGAGATGCAAAATATACTATCCCTCAAAAAGGTAACTTACAGTTTGTTTTACTAGAAAATATATCAGATAAAACTTCTTCAGGTGATTATAAAGTCTCTTATGTTTTATCGGTTGCTGATGAAAAAGGTTCAGCAAAACAAGTTCGTTTGCGCTTTAATTTAAAACCAGATAAAAATAATCGTTTTGGATTTGTGCTCACAAATGAACCCAAACAAGAATCTTATATAAAAACAAAAAATTAAAAGGAGAATGCAATGTTAAATAAAAAGTTACTTATATTTAGCTTAACTTCAGCAAGTTTGTTGATGGCAAATAGTATTGTACAAGCTGAAGATATTTCATTACCAGGTGATTCAACAATTCCATCGGGGCCAGTTGTTTCGCCAGATCCAGGAACAACTACAAATCTAGAAACAGGAGTAGATAAACCAGAACCGAACACAGATACTGGAAGTAGTATTCTAGATCCAGGAACAACTACAGATCCAGGGTCAGTAGTAGTAGATCCTGGGACAACAGCAGATCCTAGTTCAGGATTAGAAGACACTGGAACAACTACAGATCCTGGAACAAGTACAGATCCAAGTTCAGGAACGGTAGACCCAGGAACAACTACAAATCCAGGATCAGGATCAGAAAATTCAGGAACAACTACAAATCCTAGTTCAGGATCAGGAAACTCAGGAACGACAACTGATCCAGTTGTGATTCCTACACCTGAAAAACCAATTGTAACGGACACAGGTGCTGAAATCGTATCAACACAAGATAGTAAAGTTATTATCAAGAATAGTGATGGAAGCTATGAGACTAAAACTGCTGAAGAGATTGGTGGAAAAACTAATCCAGATGGTACTGTCACAATTAATGAAAAAGATGGCAAAAAGAAAACATTACCTAATACTGGAACAAGCCCTATAGATAAAGTCTTTAGCTTTTTAGGGGTATTTGTCGCACTAGTTGGTATGGTATTTATTAAACCAGCTAATTCTGAAAGAACTTATTAATTAAAAAATGGAGAAAAAACATGACATTTAAAAAAGAAACATTCGGTTTTCGTAAAGCAAAAAACGTAACAACTATTGGTGGAACTCGTATAGGGTCAAAAGATATGTTAAAGGGCGCTGTAGTTGCTGGAACAATCGCAGTATTGCCATTTGTAACAGGTGGGCATAGTGTAAATGCTGATGAAGTAACAACGCCATCACAACCAGATTCTACAGCTGTAGCCACAAATCCTAACCCTGCAACGAATTTAGTTCCAGTACAACCTGAAGCAACACAAGGTAACACAGAAGCCGTTGCTGAAGCAGGAACTGGTTCAACAACAACGACCACAACTATTGAAAAGCCTACTGAGTTAGCTCAAGCTGAAAACTCAGCAACAAGTGCAGGTGTAACTATCACTGATGGCGGCACAGAAAAAGTTCCTGATGCTCAAACAGCAGAAAACAACTATGCTACTGAAACTAGAATCATTCAAGACACAACAGCTCAAGCAATTGCAGAGCAAAAAGCTTATGAAGCAAAGAAAGCAGAAGTTGATGCAAAAAATGCAGAAACTAAAGCTAAAGAGGATGCTTTAAAAGCTAATAATATTGCTTCTGACTCAACATCAGGAATTTATGTAACAGGTTCGTTTGACTCACAAGCAACAGGATTAG
The DNA here is from genome assembly GCF_901542335.1 of Streptococcus porcinus. Taxonomy (NCBI): domain Bacteria; kingdom Bacillati; phylum Bacillota; class Bacilli; order Lactobacillales; family Streptococcaceae; genus Streptococcus; species Streptococcus porcinus. The sequence continues at coordinate 1,604,685 of NZ_LR594036.1, read as the reverse complement.
ACTTCTACAAAAATATTAAAGTTGTGGCAACTACTGAAGGTTCTCATGATGTGCAATCACTAGGTTGGAATGCTAATACTAGCATTACATCATCTTCAGGTGTAACAGTTTCTCCATATGATCCTAATAAATCAGGTCAATGGGGTATTGGTGGAACAACTTCTAAATTCTTGTATAGAATTGATGGGATTACTAAAGGCGATTCAATTTTCATTAAAAATTGGGGAACCACAGCTGATGGAATAAATATTAATGCTAAGCTTGTATTCACTGATGATGCTAAGTTGGCAGATGATGAACAATTTGCTCTAATTGGTAAAACAGAAGACAACGGTATCGCTTGGGATTACTGGAATTTTAAAGATTTTGGATTTGATGGTACTTTCTTAGATGATGAAGGGAATCCAATTAAGTTAACGATTGCTTCTGTAATCGGTGATGTTGATAATGGTCAAAAATCAACAATTACATTCGGTGGTAATACTCTTAATTATGTCAATCCTGATGGCTCACAATTAATAGATGATGGTTCAGGTTTAGTAAGTAAAGAACTGGTATTGGTTAATGGCTATCAAAATGCTCCTGTAGGAACTTATCTAGCGGTAGGAACATCTTCTAAATTCTCTTACACACATACATCTGATAAATATGTTTTAACGTCAAAAGATACAATTTCAAATTATATCGAATTTGATTTGTTTGGAACAAGTGCGAAAGTTGAAACAGAAACATTTACCTATCTTCCTCAACCAGTTGCTCCTACTAAGAAAACAGTAGCAGTTAAAACTTATCAAATTGACCTTAAAACAGGTATTTCGAAAACTGTTTCTAATGATAGTGGTCAAAATGTTGACGGTTTAATGGTTCCGAAAGGTTCAGAAGCTCCTTACACACTTAAAACAAATGCTTTAGAAGCTGGACGTCCATTACTCGCAAATGGTTCTTATGTCATTACAGACCACTTACCTTCAGGTTACTTGGTAAATGTTGAAAAGACAGTAACTCAAAACTCTGCTTTTAATGTTGCTTTTGATGAAGCTTCAAACACTATTACTTTCACGTTGAAAGATAGTGAAGTGGCTAAATTAAATGCTGACAGAACAAAAGCTTTTAACGTTGTAGATCCAATCATTTATGGTAATCCTCAAAATGATAATGCGACTTATATCAATGCTTATAATTTTAAAGCAGGAAACCTATATGATATGACATCAAACACTGTAACTATCTATACTCCTGGGACTCCTGATCCAAACGCCCCAAATCATGGTAATAGTATTATCCAACCTACAAAACAAGTCTTAGATACAGAAGACAATGACATTAATAATAAAACTGTTAAAGCAGGTCAAGATATTGTCTATGTTGGTAAGTGGGACTTGGATCAATATAAAGGCATTATGGCAGGAGCTGTAGCGGTTTCTAAAGGCTTTGGTTATATTGACAACTATGACGAAGCTAAGGAAATCTTAAACGTTGAAGGAACAACGATTAAAGACAGCAAAGGCGAAACGGTTAATGGGTTAACACCTTATGTTATTAAAAATCTTGCTGATGCACCACAAGCTATTAAAGACTTAGTTAAACAATCTAGGGTACCAATTGAAGATAATGACGAGTTTGTTATTTGGGTAGCTGACGATTATCAAGGATTCTTTGACAAATACGTTAAAGTTGGTGATAGTATTTTCTTCACAATGCCTGCTAAGATTAAAGATACAGTTAAAGATGGTGAAAGTGTCGATAATATTGTTTATCAAATTGATTTTGGCAATGGCTATGCAGGAAATTGGGTTCACAATACAGTTGAAAATCCTAAGGTACCAGAAACACCTAAGACATCAGCGAGTCCAAAAGTTGACGAAAAAACACCTATTGCTCAAGCAAGCGTATTACCAACAACAGGGGAACAATCAACTGGTTGGTTAGGAGCTATTGGTATGGCTATCGTGTCTGTAGTTTCTCTATTTGGAAGTGGAAAAATCAAAAAAGTTACTGAAAAATAATAAGCTGAAAAAGGCTATTCTTATAGCCTTTTTAATTGATATAAACATAAAATAATAATATTACATTAATAAAAAAATGAGGAATGGACATGAAAAACGTTATAAAGTTTGGGTTTAGGAAAAATAAAGCTGTTAAATCACTTTGTGGAGCTATTGTGGCAGTTTCAATGTTGAGTGTAGGTTCAGTTGCTTTTGCTGACGCTCCAGTATCAAGTACAAATACAGATGCAACAGTAACTGCACCAACTTCCCCTGGTGCTGAAATAACAAAAGAAACAGCACCTACATCTGATCCTATAGTTAATAATGTTGGTGATAATAATTCTACAGTACCTGTGGAAACTGTATCTCCAACACAAACAGTACTATCTACTGATACTAATAACGATATTGTTAGTGATGTGAATCCTGTTGCTGAAACAAATGTAGAAACTAATATACCTAGCTCAACAAGTAACGTGACTTCACAAGTACCTCCTCAAGAAGACGCTCAAATGACAGCAGTAAAGTTGGCTAGTGTAGCTTCAAAAATTCAGACGACAACTGTTAAACAAAACGGAACAGATCTAAATTTAACTTATAATGGAGAATTGTCACCAAAAGATCAACTAATGTTTGCCGTATGGACTGAAAACAAGAATCAAGATGATCTTCATTGGTATAAAGCAAGTGGTAATTCATATAAAGTTGATCTTAAAGCTAATCATAACGAGTATGGGAAATACAATATTCATACCTATATTAGTGCTAATGGTGTCATGACAGGCAAAAGCACTAATACATTTACAGTTGTAAAACAGATACCAACGGTAAGTGTTACAAAGCTTTCTGATGACTATTATAAGGTTCTCGTTTCAAATGTTGGATCTGACTTTGATAGTATTGTTTTACCTATTTGGACTGAAAAGAACAATCAGGATGATCTTCGTTGGTATGGAACCTCTAAAGACAGTCAGGGGAATTATACTACTCAATTGAAACTTGTAAATCATAACTATGAAAGTGGCATTTATAACATTCATGTCTATGGTATAAGCAATATTACTTATCAAATGGAAGGTTTGAAAGTAGTAAAATATAATGTTGTTACTGATCCAGTTAAAGCATCTATATCTGTTTCAAATAACTCGGACTTTACTGCCACAGTTACTAATGTTCCAACATACATTAAAGAAATTTTACTACCAACTTGGACTTCTAATAATAACCAAGATGATATTCGTTGGTATAATGTTACTCCAACTGGAAATACCTATACCAAAACTATTTCAATTGCTGACCATAAATACGAAACTGGTGAATACAATGTTCACGTTTATGGTAAAACAATTGATGGTCGAACAATTGGCTTAACAACTATTAAAGCAACGGTTCCGAATGTTTCGGTTAAAACTACTGTTTTAGATAAAGGTAATAACCAGTACGAAGTGACGGTTTCTAACGTTCCTTCATATTTTACAAGTATTAAAACTCCTGTTTGGTCATCTAAAGATAGTCAAGATGATATCCGTTGGTATAGTGCTTCTAAGAATGCTGACGGTACATATAAGACTATATTTGATTTAAAAAATCATGAAAATAATATTGGTAACTACAATATTCATGTTTATGGGACTACAGTTAATGGTGATTTTAGAGGGCTTGCTGGTACTACTTATACAGTTAAAGACCTCATAGTTTCCCCAGCTAAATTTAGTGTTGGTCGAAAAGTTGAAATACAATCTTTTGCGACTAATGAAACAACCGGAGCAGATTTAACAAGTAAAAGGGAATGGATTGGTACAGTAACTAATGCCATGAAGAATACTTCTACCAGTATTGGTGGCTGGATGTATAGTGTCTTATATGGTAACGGAACACGTAGCTTAAATGTTCTTGAACAAGATTTACGAGTAGTCTATGACATTGCTCTAAAAGCCTCAAATACTAAAGAACAAAATAACATTGCTCTCCAACAAGCCATGAATTATGCTAATGCAAATCCTAACGTCACTCTATACTTACCACAAGGTGATTACAAAATTGGTAGTAATATCCAAGAATCTGATTTAGGGAAAGTAAGCGGTAATGAATACATTATCTTAGCTTCAAATACTAAATTAAGAGGAAATGACCTTGGAACTAATCTGATTATCGATGGAACAATGTTATGGTTTGGACTTCCTACTGGAACACGTGGAATTGACGGAGTTCATGATTTAGTCATTGATCGAATTAATGTACGTGCTAATGATCTTATTAATGGCGATTATTTCATGATTATGTTAAATCAAGGGAATAACATTACTGTCAAAAACAGCACTTTTACAATGGTTCAAAAACAATCCCGTCATATTTTTGACTTAGGTGGTGTTCAAAACATCACGATCAAAAATAATAAATTCTATGGTTATGCACCTGGCTTAACAAATGTTACTGTTATTCCTTCAGGAGCAGATCTTCACAATTTCTATGCAGAAACTATTCAGATTGATGCTTCAAATAATAAAGGAACATGGGATGCTTCAATGATTAAGAATATTGCCTACAATGCTTACATGAGTTATAATACAGCAACTTCACTTTTATCAAGTAATGTGGCTATTTTAAGTAATTCATTCTTACCATTCTATAATAACGGTAGATTAGTTGCCTATTCGTCAACTGTAGGTCAGCATTCATCACAAGTAGGTAATATCTTTATCAAAGATAATTACTTCGAGAAAACATTAAGTAAACGATACAAAGTTAATCAATGGATAATGGAACCAATTCATTATATGAATGCCAGTGGTTATGGAGCTGATATAAGAAATAATACAATTATTTAAAGACACACATAGCATATCTTCGCCAATTGAAGATATGCCATTCTTCTGTTAGAAAGGAGTATAATGGCAAAAATAGGAATTGATTTTGGTGGTAAAAAAAGAACTTCTATCAATAAAGAAGTGAACGAACAGGAACCTCATGAAAAGATTGAGGTTGTTCCAGAACATATAGAAGTTAGACAAGGTGGAGAGCACCTAGAATTTAATACCATACCAGAACAAAAAAATCTAAAAGTAAAACACGAAGCAAGCGTTATCACACCTGAAATGCACAATGAATTAAATGCTTACATTCCTGAAGAAGAGGTTGATTTATCTGAAGCTAATCAAGTTGTTACAGATGAAAGCATACTACGAGTTATTCCAGAATTCTCAATCTGGTATGACAATATTGATAAGCGAAATGTATCCGTTCGTAATGCTTACAAATTGGTTGATCAACTTGAAGAAAGTAATCCAAAAGTCTTTCAGTGGGTATCAGAGCACGAAAATGATTTTGCGGAAATTTGGTTGGGAGCTGATTTCAAGGAAACACCTCTATTTGAAACAGCCATACCAAATGGGAACTCCAAACCTAATTATCTTGTGAAAGAACCTTCTGGACGTATTGTTCCTAAAATTGATTCAGAAGTGACAGATGAAGATGTTTCATATTTGACTGAAGAAGAAATCAAAGAAAACTGGAGTTATTTCTTCGAGCAAGGTCTTAGCGTTTGTGTTAATAAAGATAGAGCCTATTAAGAAAGGGGACGAATATGATTATATTTAATTCTGTTGTTCTGGCTATAATGTTGATTACAGCTATGGGTTGGGAAATTGTCACAGAAAGTGAAAAGCTTAGAAATGTCCTTAATTTCTTCTTATCGCTGTTCTTATTTTACACAACTTTCTTATTTGGGATGTCAGTCTTTCATCTAGTGAATGCTTCAAATGTCAATGATATGTTAAATCACAATATTAAAGATATTGTTTATATCATCATTATTATTCAAATTATTCGTATTAGTGCAATTAAGCAAAAATAATAAAGTAGGAGGGAAGTATGCAAACATTTATAGCCTATGGACGTGTTGCATCAGATGTTGAAATTAAAAAGACAACTAACGGTAAGAATAGCTGTCGGTTTGAATTTGTATGTGATTCTGGTCAATTAGACGATAATAAAAAACCGATTCCCAGTTTCTTTCATGTACAAGTATATGGAAAACAAGCTGAATTAGTCTCAGAAAGCTTATCTAATGGCTCACCAATTCTTGTAGAAGGTGAAATTGTACAAAAAACATATGTTGATAAACAGGGGAACAGAAAAATCTTCCAATACTTAGCTCCTAATTTATACAAAGGTATAATATTTCTTGAAACTAAAGCAGCCAGTCAAAAAAGACAAGGTAAACAAGATAATAATCAGAAGCAGTATCAGAATGTAGAGGAAGCTTTTTCTCCAGTTGATGCAGAGTCACCATTTTAAGTGTTGACAAAAAGTGTTGACAATGATATTTTAAGGATAAGATGTTATTGTTTTGCTAAGCAAGACAACGTAAAAAGTCCCAGTATGTCAGTACTGAGACTTTTTTAATTTAACATTTTTGAGGAAATAAAAAATAGCAACCGATAGGCAGCTATATTTGTTAAAGCATTGCTATGGTATATATTATACCATAGTTTTTTTATTTTCCCTTTAATGCCTTGATGTTATTTTTCCATTAAACTGATTAAAAAAGAAAGGAAGAATTATATGAAGAAAACTATTGATCCAGATGAATTAATTGCAGAATCTTTTCAAATGGAAAATTATATAATGCAAAGATTACATTACAAAAATAACTATTCACCAATTGTAAGAGATATAGATAATCAACTATCGATTTATCTTTCTTACTATAGTGACCTCTCGGTACAACTACAGTTTCAGATATTCTTGTATTCACGCTTTTTTGCTCAAAAAGTATCGTTAAAAGGAATAGATATAAAAAAGAATGGAGGTGGAGAGGGAATATGAAGAGATCACAGCATAAGTATAATGACTACTTTAAGGTGTTATTGAATTTACTAAAAAAACTTTGCTCAATAATCTTCCTAATTTTATCAAATATATTGATAAGGCTCATTCATTTATTGCCATGGGTATCTAGAGGTCGAATTCGTTTTGAAAAAGAGGCAGAGCCTATATTCTATTTCAAAACCTATAAAAGTTTTACGGTAATGGGATTATTATTTAGCTTGATTGCATTTGCTCTGACAAACTATCTGGTCACTATTTTGAGAGCTGCTATTAATTATTGCTACTTAACTATTACGTCGCAAAGTTTGATATCATTTCCTTTTGAGAGTTTATTGTTAAAAAATCTTTTTAACTACCATGTATTTAGTATTGCTCCTATATTTGCTTATCCAATCTTCTTCATTGGATTGTTTATTGCTTGGCGTTCAGCATGGGTAAACTTCGAGCAATATAGGAATTATAATTTTAATGAAGAAGGTGATGATCGTTTTGCGACTGTGAAAGAAATTCACCAGCAATATAAAAAGGTTGCTAACAAACAAAAAGTGTTTCCAGGCGATGGTGGAATTCCTGTTTTACATGAGACAAAATCTAATTTAGTAGGCTTCACTCTGGAAACACAGATTTTGTGGCAAAATAGGAAATACAGTCATCTTGTCACAAATGCTCAAAAAGTGTTAGGAATGCAATCAACTCCATCAGGATATTATTATATTGAAGATGCTGCTACTAACACATTAGGTATTGGTATGACCCGTTCTGGTAAAGGCGAAGGGTTTATCACTGAGACCATAGACATTAATAGTCGGGCTGAAAATCAACCTTCAATGATTATTGGTGATCCCAAAGGAGAACATTACCAATCTTCTTACAAGACTATGCGAAAAAGAGGAATGGACGTAGAAGTACTATCTTTTCAAAATATGGATTGGTCCATGTCCTACGATCCACTTGCACTAGCAATAGATTCTGCTAGACGTGGCTACTATGAAAAGACTCAAACTCGAATAAATGCAGTATCTGAAGCTATCTATCGAAAAACAAAACCTGGACAAGGTAATGGAACTGCCATTTATTTTGAGAATAGCTCGATTTCTCTTTTTAATGCCATTGCAATGGCTTTAGTAGACCGTGCAAATGAAGCTTTTCAAAATGGTGAAGAAGATGCTTGGGATACAGTTACCGTGAGAAATATTGCTAAATTCTTAACAGATTTAGGTTCTGAAGAAGTTTTTGTGGATGAGTTAGGCGAGGTTGTCGAAGCCCCTGAAAAAGATGATAGAATTAAAGTTAAATCTAAGCTTACTGTTTATTTTGATAATTTACGAAAAATTAATCAAGAACAATTTTCAAAATTTAGGGAAATGGCAGATATCAATTTTAGGGCCTCTGATTTTGCTTCAGAAGAAACTAAAGGGAATGTCTATTCTTCTATGATGACAGGTATTAATCTGTTCTTACAAGACAATATCGCTAAATTAACATCTAAAAATTCAATTGATTTAGAATCAGTTGGTTTTCCACGCCGATTATCAATCAAATTTCGTTCAAATAGTCATGTTCAGCTACAAAATGATTTTGCTCACAGAACCGCTAAGGTAAGTATATTTAGTGAAAGAAAGTGGGGTAAGACACCAAAAAAAATCACTCATGTTAAAGAAGCAACGGCTTTAATTGATGTAGAAGGGTATTTGACTTATGTTATTGAACCTAAGTTACCAAATGAATTTACGGTTATCATTGATTTTAATCATCCGAATAATGCTAACTTTGCATTAAGTGGAGTTAAATACACTCTTCAGGCGAAGAAAATTTATAAAAAAAATAATGATATGATAATTCTTGATCAGTACACAAATAAAGCAATATTAGATTATGTTGATATTCAAATAATTGATAAACCTCAGACTAGTTTATTACAAGAATCCGACATTGAAATGATCTATTCAGATAATCCCAAAATTATTTACCTGGTAACACCACCAAACCGAACAGAGTATAATGCTTTGATTTCCCTGTTTTTGGATCAACTCTTTAATGCTAATTATGAATTGGCTTTGTCGAATGGACGAAAATGTGTCAATAGAATTCTGCATGTTTTGGATGAGTTTACTAATATTCCTGAGGTTCCTCATATGGATACTAAGATTTCAATAGGTTTGGGTCAAAACATTTTATATTGTCTTTGGATTCAAAACTTAGAACAGTTAACCGAAAAGTATGGGAAAAATACAAGTGCGACAATTAAAGATAACTGTTCCTTAAAAGTTTATATTAAGTCGACGTCACCTGAAACAAATAAGAGTATTAGTGGGGACTTGGGCACTAGAACGATTACGAAACGCCGAAAATCTGGTAATATACTTGATGAAGCCAATCCAAATGTTTCATTTGAGGGTAAACGTCAAGAATTACTGACCCCAACACAATTAGGAAAACTTCAAGAAGGTGAGGCTGTTATTCTAAGAGGGGTAAAAGGAAGAGACCTATCTGGCCATAAAATCACAACAGACCCTATATTCCTTCATGAGAAGACAAGTCTTCCCTATCGATATATGTTCTTACAAGAAGAATTTGACCATAGTATGACACTTGCGGATATTCCAGTTGACAGTCCACACCGAAATCTTGATTTACAAGATATTGCCGTGGAAGCAAAAAGTACATTTGATAATATTATTGATTGGCGAAGACGACTAACAAGTAAGATAGCTACAAGTTCTGGTCGACCAAAATTGGCAGTACGTATGAAACCTAATCAATTAAAGACTGCAGCTCCCTTTGATTCTCCAGAAGAAGTCATAAAAGCTACTGTGAATGCTACTTTGAACCCCTATGATAGTTTAATAGATTATGATGAGGATCTTTTTGTAGATGATGTGATTTAGAGTAAATACATAAACATGTATATAAACATGTTTATGTATTGCTTTTAAAACTGTTATTTGTTATAATAGGCTTAATAAAAGGAGAAGCCATATGAAATTCAAAAAAATATTAGGGATAACTATTATATCAGTGCTCAGTATCTTCTTAGTAGCTTGTGGTCAAAAAACTCCAGAAAACGTTGAAAAAACAGAATTAAAAAAAGAATATATCGGAACTTCTAATCATTCAGGATATGATAATCCATTTGATGAAGGAACTTATACTTTAACTTTTAATAAATCTGAAAAAACTGTCTCAAACTCTAATAGGGACGAAAAGGTTTATTATGAAATAGTTCCTGACAAAAAGGTCCCCAAAAAATATCTTTCAATATATGAAGATAAAGCTAAGGGAAAAGAACACTTCTTTATCAACGTTGGTTATCAAAAAGATAATATATGGGGGAAAGTTGGTGATCAAATGTATTGCGTAATATTAACTGAAGGTGGTAAAAAGATTCAAATTTTGGAATTTGAAACGGGCTATTCATCTGATGGATATTATAATTTTATTGGGAAATCAGAATAAATAATTGAAGCCTCTACAGTAGAGGCTTTTTTTACCCTTTAATGCACCTATTCAAATTATCCCTTATAGTGATGAAAATAAGGAAAGCAGGTGTAACTATTGGAATTTAATACATATTCTGATGTTGTCAAAAGTATCACAAAAGATTTTTGGGATCTTAATGGCGCTACAAATGGAAATATAACCGGAGATAACGGAAAAAAGCTAGCCGATTTTTATTTATATTGGGGAAACTATCTTGAACCAACTCCGGCATTTTTAGCTTACCTCATGCAGCTTGTAGGAGGTATCGTTAAGGCCTTATACCTAATCTGTGTAAGTTTGGAGCATGTCTTTAATAATATGTTTAAGATATTTGGGTTATTTGGCTATCTAGGAGATCAATCAACTCTTTTTGGAAAATTATTTTTTGGATTTCAAGTTTTGGGAACAACTCTTTTTACGCTCATATTAGTAGCTAGTGCTATTACGGGGGTATTTTCAAAACCAGTAAAATATAAACATGTCATCACTAATTTTTTATTAGTAACTCTTGTGACCGCTGTTTTGCCTCTGGCCCTAACGACTATTTCTCAAACAGTCGCTCAAGATGCCCAATCAATTCAGACAATGTCAACTGGTGACTCAAAAGAAAATTATTCCTCCTTAGCAATACAACCAATGAAAAATAATGTGGTTGATGTCAAAGTATTAATGGACAATGACTTTAATAAAGAGTTATTCCCGTTGGATAGTTTTGGTTTTATTAAACCATTAAAAGAAGGTTCTACTGCAGTCAATAATATAACGGATGATACGAAAAAAAGAGATACAACAAACTTTGCGACTAAAATAGATTTTTCTGCAATGTATGGAGTATCTAATGAACAGTTATTAAAAGATTTGGAAAAGAAAAAGGAAGGTACGAAAGGACTTTTCCTTCATAAACTAAATACAAATCAGGATGGTGTTGAAACAATAAATACTCATCGAGTAGTCGGTGGGCTAAATGCCTTTGAACCTGTTTATCTTCGCTATAAGGTTAATTGGATCGGAATGATAGCTCAATATCTTATCTTAATTTCATTACTCATAGTCATGTCAATTAAGTTTGTCAAATCGGTTTTTGATATTTTTATTGAATCTCTTATATCTCCCATCCAAGGGTATAGTTCTCTCAACACAAAAAAATACAAGGAATTATTGCGAACAATAGGAGGAGGTCTTGCAGGTATTTTCTTTGAAATCGTCATTATGCGAATTACTTTGGAAATTTGTAGGGATCTCCCAACCTTATCTGTAACAGGTATTTCAAAACTTTCTGGTGGCTTCTTTGATGGTCTCAATATGTGGGAACAATGTATTGCTGCATGTGTTGTCTATATTGCTTTATTTTTATCTGCAATGCAAGGTGTAACTATGATTGAACGTTGGCTTGGGGTTTCAACTGGTCATAACGAGACTGCACAACAATTGATAGGTGCTATGATGATGGGAAATGCTTTTGCGACAGGAGCTGGAGCTCTTGGCTCTGGGGCTTTGGCTCTTGCGACAGGAGGAACATCATTAGCTGCACAAGCCCCAGGAGCTATTGCAAGTGCTGGTAAACATGTTGCTAATAGTTTTGCGAATACTGCTGGTGGATTAAAAGGCATCTCAGACTCTATTAAAGATCAAGGCTTTGGCAATACTGTAAAAGGTGGGGTATCAAATGCTGTTGATCTTGCGACACTTATGGGTAATAAAGCTGGAGATAAAGTCGGCGGTGCAATGGATTCATTAGATCAGAAAGCACAAGATGCTCATAGCTCGACCTATAATGCTTTGAAAAATGATGCTGCAGTACCTGAGCCTGGCTGGGAGTCAGAAAACTTTGGTTTAACTGGTGGAGAGTTTATACTTAATCCGAGTCATAATAATTATGGAGAAGACTTTTTCCTTTCGGGGGGTGTTAGCGACCCTTCAGAGATTACAAGTAACTCAGTGGATACTACAGCGCCAAAAGCACCAAAAATCGAACAGAAACAATCTCATCAGTCTACAAGTGGTTCTGAAATTAAGCGTTCCTTACAACAAATGAATTACATGCAACAACAAAGTCAACAGGCTGCTCAAAGAATGCAACAACCAAGTAGTGTAAAAGGAGTGGAAATTGATGAGGAAGAGTAGGTCATTATCATGGATTTTCAAGGAAAAGTAGTGGCAATAACTGGGAGCCTCAGACCCTTAGAAAGGTCAGAAGTTATTGAATTCATTAAAGTGAAAGGTGGAACCTATCAAAACTATGTTTCTTCTCAGACAGATGTATTAATAATTGGCCACAGACAATTGACACTTTTTGAATTAGATCACTACTCAAAAAAATATGAAAAAGCAGAAATGTTAATCAATAGTGGTCAGAACATTACTTTTATTGGTGAAGAAGACTTCTTTACATTTTTTCAAGAGTCCCTTTAGGGGACTCTTTTTTATGTCAACTTACCCTTTAATGCGGTCCTACAATCTATATCATAGAATAGATTTACTAACATAAAGGAGAAAAAACATATGAATGAAAAGTATGGTGTTCCAAGAGATATCTACGCTAAGGTAAAGATCATTGGTTTGTTTATTTCAGATATCGTATTAATTGGTGGTTCAGCTCTAATTGGAATAACTATAGCGCCAAAAATATTTCCGACGGATATGTGGCTTCAGATGTTCGCTTTTATTATATTGACTCCCATAATCACTTTGTTTTTGGTCTTGCCTAACAATGGTGGCAAGAGGAACTGGCAATGTATGTATCTTTATTTTCGCAGAAAAAGAAGACGATATATCAGTATTAATCCTAAATATGGAGGAAACTAATAATGGCATTTAAACGAAAAGAAACAGTAATCCCCAGTAGCACACTTCGTATTTCAAAAGAAAAGAAGAAGTTATATAATCAAGACTTTTTTGATCTGACGTCAAGTGTTGAATTACTTGATGTAAAATCTATTCTAAATACGAAGGATGAACATATCTCACTTGTAGATTATGGTTATCTTCAGTTGTTAGAAATACCAGGAAAAGACTTGGGTTCACTAAGCCATAATGAAATCTTACGAACCATTTATAATTTTGAAAAATGGCTCACAGATTTTAATAGTAATATCCAAATTGAGACAACCACATTACCAACCAACACTGATAGTCAGATTGCTGATATGAAACGTTGGCTGTCAATCGTACGAGAAAAGAAATCTTTAGCTGAGATTGGAAGTCGTTATTATAATCAATTAGATGATAGAGAAGCACGTTTATTGGGTAGTATTCAAACTGAAGAAAATATTCAAAAAGAGATCTATAATGCTGAGTTCATTCTCTGGCTTTTTGCGCCAACAACCACAGAATTGGACGACCTTGTAAGAAAGGCTCAAAGCTATGGTAATAATGATTTTGTCCCGCAAAAGATTTCAAGGCGTAAAAAAGAACAAATTCTTAAGCAATATAACAATATGAATGAAAAAATTTAGGAGATAATATGCCAGATTTATCAAAGAAAAAGCAACGTCAATTGAGAGCAGACGGCTATGACTTGGAATTTATTAGTAAAATACAGCCACAAGGCAACGTTGATTTTGAAAAGCATGATCGTTATTGGACGAGCGGAGATGGCTACCATACAGTACTTCACTACTATGAATATCCTTCCAAAGATTTAGATCGATTTTGGCTATCTGACTTATTACAAATACCAGGAACTAGGGCTTTCTTAGCTAGTTATCGGGAAAATAATTCAGTTCTAAAAAGTGTTATTGCTGACTCAATCGAGGAGAAGTCTACACGTATAACAGGTAATAGTAAAATTACTGCTAACCAAAAAGAACTTGATGAAATTCAGGATCTCCAAGAATTAAATAGAGATATTACCAAAAAAAATATTACGATGCTTGGCTTCTATATTCGAGTCTTTGTCTCTGCATCGACCAAAGAGCAATTGTTCAAAAAAGTTGATGAAATTAAGGATAAAACATCAAGCTATAAATCAACAATTCTTTCAGGTGAATTAGATTTTGAGTATCATTCTACTTTCATACCTGCAGAGTATCAAGTTGACCAGTTAAACCATCGACGTGGAATGCCCATAAGAGCTCATGATCTAGCAGGAGGGTATTTCTTCAATCATACTAAACTGGAAGATGAAAGAGGCTCTTACATGGGCTGGACGCCCACTGGAGGTGCTGTTAATTACAATTTTCTTGAAAGAGATGATCGACGGACACGTTCTTTTATGCTTTTGTCCGGAAATCCGAAAATGGGGCAAAGAACATTTCTCTTAAAGCATACAGATGCCCTTTATGCTAAAGGAAATTTTATTCGTAATTTTGATGCAAACGGAAGTTTTACAAATCAGACCAATCAACAATTTGGCCAAGTGTTAGACCTTTCAGGTGGTAATAATAGGATTAATATCTTACAGATTTTTCCTACAGTAACAGAACAAAACGGAATAGATGTTGATGAAGAGAAATCTTATAAACTTCATATTCAAAAGTTAAAAAACTTCCTAAAACTTTTGAATGAAGATATCACTAGCGACGATTTAACAACCTTTGGTCGAGTACTCAATGAATTTTATATTGAGAATGATTTATGGTTTAGAAATCCTACTCTACATAAACATGAGTTAAGAGCAACAAAATTAAACAGGGAAGAATATCCAATTATTTCAGATTTGGTTCTTTATTTAGCAGATTGGAAAGGACGCCTGGAGAGACAGAAAACTCCAAATAAAATTGAGCTAAAAGCTATTAACCGTATTTATAATACTTTTGATGAACTAATCACCTCTAATGGAGATATGTTTGAAGGAACGACTGAATTCAAAGACATCTCTTCAGAACAGGTCGTTACTTTTAATTTTGCGGGTCTAAAATCTTCCCCAAATCTCCTTAACGCTCAGATATTATCTGTTTTATCACTTGTTTCAGCTGATATTTTAAATAACAGTAAAAAATGTCAACAACTTCGACGAGAAAATCCATCTCTTTCTGAAATGGATATGTTGCATTATATCGTTAATATCAGTGATGCCCAAACACTTATCAATCCAAAGTTTGAAAGTAGTGTTACCTTACTTGCTGATATCATCGACTCAATGGGGGATAACTATGCAGGCGTTGTACTATCTGTTAATTCTTTGCAAGGATTGTTGTTTGAAGAAGGGGCAGGTTCCCATAAAGACCCCTACATTTTAGCTGTGAAGCGAATATTCGGATTGATGCAGTATCGTGTTTTTGCTCAAACCGACGAAACGAGTATTCCTTTACTAGCAAATGCTTTAGCAGGATCAATGAATCAATCAGAATTGGAGACATTACCTAGATTATCTCGTGGTCAACTTTTTATGAATATCGCAGGTGTCGGTAATATTGTTTTTAATCAACAGCTACTTCAGAGTGAAAATGTACGTTATGGTGGAATAGAATAGTGGAGAAAAAACATGAAAAATCAAAATTTAAATGATTACAAGTTAGGCTACTTCGAGAGAAAAAAACAAGCGGTTAAGGAATATATTCTAATCCGAAAAATACGTGCTAAACAAGAACGTGAGTACTTTTCTTCTGAAGGAGATTCTGATCCTAAAAGGTTAGAGGCTCAGCGACAACGTGACATTGAGTTTCTTCAGAGCTTAAAAAAGTTAGGTATTTGGGTGATTATCTTCTTAATATTTTATGCTATTTTAAGAACTGTCCTCGGACTTTGGTAGAAGAGAGGTAGTAAGTGAAAAAAGTTAGTCAGTTTAAACTTTTTCTTGTACTCTCTGTCATTTTCTCAGTTATTGTCGTCATAGTGATGTTAGGAGCTGCATTAACAGGGGCAATATCCAATAAGCCTAAAAGTGATTGTACGCCTGAAACAGCTGTTACAGCCCCTTCAAACGGTTCTGTCTCTTCAGCTAATACTTCGATAGATTCGTTTGTAAAAGAACATCAAGATGCTTATATTAAGTCCTGGAAGGTAGGAGGATTTTTACCTTCAGCATCAATTGCTCAAACGATGATTGAAGTCTCATTTTCATTAAGTGTTCCTTCATTTGCACAAGCTCATAATATGGGTGGTGTTAAATGGTCTGGAGTGAGTTCATATACTAAGACAATTGAACTTTTTGGATCTGATGCTGTTAAAAGTAGTGGACCTGGAACTAGTGTTGGAGACAATACTGGAGGGGGATATACTTGGTTTAGAGATTTTGATGCAGGAATAGTCGGTAAAGCTGAATTTATGAGCCGTCAATCTCTCTACAATAAAGCAATTAATAATATTGATGGTGTCAGCACTCTAAGTGCGATTGCAGATGGTGGATGGGCAACTGATCCAAGTTATAAAGTCAAACTCATTGAGATCTATAATTCTTTAGGAAAGAAATATAAATGGTTAGATGAAAAGGCCATTGCGGAATATGGTGAGAAACCAGTAGATATAAATAAGTTAGATAAACCATCAAGTCAAACGTCAAGTGAAGATTCTATTTCTACTGTTAATGAAGTTGATCAAGAATGTAATGAAGAGAGTAGTACAGAGTCTGCTAGCGACGGAACGGGCTTAGTATCTTCAGATGCTAAAGCATGGGGTTATAAACCTGATGAACTACCAGCTAGTTTAAAAAAATATGCTATTGATCCAACAAAACTTGGACTTAATTATGGTGGCGGAGCAGGCTGGGTTGAACACTCAGGACAATGTGTTGATTTAACTGAGAGTCTAGGTAATAAAATTTGGGGAGGAAGTGGCATTACTGTAGCGGATGGTTGGCAACAAGCTTATGCCTGGGCCAGAAAGTTTGGGAATGATGTTAAACACAAAGCTAAGGCAGGAGCAATTTTTTCTACGGGTATCTCAGCACCAGGTCATACAGGAATCGTATGTCATGTTTTCCAAGATGGTTCAGTTCTTGTTATTGAACAAAACACTCCATTATCAGGAATTACTTATTATGGTAAAAGAGATACTTGGAATTATAGAATATTTTCTGTATCACAGCAAAAAGCGGATAATATGAAGTTTGCCTATCCTGATAATAAAAATCCTAAACTCGGTAATTAGAAAGGTAAAGCATGTTAAATTGGATTAAACAAAATAAAATTTTAACATTATTAACTCTTTTCTTGTTAGTAGCATCATTCTATGCTGTTTACAAGCAAATAGATAATTATAATCCACAAAGTAAAAAGCCAAAACACTTAGTGGTCAGAAAAAAAGGAGAAGATATGAAAGAGGAAACAACAAATGAAAAGAATTATCGTAAGGCAAAACTTAAACTAGAGCATCCTTATAGCCCTGTAAAAGAAGATATAAGAGCTTCTGCTTTGCCGATTGTTGAGAGTGCACTAAGTACCATTCAGAAGTCTAAAAAGGTAACTGACACTACAGGGACTTATGATAATCATTTATCGATGACTGATAATCCAATGATTCAAACAGTTGCAATTGCAATGCTTATTAACCACAATACTTACCAGGCAGATCGAATTGAGATTTTAGAATCAGATAGTGATGATGTGGTACAGGTTCTAATACCACTAACAAAACAAGGTGCTGATAATGTTTACTTTGTTGCAAATTATAATTTGACTGTTCAGCAGTTACAGATTGCCGATTATGTCGGTGGACCTATTGGTGGTACATTTGGATAATAAAAGGAGATGGAGAATAGCTAGTTATTGAACTGGCTATTTATTTTATGAACATATACATATACATGTTTACAAACATATTTAATCGTGTTATTATGTATATAGATATAAACATATACATGTATATAAAATAGAAAGAGGATCTGTTATGAAGATTATGAGTTTTGAAGCAATCAAAGGTGGTGTTGGTAAAACAACTTTAGCCTATAATTACGGTGAGTGGTTAGCTAGTCAAGGAAAGAAAGTATTATTCATTGATTTTGACTTTCAATGTAACCTGACTCAAACGTATAGAATTTATCAATCAGAAAATACAGTAGCTAATATCTTTGTAGGAGGTAAGGTGGATATTATTTCAATTAAAGAAAATATTGATCTAATACCTGGTTATATGAAATTAGATCGTATTGAAAAAGATCTTAGTCAAGATGAAAACAAAAACATGTATATGTATATGTGGTTAGATGATAACTATTACTCTCGTGATCTCGAAGCCTACGACTATATTATTTTTGATTGTAGACCAGATTTTTCAGTTGCGACAAAGAATGCGACTATTGTAAGTCACATAGTATGGAGCCCACTAACACCTAGTAAGTACGGATATGAAGCAAAATACAATATTGAAACACAGATGAATGACTTAAAGGTAAAGGCCATTAATTTTTCAACTCGAAAGAGTTATGTGACAGCAAAGTTAGTCTTTATTGCAAATATGATTAAGCATAATACTAAATCATCTCGTGAACTAATCAAAATTTTAGAAGAAGATGGAAATATTGATTTGATTATTCCCTACAAGGAACTATTTAATACGTCGACACTTGAATATTTACCAATTTCGGATATGATGACTCTGAAAAAATACTCAGAGCATAAGAGTTTCTTTGATAAAATCAATAAAGTCTTTTCTCAGATGACTTCAACAATAGATAGATTAGTGTAAGGATTTGTGATACAATATATTCATAAACATAAACATGTATATATCTATGAAAGGAATTTAGTATGGCTTTTATAAAAGATCAAAGTGAAATGACCAAAACATTGAGAGAAACTCTCAATAAAGAAAATAAAACAAAAATTCAAAATGATGAAGAGGCATTATTTGAGAGAAAGAAAAATTATCAATTTATGTTGAAACCATCAAATAGGGAAAAGCTACGACAATTGGCGACTGAATCAGGTAAACGTTCAGACTCTGCATTCTTAGATGATTTAATTGAAAATCTATAAGTTTTAGTCATAAAGGAAGAAGGTTCGAAATGGTTATTATTAATTTCAAAACGTTATGGCGTTTAGTCGGTATTTTCTTAGCTTTAGTGAGCTACCAATTGTTTTATGACAAATTTGGAATTGCTTTATCATTTATGTTAGTGTTAGGGGTATTAAGTTTAGTCTTCTATCCAAAAGCTTTAATTATTATTGGAGTATTTAGTACAGGAGTTTATTTCAGTAGAGGATTTTCATTTATTCCCGAGCTACTAATTAATGGTGTGCTATTGTTGCCAATTACAGTACTTGCTTATGGATTCCTTCAAACAGAGATATCTAGATATAAAAAAAATCGTTGAAAAAGAGCTAATATTTAGTTCTTTTTTTCTGCATTGAAATCTATTTCATTTCTTTATAGAATAACTATTATCGATTAAAAAATGAAATTAGAGGAATAACATGGAAGTCATTCAAGAGTCATCTATTCGGGAACAATTTAAGTCTAATAACAATACCTGGTTTCAAAATTTCATTAATGAGTATGATAATAAGATGGAAGCAACAATGAAAAACAAAGGCTATAGATGCATTCATTCCATGGAACGAACTGTCATTTTCACATTTGGAGAATTTACATTCAGACGTAAGCGCTGGAAAAAAGGAAGTAAGTGGGTAGTTCCTGTTGATACTATGTTAGGTCTCGAGAAAAATACACGTTACTCACTTGAATTTATGTACCAAGTAGCTTGCCTATCTACGCTAATGTCCTATGATATGGTTGTCAAAGCAATTGATTTAGTTTACCAAGTATCAATAACAAAGCCTTCAGTAGTTAAAGCAGTTAAAATGTGTGGAGAGTTGATCAATGAAAAAAATAATTATCGCTACTTTAATGAGTACAAACCTAAAGAGTCAATTGATATCCTGTATATTGAGGGAGACGGTGTAATGGTCAAGGCTCGAGAAAATGGTAGTGATAATAAAAATTTTGATTTGTCTCATTTCGTTTTACACACTGGTAGTTATGAAGAATATAAAAATAGATACAAATTAGATAATAAAAAAGAGTTTATTTCTATGAAGAATTCCTCAGCAAGGGAACAGTTAATTGATTATATCTACAATACTTATCAAATAACTACAAAGACAATTTTAGTGACAAATTCAGACGGTGGTCATGGTTATACTCCGTACATTTTTAAAGAGCTTGCGAAAGACTTGAATGTGAAGTATCATGAGCACTTCTGGGACGAATACCATGTTAATAAATTAGTCAAAGAATACTATAAAGAAATGCCTATCACCCTTCTTGAAAAAGTTTTTAAGGCCTTAAAAAAACACTCTAAGAGTGAGTTAGAGATGGTCCTAGATACTACAGAAAGCATTCTTACAAGTGAAGTCGAGGAAGAAAAATTTTCGATATTCAAAAGAAAACTCCTAAATAACTTTCAATATCTTAAGCCTGCTAAGTTTAGAGGATTAAAGCCACAAGGAATTGGCATTATGGAAAGTCAGCATCGAAAAGTAACCTATAGAATGAAAAAACGGGGGATGTACTGGAGCAAGAGGGGAGCTAGTACAATGAGTCAAATGATTGTGTTGTCTTACGAAGGAAAACTTCATGATCTTTTTTTTGGTCCTTGGAGAAAAGAATATGAGCCGTATAAAGAAATTATCAATTGCCTAAGTTAGCTTTAAATGCGACATATCGATATAAAAAGTAACATCTTTTAAGTAAAATAAAAAAGCGCCATTAAAAGGGCTTATTTGTCTTACATTTTTCTTAAAAAAGCTTGTTATTCCTATACTAGTGTGCTATAATTAAGGAAATTTAATCGAATAAAAGAAGCGCAGTGGCGGTAACCACTACGCTTTACCGAGTAAGACCTATTTCAACGCCCCTTACTCAGTCTTTATCATATGATACAGGATAACACCGAATCTGTCAAGACTGAGCAAAGGAAAATTTGTTCAGTCTTTTTTAAAAAGAAACTCGGTAGGTTCTCCTTAATAGATAATTGACGATTCTAAAAAATTCTTCCACATACGCTCCTTATTTTCCATTTTACCAAATCACCTCAAAGTGCTATAATAATAGAGTTAATGAGATAGCTCGGCTATTTTACAAAGAGCTTTAAAAAATAATACTTATCGCGAGGAGAAACTAATGGGACGTAAATGGGCCAATATTGTTGCCAAAAAAACTGCTAAAGATGGTGCTACTTCGAAGGTTTATGCTAAGTTTGGGGTAGAAATCTACGTTGCTGCTAAACAAGGAGATCCCGATCCAGAATCAAATTCAGCACTCAAATTTGTTATCGACCGTGCTAAACAGGCTCAAGTTCCAAAGCATGTTATTGATAAAGCTATTGATAAAGCTAAGGGTAACACAGATGAAACCTTTGTTGAAGGTCGTTATGAAGGTTTTGGACCAAATGGTTCAATGATCATTGTCGATACTTTGACTTCAAATGTTAATCGGACTGCAGCAAATGTTCGTACTGCCTATGGTAAGAATGGTGGAAACATGGGGGCCTCAGGGTCTGTCTCTTATATGTTTGATAAAAAAGGTGTTATTGTATTTGCAGGTGAGGATGCGGATGCTATCTTTGAACTACTCTTAGAAGCAGATGTTGAAGTTGATGATGTTGAAGCAGAAGAAGGAACAATCACGGTCTATACCGCTCCAACTGATTTGCATAAAGGAATCCAAGCTCTTCGTGATTCAGGTATTTCAGAATTCCAAGTTACTGAATTAGAGATGATTCCACAAAGTGAAGTTACTCTTGAGGGCGAAGACCTTGAGAAGTTTGAAAAATTAGTGGACGCTTTGGAAGCTGATGATGATGTTCAAAAAGTATACCATAACGTTGCTGACTTCTAAGTCAGATCATAATCAAAAGGGCTGTAGAGCTCTTTTTTGATACGCTTTTTTTATCAGAGTGATAAAGAATAAATATTGGTAGGAAAAGGACAAAGGTGATAGAATATGAAATAACACTAAAGGAGTAAACTAATGATAAAAGGTAAAAAAGCTGCTTTTTTAAGCATGACAGTACTTGTCGGAACAGTTTTAGTAGCTTGTAGTAGTAATAAAACAACTGGCGCCAATGATAAAGAAACAATAACTTTTGCAACTGTTGGAACGACAGCGCCCTTTTCTTATGAAAAATCAGGTCAGCTAACAGGCTATGATGTTGAGGTTGCTAAAGCAGTCTTTAAAGATTCTAGTAAATATAAAGTTAACTTTAAGAAAACAGAGTGGTCTTCTATCTTTACCGGACTAGATTCAAGTAAATATCAAATAGCTGGGAATAATATCAGTTATACAAAGGAAAGAGCTTCAAAATATCTCTTTTCTTATCCAACTGGGACAACTCCATCTGTTTTGGTTGTTCCAAAAGATAGTGATATCAAATCTTATGCAGATATAAAAAACCATTCAACACAAGTTGTTCAAGGGACAACGACTGCAGCCCAATTGGAAGATTTCAACAAAAAGAACAATTCGGCTCAAGTTAAGTTGAAATATACTAACGAAAATATCACTCAAATGTTGTCAAATTTAAGTGAGGGTAAAGCTGATTTTAAAATTTTTGATGCTCCTACGGTTAATGCGATTATAAAAAATCAGGGCCTTGATAATCTTAAAACGATTCCATTAGAAAGTAAAGAGCAGCCATATATTTACTTTATTTTTGGTCAAGATCAAAAGGACTTACAAACTTTTGTAAACAAACGACTTAAAGCACTAGAAAAAGATGGTACTCTGACTAAGTTGGCTAAGGCTCATCTCGGAGGAGATTACGCGCCTACAGCTAAACAACTTAATCTACCAAAATAATAAAGTAACTTTAAAGTAGTTTCTTATACAAGCTAAGCAATTATTGTTGATCAGTAGTTGCTTTTTGTGTTTATAAATCTTTGTTTTAGAACACTACTTTGAAAACAGTTATCTATAAAATCATGTTTCTGTAGTTAGAACTATCAAGGATATAGTTTTAAACTATATATATAATTAAAATATATCAATTTGCAAACTATATCTCAATTAGTTAGAATAACTATATTACTAATTTGAAATGGGGAACAATTCATGTTACATAAAAAAATAATCACTTTTGTAGGTATTCTACTAACTTCAACGGTATTAGTTGCATGTGGAAATGCTAAAACAGATAAAAATACGCTTACTGTAGGAGTTATGACTAAAACAACTTCGGATGACGCTAGGTGGAAGAAAGTTGAGGACTTACTTAAAAAAGATGGTATTAAGTTAAAATATAAAGAATTTACAGATTACTCACAACCTAATAAAGCTGTAGCTAATGGTGAAGTTGATATCAATGCTTTTCAACATTATAACTTTTTGACTAACTGGAATAAGGAAAACAAAGAAAATTTAGTGGCAATTGCTGAAACCTATATTAGTCCTATTCATCTATTCTCTGGAACAACCCAAAAAGGAAAGGTAAAGTACAAATCAGTTAGTGAATTGCCAAAAGGTGGACAAATTGCGGTGCCAAATGACGCGACAAATGAGAGCCGTGCCCTCTATGTTTTACAAGCAGCAGGTTTAATTAAGTTAGATGTTTCTGGTGATCAATTAGCAACAATTGCTAATATTACTGAAAATAAAAAGGATTTAGATATTAAGGAACTTGATGCAAGTCAGACTGCGCGGGCTATTTCATCAGCTGATGCTGCAATTGTGAATAATAGTTATGCAGTACCAGCTAAAATTGATTTTAAAACCTCTTTATATAAAGAGAAAATTGATAAAAATTCCAAACAATGGATTAATATCTTAGCAGGTAAAAAAGATTGGAAATCATCCAATAAAGCAGCAGCAATTAAAAAGTTAGTTAAGGCATATCATACTGATGACTTGAAGAAAGTTGTCGAAAAAACGTCCAAGGGAATTGATGTACCAGTTTGGTAATGGTTGTAAGATGAGGCTGGGATGATTATCCTTAGCCTCTATCCTATTTTTGGAATAAACTAAAAAGCACAATAATATTAGAATGTTAGAAGGTTGGGTGACAAATGGATAATCAAGGTATTAAAAGTTTTGATAAACACTTATGGCATGATGCAACTATTCAAACCCATCTTGAAGAATTAAGACAGCTAATAGCTATTAAATCGATATACGCTCAAAGCATAGGCTTAAAGGATGCAGCTACCTATTTAGGAAAGATTTTTGAAAAGGCTGGAGCTCAAGTTACTATTGATCAAAGTTATAAAGCCCCCTTTGTAATTGCTGAATTTAAAAGTCCCTTTCCTGAGGCAAAGATGCTCATTTTTTATAACCATTATGATACTGTACCAGCAGATGATGACCAAAAGTGGACGGCTGATCCCTTTACTTTGGATATTCGAGATGATATTATGTACGGACGTGGTGTTGATGATGATAAGGGGCATATTTTAGCTCGGTTAACAGCTGTTAGTAGATATTTAGGAGAGCATTCAGTACTGCCCTTGAATATAACTTTCATTATTGAAGGCGCAGAGGAATCTGCCTCTGTTGATTTGGAAAACTATTTAGTAAAGTACAAGGACAAGTTAGTAGATGCTGATCTTTTAATATGGGAACAAGGCATCCGAAACCAGTCTAATCAGTTAGAATTAACTGGAGGTAATAAAGGTATTTTGACCTTTGATATGTCGGTTACTAGTGCAGTAAGAGATATCCATTCGAAGTTTGGTGGAGTTGTTGATTCTGCCACTTGGTATTTGCTTGAAGCTATTTCAAGCTTGCGCGATAAGGAGGGAACCCTTTTAGTAGATGGTATTTCTGAGAAGATTATACCTGTAAATCAAAGAGAGCTTGATTTAGTCGTTCACTATTCTACAGAAAATGGAGACATATTGCAGAACCTTTATGGATTGAGGTTGCCACTTTTACAATCTGAAAAAGAAGCATTTTTGAAGCGCTATTATTTCCAACCTTCTGTTACTATCCAAGGGATTTCTTCTGGCTATTTAGGAGCTGGAGTAAAGACGATTATTCCGGCCCATGCTAGTGCTAAGATGGAAGTTCGTTTGGTTCCAGGTTTAGATCCCTATCATGTCTTTGAAGCTATTAAAAAACATTTGCAAAAACAAGGCTTCGCAAATGTCGATCTAACCTATACGCTTGGAGAAAAGAGCTATCGAAGTGATTTAACTAATCCAGAGGTTCTTAGGTTAATCAGCACGGTTGAAAATAATTATCCTCATGGTGTTTGTTTACTACCGACCTCTGCAGGAACGGGCCCTATGCATACTGTCTTTGAAGCTTTAGGGGTACCGATGGTTTCTTTAGGACTTGGTAATGCTAATAGTTCAGATCATTCAGGTGATGAAAATGTTTTAATTTCAGATTATTTACGCCATATTATATTAATTGAGGAGTTTATTAAAAGTTATGAATAAAGCAATGGTGCAGTTGAATCATATCGCTATTACTTTCCAACAGGGTAAGAAGCAAATTGAGGCTGTCAAGGATGTATCAGTAACTATTAACGAGGGAGATATTTACGGAATTGTTGGTTACTCTGGTGCAGGGAAGTCAACTTTAGTTCGTGTTATTAATTTATTACAGGTTCCTTCAGCTGGTCAAATTCATATTGATGGGGACTTAACTTATAAAGACGGCAAAGTTATCTTATCCAGTAAGGGGTTGCGGGAGAAGCGTCGTGAAATAGGAATGATTTTTCAGCATTTTAATTTGATGGCTCAAAAAACGGCTAAAGAAAATGTAGCCTTTGCGTTACGTCATTCTAGCTTGAGTAAAATAGAAGTGGAAAAGAAAGTTACTCATTTGTTGGAAATGGTAGGGTTGAGTGATCGTGCTGATAATTACCCTTCACAATTATCTGGTGGACAAAAACAACGGGTAGCTATTGCTCGTGCATTAGCAAATGATCCTAAAATTTTGATCTCTGATGAGGCAACTTCGGCTTTAGACCCTAAAACGACAAAACAAATATTAGCTCTCTTACAAGACTTAAATAAAAGATTGGGTCTCACTATTGTCATGATTACTCATGAGATGCAAATTGTTAAAGATATCTGTAATCGCGTTGCAGTCATGCAGAATGGTTCTTTGATTGAAGAGGGGTCGGTTTTAGACATTTTTTCAAATCCCAAACAAGCCCTAACACAAGAGTTTATCCGGACAGCAACTGGTATTGATGAAGCTTTAGGGAAAATCAACCAGCAAGAAATTGTTAAGCAATTGCCCAAAGATGCATTATTGGCACAACTTAAATATGCTGGTACGTCAACAGATGAACCAATATTGAACCAAATATATAGAGATTACGAAGTAACTGCTAATATTTTATATGGGAATATTGAAATCTTAGATCAGACTCCTGTTGGTGAAATGATTTTGGTTTTAGAAGGCGATGCTAAAAACCTTGGATTAGCAGAAGAAGCACTAGCAAAAGCTGGTGTTGACTTAACGATATTAAAGAGAGGAAAATAAATGTCAAGTATCATTCAAACTTATTTACCAAATGTTTATCAACTAGGCTGGTCTGGTGATGCTGGCTGGGGCCTAGCGATTTGGAATACCATCTACATGACTATTGTCCCATTCATTGTTGGAGGGAGTATTGGGCTCTTTTTAGGACTTCTCTTAGTTTTAATGGGGCCAGGCGGTGTGATTGAAAATAAGGCAGTTTCCTGGATTTTGGATAAAGTGACATCTATTTTTCGAGCGATTCCTTTTATTATATTAATTGCTATCTTAGCAAGCTTCACTTATTTGGTAATGGGAACAATTCTTGGTGCTAATGCAGCACTTGTTCCTTTAACTTTTGCGACATTTCCGTTTTTTGCTCGTCAAGTTCAAGTTGTCTTTTCAGAACTTGATAAGGGAGTTATTGAAGCAGCACAGGCTTCAGGAGCAACTTTTTGGGATATTGTTCGTGTTTATCTTAGTGAGGGATTACCAGATTTGATTCGTGTTTCGACGGTGACTTTAATTTCACTGGTTGGAGAGACAGCAATGGCGGGAGCTATTGGAGCTGGTGGTCTGGGAAATGTTGCTATTTCTTATGGATATAATAGATTCAATAATGATGTGACTTGGGTAGCGACGTTACTGATACTATTTCTTATTTTTAGTATACAATTCACTGGCGATCGTCTAACAAGATATTTTAGTCATAAGTAAAAGAGTAGACCTCAATCAGGTCTACTCTTTATATTCATATAAAAGTTATTTTAAGTAACCAAGGTAATCAAATTTTTCAAAAGTATGATTATTGGCAATTGCAACGAGGATAGTATTTGGCTCAAGCGGAGCAGTAGGATTAACATTTGGATCTAAGGAACTTTCTTTCTCGTGTCTAGTGCCAATAATGTTCAATTCATACTTTTGTCTAACATCTAACTCCGTTAAGGTTTTTCCCACCCAGGATTCGGGGATAGCAAAATTTATCATTGAAATACCATGCTCGAGGTAGATAATGCTTTCGATATGACATTTTAGAATGTTTGAGGCAACTCTTTTACCAGAGTCACGTTCAGGAGTGATAACATTTGTCGCACCGATACCATAGAGGACTTCCTCATGGATTTTATTTTTGGCTTTCGCAATAATAGCAGGAACTTCAAGTTTTTTACAATGCATAATTGCTAGAACTGACGCTTCAAGATTATTTCCCGTGGCAATAACGACAGTGTCACATTGGTCAATTCCAACGGCTAATAAAAAATCATTATCGGTCATATCACCGACAGCGGCCTTTGTGACAAGATTGCCAATTTCATTAACATTGGCCTCACTTTTATCAATAGCAATCACGTCTTGATCAAACTGACTCAACTGTCTAGCTACTGTTCTCCCAAAAATGCCTAAGCCTAATACACCTATAGTTTTACGTTTCATAATTTATTCTCCTGTCTTATCCTACTAAAATATCTGTGGTTGCATATCGGATTGTTTTTTCTTTTCTTTGAATTAAGCTCAGTAAAAAAGTAATAGGCCCTACACGTCCAATAAACATTAAGAACATAATGATGACCCTACCTGGTGTAGATAATTTTGGAGTAATATCCATTGTAACCCCAACGGTATCAATTGCTGAAACTGCTTCAAAAAGTAGGGCGACAGGATCTAAAGTAGGTTCTACGCTGAGTAGAAGGGTATAGCCAATGATAAATACTGACATAAAGAAGATTAAAACAGACATTGTTTGTTTTACGGTTCGACTAGTGATAATCCGATTTTGGAATGTTACTTGGGATTGTCCAGAAAGCTCTGCTTTTAAAAGTAAAATAGTAATGGCTACAGTTGTTACTTTGATACCTCCCGCAGTTCCTCCAGGAGCCCCACCAATAACCATTTGAATCATGTAAAGAAAATTTGTTGGTGCTAACGTGTCTAGGTAGGATAAAGTAGCAAAGCCAGCAGTCCGCATCGTTACGGTTTGAAAAAAGCTAACCATCAGTTGTTCTATGAAGGTGTAATTAGCAATTGTTTTAGGATTATCTTTTTCCAAAAACCAGGTTAATAAAGTTCCTAAGACTAAGATAAGGCCAGTGGTTTGAAGTACTAGTCTAGTTTGATTGGATAGTTTTCGGTAAAATAAACCATGACATTTTGGTTTTTCAACGAAATAGCGTCTCAAGTTTTCCGTGACATCGTGCCAGACAGCAAAACCAATTCCTCCGAAGATGATCAGAGCAGAGATAACAAAATTAATTGTTGGGTTGAGAACAAAATCTTTTAGGCTAGAGCTCCCCAAATTATCAAAACCGGCATTGCAGAAAGCAGAGACAGCTAAAAAAACACTATTGAATAGACCATTTTTCCAACCAAAACGAGGAACGAATTCAATTGCGATAATTGCACATGCGAGCATTTCGATGATAAAGGTAATCTTATAAGCAAAGAAAAGAAAATCTTTTAAGTTTTTACTATCTTTTCGGTTTAAGGCAGACTGTAGTAAGGTATGGCCAGACAAATCCATTTTACGCTTTAAAGCAAAGGTACTAAAAGCAATAAAACTTACTAGCCCAAGTCCTCCAATTTGCATGAGACAAATAACAATCGTTTGACCTAGGCCGTTATAAGCTTCGGAAACAGGTATGACTGATAGGCCCGTTACACACACCATGGATACAACATTGAATAGATGATCTAAAAAAGTAGCTTGATGGGCACTTGGGGAGTGTGTCAAAGGCGAAGACAGCAGGGTGGTGCCGATTAGAATAACAGAAGCAAAACTTAGGGTCAATTTTTGTGTGACCGTCCAAGTTCTGATAGGTGGTAGTCTCATAAGTCCTCCTTAAAGTATCCCTTTCATCTTATCAAAAATTAATCAAAAAAGCCAAATCTTAAAAATAATTTAGCTTTATTCTTTTTAAAGTGGTTTTTTATTTGGTATCCCAGCTTTACGTGGGTATTTATTAGGTGTTTCTTTTTTCTTTTCAACAATGGTCATGTACCGATCGTCACCATTTGGTAATTGATAATGGTGGTTGCTAACTACTTGTGAAAAGAGAAGGTGAAGTGCCCTGCGGGCATCATCTAACTCTTGGTCAGCAGCTTGCGCTTTGAGGGCGATGAGTTGTCCTCCAACTTTTAGGAAAGGGATTGTTAACTCTGACAGAATTTGCATTCTGGCTACGGCACGTGCTGTAACTAAGTCGTATTTAGAGCGAAAGTCCTTATCTTGACCAAAATCTTCTGCTCTGCCATGATAAAAAGTCACTCCATCTAAGCCTAGTTCCTGAGTTAAATGGGCTAAGAAGGTAATCCGCTTGTTTAAAGAGTCGATGATAGTTACTTGCAGTTGTGGAAAGATAATTTTCATAGGAAGGCTTGGAAAGCCTGCTCCGGCGCCGATATCTAGGAGTTGAATAGGCTGATTAGGAATATAACCTTGCAAGATAGGAGCAATAGAATCGTAGAAATGTTTTAGGTAGACATCATTTTTTTCAGTAATTGCTGTTAAATTAATCTTTTGGTTCCACTCAATTAGGGTGTTAAAATAGGTATCAAACTGATCTTTTTGCTTTTGGCTTAGGTTATATCCAGACTTTGCTAACGTTTGGTAAAATTCTTCTGGGGTCATTGTTTTCCTTCAATTTTTGATTTTTTTCTATTCTAACATAATTATAGTGATAAACAAATGCTTAAGAAGAAAGTCTCTACAACATTGATAGTTGCTATTCGGCTGAAAATTGCTATAATTAAGTCAGTAGATAAAAAGGAGAAATACTATGACATTTGTAATTATTTTAGTCCTTATAGCGCTCTTAGCCCTTTGGTTAATGTCTAGCTATAATAGTCTTGTTAAAAGCAGGATGCATACCAAGGAAGCTTGGAGTCAAATCGATGTTCAATTAAAAAGAAGGAACGATTTAATTCCTAACTTGATTGAAACCGTGAAAGGATATGCTGCTTATGAAGAAAAAACCTTTCAGAAAATCACAGAACTTCGTTCACAGGTTGCCCACGCTTCAACGCCCGCAGCAACTATGGAAGCTTCAAATGAACTAACTAAACAAGTTGCAAGCTTGATAGCAGTAGCTGAGAACTATCCAGATTTAAAGGCCAATACTAATTTCTTGAAGTTACAAGATGAATTGACTAATACTGAAAATAAAATTTCTTACTCACGTCAATTGTTTAATACAACAACATCTAATTACAATATGAAATTAGAAACTTTTCCAAGCAACCTTGTAGCGAAAATGTTTGGGTTTAAACCAAGTGAATTTCTGCAAACACCTGATGAAGAAAAAGCAGTTCCAAAAGTGGAATTTAATTTCTAAGGTAGCTAAAATCTGTTTTTAGAAGGGGAGAAGATGCTCTATCAACAAATTTCTCATAATAAGCGACGCACAGTTATTCTCATTATCGCCTTTTTCTTCCTATTAACAGCAATAGGTGCTGCCGCAGGCTATTTATTGGCTAGGTCATATCAGTTGGGTATAGTTATCGCGCTGATTGTTGGCTCTATTTATGCTTTTAGTATGATTTTTCAATCCACAGCTGTAGTTATGAGTATGAATAATGCAAGGGAAATTACGGTTGATGAGGCTCCTGACTTTTTTCACATTGTTGAGGATATGGCAATGGTTGCCCAGATACCGATGCCAAAAGTTTACATTATCGATGATCCTTCTTTAAATGCTTTTGCTACAGGATCAAGTCCTCAAAACGCAGCAGTAGCTGCAACAAGTGGTTTGTTGCAAGTTATGAATCGCGAGGAATTAGAGGGAGTTATTGGGCATGAAATTAGTCACATCCGTAACTACGATATTCGAATTTCAACAATTGCAGTTGCTTTAGCAAGTGCAATTGCTCTAATTTCCAGCATTGGTAGCCATATGATGTGGTATGGAGGTGGTAGTAGAAGTCGTGATGATGACCGAGATGATAGTGCTTTAGGAATATTTCTGTTACTCTTTTCCTTTTTGTCACTGATATTGGCCCCAATAGTAGCTTCACTTGTCCAATTGGCTATTTCTAGACAAAGGGAATACTTAGCTGATGCAAGTTCAGTTGAATTAACACGTAATCCTGAAGGTATGATTAAAGCTTTGCAAAAATTACAAGATTCTCAACCATTATCTAGTCCCATAGATAGTGCGAGTGCGGCCCTCTACATTAATGAACCACGTAAAAAAGAAGATGTTTCGAATTTATTCAGTACACATCCTCCTATCGAAGATCGAATTGAGCGATTGCGTCATATGTGAGAGTTTAAGGAAACCTTAAGCTCTTCTTTTTATACTAAGATAGTATTAAGTTTTCTGTTTATATTATTATAAATAGGTTTAGGTAAAAGGACCCCTGTCTTTTGAAGCGATAAAAAAAGCACTTTTTTACAGAAATACATTGACAAATTGTTAAAATAATAGTAAAAATAAATGAGAGTATTATTAGGAGATCCTATGTTAAACATTTCAGAAATCAAGAAAAAACAAGAACCAATTTCATTTGACCACTATTTGGAGATAAAGAAAAGTCTCATAGAACGTGATCCATCGATTATTGATATCAAGGATGTTCACGTGGTTGGCACAGTCAGTTATGATGATGGTCTTTACCATTTAAATTATCAATTAAGCTATTCATTGACTTTACCTTCTAGTCGTTCCATGGAACCAGTTGAAAGATTAGAAAACCAGTCGATACAGGAATTTTTCGCAGAAGAAGGAGCTGTTAAAGACATGGGGGATAAGATTGATGAAAGCCTAGTATTGATTTTAGAAGATGATAGCATTGATTTAGAAGTGAGTGCTATTGATAACATATTATTATCGATTCCATTACAAATCTTAACTGACAAAGAATTAGAGTCGGATGAAATGCCTTCTGGTAATGATTGGGAAGTTTTAACAGAGGATCAGTTTCAAGCTTTACAAGCTGAAAAGAAAAAAGGGAACAATCCTTTTGCAAGTTTAGATGGCTTGTTTGATGAATAAAACTGACTATTTAAGGAAATTGTAATTTTTTGTTGCTAAATAAAGCTGTCTTTGATATACTCTATACAGTATCTGATTAGTCAAAAAGAGGGTTTCTTGTAACTCTTTAAAATTCTGAAATACTTTATAGAATCTAGTGGATTACAAAACTCTCAATTAAAAAAGGAAAACCGACTATTAAAGCTTGTTTAGAAGATAGAAGGGAAAAGGAAAATATATGACAAAGAAAATTCTAATTGTGGAAGATGAAAAAAATCTCGCACGGTTTGTCTCACTTGAACTTCAACATGAAGGTTACGAGGTGACAGTAGAAGTAAACGGTCGTGAAGGCCTAGAAACAGCGTTAGAAAAAGATTTTGATTTAATTTTACTAGATTTAATGCTTCCAGAAATGGACGGTTTTGAGGTTACTCGTCGTCTTCAAACAGAGAAAACTACCTATATCATGATGATGACTGCACGTGATTCTATTATGGACGTCGTGGCAGGTCTCGATCGCGGTGCAGATGATTATATTGTCAAACCATTCGCTATTGAAGAGTTGTTAGCCCGTATTCGGGCAATTTTCCGCCGTCAAGATATTGAAACTGAAAAGAAAGCACCTAATCAAGGTGTTTATCGCGATCTAGTTTTGAACCCTCAAAATAGATCCGTGAACCGTGGCGATGATGAAATTTCACTAACAAAACGTGAGTATGATCTCTTGAATATCCTTATGACAAATATGAATCGTGTCATGACTCGAGAAGAGTTGCTTTCTAATGTTTGGAAATATGATGAAGCCGTTGAAACAAATGTTGTGGATGTTTACGTTCGTTATCTTCGTGGCAAAATTGACATGCCTGGTCGTGAATCTTATATCCAGACTGTTCGTGGCATGGGTTATGTTATCCGCGAAAAATAGTTATAGCTTATGAAAAATCGGAAAGTAAGAAAATATAAAAGATCATTACCTAAACGCTTGTCTAGCTTATTCTTTGTTTTGTTTTTCTGTATTTTTTCTGCATTTACAATGGTTGCTTACTATTCTACTGATTATTTTTTAGTAAAAAAAGAAACCCAAGCAATCACTCATACTAGTGATTTAGTTAGAGTTCGTCTGTCCAAGGTGAACTCTAATTTTTCATTTGATAATTTAGCAAATGTACTCTATACAAATCATAAAGCAAATTTAAAGATTGCATCTGAAAAAGGACTTGAACTGATTCGAAGTCGTCGTGACTTGACGAATATTTTAGATACCAAACAAGAAATTTATATCTATAATACAGATAAAAAAATGATTTTCACGACTGATGAATCTGAATTTTCCTATGACTTAGTTGGTCCATTGAATAAAGTTTTTAAAGATGAAGTTGAAGGAGAGTACCGAGGGTTCTCTCTTATCAAAAAGGTTTACTCGAATCGCAGTGGCAAACTAGTCGGTTACGTTCAAATTTATCAAGATTTAGAAGACTACTATGTTATTAGAGCTCGCTTGCTCTTATGGTTGATTTTTGTGGAATTGTTTGGCACTAGTCTGGCATATGTCATTATTTATATTTCAACGCGGAAATTTCTTGAACCTTTAAACAATCTTCATGATGTCATGCGAAATATTTCTGAAAATCCAAATAATCTAAATCTAAGATCGCGGATTAGGTCTGGAGATGAAATCGAAGAATTATCAGGAATCTTTGATACCATGTTAGATAAAGTTGAAAGTTATACGAAGCTACAGTCTCGGTTCATCAGTGATGTAAGTCACGAGCTTCGTACTCCAGTTGCTATTATTAAAGGGCATATTGGACTGCTACAACGTTGGGGGAAGGAAGATGAAGAGATTTTAGAGGAGAGTCTTTCAGCAACGGCACACGAAGCGGATCGTATGGCAATTATGATTAATGATATGTTAGATATGATACGAGTTCAAGGAAGTTTTGAAGGTCATCAAAAGGATACAATGGTTTTAGAGGCTTCAATTGAAACCGTTATTGGGAATTTCCGTGTTCTGAGAGAAGACTTTATTTTCAATTGGGAACCAAGAACAAAAGAGACCCTTGCTTGTATCTATAAAAATCATTTCGAGCAGGCTCTAATGATTCTGATTGATAATGCCATTAAGTACTCTCGGGTTGAAAAGAAGATTTCTCTTGACTTAGAGACTGATGGTAAACAAGCTATTGTAAAAGTTTCTGACCGAGGTGAAGGGATCTCTAATGAAGATATTAAGCATATTTTTGAACGTTTTTATCGTAGCGACAAATCTCGAAACCGGACTAGTACTCAGGCTGGTTTAGGTATTGGCTTATCAATTCTAGAACAAATTGTAGAAGGTTACGATTTGAAGATGGAAGTTAAGAGTGAGCTGAACAAAGGCTCAACCTTTATCATTTACATACCATTAGCAGACTAACTCAAGGACTTCTCTTCTTAAAACAATTTTTCAGAAATGGATGAGTTAGTTGTGAAAAATAAAAATTGTCGTAAGCGGGTTATCGTTAAGATAGCTCGTTTTATGTTTTCTCTAACTTTAAAGGCCTATATACCTATATAATAGTGGGACAGATACTTTTGTTATCTTATAATTTATGATAAAATAGGATACTAGATTAATTTGATAGAATTGGGGTGTTTGCGTGCGTTGTCCAAAGTGTAATTATAATAAATCCAGTGTTATCGATAGCCGACAAGCTGAAGACGGTAATACGATTAGACGTCGAAGAGAGTGTGAAAAATGTCATACACGTTTTACTACTTTTGAGCGCTTAGAAGAACTCCCACTTTTAGTCATTAAAAAAGACGGGACAAGAGAGCAATTTTCCCGGGATAAAATCCTAAATGGTGTGGTTCAAAGTGCTCAAAAACGCCCAGTTTCAAGTACTGATATCGAAAATTTGATTTCTAGAATTGAGCAAAAAGTTAGAGCTGATTATGAGAACGAAGTGTCAAGTACCTCTATTGGTAATTTGGTGATGGAAGAGTTAGCTGAACTAGATGAGATTACTTATGTTCGTTTTGCCAGTGTCTATAAAAGCTTTAAAGATGTTGATGAGATTGAAGCGCTGCTGCAACAAATCACATCCCGTGTTCGTGGGAAGAAAAAGAGTAATGTGACAGATGAAACCTATTGATACCTACTATTATCTGAAACGGAATAAGGTTTCTTATAATGCCAACAGTTTAATTCAGCTTTATTATCCCATTATTGGTAGTGATGCTTTAGTGGTTTATCAGTATTTAACACATTTTTTTGACGATGGGAAACGTGAACATAAATATAGTGAAATTCTCAATCATTTGCAATTTGGGATGTCACGTTTAGAAGAAGCTTTGGTTGTCCTCACAGCACTTGACTTAGTAGTTTTGTACCAAGAGGTCAACCATTATCTTATTAAATTGCAACCAGCTTTGGAGTTAGAAGATTTTTTGATTAATCCAATTTATAAACGTTTACTGGAACAGAAAATTGGAGAACTAGCTCTGTCTGAGTTGGAGGTTACCATTCCAAATCAAGCTAGAGATATTTCAAAAAAATTTTCAGATGTGTTTGGAAAAGCACCAGCAGATCTTGACGTAACTCTGAAATCTAAGAAAAATAAGATAGTTTTTGATTTAGATAGCTTTCAACAATTGATGACTCGTGATGGCTTGCAGTTTACTAATGAAAATGAAGATGTTGTAAGACTTTATAGTATCGCCGAAGAATATAAAATGACATGGTTTGATACGTATCAATTAGCCAAGGCAACAGCTGTGAGTGGGAAAATCTCACCAAATCGGATGATTGCTCAGAAAAAACAAATGCTGACCCAACCCTCAAAATCAGAAGAGTTTACTCAGGCAGAACACATTATTATTCGTGAAGCAAAAAAAGACAAGGCTCAGTTATTTTTAGAAAAAATAAAAAAAGCTAAAAGAGCAACGGTGACTGAGGATGAAAAAAATCTTCTCATAAGATTAGCCCAAATGGATTTTTTGGATGAAGTTATTAATATCATGGTTTTATATACCTTTAATAAAACCAATTCAGCTAATCTTCAGAAAAATTATTTGTTGAAAGTTGCCAACGATTTTTCGTACCAAGGAGTGGCAAATGCCGAAGAAGCTATCCTAAAGATGCGTGCATTTGAAGATCGTAAAGGCAAACCAACTACTGCCAAAGCAAAAGCATCTAAAACAAATGTTCCTCAATGGAGTAATCCAGATTATCAAGAA
This sequence comes from Streptococcus porcinus, assembly GCF_901542335.1. NCBI lineage: Bacteria > Bacillati > Bacillota > Bacilli > Lactobacillales > Streptococcaceae > Streptococcus > Streptococcus porcinus. The sequence continues at coordinate 1,567,916 of NZ_LR594036.1, read as the reverse complement.
ACGACAAGTGCTGAGGAGCAAGAGCAACTTGATAAATTCAAAGCAGAGGCCTTAAAACGCTTAGAAAAATTGAAAAAAGGTGGTGAGTAGATGGAAAAAATTGGAAATACTATGGAAAAATTAGGAAAGCTTAACCGTGTAGATTCTAATCAATTAATTGAAAGGATTTTGGCAGATCCAGAAGTTGCAGCTTTTATCACTTCTCAAGGTCTGAATCAAGACGAAATAACTTTAAGTTTATCCAAATTTAATCAATTTTTACTTGAGCGTCAAAAGTACCAAACAGGTGATCATTCATATATTGCCAAAGGCTACGCACCAATATTGGTTATGAACGAAGGTTATGCAGACGTTTCTTATCAAGAAACAAAAGAATTGGTTGAAGCTAAGGAAAAAGCTGCCATTTCAGATCGTATTAATTTGGTCAATTTACCTAAATCTTATCGTAATATCAACATGACAGATATTGATGTCAATAATGCTAGTCGTATGCAAGCTTTATCTAAGATTCTTGATTTTGTTGAGCAATATCCTAATGTAAGTCAAAAAGGTTTATACCTATATGGTGACATGGGTATTGGAAAATCCTATTTTATGGCAGCTATGGCTAGAGAATTATCAGAACGTAAGGGCGTTTCAACAACTTTGCTTCATTTTCCGACTTTTACCATTGATGTCAAAAATGCCATTTCATCAGGTTCTGTAAAAGATGAAATCGATGCTATAAAAAATGTTCCAGTACTGATTCTAGATGATATAGGGGCAGAACAAGCAACCTCTTGGGTACGTGATGAGGTGTTGCAAGTGATCTTGCAATACCGTATGTTAGAGGAGTTGCCAACTTTTTTCACTTCTAATTATAGCTTGACTGATTTGGAGCGGAAATGGGCGAATATCAAGGGAAATGATGAAACTTGGCAGGCTAAGCGTGTAATGGAAAGAGTCCGCTACTTAGCGCAAGAATTCCACCTTGAAGGAGCTAACCGCCGTTAATTGTTAAAAAAACTAATTAAAGAGAAATTGATAATGGAAACATTACAAGTATAAAGGAGAATCATGGCTTTACCTACAGTTGCCATTGTTGGACGCCCGAATGTTGGCAAGTCCACATTATTTAACCGAATTGCAGGGGAACGTATTTCCATCGTTGAAGATGTTGAAGGCGTAACACGTGATCGTATCTATACAACCGGAGAATGGTTGAACCGCAAATTTTCATTGATTGATACTGGTGGGATTGACGATGTCGATGCTCCTTTTATGGAACAAATTAAACATCAGGCTCAAATTGCAATGGACGAAGCGGATGTTATTGTTTTTGTAGTCTCTGGTAAAGAAGGTGTTACTGATGCTGATGAGTATGTTGCTAAAATGCTCTATCGCACTCATAAACCAGTTATCTTAGCTATTAATAAAGTGGATAATCCAGAAATGCGTAATGATATTTATGATTTTTATTCACTTGGTTTGGGGGACCCTTATCCGCTATCATCTGTTCATGGTATTGGTACTGGAGATGTCTTAGATGCCATTGTAGAGAATTTACCCGTCGAAGAAGTCGAAGATAATGAAAATATCATCCGATTTAGTTTGATTGGACGTCCTAATGTAGGAAAATCGAGTTTAATCAATGCTATTTTAGGAGAAGACCGTGTTATTGCAAGTCCCGTGGCTGGAACAACTAGAGATGCTATTGATACGAGCTTTACAGATAGCGAGGGTCAGGAATTTACTATGATAGATACTGCAGGTATGCGTAAATCGGGTAAAGTCTATGAAAATACAGAAAAATATTCTGTTATGCGTGCTATGCGTGCTATTGATCGTTCAGATGTTGTTTTAATGGTCATCAATGCTGAGGAAGGCATTCGAGAGTACGATAAACGAATTGCTGGCTTTGCTCATGAAGCTGGTAAGGGGATGATTATTGTCGTTAATAAGTGGGATACCATTGCAAAGGATAACCATACCGTTTCAAAATGGGAAGAGGACATTCGTGATCAATTCCAATTTTTAAGTTATGCTCCAATCATTTTTGTTTCTGCCTTGACTAAGCAACGCTTAAATAAATTACCAGAATTAATTAAGCGTATCAGTGATTCACAAAATCGTCGTATTCCTTCAGCGGTTCTCAATGATGTTATTATGGATGCTATTGCAATTAATCCAACACCGACAGATAAAGGGAAGCGTCTTAAAATTTTCTATGCGACTCAGGTATCTGTAAAACCTCCAACTTTTGTTATTTTTGTTAATGAGGAAGAGTTGATGCACTTTTCTTACCTACGTTTCTTAGAAAATCAAATCCGTGCGGCTTTTACTTTTGAGGGGACACCGATTCATCTGATTGCGCGTAAGCGTAAGTAAAGTCAGTTGTTTCTTACTGTAGTTAGTCATTTTTTAGATGGGGGACTGTTATCAGTTCCTGTTATAATTGACTTTATAATTCTAAATTTGGATTAGGCTTAGTGCCTAATCTTTTTTGCTCTGCTATTTTCCAAAGAATCAAGAATAAAGAAAAATGCAAGTAATATAGCTGGGAATTTGGTATAATAAAGGGATAATCAAAAAGGTGGGAAAATTATGGTAAGACTAATTCCGGGTCGGGTTCGTAATCAAGGAATTGACCTTTATGATCAAGGACTGGTAAGTATTAATCATGAAGAAGATAGCTTGATAGAGGCTACTGTAGATGGGGAAAAAGTTACATATGGTATTGATGACTCATCGGTCTCTTGTACATGTCCTTTTTTTCAATCCAAAAAATATTGTCAGCACTTGGCTGCTTTAGAATATTTTTTGAAAAATAGTGAGCAAGGAAAAGTCCTTTCTGAAAAATGGCACCATCAAACGGAGTCTAAGGAAAAAAGGCAGAAAATGACCTCCTTTGGTAGTCTTTTTTTAGATAATTTAAAAATGAATGAGGACGATAGTCTTAAATTTAGACTTTCTGCTTCAGCTAGCCCTAGCCCTTTTTCATCGGATTACTGGTGGTCATTAAAAATTAATCGTCTGCCCGATGACAGGTCCTATGTGATTCGCGATATTAAAGGCTTTTTAGGACTGATTCAACGAGAAGGTTTTTATCAGATTGGGAAAAATTACTATGAGCCTTTATCACTCATACAATTTGATCAAGCTAGTCAAGAGTTAATTCAATTTTTATGGCGCTTAGCACCAAGTTGGGATAAGAGTGAAAATGCTCAAATCTTTCCTAATCATGCACGGCATCTCTTTCTGCCAAGTGGTCTTTTTGAAGAAGGTTTATACTTAATGACTGATTTATATGACTTTACTTTTGAAGGCTCACAGCAGACTTATAATCACATGTATGTCAAACCTTTAGATGCATCTGCGGGTTTATTTCAATTTATTGTTGAAGTTCATCGCAAATTTATTTCTCTCCAAATTAATGAGAAAGACATGCATTTTTTATTTGATAATGAGTACATTTTATATCAAGATACATTTTATCACTTAAGTTTAAAACAGCGGAAAATAGTCGGAGCTATTCGCAGTCTACCAATTCAATCAGATTTAGCTAAACATATTCAGTTTGATTTAGATGATCAAGCTAAGTTAGCAGCCAGCCTATTAGATTTTCAAGAAATTGGCCAGGTAAAGGCACCAAAAAGCTTTCAGATTAGGGATTTCAAAGCTGTCTTTAACTTTGATTTGTCAGGTGATAATAGGATTATTTCTCGTCTTACCTTTGATTTTGGGAACTTCCAAGTGACCAGTAAGCAAGCATGTGATCAACTTCCCTTTGCTAGTAATTACAAAAAAGAAGAAAAGCTATACCGTGCTTTAAACCATTATGGCTTTGAAGGGCAATTCCTATCTCAAAAAACGATCCGTAATCCACAGGATCTTTATAGTTTTTTTTCAGAAGCATTGCCTTATTTTCAGGAATTAGGTGAGGTGATTTTATCAGATGAAGTTCAAGCTTTAAAATTTTCCGAGCGACCACAAGTTAACATTACAAGAAATGGTGGTCTATTAGATATCTCTTTTGATTTTTCTCAAGTTGTTGAAGCAGATATTAACGATGCCCTTAAGGCACTTTTTAATAACGATACTTATTTTATTAGTGATCAAGGAAAGCTAGTGATTTTTGATGAGGAAACCCAAAAAATTAGTCAATCCTTACAAGAATTAAGAGCTAAGCAAGTAGCAGATGGACACCTTCAAGTGGAAGGAATATCAGCTTTACAATTATCTCAGGCTTTTTCTGAAATGGATAATGTGCATTTTTCACAAGAATTAGAAGAGCTAGTAGCAGATTTAAATGATCCAGAAAGGTATCATCTGCCTGAGCTAGAGATAGATGCGGTTGTGCGAGATTATCAGTTATTGGGTATTAAATGGTTATCCATGTTAGACAAATATGGCTTTGGTGGTATTCTAGCTGATGATATGGGATTGGGAAAAACACTACAGACCATTGCTTTTTTAACTACAAAATTAACGAAGAATACTAAAGTTTTAATTCTTTCTCCGTCTAGCCTTCTGTATAATTGGCAGGATGAATTTCAAAAATTTTCCCCTCATATTGATGTAGTTGTTTCTTATGGCTTGAAAGCAAAAAGAGACCAGACCATTTTAGAGGAACACCAAGTTACTATTACTTCTTATTCCTCCTTTAGACAAGACTTTGAGCTCTACCAAGAAATACATTATGATTACTTAATTTTAGATGAAGCCCAAGTGATTAAAAATGCTCAAACCAAGATTGCACAAAAGTTACGAACTTTTAATGTGGCAAATTGTTTTGCCCTTTCTGGAACTCCAATTGAAAATAAGCTGTTGGAAATATGGTCTATTTTCCAAATTGTTCTCCCAGGTTTATTGCCTTCTAAAAAAACCTTTCTTAAAATGGAAGCACAAGAAGTTTCACGACATATTCACCCCTTTGTTTTAAGGCGTAAAAAAGAAGATGTCTTGCCTGAATTACCGGATTTGATTGAAATAACCTACTCAAATGAAATGTCTGATAATCAGAAAGCTATTTATTTAGCTCAATTACGTCAAATGCAAGAACGTATCCGAAATGCTTCTGATTCTGATATTAATAGACAAAAAATTGAAATCCTATCTGGAATTACACGTTTGCGTCAAATTTGTGATACCCCCAGTCTCTTTATGGAGTATCAGGGAGAGAGTGGTAAATTAGAGAGTCTTAGGACACTTCTTTTACAAATTAAAGAGAATGGGCATCGAGCTCTGATTTTCTCTCAATTTCGTGGTATGTTAGATATTGTAGAGCAAGAACTTTCTTCTCTTGATTTAAGCTCTTATAAAATCACTGGCTCAACACCTGCTGATGCAAGACAAGAAATGACGCGTGCTTTTAATAATGGCTCTAAAGATGTCTTTTTGATTTCTCTTAAAGCTGGTGGTGTAGGCCTCAATTTAACTGGCGCTGATACGGTTGTCCTTATTGATTTATGGTGGAATCCGGCAGTAGAGATGCAAGCTATTAGCAGAGCTCATAGAATTGGTCAAGAAGATAATGTAGAAGTTTATCGTCTCATTACACGTGGAACAATTGAAGAAAAAATCCTAGCCTTACAAGAAAGTAAAAAAAATTTAGTAACGACTGTTCTTGATGGTAACGAAAGTAGAGCTAGCATGACTATTGATGAGATAAAAGAGATTCTCGGTTTGAATCGATAATAATTAGATTAAGGTCATAGTTGCAAACGATAGATCAACTTTGCTTATTTCAGTTTTAGAGGAGATTAGCCGAAAATATTCAAATTCAAAAGGAGGTGCCTGAAAATTTTAAAATTTTCAGGTTTCTTTTTTGAAAACATTAAAAAAATAGAAAAATACTATAAATTCTTTCTTTTTCGGCCTGCTATTAGAGGAATCTTTTGAAAAATGGTTGTAATTAGTTTATAATAGGGAGAGTTACAAGAAGGAAGGGAATGTCAATGAGGAAACGTCAATTTCCATTGGTTGCTGATGGGGAACCAATCATCGAAGAAAGTCATCACATGCATTTGTATGAAAATGAAGATTTGATTACAAATATTCGTGGTTATTATCAAGATAAAGATTATGATGATGTTACGCGTGATTTTAATTTTGCAAACCCTTCAAAACCAGAAATGACACCCTCAAATCGTTCTCAAACTATTGACGAAGGGCGTCATTATGCAGAAGAAGCTCGTAAACGTGCCCGAAAAGACCTTAAGGAAAAGCGTCAAGCTTATTTGGCTAAGGAAATGTCTTACAGTAACGCCAGCAAGTCAAATTATCATAGGTCTTCAAATGATAAGCCTAAGGTCCAGACCAAGAGCGTGATCAGACGGCCAAATACGAAGTGGAGTCATTTGACCGAGAAATTAGAGCAAGATACTTACATTTTGGCAGAAATACCGAAGCAGTATAAGGAGCCTCAACACAGTAACTTAAAGACTGGTAAGAAAAATAACTATGACTTTTTAAAACGAAGTCAGATTTATAACAATAAAGAAAACCGCCTTCAAAAAGAAAGAACAATCGCTCAAGAACTAAACTTAACCAGATTTGATGAGTTCCATTAAGGCAACTGTTTGTGCGTTTAAAAAATAAAGGAGTTAAAATGTCGTCAAAAAGCTATTATTTTATTGGTATCAAGGGATCAGGTATGAGTGCCTTAGCTCTCATGTTACATCAAATGGGACATGAGGTTCAAGGAAGTGATGTAGAAAGATACTATTTTACTCAACGTGGTCTAGAGAAAGCTGGAATTGAAATTAAACCATTTAGTAAAGATAATATTTCAGAGGGAATGGAGATTATCGCTGGTAATGCTTTCCGTGAAGATAACAATGAAGAACTAGCTTATGCGATCGCCCAAAATATTCCTTTCAAACGTTACCATGAGTTCTTGGGTGAATTTATGAAACAGTTTATCAGTTTTGGTGTCGCGGGAGCTCACGGAAAAACCTCGACAACTGGTCTTCTTGCTCATGTTTTGAAGAATATTACAAATACTTCTTATTTGATTGGTGATGGTACGGGTCGAGGCTCTGCAAATGCGCAATACTTTGTCTTTGAATCAGATGAGTACGAACGTCATTTTATGCCATATTATCCAGAATATTCAATCATCACTAATATTGATTTTGATCACCCGGATTATTTTACGGGGATAGAAGATGTGTTCTCAGCCTTTAACGATTATGCGAAACATGTCCAAAAAGCTCTATTTGTGTATGGTGAAGATGAGGAATTGAAAAAAATCACATCTTCTGCGCCTATATATTATTATGGATTTGAAGAAAAAAATGACTTTATAGCATTTGACATTATCCGTACAACGAACGGTTCTGACTTTAAAGTGAAACATGATAATCAGGTAATCGGTCAGTTTCATGTTCCAGCTTATGGTCGGCATAATATCTTGAATGCGACCGCAGTTATTGCAAACCTTTATATTGCTGGAGTTGATATGGACTTAGTGGCAAAACATATGGTGACTTTTTCTGGTGTTAAACGTCGTTTTACGGAAAAAGTTATTAACGATACCATTATTATTGATGATTTTGCCCATCATCCAACTGAAATCGTTGCGACCATTGATGCAGCTCGACAAAAGTACCCAAGTAAAGAAATTGTAGCTATCTTCCAGCCTCATACTTTTACGCGGACAATTGCTTTGCTAGATGATTTTGCTCAAGCTCTAAATGAAGCTGACAGTGTTTATCTAGCTCAGATTTATGGCTCGGCGCGTGAAATTGATAAAGGTGAAGTTAAAGTTGAAGATCTAGCGGCTAGAATTGTCAAACCGGCAGAAGTCGTAACCGTGGAAAATGTGTCACCATTGTTGAACCATGATAATGCTGTTTATGTTTTTATGGGAGCTGGTGATATTCAACTTTATGAACGTTCTTTTGAAGAGCTCTTAGCAAATTTAACTCATAACAATCAATAGAAAATCCTGCCTATGGCAGGTTTTCTGCTAGAAAGGGATACAATGCTAATTAGACATGTTACAGAAAAAGACTGGCCATTTATTCATGCAATAGAAAGTGCCAATTTTTCACCTGAGGAAGCAGCATCTCCAGAGGTGATTATAGCTAGAACGCAAGTGAACCCCGATACTTTTTTAGTAGCACTGCTTGATCATCAAATTGCTGGCTATATTGAAGGACCGGTTGTTGCAAAAGCTCAGTTAGAAGATCATCTATTTCACGGTAGTCAAAAAAATCCTAAAACAGGTGGTTATATTGCTGTTACAAGCCTCTCTGTGGCGCCAAATTACCAAAAACAAGGGGTGGGGACAGCTTTGATCGCTGCTCTTAAAGATTTGGTTGTAGCGCAAAAGCGTGAGGGAATTGTCTTAACTTGTCACGATTACTTGATTCCTTACTATGAGATGAATGGCTTCAAAAATACTGGTTTATCAGCTTCAAAGCATGGCGGGGGTATTTGGTATCAAATGGTTTGGAACGTCTGACTTAAAAAAACAAAAAGTGTTAAAAATGAGCAACAATTATGGGAAATAATTGCTTTTATCAGCTTTTTGGGTTATAATTGCGATTGATTACGTTTAGGAGGACTTGCTTTGACCGATATTAAAGATGATGGGCAACAGTCTCAGAAAGAAAAGAGCTTTAAAGAGCATATTTTAGCTGAGTTAGAAAAAGCCAATCAAATTCGCAAAGAAAAAGAAGAAGAACTTCTTCATCATCAAGACTTGAAAGCAGAAGAGATAAAACAAAAAGAGAGAGAAGTCGCTGAAGCAAGGCAAAAAACGGTTGCACTCTACAAAAATTACCAAGATGAAATAGCAAGATCGTCAGCTCCATCAGAAACTGAGAGTCATGAATCTTTAAGCCCAAAATGGACATCGGAAAGTCTTTATAAGGACTCTGAAAAAGTATTTCATAGCCAAAGAAATGATGTCTCTGAAACCATTCCCTTTACGCCTATTACTATCCTTGACCAACCAGAGATTGGAACAGGGTCAGATACAATGGTAGAGTCTTCTGATCGAGATGTCGATTATTTTGAAACTAAAAACACTACTGAGAATACTAGCACTCCTTTAGAAGCTGAGGACTCTAAAAGTGCTTTAGAAGCAGATCAGATAGAGGCTTCTAAAAAAGGAGGTTCTGTGAGAAGAAGCACTAACAAGCGCCAACATAGAGATCGTGTTGCCAAAAAGATATCATTGGTTGTCATTTCATCAATTATTTTGATTATTGCTTTAGTAGCCTTGATAGGTTCTATTTTTATCTATAATGCCATTAACCCAGTTGATAAAAACGATACGAAGTATGTCCAAGTTGAAATTCCAGCTGGTTCAGGGAATAAGCTAATTGGGCAAGTCTTGGAAGAAAAAGGTCTAATTAAAAGTGGAACAGTTTTCAATTTTTATACTAAATTTAAAAACTTCTCAAATTTTCAAAGTGGTTACTACAACCTTCAAAAGAGTATGTCTTTAGATGAGATTGCTAAATCATTGCAAAAAGGTGGGACAGATAAACCAACTAAACCAGCTTTGGGTAAGGTACTTATCCCAGAAGGTTATACCATCAAACAGATAAGTAAAGCAATAACTGATAATGTCAATACCAAATCAAGAAAAGACAAAACACCCTTTAAGTCACAAGAGTTTTTAGATACTATCCAAGATGATAATTTTATCAAAGCCATGGTTAAAAAGTACCCAAGACTTTTATCTAGCCTTCCTAAAAAAGCTGATGCAGTGTATCAGTTAGAAGGCTACTTATTCCCAGCTACTTATGATTATTATAAAGAAACGGATGTAAAAGCCTTAATTGAAGAGATGTTAGCAACGACCGATGCCACAATGGCTCCTTATTATAGTGGAATAGAGTCAAGTGGTAAAACGGTAAATGAAGTTCTAACGCTCGCTTCACTGGTGGAAAAAGAAGGCTCAACGGATGAAGATCGTCGTGATATAGCAAGTGTTTTCTATAATCGCTTACAAAATGGTATGGCTTTGCAATCTAATATTGCTATTCTTTATGCCATGAATAAGTTGGGAGATAAAACAACTCTTGCTGAAGATGCTGGCATTGACACAACGATTAAATCCCCTTATAATGTTTATACCAATACTGGTCTCATGCCAGGCCCTGTAGATAGTCCAGGACTTTCTGCAATTGACGCAACGGTTAAACCTGCTAATACTGATTATTTATACTTTGTTGCCAATGTTAAAACAGGTGAAGTCTTCTACGCAAAAACCTATGAACAACATTCAGCAAATGTTGAAAAATATGTTAACAAGCAAATTCAGTAAAATACAAACATGATGCTTTAAGCATCATGTTTGTATTTTGCGAAATCCTAAAAAAGAAAAGAGAAACGAAATGGCTGAAAAAACTTATCCAATGACTGAAATTGAAAAAGAACAACTTGAAAAAGAATTAGAAGAATTAAAATTAGTTCGTCGTCCAGAAGTAGTTGAACGCATTAAAATTGCAAGATCCTATGGAGACCTATCAGAGAACTCAGAATACGATGCAGCAAAAGATGAACAGGCTTTTGTTGAAGGACAAATTTCAACTTTAGAAACTAAAATTCGCTTTGCTGAGATTATTGACAGTGATGCGGTTGCAAAAGATGAAGTTGCTATCGGTAAAACAGTAGTTGTCCAAGAAGTTGGAACAAACGATAAAGATACCTATCATATTGTAGGTTCCGCAGGTGCAGATATTTTTTCTGGCAAAATCTCAAACGAAAGTCCAATTGCTCAAGCTTTGATAGGCAAAAAGAAAGGTGATAAAGCTCAAATTGTATCACCTGCGACGACTTATGAAGTTGAAATCGTAAGCGTTGAAAAAACCAAATAAGAAGGTGGCTGTTGATGCAGCGCTTTTTTATTTTATCTAGCCTAAAAAGCCATCACTTTATTGAGTGATGGCTTTAGTTTATGTCATATTATTAACGTCTTTTTTGTTTACCTGCATTGCGGTTTTTTGGTGAAGACGTACTTTTAGGAATATTCTTGTTAGTTTTATCTTTAGAAGGTGTTACGTCTTTACGAACATTGCTTACTTTTCCAACTTTAGGTGGATTATTTTTGAATTCTTCTTCAATTTGTTGACGGAGTTTTGGTTTAATGAAGTACGTGGTTATTAACTGTTGAATAATACTGAAGAATCCACCAACTAACCAATAAAGACCAACACCGGCGGGTAAAGTCATAGTCATAAAAATCATCATGATTGGCATGGTATACATCATGGTTTTCATTTGTGCACGTTGTTCTTCAGCAACAGCTTGCATAGACAACCAAGATTGGAAGAAGTATAGAACTGCAATAATGGCAGTTAGAATAAGGCTCTTACTCCCAAGGTCAATACCTAAAAAGTGACTAGTTGAAATACCTTTAGTGTGTAAGGCTGCGAAGTACATGGCAGAGAAGAAAGGCATTTGAATAAGTAACGGTAGACATCCCATGCCACCAAGCATATTAATCCCATTTTCTTTTTGCGCAGCCATCAATTCAGACTGTGCAGCAAATTTTTCTTCTTGAGTAGTAGCATTTTTAACGCGTTGATTGATTGGATCAAAAACGGGTTTTAAGTAAGCCATTTTCTCAGACTGGTAGCTAGCCTTCTTTGCTTGATAAAGTCCTAAGGGTAAAATAATAGTTCGAACGATAATGGTGACTATAATAATAGCAAGTCCGAACCCCAAGCTCATATGATTAGCGAAATACTCAATAAAGTGAGACATTGGTTTTCCGAGGATATCCCAGATAATGCCTGTAGGATTACCTTGTTTATCTCTACCGACACAACCTGTTAAAGTAAAGAGGACCGATAGTGCCATAGTAGAAAATAATATGCGATTTAATTTAAGTTTCAATGTATTTTTCCTTTAAATTTTAATATACTTATCTATTTTACTTTTTTTTGGGAAATTTAACAATACTTCCGCAGTCTGATTTCAATTGGAGATTTTAAAATCATGATAGTCTTCAAAATTTGCCATTTTGACATCTACATAAGTGACCTTGGACCATTTGGAAGGCCCTTTGCGGATTTCTTGAATAAAATCAACGATTTTTTGAGAATCGGTCGCTTGTGCCAAAATGCCAACAGTTCCATCCTCATTATTCCAAACACGACCATAGATGCCCCCTATTTGCAGGGCTAAGGAATAAGTGCTATATCGAAAACCGACACCTTGAACTTTACCCGAAACAGTCAATTGAACTTTTTTCATTTTAGAGCCTCCTTTTTCATATTATAACATATGTAGACTTTTCTAATGTTTTAAACTGGCGAAAAAGATATGTTATAATAGAGATATGAAAATAAGTTCTAAAGCAAATCCAATTATCAAACAAAGTAAAAAACTCTTGCACAAGAAACACCGCAAAGATTCCTATCTTATTGAAGGCTGGCATTTGTTTGAAGAGGCCAAAAAAGCTCAAGTATGCTTTTTACATATTTTTGTATTGGAAGATTATGTCGACAGAGTTGCTACTGATGATAAGGTTATTACCGTAACACCAGAAGTTCTAAAGGAACTGACAACCTCTCCAACACCTCAAGGGATAGTTGCTGAAGTTAAACAAGAACAACTAGACCTACCAAGTATAGGTAAAGGGAAATATCTCTTGTTGGAAGATGTTCAGGATCCTGGTAACTTAGGAACAATGATCCGTACAGCTGATGCTGCGGGTTTTGATGGTGTCCTTCTCTCTGAAAAGTCAGCTGATATCTTTAACCAAAAAACCTTACGGTCTATGCAGGGAAGCCATTATCATATACCAGTTTGGCGTACGGATATCTATGCTTTTTGTGAGACAATGAAGTCTAAAGAGATGCCTATTTTAGCTACTACCTTGTCAGAACGATCCATTGATTATAAACAACTGGGAACTTTAACAGATTTCATACTAGTTATGGGTAATGAAGGACAAGGGATTAGTACCAAAATGGCAGAGCTCTCTAGTCAACTGGTACACATTTCGATGCCTGGACGGGCAGAAAGTTTGAATGTGGCTGTAGCTGCCGGAATCCTTATTTTCAGCTTGATTTAAGGGAATATGGTATAATACCTACACGAGGTGATAACTAATGGATTATACTAATGACCAAGAATTTATGGAACATGTTGGACACTTAATCAATCATCCAAAATTTCAAAAACTAGAATCAATTGTTCAACATCAGCATTCAACCCGTTTAGAACATTCTATTAACGTCGCGTATACCAGCTATAAACTTGCTAAGCGATTTGGTTGGGATGCTAAAAGCACAGCCCGTGGCGGGCTCTTACATGATTTCTTTTACTATGATTGGCGTGTCACAAAATTCAATAAGAGTCATGCTTGGGTACATCCAAGAATTGCCCTACGTAATGCCAAAAAATTAACAGATATTAATAAGCGAGAAGAAGATATTATCTTAAAACATATGTGGGGAGCTACAGTAGCTTTTCCGCGTTATCGTGAAAGTTATATTGTAACGATGGTTGATAAGTATTGGGCAATTAAAGAAGCAGTGACTCCCATGCGCAACCGATGGGCTAATCGTCGTTTTTTCAAGCGTAAAACTTTAAACAGTCATAATCGATAATTATTTAAAGGAGAAAATTTATGAACGATCATATTATTTATTCGGAAACTGACTCTGGTCTTAGCCAATTTTTTGCAAAGATATACGGGTTGGTGGGAGCAGGTGTAGGATTATCTGCCTTTGTATCCTACCTAATGCTATATCCTTTTAGAGATAATCTGGTTGCTATTATTGCAAATCACCCTTTTGTTTACTATGGTGCTATTATATTAGAATTGATTTTGGTATTTGTGGCTAGCGGGGCTGCGCAACGTAACACTCCTATGGCCTTGCCTCTTTTCCTCTTCTATTCAGCATTAAATGGTTTTACATTGAGCTTCATCATTGCTGCTTATACACAAACAACCGTTCTTCAAGCCTTTATTTCGTCTGCGACTGTTTTCTTTACAATGTCGATGATTGGACTACTTACTAAGAAAGACTTATCGGGTTTTAGTAAAGCTTTGATGGCTGCTGTGATTGGAATTATTGTGGCAAGTGTCGTTAACTTATTTATTGGTAGTGGAGGTCTGAACTTTATTATTAGTATTGTCTCAGTATTAATCTTCTCAGGTCTAATTGCAGTTGATAACAATCGTATTAAAGCTGTCTATCAAGCTACCAATGGTCAAGTTGGAGATGGCTGGGCAGTTGCTATGGCCTTAAGTCTCTATTTAGATTTTATTAACTTATTTATTAGCTTGCTTCGTATTTTTGGTCGTAATGACTAATTTTGCCTAACTAGCCTCGCTGAAGGCTAGTTTTTATATGCTGTTAATAGATCCATCTAGTTGACTTATTTAGAGTATGACGCTACTGGTAGTAGTGGCTAGTTTTAAGAAAATCAACTAATTGGACGACTTAGTTTGTTACTATTAGGGATTTTGACTTTTCCTTTTAAAAAAAAGTTCTACTGTTTTTGTCATTTGTAAATAAGGTAAATTTTTGATATAATGAGTGGAATAAAGAACTAGGAGAAATCAAAGAAAATGTCTACAACAATTTGGATTTTATTAATTATTCTTGCGCTTACAGCTGGTTTATTTGGCGGGATGTACATTGCCCGCAAGCAAATTGAAAAAGAACTAGGAGAACATCCTCGTTTGACGCCAGAAGCTATTAGGGAAATGATGAGCCAGATGGGTCAGAAACCAAGTGAAGCTAAAATCCAACAAACCTACCGTAATATTGTGAAACAATCTAAGGCTGCTACAGCTAAAGGGAAATAATCAACGTAAAGAAAAGTTAAACAATTCTTTATGATTATGTGAACAGTCATTGATATGAAAAAACTTCTTAATTTATATTTTCGAGAGGATATGTCAACTGTTCAGAGTTGGAAGAAAAACTCAGTTGGCTAAGCAGCTGAGTTTTTTTCGTGTCAATTAGGAAGTAGTTTAAATGGATAATAGACCGATTGGTTTTCTAGATTCTGGGGTTGGTGGTTTAACAGTTGTTCGAGAGTTAATGCGTCAACTCCCATATGAGAATATCATATATATCGGTGACTCTGCAAGAGCACCATATGGCCCAAGGCCAGCCGAACAAATTAGAGAATACACTTGGGAACTCGTTAATTTTTTGATGACGAAAAATGTTAAAATGATTGTTTTTGCTTGTAATACAGCAACGGCCGTTGCTTGGGAAGAAGTCAAAGAAGCATTAGACATCCCTGTTCTAGGTGTTATTTTACCTGGTTCAAGCGCAGCAATTAAGTCAACAACAAATGGTCGTGTAGGTGTGATTGGGACTCCAATGACTGTAACATCAGATATTTATCGCCAAAAAATTCAATTACTAGCACCAGCTGTAAAGGTGACTAGCTTAGCTTGTCCTAAATTTGTACCTATTGTTGAGTCCAATGAAATACAATCTAGCGTAGCAAAAAAGGTTGTTTATGAAACTTTAGCACCCTTGGTTGGGAAGGTAGATACTTTGGTCTTAGGTTGTACCCACTATCCCTTGCTTCGTCCTATTATTCAAAACGTTATGGGACCATCAGTCAAGTTGATTGATAGCGGAGCGGAGTGTGTACGAGATATCTCTGTTCTCTTAAATTACTTTGAAATCAACAGTGGTCGTTATCAAGAAAAAGTGAGACACTATTTTTACACAACGGCAAGCCCTGAAACCTTTCAAGAGATTGCCTCAGTATGGTTAAAACGAAAAATTAATGTGGAGCATGTGACCTTATGAGTGAAAAAATTTACGAGTATAAAGACAAGGATAGCTGGTTTATCGGAAAAATGACTGGTCATAATATGGTCTCGGGTTGGGGAGTAGACCAGATGATGGTCAAAAAAATAGATGATCTTTTAGATGGTATATCTACCGAGCTAGACTGGGAAAATCCTAAGGGCTATGATGTTTCAGTGCTTCGCTACCAATCTCCTTTTTCACTCCTTTCTTTTATTGTTGATATGATCAATCAAGAAACGAAGCGCGAAATCAAGGTGGACCGCCATGCAGGAGCTATCTTATTAAGTGAGGATGAAAAGTTACTTGCTGTCTATCTCCCAGAAGGTGGTGTATCAATGGCTGTCTTTTTCCCTGATAGCAGAAAAGGAGTTGGCGAAACAATCTTGATTGCTACACGAAATGAGGGAAAAACCAAAGAATTCCGTCGTTTGTTTGCTGATCTCGGTTATCGTGTAGAAAATCTTAACGATTATCCCGATTTGCCAGAGGTCGCGGAAACTGGTGTAACCTTTGAAGAAAATGCTCGCTTGAAAGCAGAAACTATTTCACACCTAACAGGAAAAATGGTCTTGGCAGATGACTCGGGGTTGAAAGTGGCTGCCTTGGGGGGACTTCCAGGTGTTTGGTCAGCTCGTTTTTCAGTACCTGATGCCACAGATGACCGTAATAATGCTAAATTATTGCATGAATTAGCTATGGTTTTTGATCAAAAAGATCGTTCAGCGCAATTTCATTCAACCTTGGTAGTAGCTGCACCGGATAAAGAAAGTCTTGTTGTTGAGGCAGATTGGCCTGGTTATATTGCCTTTCAACCAAAAGGTAATCATGGTTTTGGCTATGATCCTCTCTTTATTGTCGGTGAGACCGGTCGTCATGCAGCTGAACTAGAAGCTGAAGAAAAGAATCAATTATCGCATAGAGGTCAAGCTGTTCGAAAATTAATGGAGGTCTTTCCATCGTGGCAAGCAAAACAATTATAGTAATGAGTGATTCTCACGGAGATCGAGATATTATTCAAGCTATTAAAGACAAATATATTGGTCAAGTGGACGCCATTTTTCATAATGGAGATTCTGAATTGAAAAGTTCAGACTCTATTTGGGATGGGGTCCATGTGGTAGGTGGAAATTGTGATTATGATATAGGGTATCCAGATCGCTTAGTGACAAAGCTAGACTCCTTTACCATTGCTCAAACACATGGACACTTGTATAATATCAATTTCACTTGGGATAAACTTGACTATTTTGCACAAGAAGCTGATGCAGATCTATGTCTGTATGGACACTTGCATCGTCCAGCGGCTTGGAAACTTGGAAAAACCCTTTTTGTTGATCCTGGATCCGTGTCGCAACCTCGTGGAGAGGTTAATGAAAAGCTGTATGCTCGTATCGAATTGGCTGATGATGCCATCAAAGTTGATTATTTGACTCGAGATCATAGCCTTTACCCGTCACTGACTAAGGAATTTAAACGATGATCGCAAAAGAATTTGAAGATTTTATTTTACAACATTTAGATAGTTATCTAATACCAGCAGATGATTTAGCCATTTTTATTGATACTCATAATTCTGATCATGTCATGCTATTATTGGTTAATAATGGCTTTTCCAGAGTTCCTGTTTTGACAAAAGATCGTCATTTTAAGGGTACAATTAGTATCTCAGATATTCTAAGTTATCAAGTTAAGAAACAACTAACAGATTGGGAGTTGAACCAGACTGATATTGGAGAAATGGTTAATACTAAAATTGAGTCAATCCGCAATACGGCTAGTTTGACACTGATTATGCATAAATTAGTTGATTATCCATTTTTACCAGTTGTTAATGATCAAGATATTTTTGTGGGTATTATTACGCGTAAGTCAATTCTTAAGGCTTTAAATAGCCTATTGCATGACTTTACAGATAATTTTAGGATTTCAAAAAAAGATGATTAATCTGGTAGAAGTTTTCCTTGAGCAAAAACACTTATCTGACAATACTAAATCGGCTTATCGCTATGATTTATTGCAATTTGTTAACATGATTTCAGAAAAACTAAGCCAAGAAAGGCTAACCTTGTATAAGCAACAAATTGCTCATTTGAGTAAGTCGGCCAAACGTCGAAAATTTTCAACAGTCAATCAGTTTCTTCTCTTTCTTTATCAATCTGGAAATTACAATAGCTATCTCCGTATTGATGAGAAGATTAGCCAGAATGATACAAATCAGATAGAGAAACAAAATTTGGATAGGCAGCTTTTCTATCAGAACTCAACAGAAAAGATTGGTCAGACTATTGCCTTGCTAATCCTAGAACTAGGCCTTTTACCAAGTGAAATTGCAATGATAAAGGTAGCAGATTGTTCTTTAGCTTTTCAGAGTTTACGGATTTACCGTCAAGGTAATGTTCGTGTGCTACAATTGCCAAAAGTACTATTGCCTTTTTTAGAGTCTATTCTTGATAACGATGCTCTTTTCCTCTTTGACCATAAAGGTCAAGCTTTTTCACGTCAATGGTTTTTTACGCAATTAAAGGCTTTTTTAATCACTATTGGCTGTTCACATTTAAATGCTCAAGATCTGCGTCATCACTATATACTTAAAGAAAAAGCAGCTGGTAAGTCACTATTGGAATTGAGTCAACTTCTAGGATTGAAAAGTCCTATCACACTAGAAAAGTACTACAAAATGTAATGGATATAAAATTAAAAGATTTTGAAGGCCCCTTAGATTTACTCCTGCATTTAGTTTCCAAATATCAAGTTGATATTTACGAAGTGCCTATTGTAGAAGTCATTGAACAATATTTAAGTTACATTGAGACACTTCATGCTATGAAGTTAGAATTAGCAGGGGAATATATGTTGATGGCTAGTCAGCTTATGTTGATCAAAAGCCGTCGCCTTTTACCTAAAATTGTCGAAGCTGAACCAGAAGCTGATAATCCAGAATTCGCACTTTTGAGCAAAATTGAGGAATATAGTCGCTTTAAAGAGTTGAGTCAAGCTTTAGGAGAGCAACATAATCGTAGAGCTCTGTTTTATTCAAAACCAAAACAAGAATTGATTTTTGAAGATACTGTCTTACGAGAAGACAAAACCATTACAGATCTCTTTTTAGCCTTTTCGAAAATAATGGCTGTCAAACAAGAAGAATTCAAACAAAATCATACAGTTATTGAGCGTGAGGATTTTCTTATTGAAGACATGATGGAGCATTTGGAAGGTAAGTTAAACAAGCAAAAACAGCTTGTTCTCACTGATGTCTTTAAAGAATGTACTAGTCTCAATGAAGTCATTACTTTATTTTTAGCGACACTAGAATTAATCAAGGTTCAAGTAGCTAAAGTTCAGCAAGCAGATACTTTTGCAGATATCATTTTAATAAAGGAAATGTCATGACTCATTTATCAAAAATCGAAGCATTGCTCTTTGTTTCCGGAGAAGAAGGCTTGAGTTTGCGGCAGCTAGCAAACTTAATCCATCTATCACCGACAGCACTGCAACAACAAATGGAAAAATTAGCTGAAAAATATGAAGAAGATGCAGATTCAGCTCTTTGTTTAATGGAATCAGCCCAAACTTACAAGTTGGTTACTAAAAATGCTTATGCCGAATTATTAAAGAGTTTTGCGAAAGCACCAATTAATCAAAGTTTATCACGGGCGAGTCTAGAAGTTCTATCCATTATTGCTTATAAGCAACCCATAACACGTTTAGAAATTGATGATATTAGAGGTGTTAATTCGAGTGGTGCTTTGAGTAAGTTGCTAGCCTTTGAGCTGGTAAAAGAGGCTGGTAAAAAAGAAGTAATTGGTCGACCAAATTTATATGTCACAACTGATTATTTCTTGGATTATATGGGTATTAATCACTTGGACGACTTAATAGACGTGTCGAGTTTAGAAATTGAAGACCAAGAGATTGCTCTTTTTCAAAACAATGATTAACTGTACACCTGTGGAATTTTCAAAAGAAAAGAGAAAAAATGAGAATAAATAAATATATTGCCCATGCTGGTGTCGCCAGTCGTAGAAAAGCAGAAGAGCTAATTAAGCGGGGTTTGGTAACGTTAAATGGCCAAGTTATTACAGATTTAGCAACGATTGTCAAGTCAGGTGATGTGGTGGAAGTAGAAGGTAGTCCTATCTATAATGAAGAGAAAGTCTATTATTTGCTAAATAAACCACGTGGTGTCATTTCAAGTGTTTCTGATGATAAGGGACGAAAAACGGTTATTGATTTATTACCACAAGTTAAGGAACGTATTTATCCTGTTGGCCGTTTGGATTGGGATACCTCTGGCCTTTTGATTTTGACAAATGATGGTGATTTTACAGATAAAATGATTCACCCTCGTAATGAAATTGATAAGGTCTATTTAGCTCGGGTAAAAGGTATTGCTACTAAGGAAAATCTCCGTCCACTGACACGTGGTGTGGTCATTGATGGTAAGAAAACTAAGCCTGCACGCTACAATATTATTCGAGTAGAAGCTGATAAAAATCGCTCTATTGTTGAATTAACTATTCATGAAGGACGTAATCACCAAGTGAAAAAAATGTTTGAGTCGGTTGGACTTTTAGTAGATAAGTTATCACGAACTCGTTTTGGAACACTTGATTTAACGGGTTTACGTCCTGGAGAAGCTAGACGTCTTAATAAAAAAGAGGTTAGTCAACTACATAATGCAGCGGTAACTGATAAATGATTAAGGCTTTTCTGATTTATGTGGTTCGTTTATACCAAAGGTTTATTTCACCTCTTTTTCCGCCATCATGTCGTTATAGACCAACATGTTCAACTTATATGATTCAGGCTATTGAGAAACATGGTATAAAGGGGGTATTGATGGGAATCGCTCGTATTTTCCGTTGTCATCCTTTTGTGGACGGTGGAGATGATCCTGTTCCTGACTATTTTAGTCTCAAACGCAATCGTAAGCACTAAAAACAGTTGTTTTTCAAATAAAAGCATTGACAAGGATTGTTAAAGTGTTATAATAAAAAATAAGCATTCGTTGGTTTAAATCAAACCTGTTATGATTTAAGTTAATGAATCACCACCAACCACATTGTCTGCTGAGTTTAACTCCGGGCAGTGTGGTTTTTTGATGAGTAAAAGAGGAAAGATGATGACAGTTGATATTGAACATAGCCAATACCGAGAAGTAAATTCTAAAAACCATATTGTACTTTTTGAACCCCAAATTCCTCAAAATACTGGGAATATTGCTCGAACTTGTGCTGCTACAAATGCACCATTACATATTATTAAACCTATGGGTTTCCCTATTGATGATCGTAAGATGAGACGTGCAGGACTTGATTATTGGGAAAAATTGGATGTTCGTTTTTATGATAATCTAGAAGACTTTTTAGATAAGTGTGATGGTCAATTGCATCTGATTAGTAAATTTGCAAGTAAGGTCTATTCTGATGAACATTTTGATGATGGTCAGAGACATTACTTTTTGTTTGGACGCGAAGATAAGGGGTTACCCGAAGCATTTATGAGAAAATATCCTGAAAAAGCGCTACGTATACCCATGAACGATGAACACGTTAGGAGTTTAAATCTTTCGAATACGGTTTGCATGATTGTTTACGAAGCACTTAGACAGCAAGCTTTTGAAGGACTTGAACTAGATCATGTCTATGAACATGATAAATTGAAATAAGTGAGAAGAAGTCGTAAATTAACTTTCTTAATTTATCTTCTTTCTAGATGTATTATTCGATTTGTCATTAGTTTTATTTTTTATATTTTCTTGAGTGATGATTGCTTAGCGTTTTGGGAATACTAAAGTAAAGGCTGGACAGTATTTGACGTGAAGATTTTGAATAGACAAGTATATATGAGCATGTTTTTAGGGGCAAGGAGGTTGTGAGCGACCTGCCTTGTTTTTTATTTTCTTGTCTTGAAAAGCGCTAAGTAAATTATATATTATACTTTAGAATTACTGATTGTCAGTTAAATACTTATTACATTTATAAATTAGCAATAAGTTTTTAGTACCTATTTTATTCTGATATAAGTGCTAGCTAAAGTGTAACAATAGAAAAAAGCTTCCTTAGAGGATAGGGTTAAGGAAGCTTTTTTCAGTATCTATTCTATTAATGAAAAATGGGAGGAATTGATAACTAGGGAAATAGGAAATATTAACTATGGTGTTTTCGCCAATGGAGTGGTGACAAATTGTAATGACGTTTGAACGCAGTTGAAAAATTAAACTGATTGGAATACCCGACTGCTTCAGCAATTTCTTGTAAAGACATGTTGGTATGCCTTAATAGTTCGCAGGATTTACTTAGTCGATAAGAAATTAAAAAGGTTTGTGGGGAAATATTCATCTTTTCTTTGAAAAGCCTACTAAAATAATGTCTGTTTAGATTACAATGGTTAGCAATAATTTCAACGGAAATATTATTTTCATAATTTCGTTCTATAAAATTCAATGCCTCTCTGATGTAGAATTCTTTGATATCGTCATGAGAAGTAACAGTTTGTGATTGAGACTCTTCAATTAAGGCATCAATAAATAGATAGGTTTTAGCAATGATATATGAAGAGCGTTTATCATGACCATCAATTAGCTCTTTTAAATAATTGTATACTAAACTTTCTTTTGGAGGTTTTGATTGCTCAAAAACGTAATGCCCCTTATCCAGTCCTGCTTGTTGGATATAATGGTAAGCTTTAATACCGCTGAATTCAATCCACATATATGACCAAGGATTATCAGCATCTGCCTCATAACTGGAAATAAGATGAGGAGGAATTAAAAATCCTTGTCCCGCTTTAAGAACATAATGTTTATTAGCTTCACTAATATATAATGTTCCTTCCCCTTCAGTAATGTAATGGAAAATATAATGTTTTCTAACAGAAGGTCCAAAGGAATGAAAGGGATCACAATCTTCGTATCCAAACTGTATAGGATAAAAATCCATATATGATGTGTTATTAAATAGGAAAAATTTTGGAGTTGACATATGTATCCTCTTTCGTGAATGATAAACTCATTTTACCAAAAATATTTGTATTTGTGACATTTTATTTGAGGAAATCTAAAAAAAACGCAACTTAATATAAAGGAAGTCAAAACAAGAGATTCAAAAGGAAGCGGTTACATTCTATAATGAATATAACATAAATATATTCGATTTTCAGGAGGAAGACGAAAATGAAAATGAGAAAGTTAGGCTTAGGTATTCTACTCTTTAGTTTAGGCTTATCTTTAGCTGCTTGTTCAGATAAGGATAAAAAACAAACAGAAAGTTCTACACCAAAAGATGGAAAAACAACCATCTCATATGCTATTTGGGATTCAGGTCAAGAACCTGGGATTCGTAAAATAGCTGATAAATTTGAAGAAAAAAATCCAAAAATTAAAGTGGATATTCAGGTTGTTTCCTGGGACACTTACTGGACGATGCTGGAAGCTGGTGCAACAGGAGGTTCATTACCTGATACTTTCTGGATGCATTCAAATGAAATCTACCGTTATGGTGCTAACGAAATGTTGCTAAATCTTGATGATTATATTAAGTCTAGCAAGATGGTATCATTAAGTCATTTTCCTAAAGATTTGACCTCTATTTATGCTATTAAGGGCCACCAATACGCCATTCCTAAAGATTTTGATACGATAGGCCTTTGGTATAATAAAAAAATGTTCGATGAAGCTGGTATTAAATATCCGGACGAAACTTGGGATTGGCAGACATTGAAAGAGAACGCTAAACGTCTGACAAAAGCAGATAAACATCAATATGGGTTCCTTGCTCCTTTACAGAATCAGTCAGGATATTATAATTTTGTCTATCAAAATGGTGGAACCATCATCACTAAAGATAAAAAATCCGGATATGACGATCCTAAAACTGTGGAAGCTCTTAAGTTCTACAATAGTTTTGTAGATGAAGGGCTATCCCCTAAGGTTACTGATGATAAGGCCAGCGTGGAAGCTCTTGAGAATGGGCAAGTTGCGATGGGTTACTTTGGCTCTTGGAACTTAAGTTCTTTTAGTCAAAATGATTATATTAAGGCAAACGTTGATGTTGCTGTTTTGCCAAAAGGAGAAAAACGAGCAACTATATTTAATGGTCTAGGGAATGCAATCTCTGCTAATACGAAACATCCTAAAGAATCATGGAAATGGGTAGAGTACCTAAGCTCAAAAGAAGGCCAAGTTATGCAAGCTAAACTTGGTGTTGCAATCTCTGCTTATAAAGGGACATCGGATACTTGGGTAGATTCCAACAAGAACTTTAAGATAAAACACTTTATTGATATGTTGGACTACGCTCAAATTCGTCCATACTCAAATGCGACGACCAAGTGGGAAGATAAAGCATATGAAACCCTAAAACCGGCTTACCTTGGGAAAGAATCTGTCGAAAAAGCAGCCGAGAAAACAGCTAAAATGATGAATGAAGAATTAAAGTCAGAAAAATAGCCATTTATTTAAAGCTGGAGAAAATTGAAAAATCTTCTCCAGTTTTTGATAGGAGATGAGGCAATGAAAAATTATAAAAAACGAAAACAAACTTTTTGGGGCTTACTATTTGTAGCACCGACCATCATTGGTTTAGTTATCCTGAATATTATCCCTATTCTACAAACTCTAAAGATGAGTTTTTTTAAAAGTGGGGATTTTGGGAGAGGAGATATATTTATTGGGTTAGCAAATTATAAACGATTACTAGAGGATCACCAAGTCTGGCAAGCAACCTGGAACACAATTCTATATACATTATTGGTAGTTCCTATAATGGTCATTCTAGCTCTAATATTAGCAAGTATTTTGAATGCAAATATCAAAGGTAAGCATCTCTATAGAACAATTTACTTTTTACCAATGGTAGCAGCTCCTGCAGCAGTAACTATGGTTTGGAAATGGCTTTATAACGAGGATTTTGGATTAATCAATTTTATGTTATCTAAAATAGGAATTGGTGCTATTGATTGGTTGAAGGATCCTAAAATAGCTATGTACTCGATTGCTATTATTGGTATTTGGAGTTCAGTAGGCTACGGAATGATATTGATTTTGGCTGGGCTCCAAGAGATTCCAAAAGATTATTATGAAGTTGCAGTCATAGATGGTGCAAGTTCGATAAAACAGTTTTTCTATATCACATTGCCTCTAGTTTCGCCTACCTTGTTTTTTGTCATTGTAACCAATATCATTTCATCGATGCAGGTTTTTGACTCTATTTATATGGTTCAAAGTGTGACTAGTCCAGCATATCAAAACACAGTTTCTTTAGTTTACCTTTTTTATAATCAGTCCTTTAAATATGCTGACAGAGGCTATGGTGCAACGATTGTGATGCTCTTACTCATCATTATTATGCTTATTACTGGTA
Organism: Streptococcus porcinus; assembly: GCF_901542335.1. Classification (NCBI taxonomy): domain Bacteria; kingdom Bacillati; phylum Bacillota; class Bacilli; order Lactobacillales; family Streptococcaceae; genus Streptococcus; species Streptococcus porcinus. Next base: position 1,542,817 of record NZ_LR594036.1, on the reverse strand, counting down.
TTCAGATGAAGGTACAGAAGAAATGGGTTCACTATCACTAGAAAGGGGCAGACATGAAGTCAAAAAAATATTTTTCAAAGTTAGGGCTACATTTATTTCTTATTTTTATTGCCTTAGGAATGGTAGTACCATTTATATGGATGATTTTAACTTCCTTTAAAACAGTATCGGAATCTACTCAAATGAATCCATTCAAAATTTTTCCACATATTTGGCAGTTTAGTAACTATTCAGAAGTTATTCGACAAAATAATTTCGTTATTTTATACATCAATACGATTTTAATGATGTTATGGCGAATTATCAGTTCAGTTTTATTCAGTGCAATGGCAGCATATGCTTTCGCTCGCCTACGCTTTCCCGGTAGAAATTTCTTATTTGGTCTAGTACTTTTCCAAATGATGGTTCCTCCACAACTATTTGTTATTCCGCAATATCTTATGATTAATAGCCTCGGTATGCGAAATACTGTTTTTGCTCTAGTTTTTCCAGGTTTAGTGTCAGCTTTTGGCACATTCCTATTAAGACAATTTTTTGTAAGTTTACCTAAAGAATTAGAAGAAGCTGCGGAGCTGGATGGTTGCAATATAGGACAGACATTTTTTAAGATTATGCTGCCACTTGCTAAGTCCGGTCTAATAGCTTTAGCCATCTTCACTGCTTTATTTGCATTTAAAGATTTGTTGTGGCCATTAATTATCAATTCAGAAGCAGAATCAGCAACCTTATCAAGTGCCTTATCAAAAATCCAAGGAGCATATGCAACTAATTATCCACAATTAATGGCTGCTAGTGTTTTGGCGATTTGGCCAATGGTAATTATTTATCTTATTTTTCAAAAACAATTTATTCAGGGCGTTGCTTCCTCTGGAGGAAAATTATAGGAGTAAAATATGTCAATTAAATTTAACCCTAAAACCAAAGAATTTCATCTTTACAATAACAAAGTGAGCTATGTTTTTTGTGTCTTATCTAATGGCCAACTGGGCCACCTTTACTATGGTAAACGAGTTAATCCTGAGGAATCTTACTTACAATTTATAGAAGGTGAATACCGTTCATTGACTTCCTTTGTATCGGAAAAAGAACCAACGTTTTCATTACAACACACTCGTCAAGAATACCCTTCGTTTGGAACAGGCGATTATGCAGATGCTGCTTTTATGATCAAGACAAAGGATGGAAGTCGTTTATCAGATTTCAAGTTTTATGATTTTCAGATTCAAAAAGGGAAGCCCGCTTTAGAAGGTTTGCCCTCAACCTATGTTGATAATGATGAGGAAGCAGAGACACTGAAAGTTCTGTTGCGAGATGATTATTCTCAGACGCTATTAGAGTTGACTTATACCCTTTATGAAAATCGACCAGTCATTACACGTCATGCTCGCTTTGAACAACTTGGCGATGAAGATATTGTCCTAGAAAAAGCCTTATCTATGAGTTTAGACTTATTAGATTCAGATTTTAAATGTTTGCATCTAGATGGGGCATGGGGTCGTGAAAGGCATATCAGTGTTGTTCCCTTAAAGCAAGGCTGTCATTCAATTTATAGTCTAAAAGGAGCTAGTAGTGCAGAGCACAATCCTTTTCTAGCTTTACTAAGGGGAGATGCCAATGAAAATTGTGGCGAAGTATTTGGTTTTTCATTTGTATATAGTGGTAATTTTATTGGACAAGTTGATGTAAGTCCTTATGATGAAGCACGCATTAACTTTGGAATTCATCCAGAAAATTTTGAATGGCTTTTGTCAAAGGGTGCCTCATTTACTACACCGGAAGTTGTCATGGTTTATAGTGATTGTGGCTTAAATGGAATGAGCCAGACTTTCCACAGTCTATTTCGTCAAAGGTTGGTAAGAGGGAAGTGGCGTGATACACCGAGACCTGTTCTACTTAATAACTGGGAAGCAATGACTTTTGATTTTGATGAAGAACGAATTCTAACTTTAGCTAAAGAAGCTGCATCGGTAGGGATAGAACTGTTTGTGATGGATGATGGGTGGTTTGGAAAGAGAAATAGCGACCGCTCTGGGTTAGGAGATTGGACTGTTAATCTAGAAAAACTACCACATGGTCTTACTGGTTTGATAGAATCTATCCATGAAATGGGTATGTCCTTTGGTTTGTGGATAGAACCTGAAATGGTGAATAAGGACAGTGATTTATATAGAGAACATCCTGACTGGATTTTTCATCACCCCGATCGCAATACATCTCATGGAAGATTTCAATATACGCTCAATCTAGCCAATGAAGAGGTTTATCAGAATATTTATCAGCAATTACATCAGCTTTTAGCTAATCATGAGATTGATTATATTAAATGGGATATGAATCGTTACATGAGTGAAGTTTTTAGTCCACTCCATTCTTCACAGCAGCAAGGGGAGCTATTCCATCGATATATTTTAAATCTTTATCGGCTATATGATGCCTTAACTAGTGAATTCCCAAATGTGTTATTTGAATCTTGCTCAAGTGGGGGCGGGCGTTTTGATCCTGCGATGCTCTATTATGCTCCACAAACTTGGACAAGTGATAATTCAGATGCTATAGAACGACTTAAAATTCAATATGGGACATCAATGGTTTATCCACTTTCAAGTATGGGATGTCATGTGTCAGAAGTTCCAAATCAGCAGGTTCAACGAGTAACTCCTCTGTCGACTCGAGCAAATGTTGCTTGTTTTGGTAGTTTTGGCTATGAACTTGACTTGTCAACATTAAATAGTGATGAGAAAAAAGCAATCGCCAATCAGATAGCGTTCTATAAGGACTATCGTCATGTTTTTCAAAGGGGGGAATTTACACGTTTAATAAGTCCTTTTGAAAGTAAAGTGACAGCATGGCAGGTTATGTCTGAAGATGGTAATAAAGGATTTGTAGCCTTTTATCGTACGCTGGTTACATCTAATGAGGGGAGACAGCGTTTGATGTTACAGAACCTCCAGCCAGAATCTATTTATAACATTAATAATAGCAAAACCTATTCCGGTGCAACCTTAATGAATGCTGGACTGGTTATTGATAAAGAAGATTTTGTGGAAGGTCTAAAGGACTTCACATCACTGCTAATTTCAATTGAAAAACAATAATTAAAAGAAAGGTAAACTATTCAAAAGGTTTACTTTTCTTATCTTTTTAAGAAAGTTAACTAAATGAGGATTTTATATGGAAGTAAAAACTGTTCTTAGTGAAGTGGTTGATGGTATAGAAATTTTTCAAATTCAACTAATAAATGAAAATGGTATCAGAGCACATTTTTTGAGCTTGGGTGCAACATGGCAAGCCTATCTAGTTCCTCAAACAGATGGGACTTACAAGAACATCGTTCTAGGACATGCAAAGCCAAGTGAGTACTTGGCAAATGGTATCTGTGCTGGACAATCTATTGGCCGAGTGGCGGGAAGGATTTCAAGGGGGCGTATTGCTCTAACGGATGGGGTCTATCAACTTCCCCAAAATAGTTATACAAATTGTATTCATGGGGGACCACAAGGATTTCATAAACAAAACTGGTCCTATCATACCAATGTAAGTGACAGCTATGCGGAAGTTTGCTTTACCTATCAAGCTCGAGCAGAGCTTGATGGTTTTCCAGGAGATATGCGAGTGAATGCTACCTACCGTTTGGAAAAAGATAACAGTTTATCAGTAACTTATGTAGCTGACCAAGTTACTAAAGAAACACTTTTTAATCCCACTTGCCATGTTTACTTTAATTTGAGCTCTCAAGAAACCATTGAAAACCATTCATTATTTATCGCTTCCCAACAAATGCTAGAAACTAATAATGAACTTATTCCATCTGGACAACTCCTATCTGTGAAGGACTCACCTTATGATTTTTTAATCCCAACTCGTTTGCAAACTCCTCTTGAACAGACAGCAGGTCTAGATGATGCTTTCGTCGTTAAAGATGATATCACTCAGCCCATTGCTATCTTGACAGATTTAGAAAGTCGAGATCAGGTTTCTCTCTTTTCAAACAGAAATGGGTTGGTTGTTTATAGTTTTAACTATCCTGAAGAAGGCGTTCGTTTTGAACGGAGTTGGCAACGCAATAATGTTAGGCATGAAGGGTTGGCATTAGAAGCTCAAACCTTACCTGATGCAATTACCCATCAGCATTTAGGGAATATTAAGCTGTCAAAAGGACAGAAAAAATCGTATGCTATTAGGTATCAGTTTAGTTTTCCATCAATGCAATCACATCCTTAAGGAAAGTTAAAAATAAATAAAATTTCTTGCTAAGTAGTAATAAATTTGCTATCCTATAAGTGTCTTCAGGGCAGGGTGCAATTCCCGACCGGCGGTGACTAATGAGTTAGAAGTCCGCGAGCGCAAGCTGATGTGGTGCAAATCCACAACCGACAGTAAAGTCTGGATGAGAGAAGACCGGGTTTTTTGTGTATGCTTTTTTGAGTGTAGGCAATTACGAAGGAACTTCTTTCAATTTGAAAAAATTGGAGGAACTTTTTTATGTCAAAAACACATCGGCTTGTAATGATTGCGATCTTGTCAACCATTTCTTTCTTATTAATGTTTGTCAGCTTTGCAATTATTCCGGCGGCTAATTTTTTAAAAATCGAATTTTCGATTATACCTATTATGTTAGCCTTAGTTCTGCTAGATCTTAAAAGCGCTTATACTGTCTTATTATTACGCAGTTTGCTGAAATTGATTCTTAACAATAGCGGAGCCAATGATTTTATTGGCTTACCAATGAATATTTTGGCCTTAGGCTTATTCGTAACGGCATTTGCTATGTTTTGGAATCCAAAGAAGACACGTAAACAATTTATAGGAGCTACTTTAATTGGGACAGTTATGTTAACGCTTGTAATGCTGTTGTTAAACTATTTTTATGCCATTCCTTTATATGCAAAGTTTGCTAATTTTGATATAGGTACCTTTATCGGTGTGGTCAAGTACCTAGTTACAATGGTATTACCATTCAATTTGGCAGAGGGGGTAATATTTGCAATTTCATTTTATTTTGTTTATATTGCTAGTAAACCAGTTTTAGAAAGATACATCAATTTACCATATGAAAACTAAACAAACTTATCTATTAAGGTCATCATTTGCATTTTTAATTTTTGTCATGCTGGGCTATACTGTCCAGTTTTATCCGTATTCACTTGTGGTATTTGACGATAGGGTTCAAAATGCTATTAGAGGCTCACTACCCGCTCAACTAACAAGCTTCTTTAGAGCTATCACCTATATGGGGAATGTCTCCACTCAAGTCGTTGTCGTTGCGGTATTAGTAATTTTTTTCTTGATAAAAAAATGGAAGGCTGAGGCTTTATTTCAACTAACGAATGGCATTTTAGCAGGACTGTTAGTCACAGGTTTTAAATTTGTATACCAACGGGCACGCCCTAGTTTAGAGCATATCGTTTATGCAGGTGGCTATTCCTTTCCTAGTGGACATGCTATGGGCTCCATGATGATATATGGTGCTTTGATGGTGATTTTGCTGGGACGTACTCAGAAGAAAGGCACAAAAATACTAGTCACGATTGCTTTCACGACAGTTATTTTGTTGATTGGTTTGTCTCGTATCTATCTGGGCGTTCACTACCCTACAGATGTTATTGGCGGTTTTGTTCTGGGCTATGGTATTTTGAATCTATTATACCTTTATTATAAAGAAAAGCGTTTTGAATGGCGGTTTCAATCAAAACAAAAATAATAACTAAGCAACTCGAAAGGGTTGTTTTTTTTAGGTTAAATTATGCTAAAATGGGAATATGAAAAAACGTTACCAAACACTGAATGACTATTATCGTAAACTATTTGGTGAAAAAATATTTAAAGTTCCTATTGACGCAGGTTTTGATTGTCCAAATCGTGATGGAACAGTATCACACGGAGGCTGTACCTTCTGTACGGTTTCGGGTTCAGGAGATGCTATTGTAGCGCCTGATGCTCCTATTAGAGAGCAATTTTACAAAGAAATCGACTTTATGCATAGAAAATGGCCAGAGGTTAGCCATTATTTGGTTTATTTCCAAAATTTCACAAATACCCATGCTTCTCTAGAAGTCATTAAAGAACGTTATGAACAAGCTATTTTTGAGCCTGGTGTGGTTGGTATCAATATTGGTACCAGACCAGATTGTTTGCCTGATGAGGTTATTTCTTACTTAGCAGAGCTGGCAGAAAAAATGCATGTTACCGTAGAGCTTGGGTTGCAGACAACTTATGAAGAAACATCACGGCTGATTAATCGTGCTCATTCTTATGAATTGTATCAGGAAACTGTAAAGCGTCTTCGGAGATACCCTAAGATTGAAGTGGTTGCTCATCTTATCAATGGCTTACCGGGAGAAACACACGAGATGATGCTTGAAAATGTAAGGAGGTGTGTCACAGATAATGATATTCAAGGTATTAAACTTCATCTTTTACATTTGATGACAAATACGCGTATGCAACGCGACTACCATGAAGGACGTTTGCAATTACTGAGCCAAAAAGATTATGTTAACATTATTTGTGACCAGCTAGAAATTATTCCCAAAGATATCATCATTCATCGGATTACAGGTGATGCCCCACGGGAGATGCTAATAGGCCCTATGTGGAGCCTAAATAAGTGGGAAGTATTAAATGCCATAGATAAAGAAATGGAAGCCAGAGATGTTTATCAGGGCTGTCGACTAATCTAAGATATGCCGGAAAGGAGTCTATTATGACAGAGACAATTATTGCTATTCAAAATCTATCAAAATCCTATGGTCGGCAAATTGCTCTTGATCAATTGACTTTGACAGTTGAGAAAGGGGAAATATATGGATTCCTTGGTGCTAATGGTGCTGGAAAATCAACGACTATAAGGTGTCTATTAGGTTTAATCACTTGTAATAAGGGACAAATTACCCTTTTTAATAATCGTTATCAAAACTTGTCTGAAACCTTAGAGCATATTGGGTATATGCCTTCAGAAGCGATGTTTTATCCTAATATGACGGTTAAGGAGACCATTGATTTTGCTGCTAAAGCCCACACTAACATAGATTGTAGTAGAGAAGCAGACCGTATTTGCCAACTCCTAGAAATACCCCTAACCAAAAAAATTAAGGACTTATCTTTAGGTAATCGTAAAAAAGTTAGTATTGTTTGTGCGATGCAACATCAGCCAGATTTATTAATTTTAGATGAGCCAACGTCAGGATTAGATCCCCTCATGCAAGAGCGTTTCTTTCAACTCTTGTTAGAAGCGAAAGCAAATGGTAAGACTTGCTTTTTATCCTCTCATGTTTTGTCGGAAATCAAATCATATTGTGATCGCATTGCAATTCTTAAAAAAGGAAAATTGGTAACTATTGATCGGGTTGAAAATCTCATGCAACATCAAAAAAAAGTAGTTACGTTATGGAAAGATGGCCAATCAAGCACGCGCACCTTTGAAGGTAAAGCTAGTGAGTTACTCAAAGAGTTGAGTCAAATGGAACTTGATGATGTTTTAATTGAAGAACCATCCTTGGAGGACCTCTTTATGCACTATTATGAGGAGGAAACAAGATGATTATTAAACATGAGTTACAAGAAAACAGAAAAAGTCTTTTAATTTGGGCGTTATCTGTAGGCATTAGTAGCGCTTTATGTATTCTACTCTACGAGAGTGTCGCTGATAGTATTAAAGAAATTGCATACCTCTATCAAGACATGGGAGGTATTTCAAAGGCTTTAGGAATGGACAAAGTCTCCATAGCGACCTTAGGAGGCTACTATTCGGCAGAAATTGCTCTGATTTATTCGATTGGCGCAGCGATGTTTTCAGCAATGTTAGGAATATCATTGCTATCTAAGGAAGAAGAGGCTCATACAGCAGAGTTTCTCTTTAGCCTACCAATAAGTCGCCAACATATTTTTTGGAAGAAGTATCTTAGTATTTTAATCTTACTGATACTTTTCAATGTGATAGCGATTACCCCTGAGTACCTAGCGCTTTACAAAGTAGGGATGCCTTTTAATTATATTGACTTCGCACAATATCATTCTTTGGTACTCGTCATGCAGGTAGAAATCGCAAGTATTTGCTTTATGATTTCCGCTTTTTCTCGGAAAAAGCTAGTTGGTTTAGGAATGGGGATTGCTTTATTTGGCTATTTTATGGATCTTATATGCCGACTAGTTGATAAAGTAGATATTCTCAAGTATGTGACGCCATATTATTATGCGAATGCTACCGATCGGTTCGCTGGTTCGGATCTTGATGTTGTGATGTTACTAATTGCGACCGTTATTATAATTATTTCTGATCTGATTGGACTTTTTGTCTTTAGCCGCCGTGATTTAGCAAGTTAGGAGTAAACAATCATGCAAAAACCACTTGATATGTCTCACCAATTTTTGGATGCCATCCTTGATACCAATAGTATTCTGGTTGATGCAACTATGGGAAATGGCAACGATACCCTATATTTTGCCCCAAAAGTTAAAAGATTATATGCTTTTGACGTCCAGGAAAAAGCTTTGCAGGTAACAAGGGAGAAAGTGCAAAAAGCACAGCTTGAGAATGTTCAACTAATCCAAGATGGGCATGAAAAAGTTGATGCTTACCTTGACCAAGTAGATGCAGCTATCTTTAACTTGGGGTATTTACCAAATGCTGATAAGTCAATCATTACAAGAGCAGAAACAACCATTGAAGCCCTTAAAAAATTATTGAGAGCTCTGCGTGTGGGTGGTAGGATTGCTATTATGGTTTATTATGGGCATGAAGGAGGGCTAAAGGAAAAAGATGCTCTACTTGATTATTTGAGCCAGCTGCCACAAGAAAAGGTGACCGTGATGAGTTACCAAGCTTTGAACCAAAAAAATTGCCCACCATTTTTACTAATGCTAGAGAAATTAGCTGATGATTAAGAGTGGGTAAGTTGCCTAAAAAGAATCCTTTAATATAAAAATTTCTTGGGATAAAAAATTGAAATTTAGGGCTTAATAATAAATTGAGTCCTTTTCTGGAAAATCTGTGATATAATGACTATACTATAAACTTTTTAGGAGTATTTATTAATGGAAGACCCTGTCAATCAGCCCTTATACCTTCAAGTATTATTGCTGATTTTCTTGACTTTATTAAACGCTTTTTTCTCTGCTAGTGAGATGGCTCTTGTTTCTTTAAGCCGCTCCCGAGTTCAACAAAAAGCAGCAGATGGCGATAAAAGCTATGTCCGATTGTTGAGCGTCTTAAATCAACCTAACCACTTTTTATCAACTATCCAGGTTGGTATTACCTTCATCAGTCTCTTACAGGGAGCTAGTTTATCGGCTTCTCTTGGGAAAGTTATCTCAAGCTGGTTAGGAAATTCAGCGACAGCCCGTTCTGCTGGGACAATTATCTCATTGATTTTTTTAACTTATGTTTCTATCGTTCTGGGAGAATTATATCCTAAACGAATTGCTATGAATTTAAAAGATCGCTTGGCTATTATTTCAGCACCAGTGATTATTGTTTTAGGGAAGTTGGTCAGTCCTTTTGTATGGCTCTTATCTGTTTCGACTAACTTACTTAGTCGTATAACGCCTATGACATTTGATGATGCTGATGAACAAATGACACGTGACGAAATTGAATACATGTTGTCAAATAGTGAAGCCACATTAGACGCTGACGAAATCGAAATGTTACAAGGGATATTCTCTCTGGACGAATTAATGGCGCGGGAAGTGATGGTACCACGTACTGATGCTTTTATGATTGATATCAACGACGATGCTTTAGAAAATATCCAAGAAATCTTAAAACAAAGTTTTTCACGCATCCCCGTTTACGATGTTGACAAAGATAAGGTTATTGGTTTGGTTCACACCAAACGCTTATTAGATGCCGGATTTAAAGAAGGCTTTGAAAATATCAATATCCGACGAATTTTACAAGAACCCTTATTTGTTCCAGAAACAATTTATGTAGATGATTTATTACGTCAACTCCGAATCACTCAGAATCAAATGGCAATCCTTTTAGATGAGTATGGAGGCGTAGCTGGACTGGTTACCTTGGAAGATTTATTGGAAGAAATTGTTGGTGAAATTGATGACGAAACCGACAAAGCAGAACAATTTGTGCATGTTATTGGTGAAGATACTTATATCGTCGTAGGGACAATGACACTTAATGAGTTTAATGAGTACTTTGAAACTGATCTTGAGAGTGATGATGTTGATACGATAGCAGGTTTTTATATAACAGGTACCGGTACTATCCCGAGCCAAGAAGAAAAAGAAAGCATTGAATGCTATAGTAATGGGAAACATTTAATTCTTACTAACGATAAAGTAAAAGATGGACGGATTACGAAGCTAAAAGTTGTTGTTTCTAATATAGAACAGATAATTAATGAAGACTAGGATCATACCTAGTCTTTTTTGTGAAAAATGTTATAATGAAAGTGTTAAAAACGTTTACAAGGTATAAGGAGATGCAATGACTGAAATAGATTATGGGCAAGTTACTGGAATGATCCACTCAACTGAAAGTTTCGGTTCAGTTGATGGCCCAGGAATTCGTTTTATCATTTTTATGCAAGGCTGTAAAATGCGTTGTCAATATTGCCACAATCCTGATACTTGGGAAATGGAGACCAACAATTCCAAAGAACGTACAGTTAATGATGTTTTAAAAGAAGCTCTAAATTATAAACATTTCTGGGGTAAAACTGGAGGCATTACAGTTTCTGGTGGGGAGGCAATGTTACAGATTGATTTTATCACGGCTCTGTTTATTGAAGCTAAAAAGTATGGTGTCCATACCACCCTTGACACCTGTGGTTTTACTTATCGAGCGACTCCACAATATCATGCTAAGTTAGAAAAACTATTGGCTGTTACAGATTTGGTCTTACTGGACATAAAAGAAATTGATGCGGACCAGCATAAAATCGTGACTAAACAGTCCAATAAAAATATCTTGTTATTTGCTCAATACCTTTCAGACAAAGGCATTCCGGTATGGATTCGCCATGTTTTGGTACCAGGATTAACCGATATAGATGAACATTTGGAACGATTAGGCGCTTTTGTAGCAACCTTAAAGAATGTGGATAAGTTTGAAATTCTTCCCTACCATACTATGGGAGAATTCAAATGGCGTGAGCTGGGAATCCCTTACCCACTAGAAGGGGTGAAGCCTCCGACTAAAGAAAGGGTTCAAAATGCAAAAGCGATTATGAAGACGGAATCCTACACGGAGTATATGAACCGTATCCATAAAGTATAAAATAAGGCTGGAAATAACTTTCGGCCTTATTTTTTTCAATAATAAATAATTGAGATGCTTTGATTTTAGCATTCATTTCTGCTAAAATAAAGTGAATAAAGAGAATGAGGTAGAAAAATGTCTAAAGTTTTCGTTTTTGGTCATCAAAACCCAGATACAGATGCTATTGCATCATCCTATGCTTTTGCCTATCTAGCAAAAAAAGCCTATGGTATGGATGCTGAAGTAGTAGCGCTTGGAACACCGAATGAAGAAACAAATTTTGCACTTAAAAGTTTTGGAGTTACAGCACCTCGCCTTGTTGAATCTGCTCAAGCTGAGGGCGTTGATACAGTTATCTTAACAGATCACAATGAATTTCAACAATCAATTGCAGATATTACAGATGTTACTATATATGGTGTCGTTGACCACCACAGAGTAGCTAATTTTGAAACAGCTAATCCATTATTTATGCGAGTTGAGCCTGTAGGATCAGCATCTTCTATTGTTTATCGTATGTACAAAGAAAATAATTTAGAAGTGCCAAAAGAAATTGCAGGCTTGCTCCTATCAGGACTGATTTCAGATACTCTCCTTTTAAAATCACCGACAACACATGCCACTGACCATAAAGTCGCAGAAGAATTAGCTGCGTTAGCTCAAGTGAACTTAGAAGAATACGGAATGGATCTTCTCAAAGCAGGCACCAACTTAGCAAGTAAATCTGAAGCAGAGCTTATTGACATTGATGCTAAAACTTTTGAATTAAACGGAAGCCCTGTACGTGTCGCCCAAGTTAACACAGTTGATATTGCTGAAGTCTTAGAGCGTCAAGAAGCAATTGAAGCAGCAATTATGGAAGCTATTGCTAAGGAAGGCTACTCTGACTTTGTCTTAATGATTACCGACATTGTTAACTCAAATTCAGAAATCTTAGCAATTGGTAGCAACATGGATAAAGTTGAGGCTGCTTTTAACTTCACACTAGAAAATAATCATGCTTTTCTAGCAGGAGCTGTATCACGTAAAAAACAAGTGGTCCCACAATTAACAGAAAGCTTTGGAAACTAATGTCATATCTTGTTAATTTTAAAGAAGTTGAGACTAATTTATTAGAAGAAAGTCCTGTTAAAGATGTTTTAGCAGGCTTAAGAGCAAATGAAGCGCGCTACTTCTGGAATAAATACAAACTTGCATATGAGGTCTTTACGACTGAGGAAAAACCTCACATTTTACCATTTATTGAGAAAGTGTTAGAAGAGCGGGAAATGACTTTTCCATATAAAGCCCTCTGTGTTTCGCAAATGGAAGTGGATGGTATTTTATGGTCACATGTCTATTATGATAATGGCTTGGCAGTAAATGTTCTTTACACCATAGAAGAAGGTGGAAAGCGTGCAGTTGGTTTTAAACTATCAAATGGCATTGAAATTCCAAAAGAATTTGAAGGTAAGTTTAAATTTGCAAGACAACGTTCTAAATTAGCTGGTGAAATTCGTGGTAGCTTTTTTGTCATTAAAGGTGACTATTTGTAAAAGTGGGCTTATCCACTTTTTTTCATAGGTAGAAGGGTAGCTATAAGCTGATGTTAATTGTAATTAATCCTAATAAGACAACCAAGCAAGTTTTCTTCAAAGATCTAATCAACTATCTTTATCAGCATACAAATGTCACTTTACGGCAGCTCAAAAAAGCATTTCCCGATGTAAGACATTTAGATAGGTACTTGGACCTTTATATTGAGGAAACTTACATTTTAAGAGATGAGCGTCGTTATTATTTGAATCTTCCACTTCTTAAGACCACAGAAGGGCTACAGCTTGATAGCATGGTGTTTGTAGATAATGAAACTCCTATTTACCAAGAACTTCAAGAACTAGTTTTTGAGACTAGGCTAGCTAATAAAACTAATGATCTTATCATTATAGAACGAACTGAGTTTGCTAGAGATACATTAACCCTATCCAATTATTTTTATAAATTAGAAAAAGGCTATTCTTTATCCACGGAACAAAACAAACTGTATCAGATCATAGGGGATGTTAATCCAGACTATGCCTTAAAATATCTGAGCACATTTTTAATGAAGTTTATTCGCAAAGATTTGATCTTACAAAAAAGGCCAGATGTTTTCTGTCAAACGCTTTTAGAGCTTAATTATTTGCAGGAAAAAGAGGAATATAAATACCAATTAAATGGAAAATTGGACCAAGTCTCTCTTCACTATGTAGCGCCAAAAAAGCTTGACTATCATGATAACAGTCCGCTTTAAGAGCTAATACAGACTAAAGAAAAGGTTGAAATCTGTACGATTTCAACCTTTTAGTTTTTAGTTTTTATCATTAAATAAAGAAAATAAGGGGCACCAATGATGGAAACCAAAATACCCGTAGGGATATTAGAACCAACAAGGAAAACTCTTGTGATAGTATCAGCAATAAGCATAAGAAGCATTCCAAGCAAAAAACTTGTTGGTAAATTTAAGCGATGATCCTCACCTGCGAGTCGACGACTCAGGTGGCCAGCCATTAAACCAACAAAGGCAATGTTACCAACTAAAACCACACTCAAGGCAGCAAGGCTACTTGATAAAATTAGTGAAAGTCGACGCTCTTTTCTTAATTGAAAACCTAAAGTAATTGACATGTCGTCAGATAGATTCATAAGATTTAACTGGTAAGCCTGCCAATAACTAACTAACCATAGAATAATAAGAAGAGGCAAGATAATTTTGAGAGTTGGCCAATCATCTCCAGTGATGTGTCCGCTTAACCAAGTGACGATATAGTCGGTTTTATAACGATTAACATTTCCAACTAAAGCAATCATAAGACTAGAGAGCATCATAGAAAGTCCAACGCCTGTAATGATTAGAGTCACTGGGTTTAGAGGTCTATTTTTGATGTGGGACATGTGATAGACTAGGGTCACAGAAAGGCCTGATCCAATCATCGCAAAAAAAGGTAAGGAATAAAGAGATGTCGACATCTCTAGAAATCCAAAGGCAGTGAAAATAGCAATTACAATACCAGCTCCAGCATTAATTCCTAGAATGCCAGAATCTGCTAAAGGGTTCTTGGTTAGTGTCTGTAGAATATTACCAGATAGTGCTAGGGATGCTCCACCAAAAAGTGCTGCTAGCAGACGAGGTAATCGTATCTTTGTTAGAATAAATACTGTTGTCGAATCAGCTTTCCCTAAAATAAGATTGCTAATGGCTTTAAGTGAGAAGCTAGAATCACCAATTCCAAGAGTAAGGATACTCAAGAAAATAACAAGCAAAGTTAAAAGCAGAATTAGCTGAACTTTATTAAGATGTTTCATGCCTTACCCCCTTTTCTAACTAGCCATAAAAATGCTGGGAATCCTAAAAAGCCAATAATTGCAGTAAGCGGTGTTTCGAAGGGAGGATTCATCGTTCGACAAATTAAATCAACAGCTAAGAGAAAAGTTGCTCCTGCAAAAGCAATCAAGGGCAAACTTAGTTGATAATTTTGGGGAAGATAGTTTTTAATGAGATGTGGAATAATCAAACCAACAAAAGCGATACTTCCTGCAATAGCTACCGAAGCTGAAGCTAAGAGTAAGACCAATCCTAAAAAAATAATTGTGAGCTTAGTTGTTGATTGCCCAAGGGCTTTTGACTGAGTTTCACTTAGACTTAATATGGATAACTGATAAGCTAATAGTTGAACGGCAATCAAAGAAAGAAGGATAATCGGTGCAATATAGGCTAACATCTGCCAATTAGTTCCGACCAAACCTCCAGCTTGCCAACCAATAATTGCATTAGCTAAATGAAAATAATTAGTGATTGCTCGGCCTAATGCTGACAAGAGAGTTGATACCATAGCACCAGCCAGTATTAATCTTAATTGCTGGTAACCTTTTCCCACCCGATAGGAGAGACTAAAGATAATGATGCTAGCAAGGATAGAACCTGATAAACAGACTAAGATAATGACTGAGTAATGGAGATGATGAAAAAGTGCGTAAGCAATGACAAGTGCTAGTCCAGCTCCGCTATTAATCCCCAATAAGCCTGTATCAGCAATAGGGTTTCGCGTAACAGCTTGCATTAAGGCTCCTGATACAGCCAAGGCCGCACCAACAAGAATGGCAGCAAAAATTCTTGGCAATCTCATATCCCATATGATAGTCACTTGCTTTTGGTTAGAAGATTGATGGAGTAAAACTTGCATCAATTCTTGATGAGTCATTGATTTAGCTCCAAAACGGAGGCTTAAATAAAGGATCACCAAAAAAGTGAAACTGATAAGGGTAAAAAGAAGGAAAAAGTCTCTTTTTTGTTGAGACATGCGTGAATTTTTCAAGACCATTGCTCAACTTCCTTTTAGTTTTTGTTTTCGAGGATTGCTTTTTTAAGAGTTTTTAACTCATATTCTAAAGATAGAGGGTCAGTGAAGTAGAAGGTGTTGGCATTAACTTTTATGACGTGTTTTGCTTTGACAGCAGGAAGATTTTTCCACATATCACTCTCATAAAGAGCAGAACCTGTTTTTCTATCTTCAGCAGCTACTATTACATAATCTCCGATATAGTCAGGTAAAACTTCTCGAGAGATAGATAGGTAACCTTTTGGAAAAACATCTTTTTCAACTTTAGCTGGGGCTTTATAGCCGAAGGCTTGATGAATGATTTCACCGCCACGTCCCCAATCTTTTCCGAAAAGATAGATTTCTTTTTCAAAGAGTCCCATCACGGTAAAGGTAGCTTCTTTACCTGTTACAGCTTTGACCTCTTTAGCTAAGTTTTTTGTTTTGTGAGTCCAATCTTTTAACCATTTATCGGTTTCTTTAGTTTTATTAAAAACTTTACCAAAGTCTGAGAAGACTTGCAGATAGTCATGTTTACGGTATTCGACTGAAATTAAGGGTGCAATTTGAGCCAGTTGGTCGCGTTTTTCTTCATTTGAGCCAACAATGATTAAGTCAGGTTTTAAAGCTGTGATTGCTTCTAAATCAGTTGGAGAAACAACTTTTGCTCCCTTAATGTATTTCTTCAATACTGGATTTTTTGGATCGTAAGAAGTGATACCTACAAGGTTAATGTTTAACTTAGCCAAGTAACCTGTGTAAGTAGAAGCTAAACTCACTACACGTTTAGGATTCTCAGGAATCTGACCTTTATAAGTAAAACCAGAAATTTTTGGCATTTGTGAGATTTTCAGCTTATCTTGATCAGTTTTTTCTGTCTGCGTTGAGCAAGCTACCATGAGTAAACAAGCAATTAAAAGGGGCAACAACCTAAAGATTTTTTTCATAAATACTATTCTCCTAGTACAAAATTTATATTAGTTGATAGGTCAACATAATAGGACAGTGATGGATAGGGTCTTCCACAATTTGAGCATCAATAGCGAATATATTTTCAATATTACGTGGCGTCATTATTTCTGAAACACTACCTTGATTAATAATCTTGCCATCTTTCATAGCAATCATATAGTCGGAATAACGTGCTGATAAATTTAAATCATGTAGAACCATAATAATGGTTTTATGTGAAGTGACTTGTAGTTCTTTTAGTAAGTCTAAAACCTCTAACTGATGATTTAAATCTAAATAGGTAGTTGGTTCATCCAAAAAAATGGTATCAGTATCTTGGGCTAGGGCCATAGCAATCCAAACCCGCTGTTTTTGGCCACCCGATAGGGCGTCAACACAGTGATCAGCGAAGTCTGTCAGCTTCGTCATTGATAAGGCCCAGTTAATAATACGATGGTCTTCTTGACTGAGATGGCCCATGTGATTAAGGTGTGGATAGCGGCCGTAAGACACGAGTTCGTAGACGTTTATACCTGGAGAAGCTTCTTGAGATTGAGGCAACAAGGCTAATTTTTTGGCGATCTCTTTGGTAGGAAGTGAACTAATATCTTGACCGTCAATCAAAACACTACCAGATGCATGAGGAAGAATCCTTGTAAGTGCTTTAAGCAAAGTTGATTTACCACAACCATTAGCACCAATAATTGTTGTCATTTTTTGAGTGACTAGATTCAATGATAACTCTTTAATAATTGTTTTTTGATCACATTGAACAGTCATATTTTTTGCCTGAATGGTTGACATTGGGACCTCCTTACTTTTCATATTTTTGCTGAAAGCTCTCTCATTATAGCATAGAAGAATGCCTTAACAAAGGCTTTTTTTATTGAAACTCTCTTTTTATTCTAAGAAATTTAATTGTTTAGAATGGTTAAAAAGAGTAGCAATAACCATTCTAATTTATCAAGTTTTAAATGATATTATCTAGTAATAACAGAAAGTTAGTAGAGGCTAATTACTGAAGTTGGAAGTAGTAACCTTGGCTTTGAAAAGTATAGTAATAATGAAAGACAGTCCTTACTGGTGAAGTAAGAACTGTTGAGCTTAATTTAAGGTTTTTATAAAAGTTTTAGCAATGGTATAATCACCGGCATAGTCTGTTTTTTGGCCGTTAACAATTTGGTAAGCATCTGCCCCTTTACCAGCGACAATAAGGGCATCCTCTTCTTTTTGACATGATTGCAATCCAAGTTTGATAGCTTGTTCACGGTCTACTTCAATTGTAAGTTGACGAGAGACGTAGCTAGCAATTTCTTCTGAAATAGTTTGAGGATCTTCAAAGTTTGGATCATCAGCTGTTAGAATAACTGATAAGTTTGGATGGTTATTAATCACTTTGGCGAAATCAGCACGTCGGCTCTCCCCTTTATTGCCAGTGGAACCAATTATTAATGTAATCTGACCTTTTTGATGCTCTTCAACCACAGAAACAAGTTTTTCTAGGCTATCTCCGTTGTGAGCATAGTCAACAAAAACTTTTGCACCGCAAGGGTGGTTGAGGACTTCCATCCTGCCGGGGACAGTTGTCTGTGCAATCCCCTTTTGAATATCCTCGTAGCTTGCTCCTAAACGCAAGCAGGCTAAACCAGCAGCAATAGCATTTTCTTGATTAAAGCGTCCAATCAGGAGTGTTCTGTAGTTACCTGCTAATTTACCAGTGGCATTAAATGTAAAAGCCTGACTATCAGTGATACGATTATCAGATGCTTGTCCATAAAAATCATGATCTTGTTTGGCTACTTGCTCTTTTAGGATGTGGAAATGATCCATATCGCTATTAATAATAACTGCACGACTATTTTCCATCAAAAGACGTTTGTGGTAAAAATAGTCTTCAAAGTTAGGATGTTCAATTGGTCCAATGTGGTCTGGACTAATATTTAGGAAAACCCCGACATCAAAAGTCAGACCATAAACCCGACCAACCAGATAGGCCTGGCTGGAAACTTCCATAATCAAGTGGGTCATGCCATTAGAAACACATTCAGCCATCATTTTGAAAAGGTCCAAGCTTTCAGGTGTTGTTAATTGTGACTTGAAAAAAGTCTGCCCATCCAAAGTAGTATTCATTGTGGATAGCATAGCTGTCTTATGAGATTGCTTTAAAATATGGTAAGCAAAATAAGCTGAAGTCGTTTTGCCTTTAGTTCCTGTAAATGCTAACAACTTAAGTTTATCTTGTGGGTTATCATAAAAAGCCATCGCAATAATAGACATGGCATGCTTGATGTCATTAACAATAATTGCTGGAATACCGACTTCATAGTCCACTTCAGAAATATAAGCTTGTAAGCCCTGATTTAGTGCTGATTGGAGGTACTCTGCCTTAAAGTTAGCTCCTTTTACAAAAAATAAGGTCTGATTATCTGCATCACGGCTATCATAACTGAGTTTTGCAAAGTTTAAACCAGTATAGTGATAGTAGTAGCTATCTTCTGCAATGACCTCACGAAAATTTTTGTCACCCTTTAATAAATCAATAATTGTTTCAATTCTTATCATAATTCTTATTTTATCTTTTATGTTTCAGATTTACAAGTAACTAGCAAAAGTTTATAATATATCTATTATATGAAGAAAGAATAGTTATGGATAAGAATAAAAATAAACTGACACAAGAAGAATTAATGTTGCAGGGAACAGTTTGGTCCACAGCGAGCAACTTTATAAGTCGCTTACTTGGGGTTATTTATATTATTCCCTGGTTAATTTGGATGGGGCAACACGCCACTCAGGCTAATGCACTCTTTAATATGGGCTATAATGTGTATGCCTATTTTTTATTGATTTCAACAACAGGGCTGAATGTTGCCATTGCAAAACAAGTTGCTAAGTATAATTCCCTTAATCAAAAAGAACATAGTTACCAACTCATCCGAACAACCTTAAAATTAATGATTATTCTTGGTCTGATTTTTTCGGTCATTATGTATATAACGTCACCTTTCTTTTCAACCTTATCTGGGTCGGACGGTCAGCTAATACCAGTTATGCACAGCCTGTCGCTCGCTGTTTTTATATTTCCTGTCATGAGCGTTATCCGTGGTATCTTCCAAGGGCACAATAATATAAAACCTTATGCTCTTAGCCAAATAGCAGAGCAGATTATCAGGGTGATTTGGATGCTAACAGCTACCTTTATGATTATGAAGATAGGATCTGGCGACTACCTACATGCAGTTACTCAATCGACGCTAGCTGCTTTCATTGGTATGATTGCGAGTATGGCTGTTCTAGTTTTTTATTTAGCAAAAGAGGGGCTCTTAAAGGCTATTTTAGCTAAACCAAAGCAAGATGTTCCAATTGATGCTAAGGGCTTGTTATTGGAAACCTTGAAAGAGTCAATTCCTTTTATTGTGATAGGGAGTGCTATCCAAGCTTTTCAACTGATTGACCAGTGGACCTATTCCAATACGATGCTTCTTTTCACAAATTATACCAAAGAGCAACTCTTGATCCAATTTGGTTATTTTAATGCCAATCCTGCTAAAATTACCATAATTTTAATTGCTGTGGCAGCTTCTATTGGTGGTGTTGGGATTGCACTTTTGACAGAGAACCATATCAAAAAGGATAGTCGTGCATCGGCAAAATTGATTATTAATAATGTGGTTATGTTGATGATATTTCTTTTGCCAGCGTTACTAGGTGCTATTATCTTGGCCCGCCCTCTTTATTCTGTTTTTTATGGTTTCAGTGAAGTTGAGGCGATTAACTTATTTAGGGCAGTTCTTTTTCAAACCATTTTATTAGCTCTATATACCTTATTAGCGCCAATGTTACAAGCTCTTTTTGAGAATCGTAAGGCTCTCTATTATTTTGCTTATGGTATCCTTACTAAACTTGTTTTACAAGTACCATTAATTTATCTTTTTCACGCCTATGGTCCTATTATTGCCACTTCACTGGGCTTACTAGTTCCTATTTACCTGATGTATAAACGTCTTCACCAGGTCACTAAATTCAATCGAAAACTATTACTGAAACAACTAACATTAATTGCTCTACTAACAGCTATTATGGGAATTGTGGTAGCATTTGCTAATTGGCTTTTAGGATTTGTTTTTACTCCAACCGGACGTCTATCCAGTCTCCTTTATCTCTTGATTATTGGTTTGATTGGAATCATAGTATACGGTTATTTAACTCTTGCGACACATCAGTTGGATAAGTTAATTGGTCATAAGGCAGAAAAACTTAGAGCTAGGTTAAAAATGCCCTGAGACCGCAAAATGTACAGAACAGACTAGCACTTTGTAGTGAGTTCTAGCTGTTCTTTTTTAGTCTTCTGAAGAAATTCTTTTGCAGCTCTGCTCCAAAGAAAGTTTGTTTGACAAAGCTGATTATATTTTTAAAAGAATTACCTAAATATGAAAAATTCCCCAGCAAAGACTAATGATTTTTGGTATAATGTGGAAGGTAAAAAATTTTTAGAAGGAAGTATGTTATCATGGGAAAATGTCAAGTTATTTCACATCCACTTATTCAGCATAAACTATCAATCTTACGCAGAGAAGACACTTCAACAAAGAATTTTCGAGAATTAGTCAATGAAATTGCGATGTTGATGGGGTATGAAGTATCACGTGATCTTCCGCTTGAAGATGTAGAGATTCAAACACCAGTGGCAAAAACAGTGCAGAAACAACTCACAGGTAAAAAATTGGCTATTGTCCCAATACTTAGAGCAGGTATCGGAATGGTTGATGGATTCTTAAGTTTAGTCCCAGCTGCGAAGGTTGGACATATCGGAATGTACCGTGATGAAGAAACTTTTGAGCCAGTTGAATACCTTGTTAAACTTCCTGAAGATATTGATCAACGTCAAATTTTTGTTGTGGACCCAATGCTTGCGACTGGTGGTTCTGCTATATTAGCTGTGGATTCCTTGAAAAAACGTGGAGCAGCTAATATTAAGTTTGTCTGTCTCGTAGCAGCACCAGAGGGTGTGAAAAAGTTACAAGAAGCTCACCCTGATGTTGATATTTATACAGCAGCCTTGGACGAAAAGTTAAATGAACATGGCTACATTGTACCTGGTCTTGGTGATGCGGGTGATAGATTATTTGGTACAAAATAAAAGCTCCAAATGCTTTGATTCAACTCAAGGTCATGAATAATTTTCTAACAACGATCTTTGCTAATATGAGAGAAGGCTTTCTAGTAAGGACTGGAAAGTTTTTTCAAAAGGAAAGTTATTATTTGACCTTATTTGACCAATAGATTATAATGAGGACAGTCATTAAAAGATAAATCTATTGAGACTTATATATTAATAGATATTTTATTTAGATTGGAGAATACTATGATTCCTGTAGTTATTGAACAAACAAGTCGAGGAGAACGTTCTTATGATATCTATTCACGTCTCCTAAAAGACCGTATTATTATGCTAACTGGACCAGTTGAAGATAATATGGCGAATTCTATTATTGCACAATTGTTATTTTTGGACGCGCAAGATAATACTAAAGATATTTACCTCTATGTAAATACACCTGGAGGTTCAGTTTCAGCTGGACTAGCAATTGTTGACACTATGAACTTTATTAAATCAGATGTTCAAACTATTGTAATGGGTATGGCTGCCTCAATGGGAACTATCATTGCATCATCAGGTGCCAAAGGCAAACGATTCATGCTACCAAATGCTGAATACTTAATTCATCAACCGATGGGTGGTGCTGGTAGTGGTACGCAGCAAACGGATATGGCAATTGTTGCTGAACAGTTGTTAAAAACACGGAAACGCCTTGAAAAAATCCTTGCTGATAATTCTGGTAAGACGATTAAGCAAATTCATAAAGATGCAGAACGTGACTACTGGATGGATGCCAAAGAGACGTTGGAATATGGCTTCATTGATGAAATTATGGAAAATAATGAATTAAAATAAACTAAAAGAACCGAAATATCTATTTTCGGTTCTTTTATTAAGTTGAAGTTGTTTTACTAGTAGCTTATAAGTATTGATATTATTCTACTATTTAGGAATATAAAAAATTAGGAATGAAAAAAAGACGAAAACCAAGTTATAATAGCGTGAGGTTTATCTGGAATGCGGTAGGTAAAAATTAGGGAAAGGCTATCGTTTTAGAAAGGTAAAGACTTTTTAAATATGGTTATGGAAAGTGAGGATGATTTTAATTCATAAAAACATGGTATTAGCTCTGGTTTATGATATAATCATTTTATGTTAGTCATTAACGAAGATCTATTTGCTATTGAAGACGCTATTGATCATTTAATAGAAGATATTAAGAAAACAGAGGAATTTCAAACTTATCGAAAAGTCTACAATAAGTTTAAAAAAGACCAGCAACTGCAATACGAAATTGAACAGTTTCAGAGATTACTCACTGATGTAGCAGATCAAAAAGACTACTTAAGGTATCGTCCCGACAGTAAATCCATTAATAAAGAAATCTTGCGTAAAAAGAGAGAGCTTGATTTACACCCTAAAGTGGTTGCATTGCGAATTGCAGAGGTTGATTTACAAACAATTTTAGCAGAGATTGCAGAGAGCATTGCTGAAATTGTGTCCTCAACTATCTTTATTGATACAGGGTTACCATTAGCTGAACGACGAGAAAGAATTGCAAAAGGAATTTATCGAAATATAAAAGAAGGAAATAGCGCATGTTTGAAAGACAAAGTAGAGTTGGAATAATCGTCTACCTTTATTACAATCGTGATGCCCGTAAGATTCAAAAATTTGGTGATTGCCATTACCATTCAAGAAAATCACGCTATATTATTCTATATGTTAATAAGGAAGAACTTGCAGACAAAGTTAAAGATATTAGCAAATTGAAATTTGTTAAAGAAGTTAAACTCTCTGAGCTTGATGCCATTGATCGTGACTTTGTAGGAAATCTTTACCGTTAAAACAATTTAATAAAGAGTATAGTTTCTCAAAGAGGCTAAGTGGCTAGGAATTAATGTCCTAGCCTTTTTTACATTAAAAACCAGTTTAAACTATTGACAATTTTCTGATAATTCTGTATTCTTAGATACATATTACTTTAGACTAGATGAGGAAATGATTTATGCAAAAGAAAATTTTTGCCACAATAGGCGCAGGACTCGCTTTATTTTCATTAGCAGCTTGTGATGCGGCTCCCCCCAGTAGTACATCAAATGCTGAAGGAACCAAAATTGAGAAAACGGTGAAAATTGGTCTAAACTTGGAGCTGACAGGACCAGTTTCTGCTTATGGCAGTGCAGAAAAAGTTGGCGCAATGATGGCTGTTGCTGAAATTAATAAAGCTGGTGGTATCAATGGTAAAAAGATAGAAGTCATTTCAAAAGATAACAAATCAGAAAATGCTGAGTCTGCTACTGTAACGACTAGCTTGGCAACGCAAAATAACGTTAATGTCATTATCGGACCATCTACTTCAGGAGCGGCAGCAGCAGCATCACCTAATGCCACACAAGCAGCAGTACCGTTGATTACGCCTTCTGGGACGCAAGATGACTTAACGATTGCGAAAGACGGAAAAACGTACGATTATATCTACCGAACAACTTTTATTGATTCTTATCAAGGAGATGTTTTGTCAACATTTGCCAGTGATCATTTAAAAGCTAAAAAAGTGGCTCTCTTTTATGATAACTCTAGTGACTACGCAAAAGGCATTGCCAAACGATTTAAACGTGTTTACAAGGGTAAAATTGTTTCCGAGTCTACCTATCAGTCAGGTGATACGGATTTCCAATCAGCATTGACAAAAATAAAAAATCAACATTATGATGCTGTCATTATGCCGGGTTATTATCAAGAAACTGGGACTATTATTAAGCAGGCGCGTGAAATGGGGATAAAAGTACCCATTGTAGGTCCTGATGGCTTTGCTGATGCTAAGTTAGTTGAACTTGGCGGAAAAGATAATGTTACAGATGTTTATTATCTTTCTGGTTATTCTGCGTCCATATCTAAAAAAGCGGTCACTTTTGCTGAACATTATAAAAAGAAATATGGCAAAGAGCCATCAATGTTTGCGGCCTTAGCCTATGATTCTGTGTACATGGTAGCAGAGGCTGCTAAAGGAGCAAAAACTTCGAAAGATATTTCTGAAGGGATTGCGGCATTAAAGCAATTTGAAGGTGTTACTGGCACGATGACTATTGACCACAAACACAACCCTATCAAATCTGTGACAGTCATTGGTTTAACCAAGGGGAAAGAAAGTTCAGCAACCGTTATTGCGGCAAAATGAGAAAAAAGACTGTTTAAGAAATGTAGAAAGATTGGTAAATAAATGCTTCAACAACTTGTTAACGGCCTGATTTTGGGCAGTGTCTATGCTCTTTTGGCCTTGGGTTACACCATGGTTTATGGTATTATCAAATTAATAAACTTCGCACATGGCGATTTGTTCATGATGGGTGCTTTTATAGGTTATTATTTAATTAATGTTTTTCATCTCAATATCTTTGTAGCTCTCTTACTAACGATGGTGATTACAGCTTGCTTAGGTATGTTGATTGAATTTTTAGCCTATCGTCCCTTACGCCATTCTACCCGGATTGCGGCACTCATTACTGCTATCGGGGTATCATTCCTCTTGGAGTATGGAATGGTCTATCTTGTCGGGGCAGAAGCTAGAGCTTTCCCTCAAGCTTTAAAAACAGTTAAATATTCACTAGGTCCGGTAAGCATCAGCAATGTTCAAATTATTATTCTAGTGGTTTCAATCCTTTTAATGATTTGTTTACAGTTTGTTGTTAAAAAGACCAAAATGGGAAAAGCAATGCGCGCGGTGTCTGTTGACAGCGACGCTGCCCAATTAATGGGAATTAATGTCAACTCCACCATCAGTTTCACTTTTGCTCTTGGCTCTGCATTAGCTGGAGCAGCAGGGGTTTTGATTGGTTTATATTATAATTCGATTAATCCTTTGATGGGCATGACGCCAGGAATTAAAGCTTTTGTTGCTGCGGTTTTAGGTGGAATTGGGATTATACCAGGCGCTGCCTTGGGAGGTTTTATGATTGGTCTTATTGAGACTATTTCGGTTTCCATTGGCTTCTCAAGTTATCGTGATGCTATTGTTTACGCCGTCTTGATTCTGATTTTATTAATAAGACCAGCTGGGCTATTAGGAAAAAATGTAAAGGAAAAGGTATAAGGATGAGAAAAAATAAAAAATCCCTCGGAACTTGGTTAATCATGATGACCTGTCTTTTTCTTGCCCTTAATTTTTTGATTAATGGTGGTTTACTTGGTCCTTATCATGTACAAATTCTAATGGGAATTGGTATTTCAATTATTATGGCTATGGGGACCAATCTAGTTCTTGGTTTTTCAGGCCAGTTTCCGTTAGGTCAAGCAGGTTTTATGGTAATTGGGGCCTATGCTACAGCTATTTTCACAAATTATATGCCAACTTATCTCGGATTTTATATTTCCATGTTATTGGGTGTTTTGGTAGCGGGGGTACTTGCAATTATTGTCGGTTTCCCAACTCTACGACTCAAAGGAGACTATTTAGCTATTGCTACCTTGGGTGTTGCCGAAATTATTCGTATTGCAATAGTTAATGGAGGAGATATTACAAATGGTGCAGCTGGATTGACAGGAATCCTGCGTTATAGTACGTGGCCGGTTGTGTTTGTCTTTGTAGTTTTTATTGCAGTGGCAATGCTCAATTTTTTACGTTCGTCAGTTGGTCGTCAAGTTATCTCGATTCGTGAAAATGAGATTGCTGCAGAATCAATGGGTGTTAATACGACGAAAATAAAAGTTTTAACCTTTGCTTTTGCTGCGACGACAGCAAGTATTGCGGGTTCTTTATACGTTGGTTATATTGGAACGGTTGTTCCTAAAGATTTCACCATTATGCGGTCTATTGATTACTTGATTATTGCGGTACTGGGAGGTTTGGGATCAATGACAGGTACGATCCTCGCTGCTATTGTCTTAGGAGTACTTAATATGTATTTACAAAGCTTCTCCGATATTCGGATGATTATTTATTCTATAGCTTTAATCTTAGCAATGGTTTTCAAACCTGGTGGTCTTATGGGAACTAAAGAACTTGTCTTATCAAGTTTATTTTTTGACATAAAGAAGGAGGGCAAATAAATGGCACTTCTTGAAGTTAATCATTTAACCAAAAATTTTGGTGGTTTGACGGCTGTTGGTGATGTCACGATGGAATTAAACCAAGGAGAACTAGTAGGATTAATTGGTCCAAACGGAGCAGGAAAAACAACATTATTCAATCTTTTGACGGGAGTTTACCTTCCGAGTGAGGGGACAGTAACCTTAGATGGAACTTTACTGAATGGAAAAGCTCCCTATAAAATTGCTGCTCTTGGCTTATCACGCACATTCCAAAATATTCGTCTTTTTAAAGATATGTCAGTACTTGATAATGTCTTAATTGGCTTAGCCAATCAGGAAAAAGATAATCTTTTAGCAAGTATCTTACGCTTACCAAGTTATTATAAAAAAGAGACTGAGCTAAAAGAAAAAGCTCTTAAGCTCTTAGCAATTTTTAAATTAGACCAAGAAGCTAATACCTTAGCTAAAAACCTTCCTTATGGGCAGCAGCGACGTCTTGAGATTGTGCGAGCATTAGCCACTAAACCTAAAATTTTATTTTTAGATGAACCAGCAGCTGGAATGAATCCTCAAGAAACAGCAGAATTAACAGCATTAATTCGTCAAATTAAAAATGATTTTGGTATTACGATCATTTTAATAGAACACGACATGAGTTTAGTAATGGAAGTAACCGAAAGAATTTATGTTTTAGAATATGGTCGTTTGATTGCTCATGGGACACCGCAAGAGATTAGAAACAATAAACGGGTCATCGAAGCCTATTTAGGAGGAGAACTGTAATGCCTATGTTATCAGTTGAAGACTTATCAATAAATTATGGTGCAATTGAGGCTGTTAAAGACGTTTCTTTTACTGTTGAAGAAGGAGAAGTTGTTACTCTCATTGGTGCAAATGGAGCAGGAAAAACGTCCATTTTACGTACTATCTCTGGTTTGATCAAGCCCAGTAAGGGTAACATCTCTTTTTTAGGTCAATCTATTGAGAAGTTACCAGCACGAAAAATTGTAGCCCAAGGTTTATCTCAAGTGCCAGAAGGGCGGCATGTCTTTGCTGGATTAACGGTGATGGAAAATTTAGAGATGGGAGCTTTCTTGATAAAGGATAAGGCAGAAAATCAACGAACTTTAAAAATGATTTTTGAGCGTTTTCCACGTCTCGAAGAACGTAAAAATCAAGATGCCGCCACTTTATCTGGTGGGGAACAACAGATGCTTGCAATGGGAAGAGCCTTGATGAGTAAGCCCAAATTATTACTTTTAGATGAGCCTTCTATGGGATTAGCACCTATTTTTATTAATGAAATTTTTGATATTATCCAAGATATTCAAAAACAGGGAATGACTGTCTTGTTGATTGAGCAAAATGCCAATAAGGCCTTATCAATAGCTAATCGGGCCTATGTTTTGGAAACTGGAAAAGTAGTTTTATCTGGTTCAGGTTCAGAATTATTAGAATCAGATCAGGTGAAAAAAGCTTACCTAGGCGGTTAGAAGGACAAATTACCTGAGATAGGTTATCTAAATAAAAAAAGAGATTATGAGGAATTGTTATGGCTGTTAAAGATTATATGACAAAAGAGGTCGTCACTATTACACCTAATACTGGTGTAGCTCAGGCTGCTGATATTATGCGAGATCAAGACATTCGAAGACTTCCTGTTATGGAAGATGGTAGCTTAGTTGGTCTTGTCACTGCAGGGACTATGGCTGAAGCAACACCGTCAAAAGCGACCAGTTTATCTATTTACGAAATGAATTATCTCCTTAATAAAACAAAAATTAAGGATATTATGTTAAAAAAAGTGATAACAATCACACCAGAAGCTAGTCTCGAAGATGCTATTTATTTAATGTTAGAGCATAAAATTGGTGTATTACCAGTTCTTGATAATCATCAACTCTGTGGGATTATTACAGACCGAGATGTTTTTAAAGCCTTTCTTCATGTTTCTGGTTATGGAACTGAAGGAGTACGTGTTGTTTTAGAGGCTGATAATGTTGTTGGAGTCTTAGCTAAAGTTGCAGAATCTATTTCTAAAGCAAATCTTAATATTGGTCGTATTGTCGCTGATACACGAGCTACAGGCAAAACAGTTGTGGAACTCCAAATTGATGGAAATATAGATCGGTCTATCTTAACTGAAAGATTACAAGCTACAGGTGTGACAGTTATTTCAGTAGAGGCAACCCATCTTAAAGCAAATCTAGACTAATCTTTTACTGCCTTGACGAAAGGCAGTGTTTTTTTGTTTAAATTTTGGTAAAATAGTAACAGAAATGAAAAAGGAACAGATATGGCAAAAGGTAAATTAATTACATTTGAAGGGCCAGATGGTGCTGGAAAAACGAGTGTTATAGAGGGACTAATTCCTCTCTTAGAAAATATAAATCAGACTGAAATGGTAGTGACGCGAGAACCAGGAGGAGTAACAATTGCTGAGAGTATCAGAGAAGTTATTTTAGATGTCCGAAATACGGCTATGGATCCTAAAACAGAACTTTTACTCTATATTGCTGCCAGAAGGCAGCATTTGGTTGAAAAGGTACTACCTGCCTTAAATCAAGGTCAAATAGTTCTGATAGATCGCTTCATTGACAGCTCTGTTGCCTATCAAGGAGCAGGTAGAGGTCTCTCAAAAAAGGATATTCAATGGCTAAATAATTTTGCAACAGATGGGGTCAAACCTGATTTAACCCTCTACTTTGATGTTAGTCCTGAAATTGGTTTAGCCCGGATTGCAAAAAACAAAAAGCGTGAGATTAATCGTCTTGATATGGAAAAAATTGAGATGCACCAGCAAGTACGAAAAGGGTATTTGGAGCTAGCTAGTGAAGCTCCTGACAGAATTGTGACGATTGATGCTTCCAAGGCTCTAGATGATGTTATTGCGCAAGCTTTTGGCATTATCAAAGAAAAAATCTAAAGATAAGGAAAGGATGATTGGATGTCTATTGAAGAATTGGCCCCCCAAGCCTATAGGTCTTTTCAAACTATATTAGCAAAAAAGCGTCTAAATCATGCTTATTTATTTTCAGGTGATTTTGCCAATTTTGAGATGGCCTTATACTTAACAAAAGCTATCTTTTGTCAGGATTTAAAAGATAAGCTTCCTTGTGACAGATGCCGTTCTTGTCAACTGATTACAAAAAATGAGTTTCAGGACCTTACCATTTTGGAACCAACTGGACAGGTTATTAAAACAGAAGCTATTCGAGAAATGTTAAAAAATTTTTCTCGGACTGGTTATGAAGGGGAGCAGCAAGTTTTTATTATTAGAGATTGCGAAAAAATGCATGTAAATGCTGCCAATGCTCTCTTGAAGCATATTGAAGAACCACAAAGTGCTTCTTATATCTTTTTATTGACTAACGATGATAACCAAGTTTTACCCACGATCAAAAGTAGAACTCAGATATTTCGTTTTCCTAAAAATGAAGATTACTTATCTAGGCAGGCTCAAAAAGCTGGACTACTGAAAAATCAAGCTGATTTAATGGCAAAATTAGCTAAAAGTCCTGATGACCTAGACAAGCTCGTTAAGGATTCTAAGATTTTAGAGTTTATAACTTTAAGTCAAAAATTTACACAAAGTCTACTAAGTAATCAGGAAAAAGCATATTTAGAAGTAAGTCGGTTAGCGACTTCGGCCCTAGACAAAAAAGAACAAGATATCATTTTAAAACTTATTACCTATCATTTGGCCAATGATTATAATCAACCAAAAGCAATCCATTACCTGGATGGGCTCTATTTAGCAAGACAGATGTGGGAGAGTAATGTCTCCTTTCAAAATTCATTAGAATACATGGTGCTATCATGACAAGTACAATAGGAGTTAAATTTGTAGATTCGCCTGTAACAAGGTATGTTATATCAGAACAAGATTTTCCACTTGACACTTGGCTTGTAATTCAAAGTAGTAAGGGAGACCAACTTGGTCAAGTTACGCGTGGTTTAAAGGAATTTAAAGAGACCCAACTACCCAAAGAGATGCCTTATGCTTTGCGTCAAGCAAATCAAATGGATATAAAGGCTTTTGTCACCAACAAAGATTTAGCCGAAAAATCAAAGGACCAAGTACGTGCTTTAATTGCCCAAAATCATTTAAATATGAAGCTAATTGATATTTTTTTTCCGTTGGATCGGAATTATGTCATGATTACATTTTCGGCGGAAGAACGTGTGGATTTCCGTCAACTCTTAAAAGACTTAGCGGCATTATTTAAGACACGTATTGAGTTAAAGCAGCTAAATAGTAGAGAAGAAGCTAAGGTTTTTGGAGGTATTGGACCATGTGGCCGTCCACTTTGTTGTTCTAGTTTTTTAGGAGAATTTCCAACAGTGTCCATTAAGATGCTAAAAAATCAAAGTTTGTCATTGAACTCTGGAAAAAACTTAGGTTACTGTGGCAGACTTTTATGCTGTTTACAATATGAAGATGACTTTTATAGCGAAAGTAAAAAGAAATTTCCAGATTTTGGTAGTATAGTCATGACAGATAATGGTCCGGCCCGTGTTCTTTCAATCAACATTTTTAGTGAGAGCTTAAAAGTCATTTTAGAAGATAAACAAACTGTTTTAACCTATCCATTAGAGGAGGTAACCATTGGTAAATAAAAGAGAGCTATTTGATGCATTTGATGGATTTTCTCAGAACTTAATGATCACCCTAGCTGATATTGAAGCTATGAAAAAGCAAGTCCAAGGCTTAGTTGAGGAGAACACGGTCTTACGCCTTGAAAATACTAAATTGCGAGAGCGCCTCAGTCAACTAGAAAATGAAACCCTTGCTAAGACACCTTCTAAACAAGGAAATGAACATTTAGAAGGTATTTATGATGAAGGTTTCCACATCTGCAATTTCTTTTATGGCCAGAGGCGTGAAAATGATGAAGAGTGCATGTTTTGCCGTGAATTATTAGACAGAAAGTTGTAATATGCAGATTCAAAAAAGTTTTAAAGAGATAAAAACTACAGGCAGCTTGTACCTAGTACCTACACCGATTGGTAATCTGCAAGATATGACTTTTCGAGCAGTCGAAACCTTAAAAACAGTAGAATTTATTTGTGCTGAGGACACGCGTAACACGGGTATTCTTCTCAAGCATTTTGGAATTAATACAAAACAAATTTCTTTTCATGAACATAATGCTTTTGAGAAAATTCCACAACTAATAGAATTATTAGAAAATGGTCATTCGCTGGCTCAAGTATCTGATGCAGGTATGCCTTCAATTTCTGATCCTGGTCATGATTTAGTTAAAGAGGCTATAGCTCATGAAATCAGTGTTGTTGCCTTACCGGGAGCTTCAGCTGGGATAACGGGGCTAATAGCGAGTGGTATTGCTCCGCAACCCCATCTTTTTTATGGTTTTTTACCACGAAAGGTAGGGCAGCAAAAAGCTTTTCTTGAAGAGAAAAAAAACTATCCGGAGACACAGATTTTTTATGAATCACCTTATCGTGTCGCCGATACCCTTTCCCATCTCTTAGAGGTTTATGGTGATCGTCAGGTTACCTTGGTCAGAGAGCTTACCAAGGTTTATGAGGAGTATCAAAGGGGATTAATATCTCAACTGCTAGAATATATCAATCAAAAGCCTTTGAAGGGAGAATGTCTCCTCATTGTTTCGGGTCATGATGCGAATCAGGATATAGATCAAGAAAAAGACGTCGATTATGTAGCTTTAGTGCAAGAAGAAATCAATCAAGGCTGTAAGCCAAATCAAGCAATAAAAAGGATTGCTAAAAAATATCAGCTTAGCCGTCAGGAACTTTATCAAACGTTTCATCAAAATCGAAGCTAACCTCGCCTAGTTAGACTTAAATGTTAAAAAATGTATGGGTTTAGAATATTAAAAGAAAAGAATTATACTATTTTTAAGAAAAAAGTTTTTTGCTATAATGACTTAGAACATCAATACAAAGTAAAAATAAATTAAGATTTGAGGTAATTTAGAAGGGACCAAGATGAAGCAATAGGTTACACCATTTTAGCAATTTATGGGGTAATTTTTATTATCGGGATGCTATCACTTGTGATGTCTGCAATTGGGAACTGGCGCTTATTTCAAAAAGCAAATTAGCCCGGGTGGTCTGCTCTGATTCCGATATTAGCTGGTTTTACCAAATATAGGATTACATTTGGTCCAGAGAACAAAAGGCTCTATTTTATAAG
Organism: Streptococcus porcinus; assembly: GCF_901542335.1. NCBI lineage: Bacteria > Bacillati > Bacillota > Bacilli > Lactobacillales > Streptococcaceae > Streptococcus > Streptococcus porcinus. The sequence goes on along the minus strand of NZ_LR594036.1, from coordinate 1,509,998 downwards.
CTGGGTCATTTCGATTATTTTTATTATACGCAATTTTACTTTATCAGAGCTTTGGAGGTTCAAGAGAACTAGCAGTTTTGAGTTTGTCTTCCCCAGCAATGACAACTTTAGTACTTGCTTTTGGTAGAGGATATCAACACAATACTTATCAACCGATGTTATATTTTGTGAGTAACAATAAAAAAAGCTAGTGGTGGGCGACTGTGCATTTGGTGCCTTACCACTGGCTTTTTGTTATAAATCTTACTTGGGTTGGGGTCTAAATTAACAGTAAATAGGAATTTTTGTGAACAAATGAGCAGTTTCTTAAGCAATTTTAGTGCCATGAACAATAACAGTTCCTATTTTTTGGCTGAGGTCAAGAGCATTTTGAGCTGTAACACCGCCACCGATCATGATTTCAATTTTAGAAGCGGCATAAGAAACGATTTTCTTGAGGTGATCTATATTATCATAGATGTCATTAGCTTCCATAGAACCATGTGTCAAAATTCTGACAAAACCGTAATCAATCAGTTGATCTATAGCATCAAATTGATCTTTTTCTGGAATATGATCAAAAGCCATGTGAAAAACTAAAGGTAATCCCTGTGTCGCAGGTAGGAGTTGTTCAATAGCTTCGGTATCAAGTTGTCCCTCATCAGTTAGTAAGCCCAAAACTAAGGCGTCTGAACCAGCTTCAACTGCTTTTATAATATCTTCTTCCATGGCTCTAAGTTCAATGTCATTATAAACAAAATTACCAGCTCTTGGTCTAATCATGGTTGCGACCGAAATAGACTTATCATGAAGTAAGTTACATGCTTCTTTAATAATTCCAAAAGAAGGTGTCGTGCCACCGACAGCCAAGTTATCGCAAAGTTCAACACGATTAACCTCTAATCCTTGCAATAGGTTTAAACTGGTTAGATTTTCTGCACAAAATTCTTTTATTAACATAACATCCTCCTCTATCTATTTCAATTATATCATTTTTAGGAATAGGAAATAAGTTGGAAAAATCTTTGTAAAATTCTGAAAATTATGCTATACTCTGTATTATTATTCGATTCGGAGGTGTTTTATGACAATTTATAATTTCTCTGCAGGGCCAGCAGTCTTGCCAAAATCTGTACTGGAAAGAGCTCAAGCTGAGATGCTTGATTACCGATCCAGCGGCATGAGCGTTTTGGAATTGTCACACCGCTCCAAAGAATTTGAAACAATCATTAAAGAAGCAGAAAACTTGCTTAGAGAACTAATGGCAATCCCTGATCATTATAAAGTTCTTTTTTTACAAGGAGGAGCTTCAACACAATTTTCAATGATTCCTATGAACTTGGCCAAGAACAAGAAGGCTTATTATCACGTAGCTGGCTCTTGGGGCAAGAAAGCTTATACAGAAGCGCTGAAACTAGCTAAAACAATTCCTTTTGAGCCGTTATTACTAGCTTCTTCGGAAAAAGACCATTTTACTAATATTCCCTTATATGATAAAGCAGTAATTGATTCTGAAGCCGCTTATGTCCATATCACAACAAATAATACTATTGAAGGAACAGCCATTTATGATTTACCAGATACAAATGGCGTGCCTATTGTTGCTGATATGTCTTCAAATATCTTGGCTGTTAGATACCAGATTGAAGAGTTTGGAATGATTTACGCTGGTGCGCAGAAGAATATTGGACCAGCTGGTGTCACAGTTGTGATTATTCGTGACGATTTATTGAACAAAGAGCCGATGTTATCAAGTATGTTGGATTATAAGGTACATGTGGAGGCACACTCTTTATATAATACACCTCCTGTTTATAGCATCTATATTGCTAAAATGATTTTTGAGTGGATCAAAGGGCTAGGAGGCTTAGATCAGATGGAACTTATTAACCGCGAAAAATCGGGTTTACTCTATACTTTTATTGAACAGTCATCCTTTTACAATAACCCAGTAAAAAATCCAAAGGAACGCTCGCTGTCAAATATACCTTTCACAACGCCTTCTGAGGCTTTAGATCGTCTATTTATCGAAGAAGCTGAGAAGGCAGGCTTTAAAAATATTAAAGGTCATCGTAGTGTTGGTGGTATGAGAGCAAGTATCTATAATGCTTTTCCTAAAGAAGGTGTTATTGCTTTAGTCGATTTTATGGCTCAATTTGAAGCTCAAAATAGTAAGTAAATCGAGATGAAAAGAGGCAAAATATGAATATTAGATTAGCCTTTCCTAATGAAGTGGATTCGATTATGACAATTATTGAAGATGCTAAAGCAGTACTGGCATCTTATGGAAGTGATCAATGGCAGGATGGCTATCCTACTGCAGACGTCATTATAGACGATATTATTGATGGGGTTGGCTATGTGGCCTTAGAAGATGGTGAGGTTATTGCTTACGCGGCAGCAATTTATGGTAATGAAGAAGCCTATAATGCTATCTATGATGGACAATGGCTAACAGATGACAGACACTACATTACATTTCATCGGATTGCGGTTGCAAAAGACATCCAAGGGAAAGGTATAGCACAAACTTTTGTAGAAGGATTGATTGAGGGTTTTGATTATGATGATTTTCGTTGTGATACTCACGAGAAAAATTTAGCTATGCAAGCTATTCTGTCAAAATTAGGCTTTCACTTTTGTGGAAAAGTTCCCTTGGCTGGAGTGCGCTTAGCTTATCAAAAACTCAAAAAAGAAGATGAAAAGACGGTAAAATACCAAGAAATTGATGAAGACCGTCGTTACGATTTTTAGAAGCATAATCAGGAAGGAGTGCTGGAGAAGCAAGCCTTCCCAGTAAAAATAGATATGGTTTATAGTGTAAAAACTTTTAATAATATTAACCAAATTGGTTTAAAAGAGCTTGGAAACCAATTTCAAATTGATGGTGATTTAGCAAACAATCCGGATGCCTATATTCTAAGGAGTGAGCAACTACACGGGCACCTCTTTCCAAGTAACTTAAAGGCAGTAGCCAGAGCTGGGGCAGGAACAAATAATATTCCAGTTGATCAGGCTAGTTCAGAAGGGGTTGTCGTTTTTAATACACCTGGAGCAAATGCAAATGCAGTAAAAGAAGCAGTATTGGCAGCTATCTTAATGGCTGCTCGAGATTATATTTCTGCTAATCACTGGGCTAATCTATTACAAGGTGCTGATCTTGGTAAGCAAGTTGAAACTGGCAAGAAACAGTTTGCTGGAACAGAGATCAGTGGTAAAACGCTTGGAGTTATTGGTCTGGGGGCAATTGGGGGTAGAATAGCTAATGATGCCTATCGTTTAGGAATGAATGTTTTGGGTTATGATCCTTATGTCTCAATTGAGACTGCTTGGAGTATTTCAAGTCATGTGCAAAGGGTTAATAATCTCAAAGAAATATTTGCTAAGTCTGATTATATAACGGTTCATGTCCCACTAACCCAAGAGACAAAAGCAACTTTTAATACTGAGAGTTTTGCATTGATGGCAAAAGGAACCACTATTATCAACTTTGCGCGTGCAGAATTAGTTGATCATCAAGCTTTGTTTGATGCAATTGAAACAGGGGTCGTTAAACGTTATATGACTGATTTTGCAAGTCCAGAACTTTTAAACAGGAAAAAAATCACTGTTTTTCCTCATGTTGGCGGTTCAACCAAGGAAGCCGAATTAAATTGTGCCATCATGGCAAGTCAAACCATTAGACGTTTTATGGAAACTGGTGAAATTACAAACTCAGTTAACTTTCCAAATGTTCACCAAGCCCTAACTGCTCCGTATCGGATTACCTTAATCAATAAAAACGTCCCTAACATTGTCGCGACTATTTCAACAGCGGTATCAGCTTTGGATATTAATATTGATAATATCATTAACCGCTCAAAAGGTGACTATGCTTACACCTTAATTGATTTAGACGAAGGCGATTTAAATAAGGTTAAGCAATTAGTAGAAGATTTTAAAGCTAGTGAGAATATTATTCGTGTGCGGCTGATTAAGAAGCCTTAAGATAAGTTCCTTGACCTTTGATGTTAAGGGATAAATTGAAACAAGGAATAGGAATGGTTGGAAAAGTGATGAGCTTATCAAAAATAATTTATCATTCTCCCATTGGAGATATGTCCTTAATAGCAGATGAAGTAGGGTTAATTGGTGCTTGGTTTCAAGGTCAAAAGTATTTTGAAGCTGGTATCTGTGAAGTTTCGCAACTGCAAGAGACTGTCGTGTTAAGGGAGGCATGTCAGTGGTTAGATACTTATTTCTATCAAGCTCAACCAACTAAAGCTGACTTTCTTTCTATAAAGGGTTCGGACTTTCGTCAGAAGGTTTGGCGTTGTTTACAAGAAATTCCTTATGGAGAAACAAGAAGCTATAAAGACATCGCAGAGAGGATTAATTGTGCTTCAGCACAGGCCGTTGGTGGTGCGGTCGGCCATAATCCCCTTAGTATTTTTATACCTTGTCATCGAATAGTAGGATCAGATGGACAGCTAACCGGCTATGCTGGTGGTTTGGATAAAAAAATCTGGCTATTAGAGCATGAACAAGGTTTTTAGAAAGGATTTATTATGTACACTTTTTATGAATACCCTAAATGTTCTACCTGTCGTAAAGCAAAAGCTGAACTGAAACAGTATCTATCTGATTTTGAGACAGTGGACATCAAGTCTAATCCCCCAAGGGCTGAGCTTTTGAAACAGTGGATGGAGAATTCAGACTTTCCGATGAAGAATTTTTTTAATACTAGTGGCCATTCCTATAGAGAACTCGGTCTAAAAGATAAAATAGATTGTTTGACTCTAGAAGAGGCAACGCAGCTCCTTGCACAAGATGGTATGTTGATAAAGAGACCAATACTAGTTAAGGATGATAAAGTTCTTCAAATTGGTTCAAAGCAATCTTATGAGCGTTTTTTTAAATAAGAGTTGGGAAGGAAACTAACTCTTATCTTGACATTAAAAAAGACCAAGTGTTGAGTATATACTCAATACTTGGTCTTTTTTGGTCATTAGCTTGGTAATTCAGTGTTGATTTGCCACGTGATACCGAATTGGTCGATAAAGTTAGCGTAGGCTGGACTCCAGAACATTTCTTGGAGTTCCATCACAATTTCTTGGGCATTGACGGACAATTTAGCATACAGGTCTTGAGCTTCTTCGATACTATCAACAATAATTGCAGCAGACATGTTACCACCTGCTTTATACTCAAAGTCAGGATTTTCATCAGATAATTGAAGACGGATACCATTGAACTCCATTTGCGCATTCATCACGAGGTTTTCACGGTCTTTTGGACAATCTGGCACACCATCTTTCCAAAAGATTAAATTAGTGATTTCAGCTTTAAAGGCATTTTTGTAAAATTCAACAGCTTCTTTTCCGTTACCATTTGTAACTAAGTAAACATTCAATGCAGTAACCATTTTTTCTCCTTAATTCAACGATCTTGTTTGACGAATAGCGATGTAGTGACCCTCGTTATCAGTGAAAGTGAAGTGAACCATACCTTGATATTCCATAATTGGGTTTGTATTGACCCCATTTTCAGTCAGGATTTGGTATTCAGCTTCTAAATCATCAGTTTCCATCAAGAGTGAAGGAAATTCAAGGTTCATTCCAGGATTTGCTTGTGCTACTAAATCCTTATTGTGGATTCCAAATTTAGCAGCGGCATCACGTGAAGGTGCTACTTCGTAAGATTTTACCCCTTCAACATCTGTTTGATCCGTTATGACAAAACCCATCTTTTCTGTCCAAAAAGTCATTGCAGCTTCAGTGTCATTAACATAAAGCATTGTTGTTGATTTAGCAATCATTTTTCTCTCCATTAATAATATATAGTTTTAGGTTATTATAGCCCTACTTTGGTAAATTAACAAAAAATTCGACTTGAAAACCTAGAATTTCAGTAACATTTTTCTAGAAATTCTGACTTTATAATCTTATGTTTAACGGTCGAATCAATAGCCACATGGAATGTTTGATATCCGAACTGGAAGCTATGGTTATCAATACTTGGAAATTTTAAGATTTTTCCAGAGATTTAAGCCTCTTGACTGACGATTAATGGGTGCTGTTGGTATTGGTAATATTGGATAAGTCCTACGAGAACATTATCGCTATTAGCAATGATAGCATCAATCGTTCTATACCCAAGGAAGTATTTTGTAAGTTTATAGCCATCATCATAGCTGGAAATATTGCCTAGACTATCAAAAAAAGAAGTATTGTCGAAGATGGACCCATAGACAATTTTTGTTGATGTCAATGTCGCATTACTTTTTACATTTCGCGAAAAGAGACGCGAAAAGAGAAAGGTAGGATGTAACGTCTGTCTCTTCTTTTTAGATATATTTACTGGCTTCTCTGATTGAAAGTGGTGCCATTTGTTTTTTATGTTCTTTGACAAACTTTCGCACCCAATCAGGATTGGTCTTCGAATAATCCCGCAAGCTCCAACCGATGGCTTTATTGATGAAGAATTCTGACGATCCCAGATTGTTTAAGATAATAGTAGCCAAAAGTTCCGGCTTGGTTTTATCTTTTTTGCCCAACTGATGATCAATGGCGATGCGTCGCAACCAAAAATCCTCTGACAGCGAGAGTTCCAACATGAATGCATCCCGCCTGTCGTCCTCAATGCTGCCCAAAATGTGGTCAAAATGGTCGATGGAATCCCACCACTGATTGCTACTGACATAGGTTAAGAGTTTGGGAACATGGTCGAAGCTTAGCCATTTAGCCAAAGCCCTAAGATAATCACAGACAAAGTAGTGCATTTCCCGTTTGGGACTTGCCCAAGAAAGGTTGAGCAAGTTCCAGTCGATGGACTTAGCCTTTTTATCCGCCACAATAATATCTTTGTAGATGAGGCGACGAGGGCCCGCAGGAATGCCGTAAAAGTCAAAATGGTTTTTCATATAGGCCGCCATTTTTTCAGCTTGTCCAGGATCAGCTTGGGAGGCCATACGCTTCTCAAGCAAATCAAATTTTTCTTGGCTTGTCATCTTAGAGATCGATTTCAAGGAGAATTGGTGTATGGTCTTGACGGGTACCAGAATCAATCATTTCAGATTTAAGGACCTTATCAGCTACTCTGTTTGACGTTAACCAGTAGTCAATTCTCCAGCCGGCGTTATTCATTTTACTAGTCTTGCTTCGTTGTGCCCACCAAGAGTAGACATTTGGGATATCTCCGTGAAGGTAACGGAAAGTGTCTGTGAAGCCTTTTTCTAAAAGTGCGGTAAAGCCAGCTCTTTCTTCGTCAGTGAAACCTGGAGAGCGACGGTTACTTGCTGGGTTGGCCAAGTCAATCTCTTTATGAGCGACATTATAGTCGCCTGTAGCAAGGACAGGTTTTTGAGCATCCAATTGCGCCAAATATTCAGCATACTTGATATCCCATTCTTGACGATCGGCTAGGCGTCTTAGGCCATCACCGGCATTTGGTGTGTAAACTTGGGTGACAAAGAACTCTTCGAATTCTAACGTAATAATGCGTCCTTCAGCATCCATGGTTGTTGGCGCTCCAATTTTTGGGAAAGTAACTACTGGATTTAGCGTTTGTTTATAAAGGAACATGGTTCCTGCATATCCCTTACGTGCGGGTTCAACAGAAGAACGCCAAACATGTAAGTAATTTGGAAAGTAGTTTAAGATGCTTTCTAAGTGCTTTTTGGTAGGTCCAGTGGCTGATAGTTTTGTCTCCTGGATAGCAATAATGTCAGCATCTTCACTGACTAGACGGTCAATAACGGCGCGTGATAGTAGTGCACGTGCTGATTCTCCTGTTAAGGCAGCATTTAACGAATCAATATTCCATGAGATGAGTTTCATATAATTCTCTTTCTGTCATTAAGTTAAGTCTATTTTAGCAAAAAATAGGCTAGCAAGCTATTTTTTCAAACTCAAAACTATTTTAATCAGATTGGATAGAGGTTGGAAGTAAATGTCTATCTAAGAATATGACAATTTTCTATGTGATAAAACCTAGATGCTTGTTTAAAAAATTAATTTTGAACCTTCATTCTACTTTTTAGTGTTTACACTAAAGGTTCTGAAACTGTTCGCTGAGCTAATGCTTACAAGAACGATGACGAGAGATATTCTTATTTTCTTCTCTAAATAGTCATTCAAATATAAGAAATTCACAAAGTTTTTTTCTAACATATTAAATAAACGCTGTTAAGACAAGCTTTATATGATCTTTTTATTATAAAAAGAAAAAGTTTGTGAAAAAATTAAGTGGATTTTCTTGACAGGTAGGTCTAATATTTATATAATATTAACATAAATTGAAAGCGCTAACAAATTATATTGATTTTATCTTGTAAAAAGAAAGGTTTTAGACTATATGTTTCAAGCAACATTAGCCGTTATTCCTATTTTATGGTTGATTCTATCTTTGGCAGTTTTCCGGATCCGAGGGGATTTGGCCTGTTTCATAGGACTAATCATCACACTTTTAACCAGTATTTTTGGTTTTCAGTTTAGCGTTAAGGACAGTTTAACTGCTGCTTTAGAAGGGGCAGTAATGGGTTTTTGGCCTATTATCTATATCATCGTAGCTGCTGTATTTACTTATAATTTGACCACAGCTTCAGGTGGTATGACTGTTATCAAACGTTTATTAATGACTATTACAGAAGATAAACGTGTTTTGGTGCTTATTTTAGCCTGGGGGTTTGGAGGCTTTCTTGAAGCTATTGCAGGGTTTGGCACTGCGGTAGCTATTCCAGCGAGTATACTAGTAGCATTAGGAATGAAACCTTTACGGGCTGCACTGATCTGTTTAATTGCTAATACAACTCCCACAGCTTTTGGAGCTATTGGATTGCCTGTGACAACTTTGGCACAAGTCACTGGACTAGAGGTTAGACAACTCTCAGTAATTGTTTCCTTGCAGCTCTTTATTTTGATTGTAGCTATTCCGTTTGTGCTCGTGGCTTTAACTGGAGAAGGTAGAGCGCCTATTAAAGGGGTATTTAGTTTAACTTTAGCATCTGGCTTAGCTTTTGCTCTTCCACAGGTTTTAGTTTCCCATTATTTAGGTGCAGAACTTCCTTCAATTATCGGTTCTCTCTTTTGTATCTTGGTCACTATTTTAATGGTGAAATATAGAGAAAGAGGAAGTCAGGCTAAGGTGGTAGATGAACCAGTTGATCTAAAAGAAGGTTTTAAAGCATCCTTACCATTTATTCTTGTTTTTGTATTTATTATGCTGACCTCCTCCTTATTTCCAGCTATTAATAATGTGCTAGCCAAAGTTTCGACCACGTTCTCTATTTATACCGGTGAGCACGCAAAACCCTATACAATCAAATGGCTGGCTTCACCAGGAACGATGATAATTCTGGCTACTTTTTTAGCAGGATTATTACAAGGTATGTCATTTGGAGAAATTCTAAGAATCCTAGGAAAAAGTATCAAACAGTTAACAAAGACAATGTTGACAGTAGCCTCAATTGTAGCTCTCTCGAAGGTTATGAGCTATAGTGGAATGATTAATACAATCGCTATAAGCTTGGTGGCTGTAACAGGTGGTTTCTATCCTTTTATTGCGCCAGTTATAGGTACTCTTGGAACTTTTATTACTGGTAGTGATACCTCTGCCAATGTTCTCTTTGGTGAGTTACAGGTAAAAGCTGCTAGTAACCTCAATATGAATCCCTATTGGATGGCTGCGGCCAATATGACGGGAGCGACAGCGGGTAAGATGATTTCCCCGCAGAGTATTGCAGTAGCAGCAGTGGCTATTGGTTTAGAAGGCCAAGAAGGAAAGCTTTTAAAAGAAGTTATTAAGTATTGTGCGCTCTATATTATACTGACTTGCTTTGTTGTTTTTGCAATTGGAAAATTGCTAGGATACTTATAATCTAATCAAATATGAGATTAATTTATTCCTAATAAAAAATGCGCGAGCATATATTTTGACATTAAAAAATTGGTTTAATATAATTTAGTTATAATTTGTAGGCGTTATCAATTATTTAAAAGGAGAATATTAATGACAGATAACATTGAAATGGCAAATGCAGGTATTGAGTTTAAAACAAGTAGCGCTGAAGGAAACGTTCTTTGTGAATGTCTTTGATCTTGAAAAGATGGCACAGAAAGTAATTCCTAAAGGGGCTTTTGGCTATATAGCAAGTGGAGCGGGTGACACTTTTACGCTACATGAAAATATTAGATCATTTAACCATAAATTAATTGTCCCTCATGGATTAAAAGGTTTTGAAAATCCAAGTACGGAAGTAACATTTGATGGAGATACCTTAACTTCTCCAATAATTATGGCCCCTGTTGCAGCTCATAAATTAGCTAATGAGCAAGGAGAAGTTGCCAGTGCAAAAGGGGTTAAGGAATTTGGTACAATTTATACAACAAGTTCTTATTCAACCACTGATTTGCCGGAAATTTCACAAGCACTAGGAGATTCACCACATTGGTTCCAATTCTACTATAGTAAAGATGATGGGATCAACAGACATATTATGGATCGCTTGAAAGCTGAAGGTGTTAAATCAATTGTTTTGACAGTTGATGCAACTGTTGGAGGAAACCGTGAAGTAGATAAACGTAATGGCTTTGTTTTCCCCGTTGGGATGCCTATTGTTCAGGAATATCTGCCAGATGGTGCAGGTAAAACGATGGATTATGTTTATAAATCAGCTAAGCAGGCTCTATCACCAAAGGATGTTGAGTACATTGCCCAATATTCAGGGCTACCTGTCTATGTTAAAGGTCCACAGTGTGCAGAAGATGCCTTTCGTGCACTAGAAGCAGGTGCTTCAGGTATCTGGGTAACTAATCATGGTGGGCGTCAATTAGACGGTGGTCCAGCAGCATTTGATTCATTACAAGAAGTTGCAGAAGCAGTTGATCGTAGGGTACCAATTGTATTTGACTCAGGAGTCAGACGTGGTCAGCATATCTTCAAAGCTCTAGCTTCTGGAGCAGACCTTGTAGCTCTTGGTCGTCCAGTTATTTACGGGCTAGCAATGGGAGGAAGCGTCGGGACTAAGCAAGTTTTTGAGCACTTAAATGATGAGTTGAAAATGGTGATGCAACTTGCTGGTACGAAGACAATTGATGATGTTAAACATTTTAAATTGAGACATAATCCTTACGACTCTTCTATTCCATTCAGTCAGAATGCTTTAAAATTAGATTAAAATTTAGTTTGCCCCCTTTTTGAATGGGGCATTTTTTTAAATTCTATTAAAAAAATTGCTTCAGAACTTTGACTACTATTCTTCGAAATCGATTGCGTTTCCACAAAATTTGTGATTAAATAAAAATTAATGTTCTATTGGAAAAATGATAGAAAATATTAATTTAGGAGATAAATTACAAGTGGAAAAGAAAGAACGATTTTCGTTAAGAAAATATAAATCAGGGACTGTATCTGTCTTAATTGGAACAGTCTTTTTTGTAGGAACGAGCCATGTTTCTGCAGAAGAAACCTCAAGGATAACGCCAGAGGAAATGCCGCAGTCACTGGTTGCAAAAGAGTTAGTTCATTCAGATGAGCTTTCTAGTAATGAGGTTGGTGAAGAAGAACAACTTAAGGTTCTGGCAGATGTCGCAACAGACGTTTCAGACACCCAGGAGCTTAATCCAGAAAAAAGCGAAGTGCCCATAGAGGGCATTGAGCAAGAGTTACCTGCTTCTATTGAAGAGACTCCAATTAACACTGATACTCATGATTGGACGCAAGTGACAGGGGCTTGGGAAAAAGGCTATAAAGGGCAAGGTAAAGTGATTGCAATTATCGATACTGGAATTGATGCTAATCACAAAGCTATGAGAATTAGTGATATCAGCCGAGCAAAGTTCAAAGATGAAGAATCTATGAATCTACAAAAAGCAAAGGCAAACATCAACTATGGGAAATGGCTTAATCAAAAGGTTGTTTTTGCACACAACTATGTTGAAAACAATGACAAGGTTAAAGAGGTTAAATTTGACTTTGATTTAGACGATGCTTCTTTCTTAGATTCTATTGAGAGCACTATTATTCAAAGTGTAGATAAAAGAAGACGCCGTGTTTATCCGAGTTCAACTAGTGATAAACCTAAAGAAACAGTGATTCAAATTAATCCAGACGATTTTAGTCAGTTCATTGATTGGACAACTGAAGATGATGACAGTCAGTATGAGTCTCATGGGATGCATGTTACAGGTATTGCTACCGGAAATCCCCTTGAAGCATCGCCTACGGGAGAACGTTTCTTAGGGGTGGCGCCAGAAGCTCAAGTTATTTTTATGCGCGTCTTTGCTAATGACTTAATGGGAACAGGCGAAGCACTCTATATTAAAGCTATTGAAGACGCGGTAGCTTTAGGTGCTGATACTATTAACCTTAGTTTAGGCGGGCCTAATGGTTCTTTCTTAGGGGGTAATGCTTCCTTGATGGCTGCTATTGAACAAGCTAAAAAAGCTGGCGTTTCAGTTATCGTGGCAGCAGGCAATGAGCGTTTATTTGGCTCTGATCATGCAGACCCTTTTGCTAGCAATCCGGACTATGGTATTGTTAACTCACCTTCAACAGGAAGAATTCCAACCTCTGTTGCAGCTGTTGATAACAAAATTGTGATTGAACGCTTAATGAAAGTTGAAGGTTTAGAAAATCGTGCTGATTTAAATCATGGAAAAGCCCTTTATACAGAATCGACAGATTATAAAAAAATCCAAGAGGAACTTTCTTTTGATAAAAATTATGACTTTGTTTATATTAATCAGCCAAGTGACGAAGCATATAAAGGAAAAAACGTTACCGGTAAGATAGTCCTTATTGAACGTAATCCTAAATATCTTTATGTGGAATTGATAGCACAAGCTAAAAAGCATGGTGCAGCTGGTATTCTTATTTTTAATCATATACCAGGTCAATCTAATCGTAAAATGCAACTAAGTAAAGAAGGACGAGTTCTCCCATCGGCTTTTATTTCACATGAGTTTGGTAAAGCAATGTCTCAGCTAAATGGCACTGGAACAGGACGCTTAAGTTTTGAAAGTAAACTATCAAAAGCACGCAACCAAAAAGCTAATCAAATGAACCATTTCTCTAGCTGGGGCTTGACATCAGATGGCTATTTAAAACCAGATATCACGGCGCCTGGGGGAGATATTTATTCTACTTATAATGATGATCATTATGGCAGTCAAACGGGAACGAGTATGGCATCTCCTTATATTGCGGGGGCAAGTTTACTTATTAAGCAATATCTTGAACAAGAACATCCAGAGATTAAAGCAGAAGAACTGTCGGATCTTATTAAGAATTTGTTAATGAGTAATGCAAGCATTCATAAAGACCCTAAAACTGGATTAATAACCTCTCCACGCCGTCAAGGTGCTGGACTTCTAAATGTGGAAGCTGCCATAACAAGTGGCCTTTACATCACTGGTGAGGAACAGTATGGGAGTGTTTCTTTAGGGAATGTTGGAGAGAAAATAAGCTTTACAGTAACTGTGCATAATATTTCCAAACAGGCTAAGAAGCTCCGCTATGTAACGGATTTAATGACAGATAAAATTGTCGACGGTCGTTTTGACTTAAATTCAGTGCTTTTAAAATCAGACCAAGGTCGTGTTATTGAAGTTCCTGCTAAGGGGAAACAGTCTATTACGATTTCTATAGATACGTCTGAGTTTACGAAAACACTTACTGAACAGATGCCTAATGGGTACTTCCTAGAAGGCTTTGTGCGTTTTGAAAATGCTGAAAATCAAGTAAAAGATAAAATAAATATTCCATTTGTTGGTTTTAAAGGAGAATTCCAAAGCTTAGCAGTTGTTGAAGACTCTATTTATAATTTAAAATCTAAGGGAGAAAAGGGGTTTTATTTTGAAGAATCTGAAACTCCTGATGAGGTATATGTTGGAAAACATTATACAGGCTTAGTGACAATTGGTGCCGATGCGAATGTCTCAACAAAAACAATTTCTGACAATGGTCTTCATACCCTTGGAACATATCGAAATAAAGATGGCAAGTTTGTCTTGGCAAAAAATCAGTCTGGAAAAGTTGTTCTTGCAATTTCTCCAAATAGTGATAAAAATCAAGATTTTGTTGCTTTTAAAGGCATCTTTTTAAGAAAATATAAGGGGCTAAAAGCAAGTGTTTATCGTGCTGATGACCAGCAACGTCAGAGCCAATTGTGGACAAGTCAACCCCATAATGGTGATAAGAATTATAACAGTGATATTCGTTTCCCTAAATCGACAACCTTATTGTCAACGGATTTTTCAGGTAAAACTTTAAGCGGTGAGGATTTACCAGATGGTAAATATCAATATGTCGTTTCTTATTATCCAGATATCATCGGGGCAAAACGTCAAGAAATGGTGTTTGATATCATCGTCGACCGTGAAAAACCTTTACTAAAATCTGGTAGTTTTAATCCAAAAACAAGAGAATTCAAAGTTCTTGATGTTACTGATCGTGGCCAATCGGGCATACTTAGAGACAGTGTTTTCTATTTAGAAGAAAAAGATGGCAAACCATATACTATTTCAATAAACCAAGGATTTAAGTATGTATCTGTGACTGATAATAAAGTCTTTGTTGAAAAATCGAAAAATGGGAGCTTTATATTACCACTTGATAAGGCAAAATTAGCAGATTTTTATTATATGGTTGAAGATTTTGCGGGTAATATTGCCATTGCAAAACTTGGTCAACAATTACCAGATCAGCTTGGTGATGGGATTATCACTATCCCGCTAAAAGATGGTGATTATCAAAATTATCAAAGCATAGAAGACAATTTGGTGATGACTGAGGGTGATTCTGGTTTAATCACTAATCAGTCAGATATTATGATTACTAATCGTAATCGTCCGCTTAGTCGCTTAGCTAAGGCTAACCAGACTAAGATCATTCTGTCACCTAATGGTAAAGGTAATAGAGATTTCATCGCCTTTAGAGGGCTACCAGGTAAGGTTTATCGTGACCTAAGTGTAAGTGTTTATGGAGCGGCTGATAAGGTGAAGAGCTCTGCTATTTGGACAGCGCCTCAAAATGCTTCAATTGATGATTTAAGCACAACAAGCTGGAGTGGTCAAACGCAGTTAGGTGAGAAAGTTCTATCGGGTGCTTACCGTTACGTTATCACTTACCGTGATGCTTCAGGTCAGCTCAAAAAGCAAGAACATGAGGTGTTCGTTAGTCATGAAGAACCTATTATTACTAAAGCTATTTTCCGTAAGGACGGTGATAAAGAGTTCTTTAAACCAGGGAAAGTCTTTGATCCGAACACTGTTGGCATAGCTCGAGAAGAAGTGTTTTATGTGCTAGAAAAAGATGGTCGTAAATACGATATTGATACAAATAAAGATATTATATCTATTAGTGATCGTCGTGTCCTTATTCCTAGAAATGAGGATGGTAGCTATACTATTCCCAAAATTGAGGGTGTAGCTGAAGCTGACTTCTACTATTTAGTTGAGGATAAGGCTGGTAATATCGTTTATTCAAGTTTATTACCAATGAGAAGTGTCCCTGACGGCCATGGTATTCTAGATATTTCTTTAGCTTATAATAATAGTGTTGATAGACCAAAAATTCCTATTACCTATCTGGTGAGAGATGAAAAAGGTCAAGCTCTTGACAAACTAACCTATTATGATGATCGTTCACAAGTACTGATATTACCTTTTGGTAGATATAGTTTGGAACTATTAACTTATGATCAAAATGTAGCAGAACTTGTTTCTCCAAAAGTATTCAAGTTTGAATTAAGTCAAGATAGTGATTTTGTTCACCACGCCTTTATCACAAGGAAATCTGAGTCTGGAATGGTTAGAGTCATTTTTGATAGGTTGTTACCAGAAGGAAGCAGAGTTTCTTTACAGTCAGAAAATAGTCAACTTATAAATCTAGATCAATCCTTGTATGTGCCAAATGCCTATGGAGCCTCAGTTCGGGACGGTCATTATAATATTATTGTGACTTTACCAGAAGGCTACCAAATAAGTGGAACTACAAATATTAAAGCTCTTCAAAACGATGTTACTGAAACACATTTGCAAATCTTGTCTAAGAGAGCTCTTGTAACTGATGGAACGCATTTTGAGCTTTTAAATGAAGTATCTAAACCGACTATTCAAAATAATGTAGACGCAGGTCAAAATGTGGAGAAAGTTTCACAAGTTAATGACTCAACATGGCAGTTACCAGCAACGGGAGATAAGCAATCTTTCCTAGCTATGTTGATGGGAATTATCCTTCTTTGGATGGTTAAGTTAGGGTTTTCTAAAAAAATGAAGGAAAAATAAAAAATTAACCAAATAGTCTATAAAGACTGGCTTATTGCCAGTCTTTTGTACTGCGTGATACAGTAAACTTTCTTCCGATATGGTATAATAAGATTCATGATAGTTTATCATTAAAAATATTTAGGAGAATGAGATGAAAAAACAGGTTCAATCTTTAACAGGGTTCCTCTCTCTACTGATCATTGTAGTCTATTACTGGGTAAATCTGCCACCACTTAATCCCTTGAGTGGCGATTTTTGGGTCTTTCTTATTTTCATTCTGTTTCTTTTAGCTGTTAATATTTTTGTCATGTCACTTACTAAAGGTTTGACAGAGCTATTCCAAAGGAAATATTCTCAAAATCAAGCTAAAGACGTCACTCGGTATTTTAATTTCTTTTCAGGCAGTGTGCGCTGGCTCATCTTTCTTATTTTAGCTATCTCTATGGGGTTGGCCTTGCTATCAGTGTTAAACTCAAGAGTTTTGCGGGCTAAGAGTTATGCTAAAGTGATTAAGGTTAAAGATGCTGACTTCAAAACAGATTTTCCAGAAAGTGATATTTCAACTTTAGCACTCTTGGATAGAGAGTCTGCAGAAAAAATTGGAGATACCTATTTAGGAACTATTGATAAAGTTTCACAGTTTGGTATTTCAGATGAATACCGGCAGATTACCATTGGAAAACAACCTTTTCGAGTATCCCCATTAGAATATAAAAGTTTTTGGAAATGGGTAACAAATCGTCAAGAGGGGATTAGTTATTATGTCAAAGTCAATCAAACAACTGGTAAGGCTGAGCTTGTAAAACTGTCAAAACCGATGAAATACTCAAATTCTGAATTCATGTTCCGCGACACCATGCGTCATTTACGTTTTAGTCATCCCTTTACTATTTTTTCTGATCCATCTTTTGAAGTAGATGATGATGGGAATCCCTTCTATATTGCAACCACTTATGCTCCAAAATTTGGCTTATCATCAATGGATCCAAATGGTGCAATCATTCTTGATGCTGTGACAGGAAAATCGCGTTACTATAGCTTAAAAGAGATTCCTAAGTGGGTTGATCGTGTCTACTCCGCTGAAAATGTTATTAAACGGGTAAATGATTATTATACCTATCAAAATGGTTATTGGAATACCATTTTTAGCCAGTCAGGTGTGAAGAAAACAACTGATAGTTATAACTATATTACAATAGGATCAGATATCTACTTATATACAGGAATTACTTCTGCAACAGCTGATTCCTCAAACCTTGGCTTTATCCTAGTTAATATGAGAACACGACAAATTACTAATTACAAATTAGCGTCGGCTACAGAGACTTCTGCCATGAAGTCAGCAGAAGGTGAAGTTCAGGAAAAAAACTATAAGGCAACTGCGCCAACACTTGTTAAATTGAATAATAAAGCCTTCTATCTTATTCCGCTGAAAGATGATGCTAGTCTGGTTAAATCTTATGCCTTAGTAGATGCAGAAGATTATCAGCAAGTGACTGTTAATAACGATATTTCGAGCTTAATTGCTCAATTTACAGACCGGGATACAAGCGGATTAACTTCCCTAGGAAGTTCAACTAAGAAAGTAAAAGTGATTCAAGGTCAAGTCCAAGAGGTAGCAAGTCAAATTGTCTCAGGAACAAGTATTTACTATTTGATTTCTGATGGTAAGATTTATAAAGTAAAAGCAAGTAGGGAAAGTTCAGATCAGCTTCCATTTCTTAAAATTGGAGACCACTTTAAAGCAGAATTGGGAGAAGAGAACTTCTTGCAAAACTTCAAGATTGTCGAAAAATAATATCAATCAAAGTGGATGAATTTTTCATCCACTTTTTCTGAAAATTTATCCTCAAGCTAATTGTTTTCGAAAACTAGCTGTGCTATACTAAATCTAATCTTATTAAAGCTTTCAGCACTTACCTAAAGTAAGAATTTTGAAAGCTATTTGGGCTGAAGAGAGCCTCATATTCAAATTTTGTAAAAATACTGGTTAACAGTATTTTTATTTTGTTATTTGTGAAATGGAAGGAAAAATGTCGAATCAATCACGAAAAAACAAACGAAAAAGGCATAAAGTCTATGAAGGAATCCGCTGTGCTTCAGCTTTGACCTTTATCAGTGGCTATGTTAATACTTTTACATTTCTGACTCAAGGGAGGCGTTTTGCAGGAGTTCAAACCGGAAATGTGATGTATTTGGCTATTCGAATAGTCGAAAAAGACTATCTTTGTACTGCACCCCAAAAGTTGGACAAAAAATCTAACATTTGGGGTGTTTTTGTATGAAATTAAGTTATGAAGATAAATTAGAAATTTATCGTTTAAAGAAGTCAGGTGTTTCCTGGACTCAATTAGAGATTCAATTTGGAGTAACCCGCTGCAACTTAAAATATACCATTCGACTGATGGATCGTTATGGAGTCGAGATCGTTAAGAAGCAAAAGTACCAAGCTTATTCACCTGAAATGAAGCAAGAAATGATTAATAAAGTCTTGAAAGATGGGCAATCCTTAATGTCAGTTTCTCTAGATTACGCCTTCCCAAATCCAGGAACTCTTGCCAATTGGATAGCGCAATACAAGAAAAATGGTTATACTATTGTTGAGACAACAAAAGGGAGACCAGCAAAAATGGGACGTAAACCAAAGAAAACTTGGGAAGAAATGACTGAATTAGAGCGCCTTCAGGAAGAGAACGAATATCTCAGAACGGAGAACGCCTTCCTAAAAAAGTTAAAAGAGTTAGAAGAACGGGACGAAGCTATCGAGAAAGAACGACAGAAATCATTAAAGAAATGGTTGATGGAGGATTTAAATTAGGTTTACTTCTAAGAGCAGCTCAATTAGTTCGTTCAACCTATTACTATCATCTTAAGCAACTAGAACAAGATGATTTAGACAAGTCCATTAAAAACCAAATTCAAGAAGTCTATCAGAAACATAAAGGTAACTATGGCTATCGTCGAATCACTTTGGAACTGCGTAACAGAGGTTTTATCATCAACCACAAAAGAGTTCAGCGCTTGATGAAAGAACTAGGTTTGGCAGCGAGAATACGTCGCAAAAGACGCTATTCATCTTATAAGGGTGAGGTTGGAAAGAAAGCAGATAACCTTATTCAACGCCATTTTGAAGCCTCTAAACCTTTTGAGAAGTGTTACACCGATGTGACTGAATTTGCTTTACCTGAGGGAAAACTCTATTTATCACCAGTTCTTGATGGTTATAATAGCGAGATAATAAACTATACCATTTCACGTTCTCCTAACTTAAACCAAATTAAAACGATGCTAGAAAAGACATTTCCAGATAAATACTATAACGGAACTATTTTACATAGTGATCAAGGCTGGCAGTATCAGCACAACTATTATCATCACTTTTTAAACTCTAAAGGTATCCGTCCATCTATGTCACGTAAAGGAAACAGCCCTGACAATGGGATAATGGAATCCTTCTTTGGCATATTAAAGTCAGAAATGTTCTATGGCTATGAGAGCTACTATAAATCTCTGGGAGATTTAGAAAAAGCTATTAAAAAATATATTGATTATTACAACAATAAACGGATCAAAGTAAAACTAAAAGGACTTAGTCCCGTACAATACAGAACTAAATCCTTTGCTTAAAATATAATGTCTAACTTTTGGGGGTCAGTACACTTCAAGCCTTGGATTTTTTATTACCTATTTTCTTCTTTATGCTGGGACAAAGTTTTGCTTACTTTGCTCATAGATGGTCCAACAAGCACCATCTGCATTGGCATTTACTGGCTAGTGCGATGCTTACTACTATAGCTTTAGTGACAAGCTTCGTAACGCCATTTACAAGCCAATTTATAACTGTAGCTGCACTGGCTTTTTTTGCATCAATCCAAGTAGACACCTTTAAGTCCTTACGAGGAGCCAATTATGCCAATGTCATGATGACGGGCAATATTAAAAATGCAGCTTATATTTTAACTAAGGGACTATATGAAGGAAATAAAGAGCTCATTCTTATTGGCCGTAATACTTTGATTATTATTATGACTTTTATTTTAGGGGTTATTTGCTCAACCTTTTTATCTTATCAATTTGGTGAGTTGGCACTTATTGCCATGTTACTTCCTTTAAGTTATGTCAATTATTTGCTCTTAGCAGAACACCTCTATATTCGACGAAAAATCAAACCAATTGTTGGTAGATAAGTTCCTAGACTTGGTTTTTTGCCAATTAGAATATGCTATAATAAGTTAATGTCTCTTGAGAAGGTCGCTAAAACCGGTTAGAGAAGAAATTGAGAAGGTTTCATTAGCCTTGAAAGGAAATCAAATGACTGATAAAAAACCATTTTATATTACAACCCCTATTTACTATCCATCAGGGAAATTACATATTGGTTCTGCCTATACAACTATTGCTTGTGATGTTTTAGCTCGTTATAAGCGTTTGATGCATCATGATGTCTTTTATCTAACAGGACTTGATGAGCATGGTCAAAAAATTCAAACTAAAGCAGAAGAAGCGGGAATAACCCCCCAAGCATATGTTGATGGTATGGCGAGGGATGTTAAGAAACTATGGTCTTTACTTGACATTTCATATGATAAATTTATTCGCACGACAGATTCTTATCATGAAGAAGTAGTGGCTGAAGTTTTTGAAAAATTATTAGCCCAAGATGATATTTATTTAGGCGAATATTCAGGCTGGTATTCTGTATCAGATGAAGAGTTCTTTACTGAAAGTCAATTAGAAGAAGTTTTCCGCGATGAAAACGGTAAAGTAATTGGTGGTATTGCTCCTTCTGGGCACGAAGTTGAGTGGGTATCAGAAGAGTCTTACTTTTTACGTCTAAGTAAATATGCTGATAAGTTAGTAGCTTTCTTTAATGAACATCCTGAATTTATTCAGCCTAACGGTCGAATGAATGAAATGCTTAAAAACTTTATTGAGCCTGGTTTGGAAGATTTAGCTGTCAGCCGGACAACCTTTACCTGGGGAGTCAAAGTGCCATCAAATCCAAAACATGTGGTCTATGTTTGGATTGATGCGCTTCTTAACTATGCAACGGCCCTAGGTTATGGGCAAGAAATGCATGAAGACTATGACAAGTTCTGGAATGGTACTGTCTTCCACATGGTTGGCAAGGACATCCTGCGTTTCCACTCCATCTATTGGGCAATTCTTCTCATGATGTTGGATATGAAATTGCCAGAACGCTTGATTGCCCACGGTTGGTTTGTCATGAAAGATGGTAAAATGTCTAAATCTAAGGGGAATGTTGTCTATCCAGAAATGCTGGTTGAACGTTATGGGTTAGATCCTCTTAGATATTACCTAATGCGTAGTTTACCAGTTGGTTCAGATGGTATGTTCACGCCTGAAGATTATGTTGGACGGATTAATTATGAGCTTGCTAATGACTTAGGTAACTTACTAAACCGTACCATTGCTATGATTAATAAATACTTTGGTGGTCAAATTCCAACCTACCAAGCAGGTGTAACGACTTTTGATGCTGATTTAGAAGCAATTGTAGCTACACAGATTGAGGAATACCATGTGCAAATGGGAGCTGTTGACTATCCACGTGCTTTAGAAGCTGTTTGGACTATTATTTCTCGAGCTAATAAATACATTGATGAAACAGCTCCTTGGTTACTAGCTAAAGAAGATGGCAATAAAGAAGATTTAGCATCTGTTATGGCTCATTTGGCAGCTAGCCTACGTGTAGTCGCTCACTTGATTCAACCATTCATGATGGAAACCTCGAATGCTATCATGACTCAACTTGGTTTAGAAGCGGTAGCAGACTTGGAGGACCTTTCATTAGTTGGTATTGCGGCTCAAACCACAGTTATTTCTAAAGGCCAACCTATTTTCCCACGCCTTGATATGGAAGAGGAAATTGCTTATATCAAGGAACAAATGGAAGTTGGCTCGGCACTTCCCGAGGAAAAAGAATGGGTTCCCGAAGAAGTTGAACTCAAATCGGAAAAAGAAGAAATTAAATTTGAAACTTTTGATGCTGTTGAGATTCGCGTGGCTGAAGTTAAAGAAGTTTCTAAGGTCGAAGGTTCGGATAAATTGCTGCGCTTTCGTCTTGATGCAGGTGATGGAGAGGATCGTCAAATCCTATCTGGCATCGCTAAATTTTATCCTAATGAGCAAGAATTAGTTGGGAAAAAATTGCAGATTATTGCTAATTTGAAACCTCGTAAAATGATGAAAAAGTATGTCAGTCAAGGGATGATTTTATCAGCTGAACATGGAGATCGTTTGACTGTCTTGACAGTTGATCCGCAAGTTCCAAATGGGTCGGTGATTGGTTAAGTTGCAAGTTGAAAAAACTATTTCCAACTAGTAGTGGTTGAAAATAGTTTTTTCTTAAGTAACCTTTAACCTTAAAACAGTAGACTAAGCAAAAACTATAGGGAGTGAGTATGCCTATTTTTCGTAAATTTCAGTTCTTTAAGAATAAAAATAATTATCTTGTTTTGGAACTTATTAGAGCTTTATTCTTTTATGTCATGGTTGGGCTTTTCTATCTATCTGGAATTATCTTGATATTGATGGTAACAAGCCATGATGCCATTATCAATCTACCTATTATCAAAGATAGTTTTTACGGTTTAGCCAGCATGGCCCTTATTCGTCAGGTGCCTAGTTTACTTTTGGGTTTCTCGCTGCTTGTTTGTGGGCGAGCGATTGGAAATAGGAGTGCAAAAGGTTTCTTTCCAACTTTGGTTTTTCTGTGCTTAGCTATTTTATACACAATCTTTTTTTACAGAAGTTTTGCACCGACGGCAGTCTTGATTTTTTTGGTTCTATTACTCTGTGCTAGTCGACCAAACCTCTATCGTCGTCAGCTTATTATTAGTCATGAAGATGCTTTTCTTGATGGGGTTATCTGGTCTTTTTTGAGCCTTTCCTATTTTATTTTAGGTTATACTAATTTGGTAGACTTACATCATAGATCGCGTATTTCTTTAGAAGAGCATTTTTCGGTACCTACTTTTCATTGGTGGTTAATGGGCTTATTGACTTTAGTTTTGGTTGCGATTAGTTTAACTGCTTTAATACTATTCTTAAAGTATCGACGAGTGGAGATTGGTCATCCCTTTGATAAAGAGCGCTTTGAGCAATGCTTAAAAAAAGGTGATCATCATTATACTGGATTGGCTTATCTTCAAGACAAAAGGATTTGGTATTATCGGGCTCAAGGACAAGATCAAATAGCTTTGCAATTCAGATCATATGGGGATAAACTTCTCGTTATGGGAGATTTCTTTGGTAATCGTGATTATTTTGATGAAGCATTAGAAGCCTTTATGAATGAGGCAGATTTATATAATTATCATCCTGTATTTTATGAGGTATCCGAAAAAGAAGTCATGGCAATTCATGACCATGGTTTTGATTTTATTAAATTAGGAGAAGAAGGAATTGTTGATTCTGCTCAATTTTCACTTTCAGGTAAGAAAAAGCAAAATTTAAGGTCAGTATCTAATCAGGTCGAAAAGGCTGGCTATGTCTTTTCCGTTCTTGAACCGCCTTACTCTAAGAAGTTGATATCATCATTAAAAGTGATTTCTGATGAATGGCTGGCCGGTCGAAAAGAAATGGGATTTTCACTTGGTTTTTTTGACGACTTTTACTTGGGTCATAGTGACATTGCCATTTTAAAATCAATGGAAGGTGAGATTGTTGCTTTTGCTACTATTGAAAAATCTGATACAGAAAAGATGCTCTCGGTTGACTTAATGCGTTATTTGAATAAGGCTCCAAAAGGGGTTATGGACGCTCTCTTTATAAGATTAATAAACCATGCTAAACTAAAGGGAGTTGACTATTTTAATATGGGGATGTGCCCTTTATCTAATGTAGGTAAAAATCGTTTTAGTTTTCTTAATGAAAAATTGGGCTATTTGCTTTATCAATACGGTTCTCAAATTTACTCTTTCGATGGTCTAAGGCACTACAAGCAAAAGTTCGCCCATAAATGGGTTCCCTACTACATTGCTTATCCTAAACAATGTTTGTTTTTATTTGTTATAGTTGCCTTAGTTCAAGTCTCCTATCGACAGAAATAGCTACCGTCATCTTGAAAGTGGAGAAAGCTATTTACATAAAAATAAGGGCCTTCAGGCCTTATTTTTATGTAAATAGTTAGAAAATTTTGAAAAAGGGGTAGTATAATCACGCTTTTTTGTTATAATAGAAAGCAATTATTTATGGGGCAAGAATTAACAGATAGTTGACCCTTTAACAAAAAAATTAGAGGAAAGGTGTAAACTTAAGTTTACATAGAGGTGCTTTATGCTAAAAAAAGGATTTTTGACAGGGTTGCTATTATTTGGTATTTTTTTTGGAGCTGGAAATCTCATTTTTCCACCGGCCTTAGGTGTGGCTTCTGGTAATCGTTTTTGGCCTGCTATTTTAGGATTCTGTTTGTCCGGCGTTGGTTTAGCCATTATCACTCTGTTAGTGGGAACTTTGACTAACGGAGGTTTTAAACATGAAATGGACCTTAAGTTTAGCCCTTGGTTTTCGCTCAGCTTTTTGGTTATTCTGTATTTAACTATTGGTCCACTTTTTGCTATCCCAAGAACAGCTACGGTGTCTTTCGAAGTTGGACTATCGCCTTTGGTTGGTAACAGTCAGATGGCTCTCATGATTTTTTCTTTTTTCTTTTTCTTGGCTGGTTATCTACTTGCTAGTCATCCTACTAATATAATGGCCAGCGTAGGTAAGGTTTTGACCCCTATATTTGCTCTGCTTATTCTTTCACTGGTAGTTGTAGGAGCATTTAAATATGGTCAAACAGGCAGTGGTCCAGCTAGTGCTGAGTATCTCACTAATGCTTTTGGTGGAGGAATTTTAGCGGGTTATAATACAATAGATGCCCTAGCTGCAGTTGCTTTTTGTTTAGTAGCAACTGAGACCTTAAAACAATTTGGCTTTGCTAATAAAAAAGAATATTTATCAACGATATGGGTAGTCGGAGTAGTGACAAGCCTAGCATTTAGCATTCTCTATATTGGCTTAGGCTACCTAGGTAACAAATTTTCTGTTCCAGAAAATGTACTGACTGATTCTTCAATCAATAAAGGGGCTTATGTTCTAGCGCAGGCTTCTTATCAGTTATTTGGTTCCTTTGGACGCTACTTCCTTAGTGTCATGGTCATTTTAACCTGTTTTACCACTACAGTCGGTTTGATCGTTGCGGTATCTGAGTTTTTTGCTAAACATTTTACCAAATTATCCTACAAAGTTTATCTTAGTCTCTTTACCCTTATTGGTTTTCTAATTGCCAACTTAGGCTTGAATGCCGTTATTGCTTTTTCACTTCCAGTACTTTCTCTACTTTATCCAATTGTTATCGTTTTAGTAGTCATTATCCTACTTAATAAGTTAATGCCCCTATCTAAAAGAGGGATGTCTTTGACTATAGTCATCGTAACCTTCATTTCCTTTTTAGAAGTTTTAGCTGGATTATTGCCTAAAACAGCTCTTGCGACTTTTGCTGATTATTTACCGCTTCACGCTATGTCAGTGGGGTGGTTATTACCAACAATGTTTGGTCTCGTTATTGCTATGCTGTTACCAGATAAGATAAGAGGAGAAGTTTTTGATTTAAAACAATTTGAAAAGAAAGCTTAAAAGGAACTAATGATAATCTTAGTGAGAGCCAATTGGCTCTTTTTTTGATATACTGACAGATATCATAGTCTGAAGGAGTAGGGGTTTTGAAAGAGATTAGTAAAGAAAAGTTTAAGTTGTATATGGCAAATGCTGATAATGCAAAAGACCTTCTTTATCTGAAACATGAGCTTAACATTGATTCTGAGATTTTAACTTATGCCGCAGATAAGAATGAGTTATCCCATTTAGAATATGATCGTGACGAAAAAACCTTATTATTGATTTATAATGTTTTAGATATTTCTAAACAGGATTACCATTATCAGACAGTCCCTATCACTTTTTTTGTTTACGGAAATCATCTTATTACAATCTATAAGGATAAAAGCAGTTATATTGTTAAACAAATGGAGGATTTACTAGAGAAAAACAAGTCCTTATCACTTTACAAATTCTTGTTTACGATCCTTTATCTCGTTTCCAAAAATTATTTTCCCACAGTGGACAGCCTTAATTCAGAACGAAATCGATTAAATAATCTATTGCGAGAGAGAACGAGTAAGAGAGAACTTTTGCAACTGTCAGACTTAGAAACGGGCTTAGTTTATATCGTCTCAGCAAGTAAACAAAATGTCCTCTTAATTGAGCAATTAAAAAGCCACCTCTTGTATCTCGGACTTAATGATGTTGAAGAGGAACAATTAGACGATGCCTTGATTGAGGCGCGACAGTTAGTGGAAATGGCGCAATTATCTGCACAAGTTTTGTCACAGTTAGAAGGCACCTATAACAATGTCTTAAATAATGAGCTGAATGACACCATGAAAATTTATCTATTCTATTAACTATTCCAAGTATTGTGACAGGATTTTTTGGAATTAATGTGCCTTTGCCACCGCTTTTAACTCACCATCCGTTAGGGTGGTTAATGGTGATAGGAATTTCAGTCATTCTTTGGTTTGTTATGGCATTTATCTTAAAACTGATGATGGATTATAAACGTAAATAGAGTTCTTGGGTGTACGCTAATAGGCTATCTCAGTAGCACCTCTTAATCATCTTTTATTATTTTAGAGAAATACTAAGAAAATATTATTGTAAATAAAAAATAAGTTAGTTTACCTAGGGGGGGTGAAATAAGATTAGATACAGAAAATACTTTAGCCACCTCTTAATTGCTGGTGTAACACATTTATAGGACTTTTTAACATCTTTAAATATTCCCTCAATGTTTACGTTTGTACTAAAAAGGTTATCAAATCAATTTTTGATAACCTAAAAAGTAATATATGGTGAATATATTGTTAATGAATTCAGAAAGAAAGAACTAGCACCTCGAAAAGGTGCTTTTTAGTTTGGCTTACTGATTTGCTATAACATGCTGAGCACTACTAGGAAAAAGAAAATCAACCTCTCAACCAGCCTTTGAAGTTTGCCAAATGACCTTGGATACCATCTCCCACGCGTTTGTGCCAAGGTTGGTTATTGTCGTATTCAATATATTTTAGATAAGTTTCTTCAGCAAGTTTTTGTTCAGTAAGCTTTTGCTCTTCTTCATGTTTTTTACGTTTTTCATTCGCGAGCTTTTCATTTTCCTCTTTTTCTTTCCTTATAGTTTGTGAATCTCTTAAGAAAATACTACCCGCTAGTACCCCCTCATCTGACTTGAACACTAGCGTTAATCGCTGATTTTCCTCGGAAGGATACTCTACTTTTATATTTATAGGTAACCCTGAAGAAGCTTGATTGTCGTTATATACAATCCCTAATTGCATATTTTGTTCGCTGTCTTTGTATGTTATTAATTTAGGACTAGTGTTTTCTGCTTTAGGTATACTGTAATCATTATTTGTTTGATTGTCAGAGAGACCTGTATTGTCTTTGAGGTATTCTTCTTTCATTTTATCATTTATTGATATTGGATTATAATTTTTCCCATCTTTTTTTAACCAAAAAGACCAACCCGTTGGTAATGTAATTGTTATTTTATTATCATTATCGATACTAATAGGTATTTCGTTTCCATTGTCATCAGTAACTTTTTGTTGATTTGGGTCTAACTCCCATTTCAGATTTTCCTGTGAGGTTTCTTGGCTTACTTTGATTTCTTCTTCCGCCATCACATTCGGTGTTGCTTCAAGAGCAAAGAGTGCTACGGCTAACAGTAATAGTTTTTTCACTTTAGATCTCCGTTTCTAGAATTAAAATCTAATTTGATTATAACGCTTTCAATCAGAGAGATATAGAGCATTTTTTTAGATAAATGTTAAAGAATGACCAAATTATGTTTTTCAGTGAATAGTATGTTATAGATACGAATCAGCTATAAAAAACAATTAATTTATTGAGGGTTTTCACAAAGTGTGATACTATACTGTACGAAGTGAGCTGTATTGATTCATTGAAGAGAGATTGTAGGGAGTTAATCAAATAGATTTTCCTATTTGACCTTTAGATAACTCGCTAATTTTAGTTAGTCTTTTTTGCTCATTATAGCAATGGTAATTCTGTTAAAAACAAGTAGCAAGCCTATTTTTTAAAGCGTTATGAGCAAGAACGTGAACAATAATTTATACTTTCAATAAAAAAGCCTAGCTATATCAACATTTATAGAGAACAAAGGAGAAAACCATGACATTTGAAGAAATTTTACCAGGGCTAAAGGCCAAGAAAAAATATGTACGAACTGGCTGGGGTGGTGCTGAAAATTATGTACAACTCTTTGATGTTATTGAACAAAATGGTCAAGCATTAGAAGTAACCCCTTATTTTTTAATCAATGTTTCAGGTGATGGAGAAGGTTTTTCGATGTGGTCACCAACACCATGTGATGTTTTAGCTAGTGATTGGATTGAAGTCAATGACTAAAAAAGTTCTCGTTACGGGTGTAGCTTCAGGAATTGGTAAGGCCCAAGCAGAATTATTTTTAAAGAAGGGTTATCAGGTTTATGGAGTTGATATCAAACCTAAGCCAGACTTATCAGGTAACTTCCAATTTTTGCAAATGGATCTTTCGTCAGATTTAGCTCCCCTTTTTCAATGGCTACCATCAGTTGACATTCTCCTCAATACGGTTGGGGTATTGGATGCTTATAAACCTCTCCTAGAAATAGACATGGCGGACTTTGAAAAACTATTTGCACTTAACTTTTTTTCAATGGTTAAGCTTACACGCTTTTATTTGGAGAAAATGCTGGTGCAACAAAAGGGGATTATTATTAATATGTGCTCCATTGCTAGTTTTCAAGCTGGCGGAGGCGGTGCTGCTTACACAAGCAGTAAACACGCTCTTGCTGGCTTCACTCGCCAATTAGCTTTGGATTATGCCAGAGCGGGGATTCAAGTCTTTGGTGTAGCACCAGGTGCTGTTCAAACAGCTATGACAGCCAGTGATTTTGAAGACGAAGGTTTGGCTGATTGGGTGGCACAAGAAACCCCAATTGGAAGGTGGACTCAGGCTGAAGAAATAGCAGACCTAACTTATTTTTTGGCCTCTGGCAAAGCTGCGTCCATGCAGGGAGAAATTGTTAAAATTGATGGCGGTTGGACCCTTAAGTAGCTCTGCTATTAACAAAAAGGAATGGAACTAGAGATGATTATTAGAAAAGAAGAAAAAGAGGATTTTAGGGCGATCCACCAGTTGGTAATAGAGGCTTTCGCTTCGGCAGAACATAGCGATGGTAGGGAACAAGACTTAGTTGAAGCCTTACGTGAGGGCGATTCCTATATAGCAGAGTTGGCTTTGGTTTTAGAAGTTGATCAGCAAGTACGAGGTCATATCATGTTTACCAAAGCAAAAGTTGGCCAGCATGAGGCTTTAGTTTTAGCACCCTTAAGTGTTGCTCCTTGCTATCAAAAGCAGGGATATGGCAGGGCCTTGATTGAAAGAGGGCATCAAGTGGCAAAAGATCTTGGTTATGATCTCATTTTAGTATTAGGTAGCGACCGCTATTATCCTAAGTTTGGCTATCAACCAGCAGAGCTTTTTGGCATCAGTTTGCCGCAAGGTTTCCCTCCAGAGAATTTTATGGCCTTATCATTATGTGGGAATCATCATTTCTTAGGCCAAGTCAGCTTTGCTAAGGAATTTGGAATAGATTAAGGAGAAGAAGCAGATGAAATTAACAGTTATTGGAACAGGAAAGATCGTTGAAGAAGCTCTACCAGTTTTATCAGAAACGAAAGGGATAGAACTTAAGGCAATTGTTTCGACTAAAAGAAGCCTTGATAAAGCCAAAATGTTTTCTAACTTATACGAGATTCCCCACTTTTTTGATGATTTAGAGGAAGCCTTAGCCGATAGCAATAGTGATACTGTCTATATTGCTACGCCCAACCATTTACATTATGAAATGGCAAAGGCTGCTATTTTGGCTGGAAAACACGTTATCTGTGAAAAGCCTTTTACTTTGAAGCTATCACAAGCACAGGAGCTGGCAGAATTAGCTAAACAAAAACAGTTAATGCTTTTAGAGGCTATTACCAATCAGTATTTAGAGAATTTCAGTTTTATTAAAGAACATTTGTCTGAACTCGGTGACATTAAAATTGTTGATTGTAACTATTCTCAATATTCTTCACGCTACGATGCTTTTAAAGATGGTGTGATTGCGCCAGCTTTTGATCCTGAAAAAGGAGGCGGAGCTTTAAGGGATTTAAATATCTACAATATCCATTTGGTGGTAGGTTTATTTGGAGAACCTGAGCAGGTAGCTTACCTGCCGAATATGGAGAGAGGTGTTGATACATCGGGGATTTTGCTTTTAGACTATGCTAATTTCAAAGTAGTTTGTATAGGGGCTAAAGATTGCAGTGCTGAAATCAAATCAACAATTCAGGGAAATAAAGGCTCTCTTGCAATCCTTGGTGCTACAAATACTCTGCCTGAAATTCAAGTGACAAAGAATGGTGAAGAGCCACAACACTTTAATATTAATCAAGGTAACCATCGGATGGTTGCAGAATTCCAAGTCTTTCAAGAAATAATTGATTTCAAAGATTTTGCACGTGCTCAAGCTGCTTTAAATCATAGTCTATCAGTGATGAAAGTCCTTGAAAAAGCCAGTGAAAGCCTGTCATAAGTGATTGAGATTGACTGTGTCAATCTCTTTTTTGCTATACTTCACTTGTAAATATGCTATAATGAGATGATATTGAATTTAGGAAAAAGGAAAAGATATGACAAATTATGCAATCATTTTAGCTGCCGGTAAGGGTACTCGTATGAAATCGGATTTACCCAAAGTTCTTCATAAAGTATCAGGTCTGACGATGTTAGAGCATGTCTTTAGAAGTGTTGCTGCGATTCAGCCAGAGAAAAACGTAACGGTTGTCGGGCACAAGGCTGAATCAGTAAAAGAAGTATTAGCTGGACAATCAGAATTTGTCTTGCAAACGGAGCAGTTGGGAACTGGGCATGCTGTCATGATGGCTGAAGCAGAATTGGCTGGCTTAGAGGGGAACACTTTGGTTATTGCAGGTGATACCCCACTTATTACTGGAGACAGTCTTAAAAATTTAGTTGATTACCATGTCAACCATAAAAATGTTGCGACTATTCTGACTGCGAGAGCTGAAGATCCCTTTGGTTATGGTCGTATCATCCGCAACAATGATGGGGAAGTGACAAAGATTGTCGAACAAAAAGATGCTAATGAGTATGAGCAAAAAGTTACTGAGATTAACACTGGGACCTACATTTTTGACAACAAACGTCTTTTTGAAGCTCTAAAGAACACCAATACGAACAATGCGCAAGGTGAATATTACTTAACGGATGTTGTTGCTATTTTTAGGGAAAATCGTGAAAAAGTTGGAGCATATGTCCTTCGTGATTTTAACGAAAGTTTAGGAGTTAACGACCGTGTAGCGCTTGCTACTGCCGAAGCTGTTATGAGACGACGCATCAACAAATTTCATATGGTTAATGGTGTTACCTTCCAAAATCCGGATGCCACTTATATTGAAAGTGATGTTATTATTGATCCCGATGTGCTATTGGAAGCAAACGTGACCTTAAAAGGAAGTACAAAAATAGGTGCAGGTACTATTTTGACTAATGGAACGTGTCTCGTAGATACTCAGGTAGGTCAAAATGTTGTCATAACAAGTTCCACTATTGAAGAATCAACGTTAGCTGATGGAGTTACGGTTGGACCTTATGCCCATATCAGACCAGGTTCGACCTTAGCTGAAAAGGTTCATGTTGGAAACTTTGTTGAGGTTAAGGGCTCCTCAATCGGGCAAAATACCAAGGCTGGGCACCTAACTTATATAGGTAATGCGGAAATAGGCTCAGATGTTAACATTGGCGCTGGTACCATCACAGTTAACTATGATGGTCAGCATAAATTCAAAACGATCATAGGTAATAATGTCTTTATCGGTAGTAATTCAACATTGATTGCGCCACTTGAAATTGGTGACAATGCTTTAACTGCTGCTGGCTCTACCATTTCAAAAAATGTAGTGGCTGATAGTATCGCCATTGGCAGAAGTCGTCAAGTGACAAAAGAAGGCTATGCTAGACGTCTACCACACCATCCTGAAAATAAATAAAACGGATATAAAGGAGAAGAAGCATGGAATTTGAAGAAAAAACGATTGCTCGACAAACAATTTATGAAGGGGCTATTTTTGATGTCGTTGTTGATGATGTTGAATTACCCAATGGTTTGGGACAAGCTAAGCGAGAATTAGTTCTCCATCGTGGTGCCGTTTCTATTCTAGCAGTCACTCCAGAAAATAAGATTCTTATTGTAAAACAGTACCGTAAAGCTATTGAGGATGTTTCTTATGAGATACCAGCGGGAAAATTAGAAATCGGTGAAGAAGACTCTGAACTAGAAGCCGCTAGTCGTGAACTAGAGGAAGAAACTGGTTATAAAGGGCAATTAGAGCAAATTTCTGAATTTTATACAGCAATCGGTTTTTCAAATGAAAAGATAAGATTGTACCTTGCGAGAGATTTACAAAAGGTTGAAAATCCGAGACCGCAAGATGATGATGAAGTTCTTGAAGTGTACGAGTTGTCTTATCAAGACTGTTTAGATCTGATTGCTACGGGACAAATTGTAGATGCCAAAACTATCATTGCTATCAATTACTTTGGTCTATATCTAGGAGGTAGCTAATAATGGGCAAATCCTTATTAACTGACGAAATTATTGAAAAAGCTAAACGTGGAGAGTATATCGAAGAGGATTTTGAGGTAGATTCTGAAACAAAGATTGTGACTTTTTCAGAGGATACGGAAGATAATTCTGAGCGGATTTATAAAAGTCGACGCATAGAAAATGCCAAGCGTCATCAATTTCAGTCAAAGTTGAATATGTTATTGATTGCCTTGGTTCTTTTGATTGCTTTTCTTATTTATGCCATATTTAACTTATAAGAAGGATAACAAATGAAAATCGGAATAATTGCCGCAATGGAAGAAGAATTGCGCTTGTTAGTGGAGCAATTAGCTGACAAAGAAAGTCATAATATTTTAGCGAATACCTATTATACTGGTAAGATTGCTGGACAAGACATCATCTTAGTTCAATCAGGTGTTGGCAAAGTTATGTCTGCAATGACAGTGGCTATTTTAGTTGAATACTTTAAGGTTGATGCCTTGATTAATACTGGGTCTGCAGGTGCAGTTGCACCACATTTGCAGATTGGTGATGTGGTCGTTGCAAATCAATTAGTTTATCATGATGTTGACCTAAGGGCATTTGGTTACGATTACGGACAAATGTCCATGCAGCCCCTTTATTTTGAGAGTCACCCTGATTTTGTGACCATTTTTAAAACAGTTTTAGATCATGCAGAGTGCAATAGTGCTATTGGTCTTATTGCTACGGGGGATTCATTTATTGCAGGAGCTGAGAAACTCAATATGATTAAAGAGCATTTTCCAGATGTTCTAGCTGTGGAGATGGAAGGTGCAGCAATTGCTCAAGCAGCATACGCCTGTGGTAAACCTTTCATTGTCGTTAGGGCTATGAGTGATACTGCAGCACATGATGCCAACATTACCTTTGATCAATTTATCGTAGAGGCTGGTCGGAAATCTGCTCAAATTTTACTAGCATTTTTAGAAGCATTATAAAAAACGATTGGAAATAAGACCAATCGTTTTTTTACACTTCTGAAATATATAGTTGTTCTGCAATAATTTCTGGAATGGTTAATGACTTGTTATTGTAACTTATGGTATAGGTTTTAGCAAAGTTATCAATCTGTTGCAGGTCAATAAGGGTATTTAATCTTAAGTCATGCTGCTCCAAATAATTGATTAACTCAATATGATCATGGATTCGAGCTAACTTATAGGTCCCTGGTGAGGATAGTTGGCTTAGCGTTTGATGATTAATCTCTTTTAGGGGTTCGTTCTTACGCGGAATGGTTCCACCATGGGGACAAAAAGTAGGGTACCCCAAATTTTCATCAAGACGATCAATAAAAGTATTAGAAACAGTATGTTCTAAGATTTCTGCTTCTTGATGCACTTCCTGAGGACTATATCCTAATTGATTGATTAAAAAGACTTCAATAAGACGGTGCTTGCGGTATAGATTTGCAACAAGGTCGCTCCCTTTGTCTGTCAATAAATAACCTTTCTTGGTATCTTTTTGAATCCATTCTTGATTAATCATTTTTTTGAGCATCTCAGATACAGCAGGGGGAGATACCTGCATTTTCTCTGCTATCATTTTATTAGAAATTTTAAGTTGAATTTGTCCCAGTTCGTGGATACATTTAAGGTAATCTTCTTTATTAGGCGTCATAGGGCTATGCCTTTCTGTTATTTATAATGATTATTATAACAAAATATTTCAGAAAAATCTTGACAAAAGATGTTTTGTAATGTACATTAATAATATAATTAACTATACCTAATTAATTAAATAAACTAATTTAAGGAGAGTCTTATGTTTAAGAAGCTGAGTCTAATTGTGACAGCTTTTCTATCCATTATTGTCTTAACAGCTTGTTCAGGAACGGGTTCTAAAGCTGCTAAAAATGAAAAACTGAATGTGGTCGTTACTAACTCTATTATTGCAGATATGACGAAAAATATAGCTGGAGATAAAATTAATCTTCACAGCATTGTTCCGATTGGTAAAGATCCACATGAGTATGAGCCATTACCAGAAGATGTTGAAAAAACCAGCTCAGCAGACTTAATTCTTTACAATGGTATTAACTTAGAAGATGGTGGTCATGCGTGGTTCACTAAATTGGTTAAAAATGCAAATAAGAAGAAAAATAAGGATTACTTTGCCGTTTCAGACGGGATTGATGTCATTTACTTAGAAGGCCAATCTGAAAAAGGTAAAGAAGATCCTCATGCTTGGTTAAATTTAGAAAATGGGATGATTTATTCTAAAAATATCGCTAAGCGTTTAAGCCAAAAAGATCCTAAAAATGAAGATTATTATCAAGAAAATTTAGACAAATACTTGGCTAAGCTAGAAAAATTAGATAAAGAAGCGAAATCTAAATTTGATAAAATTCCAGAAAACAAGAAAGTTATCGTGACAAGCGAAGGATGTTTTAAATATTTCTCAAAAGCATATAAGGTACCATCTGCTTATATTTGGGAAATTAACACTGAAGAAGAAGGAACACCTGACCAAATCTCAAGCTTGATTGAAAAATTAAAAGCTAAAAAACCGTCAGCTCTCTTTGTTGAATCAAGTGTGGACAGCCGTCCGATGAAATCTGTTTCTAAAGATAGTGGTATTCCAATTTACTCTGAAATTTTCACAGATTCTATTGCTAAAAAAGGTCAAGACGGCGATAGTTACTACGCTATGATGAAGTGGAATCTTGATAAAATTTCTGAAGGATTAGCAAAATAATAGCTGAAGGCACATGGTCAAGCTGGTTGTGTGCTTTCTTGTATTTTAGGAGGAAAAATGATAGAGATAAAAGACTTAAAGGTTAGCTATGATGGTAACAAAACAGTCTTGAGTAATGTCGATTTACACATTAGTGAACCAGGGATTATCGGAATTATAGGACCTAATGGGGCTGGAAAGTCAACTCTAATGAAGGCAATTTTAGGCTTAGTTGATTATGATGGTAAAATAATTATCAATCATGATTTATCTTCTGCTTATAAAGCGATTGCTTATGTTGAACAACGAAGTCAGATTGACTTTAATTTCCCTATTACTGTTGAAGAGTGCGTTTTGTTAGGGACCTATGGAAAGTTGGGTTTATTCAAAAATGTGAAGAGTAAAGAAAAGGAAATGGCACAGAAAGTTCTAGAAGACGTAGGACTAACTGACTATGCCAAAAAACCAATAAAGGCTTTATCTGGTGGCCAATTTCAGCGTATGCTTTTAGCTCGTTGTTTGATACAGGATCAAGAATATCTGTTTCTTGATGAACCTTTTGTTGGTATTGATTCTCTGAGCGAAACCATCATTGTTGATTTACTCAAAAAACTTAAAAGTCAGGGAAGAACCATATTAATTGTACATCATGACTTAAGTAAAGTTGAAGATTATTTTGATCAAGTCTTATTGATAAATGGTCAGGTTATTGCTTTTGGTTCGGTTTCTGATGTCTTTACGATTGACAATCTTTCTAAAACCTATGGAAATGAGTTGATTGTGAAAGGAGGAGACGCTTAAATGTTTGATAAGTTTATAAATGGCTTCTTGTCATACCATTTCCTTCAAAATGCCCTAGTTACGGCAGTTGTTATTGGAATTGTTTCAGGTGCTGTTGGCTGCTTTATTATTTTACGGTCGATGTCATTAATGGGAGATGCTATTTCCCATGCTGTGTTGCCGGGTGTGGCTCTCTCTTTTATTTTAGGGATGAACTTTTTCATTGGTGCTATTATTTTTGGACTATTAGCATCGATATTGATTACCTTTATAAAAGAAAATAGTGTTATTAAAGGAGATACCGCTATTGGTATTACATTTAGTTCTTTTTTAGCGTTAGGTGTTATTTTGATTGGTGTGGCTAATAGTTCCACAGATTTATTTCATATCCTTTTTGGTAATATTCTAGCTGTACAAGATAGTGATAAATGGATTACTATTTTTGTTTCTGTGCTAGTATTAAGTTTAATTATCCTATTTTTCAAAGAGTTACTCCTAACTTCTTTTGATCCTATTTTGGCCAAAACAATGGGAATAAATGTTTCATTTTATCATTATTTATTAATGGTTTTGCTGACCCTTGTTTCAGTAACAGCGATGCAAAGTGTGGGTACTATCTTAATTGTAGCTATGTTGATAACGCCGGCTGCGACTGCTTACCTCTACGCTAATAGTCTTAAAACGATGCTGCTAATGTCTTCTACGCTAGGAGCTCTGACATCAATTTTAGGTCTGTTTTTGGGTTATACTTTCAATATTGCAGCGGGTTCAAGCATTGTGTTAACCTCCTCTATTATTTTTGCTATTAGCTTCGTCTTTTCACCAAAGCAAGTTCGAAAACTTAAGAAAAAACAATTATAAAAAAACAGTTCTAACTGTCTAAGGACAATTGGAACTGTTTTTATAATCTCACTTATTTCTTGCTTTTTGCTGGCATGTCCTTTTGAACAGTTACGGTGAGAATAGTGATATCTTGAGTTGGTTTATCACTGCTATCGACAGCAGTTTTGGCAATTTTATCTACTGTATCCATGCCATCAATGACTTGACCAAAGACAGTATAAGCGCCATCTAAACTAGGGTTTCCCCCTTCCTTATAGGCATCAATAATTGGTTTAGGATAATGGTTTTCAGATAATTTTTTCGCCTGATTGCCAGGATTTTGGTTGATGAAAAATTGGCTACCATTGGTATCTGCCCCTGCGTTAGCCATTGCTAAAGCGCCACGGATATTGTATAGGTAAGGACTAATTTCGTTTGCAAAGCCATTTCCAGCATCAATCTTTGTATTTTTCCCATTCCAAATGGACTCACCACCTGTGCCATCACCCTTAGGATCACCAGATTGAATCATGAAATTGGTAATAACACGGTGAAAAGTTAGGTTATTATAATAACCTTCTTTAGCATGAGTCAGGAAGTTTTCAACAGCTAAGGGAGTATATTTAGGGAAAAGTTTTAAAGTAATATCTCCTTCGCTAGTTTTAATTAATACTTTAGCTTCATCCTTAGCGACTTCTTTTGATAATTGTGGAAATTGATGTTTATCGGCGTTTAAGGCTTTCTCAATTTGAGCCTCATAAGCTTTAGTTGCTGCAGAAGATTCTTCTTTGGCAATTTTATCGTCAACATATTTATCACCTTTAATTAGACGATCAATTGACTCACATGCAGTAAGACTTACTAGGCTTAAAGCAAGAAGCGATATGGTCAGAACTTTCTTCATGGTTTCTCCTTAGATTGATTTTCCTTTATTTTATCATAAAGTCCGCTCCTTGATAAGTATATTTCTTTCTCTTTAAAAAATGGTATAATAAACCTATGGCTATAAGAAATCAACATAAAAAAGGGACGAAAAAGAGACGTCCCACAAAGGCAGAGATTGAAAAGCAAAGAGCCATCAAACGAATGATTTTTTCGTTCTTACTAGCTCTTGTTTTGATTTTTGCCGTGATTCGACTAGGGATATTTGGGATTACAGCATATAATGTTATTCGTTTTATGGTAGGTAGTTTGGCTTACCTTTTTATTCTCGCTGTTTTTTGCTACCTGTTTTGTTTTAAGTGGTTACGAAAACAAGAAGGTTTGATTGCAGGTTTTATCATTTTCTTCATGGGGTTACTGATTGAATGGCATGCTTATTTATTTACCTCTCCTAATCTTAAAAACCATGAGGTTTTCACTTACACAACTCGATTGATTACTCAAGATCTCTTGGGTTTTAAAGTGCAAAACTTCCTTGGTGGAGGTATGCTTGGTGCTTTGATTTATAAACCAGTATCATTCCTTTTTTCTAATATTGGGTCTTTCTTTATTGGTGCCCTAATTATTCTGTTAGGAATCTTCCTAATGACACCATGGGATGTTTACGATATTAGTCATTATGTTAAAGCTCTTTGGCAAAGCTTTGCTGATCAGCAAAAACGTCGACGCGAAGAACGCTTTGTTAAACGTGAAGAGGCTAAAGCATTAGCTGCGCAAGCACGATTGGAACAAGAAGCCTTAGAAGCTCAAATGTCCCTCAATCAAAATATTGATTTAGAGACGGGAGAGATTTTGGAAGGAACAGGTCCAGAAGCAGTTCTAGGAGCAAATGATTTTTCAAATCTTAGACAAGCTGAGCCAGAAATTGTAGCGTATCAATCACACCCTGAAGAAGAAGTTATTGATTTTCCGCTTGAGGATTTAGAAGCTGACTACCTCGCAGGGGAAAATACAAGGACAGCTATGCCTGCTCCAGAGCTAGAAGCAGATGGACTAGATGATGAACCGCTCAAAGTAGACTTCACATCAAAAACAAATTTACTTTATAAGCTACCGACAATTGATTTGTTTGAACCCGATAAACCTAAAGATCAATCAAAAGAAAAGAACTTGGTACGTAAGAATATTAGGGTCTTAGAAGATACCTTCCGAAGTTTTGGCATTGATGTTAAGGTTGAGCGAGCAGAGATTGGACCATCGGTAACCAAGTATGAAATTAAACCAGCTGTGGGAGTGCGTGTTAATCGAATCTCTAACTTGGCAGACGATTTAGCCTTAGCCTTGGCAGCTAAGGATGTCAGAATAGAGGCACCTATTCCAGGAAAATCCCTAGTTGGTATTGAAGTGCCGAATTCTGAAATTGCAACTGTTTCTTTTCGTGAGCTATGGGAACAATCTAATAGTTCGGTTGAAAAACTTTTGGAAGTTCCGCTCGGAAAAGCTG
The DNA here is from genome assembly GCF_901542335.1 of Streptococcus porcinus. NCBI lineage: Bacteria > Bacillati > Bacillota > Bacilli > Lactobacillales > Streptococcaceae > Streptococcus > Streptococcus porcinus. The sequence continues at coordinate 1,470,327 of NZ_LR594036.1, read as the reverse complement.
TTAATGGTATGGCACGTAGTTTTGATTTAACTAGGATGCCCCACTTATTAGTGGCAGGTTCGACAGGATCAGGGAAGTCTGTGGCTGTTAATGGTATTATTTCTAGTATTTTGATGAAGGCCAGACCTGATCAAGTTAAATTCTTAATGGTTGATCCTAAGATGGTCGAATTATCTGTTTATAATGACATTCCTCATCTCCTTATTCCAGTTGTAACTAATCCTCGTAAGGCCAGCAAAGCCCTGCAGAAGGTTGTTGATGAGATGGAAAATCGTTATGAACTCTTCAGTAAGGTGGGTGTACGAAATATAGCTGGTTACAATGCCAAGGTTGAAGCATTTAACAGCCAGTCTGAAGAGAAACAAATTCCTCTACCTTTAATTGTTGTCATCGTTGACGAACTAGCTGACTTGATGATGGTTGCCAGCAAAGAAGTAGAGGATGCTATCATTCGCTTGGGGCAAAAGGCACGTGCCGCTGGTATTCATATGATCTTAGCTACGCAGAGGCCATCTGTTGATGTTATCTCCGGTTTGATTAAAGCTAATGTTCCATCACGGATTGCATTTGCTGTTTCGTCTGGAACAGATAGTCGAACTATTTTAGATGAAAATGGTGCTGAAAAACTTTTGGGACGAGGAGATATGCTCTTTAAACCGATTGATGAGAATCACCCCGTTAGATTACAAGGGTCCTTCATTTCAGATGATGATGTTGAACGTATTGTGTCATTTATTAAGGAGCAAGCCGACGCTGATTATGATGACTCCTTTGATCCAGGTGAGGTTACCGAAGCAGATATGGCGCCTGGCTCTGGTGATTCTAGTGAAGGAGACCCCCTCTTTGAAGAAGCAAAAGCCTTAGTCCTTGAGACTCAAAAAGCCTCTGCTTCGATGATTCAACGCCGCCTATCAGTTGGTTTTAATCGAGCAACTCGCTTGATGGACGAATTAGAAGAAGCCGGGGTTATTGGACCAGCAGAAGGAACCAAACCAAGAAAGGTTTTGCAAACACAATGATGCAATGAAACTTGTGTTCTTAGTAAGGTCTATCTTATATAAAAAGCTTTGTCTCAAATTGACAAAGCTTTTTATTTTGTGAAGATCACTATTACCAGTATTAAATACCCAAAGAAAGTCATGAGGAAGCCGATTCGCCAAAAGAGTTTAATAAAACGTGAATAGGTAAAGCGCTGACTTCTAATGACTAATGTTAAACTGATAATGATTGCTAGCAGTGATAATATAATCAGGTAATAAGGTAAAAAATTGTTATTAAAGAATTTCCCAGAAACAATAGCGATTTCTAAGGCAAAAAGTAGAAAGGCTAAATCAGGAAACTTTAAACCGTACCGGCCAAGTTTAAAAAAAGTTACTAAAATCTGTGAAACAAGAGGTGTCAGAGCAATAAAAAGTAATGCAATTAATTTGTATGTCATCATAGCATTATTTTAACCTTTAAACGATAACTTGTAAATAAATGTTCTTAAAATTTCTGAACAGAAATGGCAATTCAAAAAATAAAACAAGTGGTCACTAAGGGTTTTTAATAGAAATTGACCCTGAAATATGGTACATTAGAGGTATAGAAAGAAGAAAGGAAGTTTATTATGAAACAGTTACATACATTCCCAGTTCCAGAACTGCTTACAGAGACTCAACCTTTTATTTCCATCAGCTTTGCTTTGGATGACTATTCTGCTTATTCCGAGAAGGATAGTCTCAAACTTGAAAATTATCTCAAGGAAGCAGAGGACGCAGTCCAAGATTTAGGCTCTTCATGGCAAAAGCAAATCGAGGCTGTGCGTAAAGCTGAAAGGGAACTTTTAACTGCTACAAAAAGTCTTCTTTTATATATAAACGAGGATCAGGTCTTTTATTATCATCTTAATATTCCAGTTAACGATCAAATGCTTTTTGGAGATGGTCCTAATATAGCTCCTCTTATCAAACATTACCAATTTAATAGCGATTACCATCTTTTAGTTTTGAACCAAGATAGTGCTCATGTCTTCGAAGTTAGCCAAGATTCTATTCGAGAAGTAAAAGAAGATGATTGGCCTCTTCAACTGACTGAAGTTCTAGGTCATGAAAAAGATGGAGGACAATTAAGTCATTCTGGTTCCGCTGCAAAAGGCGGACCTGGTCAGCCGGGATTTCATGGGCATAATGAAACTAGTGCTGAAAAAGAGATTGATCGAGAAAACTTTTTCCGAGCTGTCGATAATCATTTAATGGAGACCTTTGGTCAAGAGTCGCGCCCATTAATTCTGTATAGTTTGTCAGAGAACCAAGCAACTTTCCGCTCAATCAGTAAATATTTACCGCTAATGGACACAGGAATTGAACTATCGGGTGCTAAAGTATCTATAGAGGAAATTGCAGAGCAAGCTTCCAAGTTTATTGCCAGCTACCGCAGTCAAACGTTAACTTCGTTAAGTAAGCGATTTGTGGAAACTAAGCTAGAATATCGTGTTAATGATCAGTTGGACGAAATCAAAACTCTGGCACACGAAAATCGAATTGATGAATTAATCATCGTTGAGGATAGAGTTCTTTCAACAGAGAGTGACATGGACAAACGATTTACGATAAAAGATATTGTCCTAGCAACCTACCAAGCTAAAGGAAAAGTTTATATTTTGGATTCAAATCAATTAGAAGGAGATTTTGGCATTAGTGCACGTCTTCGATATTAAAGTGAAGAATGAGAGGTAAATTGACCTCTCATTCTTTAAATTTTATAGAGATTTGAGTTGCTTTTTTAAAAAAACATTGTATAATAGTAAGGTATGCTATATGCATAACTGTGGGAGGTAAAAATCTTAGTTACCGCCAAAACCACAACAGGAGGATTTTTAAAATGGCTAAAAAAGTCGAAAAACTTGTAAAACTTCAAATCCCTGCTGGTAAAGCTACACCAGCTCCACCAGTTGGACCAGCACTAGGTCAAGCAGGTATCAACATCATGGGATTCACTAAGGAATTTAACGCTCGTACAGCTGACCAAGCAGGTATGATCATCCCAGTTGTTATCTCAGTTTATGAAGACAAATCATTTGATTTCATTACTAAAACACCCCCAGCTGCAGTTCTTTTGAAAAAAGCTGCTGGTGTTGAAAAAGGATCAGGCACACCTAACAAAACAAAAGTTGCAACAGTTACTCGTGCACAAGTGCAAGAAATTGCTGAAACTAAAATGCCAGATTTAAACGCAGCAAACGTTGAGTCTGCAATGCGTATGATCGAAGGTACTGCTCGTTCAATGGGATTCACTATCACTGACTAATCAGTTTTGAACCCTATTACCCGCAAGACTTCATCATAATTTGATGAGTGACGTGGGAGATTTTAAATCAAATCGATATGACCACATTACAAGGAGAATTTTAAAATGGCTAAAAAAAGCAAACAAATGCGTGCAGCACTTGAAAAAGTTGATAGCACAAAAGCATACAGTGTAGAAGAAGCTGTAGCATTAATCAAAGAAACTAACTTTGCAAAATTTGACGCATCAGTTGAAGTTGCATATAACTTAAACATTGACGTTCGTAAAGCAGACCAACAAATCCGTGGCGCAATGGTATTGCCAAATGGAACTGGTAAAACACAACGCGTACTTGTATTTGCGCGTGGTGCTAAAGCTGAAGAAGCAAAAGCTGCCGGAGCAGACTTCGTTGGTGAAGATGACTTAGTAGCTAAAATTAATGGCGGATGGCTTGATTTTGATGTTGTTATTGCAACACCAGATATGATGGCTATCGTAGGTCGTCTTGGACGTGTCCTTGGACCTCGTAACTTGATGCCGAACCCTAAAACTGGTACTGTAACTATGGATGTTACTAAAGCAGTTGAAGAGTCTAAAGGTGGAAAGATTACTTATCGTGCTGATAAAGCTGGTAACGTACAAGCTATCATCGGTAAAGTGTCATTCGATGCTGATAAATTAGTTGAAAACTTCAAAGCATTTAACGATGTAATGGTAAAAGCTAAACCTTCAACAGCGAAAGGGACTTACATGACAAATGTGTCAATTACTTCAACACAGGGTGTTGGTATTAAAGTTGACCCATCAACAATGTAATAAAGGAGCTATCTGCGGATAGCTTTTTTTTATTAAAAAATGGAACACTTGAAATAACTTTAATAAATCAAAAAATGTAACTGCTCAAAAATTATCTGAGAGAAAAATTTCAATTAACTCAAAAGTATATCGCTGGAATTAGCAAGGCAAGGAATGTATAAAAAAGAGAATCACTACTTTATTCTATTTGCAAGCTGTTTGTTCTACTTTGTGACTATTAATTGACTACCTTAGGTAATGCAACTTCAAAAAATTTGCTGAGCTTGTGTGATATCCTATTGATTTAAAACTAGCCCTTCATCTGTTTTGGTTTCACTGAGTAGAGTTATAATATTTTCATAAACGTTAAATTTTATCTTAGACCTTATTGTATTCAACTATCAAATTCAATGGTTTTATGGTAGAATAATAAAGGACAAAATAAGGAGATAATCATTGTGAAACCTAAATATCAACGTATTTTAATAAAATTATCTGGTGAAGCTTTAGCAGGAGATAAAGGTGTTGGGATAGATATTCCGACCGTACAAGAAATTGCCAAAGAAATTTCAGAAGTACATGCTTCTGGGGTGCAAATTGCACTCGTCATCGGTGGTGGTAATTTATGGCGAGGAGAACCTGCAGCTGAAGCAGGAATGGATCGTGTGCAAGCTGATTATACCGGTATGTTAGGCACTGTTATGAATGCTTTAGTTATGGCAGATAGTTTACAACATTATGGAGTAGACACTCGAGTTCAAACAGCTATTCCAATGCAAAATGTTGCTGAGTCCTATATCAGAGGTCGCGCATTACGTCACCTTGAAAAAGGACGCATTGTTGTCTTTGGGGCAGGAATCGGATCACCTTATTTTTCAACAGATACAACAGCCGCTCTACGTGCCGCTGAGATTGAGGCGGATGCTATTTTGATGGCAAAAAATGGTGTTGATGGTGTCTACAATGCAGATCCTAAAAAAGATGCGAATGCAGTTAAATTTGATGAATTGACTCATGGTGAAGTTATCAAACGAGGCCTTAAAATTATGGATGCTACTGCATCAACTTTATCAATGGACAATGACATTGATTTGGTTGTCTTTAATATGAACGAAGCAGGTAACATCAAACGAGTTGTTTTTGGTGAACACATCGGAACAACAGTATCAAATAAAATTATCGATTAAAGAAGAATAGAAAGAGGAATAAGACATGGCAAATGCTATTATTGACAAAGCAAATCAACGATTTGAACAATCATTTCAATCTTTATCACGTGAATACGCAAGTATCCGTGCCGGTCGTGCAAATGCAAGTTTGTTAGACCGTATTCAAGTAGATTATTATGGGGCACCGACACCTCTAAATCAACTATCATCTATCACAGTGCCAGAAGCGCGTGTTTTATTGATTTCCCCATTTGACAAAAACTCTATCAAAGATATTGAACGTGCAATCAACGCTTCTGATTTAGGTATCACTCCAGCAAATGATGGCTCTGTTATCCGTTTAGTAATTCCCGCTTTAACGGAAGAAACACGGAAAAATCTTGCTAAAGAAGTTAAAAAAGTTGGTGAAAACCAAAAAGTTGCTATTCGTAACATCCGTCGTGATGCTATGGATGAAGCTAAAAAACAAGAAAAAGATAAAGAAATTTCTGAAGATGAATTAAAAACATTGGAAAAAGATATTCAAAAAGCAACCGATGATGCAATTAAGCATATTGATGCTATGACAGCTGAAAAAGAAAAGGAACTCTTATCCGTTTAAGGAGATTTGTCGTTCCTCTTATAGAGAAGTAGAATAAGAAGGAGGTAGGCAAAGATTTCAGAAACTCTGTTTTGAAGGTCTGCCTACCTTTTTAAGAAAGAAAATAAAAATGAATGAATTATTAGCAACACAACTAACAGGTTTAATCCGTGAAGAAAATGACCAGTCTTACTTTGTTCAAAAGGACGGCTTTATTTTCAATCTATCTAAAGAAGAAGGTTCTCACGCTATTGGTGATATGGTCACTGGTTTTGCCTATCTTGATCAAAAACAGAAACTTCGCTTAACCACTAAGGACATCAAATCAACACGACATCAGTATGGTTGGGGTGAGGTTGTTGATGTCCGACGAGACTTAGGTGTTTTTGTTGATACTGGCATTCCAGATAAGGAAATTGTGGTTTCTTTGGATCTTCTTCCTGAATTGAAAGAATTGTGGCCCAAAAAGGGAGACCGTCTCTATATTAAGCTAGAAGTCGACAAGAAGGATCGTATCTGGGGGATACCTGCTGAACCAGAAGTATTTCAAAAAATGGCTGATCCTGCTTATAATAATATGCAAAACCAAAACTGGCCTGCCATTGTTTATCGTCTAAAAATGTCAGGAACCTTTGTCTATCTGCCTGAAAACAACATGTTGGGCTATATTCATCCTAGTGAACGCTACAATGAACCCCGATTAGGTCAGATTTTAGACGCGCGTGTTATCGGTTTTAGAGACGTTGACAGAACCTTGAACCTATCTATTAAACCGAGATCATTTGAAATGTTAGAAAATGATGCACAAATGATTCTGACATACTTAGAATCCAATGGCGGCTTCATGACCCTTAACGATAAATCATCACCTGAGGACATCAAGACAACCTTTGGGATTTCAAAAGGTCAATTTAAAAAAGCCCTAGGAACACTGATGAAAGCAAAGCATATTAAACAAGATGCTAGTAGGACTGAGTTACTCTAAAACAAGGATAATAAAAGCTTTGCCAGAGGCAAAGTTTTTTGCTACAATGAGACCATTAGATTTGTGATAGGAGTGCAGTGATGGAAAGAGCTATTTTTGCAGGTGGATGTTTTTGGTGTATGGTAGAACCTTTTGAGGAACACCCAGGAGTTATTTCAGTGCTTAGTGGTTATACTGGCGGTCATACCGTTAATCCTACTTACGAAGAGGTTTGTAGTGGGAAAACGGGTCATACAGAAGCTGTTGAAATCATTTTTGACCCTAAAAAAATCAGTTATTCAGAATTAGTGCAGCTCTATTGGCAACAGACAGATCCGACAGACGCTTTTGGTCAATTTGAAGATCGAGGTGATAATTATCGTCCGGTCATTTATTATTTTGATGCTAGGCAAAAGGAAATAGCAGAGCAGTCTAAGGAACAATTGCAAGCTTCTGGCCATTTCACGCAACCTATTGTGACCACAATAGAGAAGGCAGAGCCTTTTTACCCAGCAGAGGACTATCATCAAGCTTTCTATAGGAAGAATCCAGGACGCTATGCCCAAAGTAGTAGACAAAGACATGAATTTTTAAAGGAGAATTGGTAGTGAGAAAATCGTTTTATACTTGGTTAATGACTCAGCGGGATTCTAAGTCAAATGATCCAGTAGCAATTTTAGCAGATCTGGCATTTGAAGATACTACTTTTCCAAAGCATAGCGATGATTTTGATGTCATTAGTCGTTACTTAGAAGATCAAGCAGTATTTTCCTTTAATTTAGGCTATTTTGACCAAATTTGGGAAGATTATTTGGCACATTAATGAAGATTATAATGGTGAGCTTTACGATAAAGTAAAGCTCTTTTTGTACACTTTGTCTAAATTTGTTTAAAGTCCAGCTTTTTTGGCGGTTTTCATTGGCAGAACTAAGGATTTAAGAGTAGAATGAAGGTGTTTAAATGAAGTAACATTAAAGGAGGACTCTATATGTATTACACTAGTGGAAATTTTGAAGCCTTTGCTAGACCACGCAAACCTAAAAAGGTAGATAGTAAGTCAGCTTATATTATTGGTTCAGGCTTAGCAGGCTTAGCAGCGGCAGTATTTCTCATTCGTGATGGACAAATGGCTGGTGATCGTATTCACATCTTAGAGGAGCTTCCACTTTCTGGGGGTTCGTTAGATGGTATTAAGCGTCCTGATATCGGTTTTGTAACACGTGGTGGACGTGAAATGGAAAACCATTTTGAATGTATGTGGGATATGTACCGTTCTATTCCCTCATTAGAAGTTCCTGATGCTTCCTATTTGGATGAATTTTACTGGCTAGATAAGGATGATCCTAATTCATCTAATTGTCGTTTGATTCATAAGAGAGGAAATCGTGTTCCTGATGATGGTCAGTATACTTTAGGTAAACATTCTAAAGAATTGATTACACTAGTAATGACAAAAGAAGAAGACCTGGGAACAAAAACGATTGAAGATGTTTTCTCAGAGGAATTCTTTAAGAGCAATTTCTGGGTATATTGGGCAACTATGTTTGCCTTTGAAAAATGGCATTCTGCAGTCGAAATGCGTCGATATGCGATGCGCTTTATTCATCATATAGATGGTTTACCAGATTTCACATCCTTGAAATTTAATAAATACAATCAATATGAGTCAATGGTAAAACCTATTATTGCTTATTTAGAATCACATGGTGTTGATATTCAGTTCGATACCAAAGTTAATAACATCCGAGTTGATATTAAACCGGATAAGAAAGTAGCTAAAGAGCTCTTGTTGAGTACCTCTGGACAAACTGAAAAAATTAGCTTAACAGAGGATGATTTAGTCTTTGTAACTAACGGTTCTATTACAGAAAGTACTAGCTATGGAAGTCATCATACCGTTGCAAAACCTAACAAAGACTTAGGTGGTTCTTGGAATCTTTGGGAAAATTTAGCAGCTCAATCCAATGAATTTGGTCATCCAAAAGTCTTTTATAAAGACTTACCTGCTGAATCATGGTTTGTGTCAGCAACGGCAACTATAAAAAATCCTGCTCTTGAACCTTATATTGAGCGTTTGACACATAGAGATTTACATGATGGTAAAATTAATTCTGGCGGTATTATTACCATTACTGACTCTAACTGGATGATAAGCTTTGCTATTCATCGTCAGCCCCATTTCAAAGAACAAAAAGAGAACGAAACAGCAGTATGGATATATGGCTTGTATTCAAATATTAAGGGAAACTACATTCAAAAACCTATTGAAGAGTGTACAGGACAAGAAATTACTGAGGAGCTTTTATATCATCTCGGTGTTCCTGAGAATAAAATCCATGATTTAGCAAATCAAGAAAGTGTCAATACTGTACCAGTTTATATGCCTTATATCACAAGTTATTTCATGCCACGTGTAAAAGGAGATCGGCCTAAGGTTATTCCTGATGGCTCTGTCAACTTAGCCTTTATTGGTAACTTTGCAGAATCTCCAAGTCGTGATACTGTCTTCACAACTGAGTATTCAATTCGTACAGCAATGGAAGCAGTTTATATGTTTTTAGATATTGAACGAGGAATCCCGGAAGTTTTCAATTCAACCTATGATATCCGAGAGTTGTTGAAAGCAATGTATTACCTCAATGATAAAAAAGTTATTGAAGATATGGACTTACCTATTCCACAAATGATTCGAAAAGTGGGCCTTAAGAAGATTAAAGGGACTTTCCTCGAAGAATTATTGGAAGAAGCCCATTTGTTATAAAAATATTAATCCTAAAGAGCTCTTGAACATTTTTCAAGGGTTCTTTAATTATTTTAAAATAGAATCTTTTCAAACTTATCTTTTTCATCAGTATGTCAACAAGATATTTTCCCCTTTAATTTTATTTTTTGTTATAATGAAACTATAACATGTAAGAAAAGGAAGATACATTTGCAAGAATATTCAGCAGAGATTGCTTTAAATCATCCTGATGATGTTTTATCGCTTTTTGGTAGCAATGAGCGCCATTTAAAATTAATTGAAAATCATTTAGAAATTATTATCCATGCGCGGACTGAGCGTGTCCAGATAGTCGGTGATGATCAAGAAGCGGTTGAATTAGCTCGCTTAACGATTCAAGCCTTGCTAGTTCTTGTAAATAGAGGAATGATAGTTAATACTTCGGATGTTGTTACTGCTTTGTCAATGGCAGAAAAAGGAACTATTGACAAATTTGTGGCTTTATATGAAGAAGAAATTATCAAGGATAACAACGGTAAACCAATCCGTGTGAAGACACTTGGTCAAAAAGTTTATGTCGAAAGTCTTAATAAGCATGATGTTGTTTTTGGAGTTGGTCCCGCTGGAACCGGAAAAACTTTCTTAGCCGTTACGCTTGCTGTTAAGGCATTAAAACGAGGTCAAGTCAAACGTATTATCCTAACTCGTCCTGCTGTTGAAGCAGGTGAAAGCCTAGGTTTCTTACCAGGCGATTTGAAAGAAAAAGTGGACCCTTACCTGAGACCTGTCTATGATGCTCTTTATCAGATTTTAGGGAAAGAACAGACAAGTCGGATGATGGAAAGAGAGATCATTGAGATTGCTCCGCTTGCTTATATGCGTGGTAGAACTTTAGATGACGCCTTTGTTATTTTGGATGAAGCTCAAAATACTACTATTATGCAAATGAAAATGTTTCTAACTCGCCTAGGTTTTAATTCCAAAATGATTGTTAATGGTGATACTAGCCAAATTGACTTACCTAAAAATGTCAAGTCTGGTTTGATTGATGCTAGTCAAAAATTACGCCATATCCGAGCCATTGATTTTGTGTATTTTTCAGCGTCAGATGTGGTGCGACACCCAGTTGTTGCGGATATTATTAAAGCCTATGAAAGCGAAGCCAGTGTCGCACTTCAGGCTAGCGCTAGCAATTCTCAAAAGGAAAGTAAAGACCATCCCAATCAAGAATCTGGTTTGACCTTTTATGAGGTAATCGAGGAGTTGCCTGAAAAATCACTTGACAAATAAAACAAGCTCTTCTTTGGAAGGGCTTTTTGTGAAAGGAAAACTATGTCGGATTATATTAAGTATATTAGGTCAAAAGTTGGTCAAGATTCAATCTTACTTCCTTTTGCAGCAGGTATTTTAGAAGATCAGTATGGAAGAATATTACTTCAAAAACGGGCTGATACGGGAAATTGGGGAGTTCCTGGGGGTTGTATGGAATTAGGAGAATCCTCTCTTGATACAGTGATTCGAGAATTTTTTGAAGAGACTGGTATTCAAGTTGAAGCTTTGAAATTACTTAATGTCTATACTAATTTTGAAACCTTATTTCCAAATGGAGATCGTGCACAGACAGTTGGCATAGTTTATAAACTCAGAGCCATTGCACCTTATGATATCAACGGTGTTACAAATGAGGAAACTTTAGAATTAGCATTTTTCTCAGAAGAAAGGATCAAAGACATTCTGCTAGTAAATGAGCAGCATCAGCATATAATAGAAGAATATTTTTCAGGTAACTATAAACTTGGATATTAAGATTATAAATGAAAGGAACGTTTTTATGGATAAGATTTTTAAGGCCATTATGGATGATACAGATAATCAAAAATATACTGAAAAAGGAATCGAACCTCTTTATTCTGCCCCTAAGAATGCTAAGATAGTTATTGTGGGACAAGCACCAGGCATAGTCGCTCAGGAAACCAAGCTTTTTTGGAATGACCGCAGTGGGTTAAAGCTCAGACAATGGTTAGGAGTAGATGAGGAAACGTTTTATCATTCTGAAAAGTTTGCCATTTTGCCCATGGATTTTTATTATCCCGGTAAAGGTAAGGGGGGTGATTTGCCTCCCCGTAAGAACTTTGCTCAGAAGTGGCACCAGCCATTGCTTGACCTTTTACCAAACGTTGAACTAGTCATTTTAGTAGGACAGTATGCTCAAGCCTACTATTTAGGAAAGACAAAAAAGGAAAATCTGACAGAAACTGTCAAAGCATATCAAGATTACTTACCAAGGTTTTTCCCTTTAGTTCATCCTTCTCCACGAAACCAGCTTTGGTTAAAGAGGAATCCTTGGTTTGAAGAAGAAGTAGTACCTGTCCTTCAAGAAAAAGTCGCTAAACTCCTTAAATAGAGAACTTCTTTGAGACTGTCATAGTGACGATATTCCCATTTTCATCTTTCTTATGGTATAATGAAATGGTAAAAGCAATTGAAAGAAGAATCTATGTATATCGAGATGATTGACGAAACGGGACTTGTTTCGCAAGAGATTATGGAGCAAACAAAAGATTTGCTTAACTTTGCCGCTAGAAAAACTGGAAAAGCTGAAAAAGAAATGTCTGTTACCTTCGTTACTAATGAACGAAGTCACGAGCTCAATTTGGAATATCGTGATACAGATCGTCCTACTGATGTTATTTCTTTAGAATATAAACCTGAAAGGCCCATTCTTTTTGATGAAAGTGATCTAGAAGATAATCCAGACTTGGCAGAAATGCTGGCAGAATTTGACGCATATATTGGGGAACTTTTTATATCGATAGATAAGGCTAGAGAACAAGCACAAGAGTATGGTCACTCCTTTGAAAGAGAAATGGGCTTTCTTGCTGTCCATGGATTTTTACACATTACTGGTTACGACCACTACACGCCAGAAGAAGAAAGAGAAATGTTCACACTACAGGAAGAGATTTTGACTGCTTATGGCCTTACAAGACAATAAATCCCAACGTAAATGGAAAAATAGAACTGTCACCTCTAGCTTAGAGTTTGCTTTAACAGGAATAGTGACAGCAATTAAAGAAGAACGTAATTTGAAAAGTCACTTGCTATCTGCTTTAATAGCGACAATTGCTGGTATCTTCTTGGCTATTTCAGCAACTGAGTGGCTATTCCTTTTTCTAGCGATTTTTTTAGTCATTGCCTTAGAGATTGTTAACTCTGCTGTAGAAAACGTAGTGGATTTAGCTAGTGAATATCACTTTTCTATGTTAGCCAAAAAAGCTAAAGATATGTCAGCGGGGGCTGTTTTAGTCATGTCACTATATGCTGTCATCACGGGACTCATTATTTTTGCCCCCAAGCTATGGGCACTTATTTTTTAATTATCAGAAAACGGAGAAAATATGTCATTTAAATCAGGTTTTGTTGCTATCCTCGGCCGACCAAATGTCGGGAAATCGACCTTTTTAAACCATGTTATGGGCCAAAAAATTGCCATTATGAGTGATAAAGCGCAGACAACCCGTAACAAAATTATGGGTATCTATACAACTGAGCAAGAACAAATTGTTTTCATAGATACTCCAGGAATTCACAAACCTAAAACAGCCTTAGGCGACTTCATGGTCGAGTCTGCATACAGTACCTTAAGAGAAGTCGATACCGTTCTCTTCATGGTCCCAGCAGATGAAAAGCGTGGAAAGGGCGACGAGATGATTATGGAACGTCTTAAAAATGCCAAGATTCCCGTTATTCTTGTCATTAATAAAATTGACAAAGTCCATCCAGATCAACTCTTAGAACAAATTGATGACTTTAGAAGTCAAATGGATTTCAAGGAAATTGTTCCAATCTCAGCTTTAGAGGGTAACAATATTCCAACCCTAATGTCATTATTAACAGACAACTTAGAAGAGGGTTTCCAATATTTCCCAGCTGACCAGATAACAGATCACCCAGAACGTTTCTTAGTCTCAGAAATGATCCGTGAAAAAGTGTTACACTTAACACAACAGGAAATCCCCCATTCAGTCGCAGTAGTGATAGAATCCATGAAACGTGATGAGGACACCGATAAAGTCCATATCCGTGCAACCATCATGGTTGAACGTGATAGTCAAAAAGGAATCATCATCGGTAAACAAGGGGCCATGCTCAAGAAAATCGGCAAAATGGCCCGCCGTGACATCGAACTCATGTTAGGTGACAAAGTCTACCTAGAAACATGGGTCAAAGTCAAAAAGAACTGGCGCGACAAAAAACTAGACCTAGCCGACTTTGGTTATAATCAGAAAGAGTATTAAAAATATCTAGTGAACTTTGTAGGGGCGAGCCTTGAAATTTCAAATCGATAATATTACTATATTAGTCAAAAATTGAAAATAGAAGTTACCTCTAAGTCAAGCTGGCTCAGAGGTATTTCTGTATATGGAGCAAAAATGGGAAAAGATTATATATCCTATCTGCGGTCAAAAGTTGGTCATGATAAAGTCATCATGACCTTTGCAGGTGGTATTTTAGAAAATGAACAAGGACAGATATTACTCCAGCTAAGAGGAGATAAAAAGACATGGGCAATACCAGGTGGGGCCATGGAATTAGGTGAGAGCACTGTGGATACTTGTCAAAGAGAATTTTTTGAAGAGACTGGCATTCCAGTTGAGGCAAGCCGTTTTCTTAACGTCTACAGCAATTTTAGCGAAGTATACCCCAATGGTGATCAAGTCCAAACAGTTGTCTTTTTGTATGAAGTTAAAGCAAAGTCGAGTATAGAAATTACCGATTTTAGTAACGAAGAGACTCTAAAATTAAAATATTTTTCGAAAAATGACATTGATACTTTAGATAACTTATCTGATAAACACAAACTTATGTTAGAGGAGTTTTTTGATAGTAGTTTTAAATTAGGGTGGTAAAGTTATAAGAAGCACTGTTAGTAGGCTGTGCTTTTTTATGTTGAAATTTTTGTCTTATAGTCAAAAAAATAGATTCATGATAAAATAGATTTCACTCATTTAAATGATAAAAAGCTAATTTTATTAAATTTTTTCGGATTTATAGTTAAGGGGATAACAAATCATATACGGAGGAAAAATAATGAAAAATCGAAAAATAAAGAGTTTAATAGTTTTAGCTAGTATATTTATTTCAACATCAAGTGTATTTGCTGGAACAAGACAAATTGGACAATTATCACATTTTCGAATTACACCTAGTTTTACTGGAACAGGCTACCTACAGAAAATGAATGATAGTTATTATGTTGTTAACTTGTTATCGAAGAATCCACAAATAAGAGTGAAGCATTATCTTGCAAATTCGCAAGGTGTTAAAAGAAGCGATATTGATACGACCTGGACTGGTCAGAGAGGTGTTTATACGAGCTTTGCGAAAGGTAAGTATATCTATAATTTGAACTTAGCTAGAGAAAATTTTTGGGATAAAGGATTCTTTATTGACGGAAGTTGGTCTCCAGATTCAAAATAAACTGATTTAGAAAAAAATATATTTGTTATTCCCAAAATTTTTAAGGAGAAGAAATGATTTCGCTAAAATTATTGCCATATAAAAAAACTTATCTATTGATCTGTTTACTGTTTTTTCTATTAATATATAATCAAGCATTCAATCATATCTTGTTTTTTGATGACAGTGCCGCTGATATTGCCAAAATTCAAGGAGAATCGGTAAAGCTAAAAATATTTTATGGACTTTTATCTTTGAATAATACCCTTTTTGAGTATAATTTTTTCCAATCTTTTTTGTTCCCCTTGCTAATTATTTTTATTGGAAAAGCTTATCATTACCTTAAAAATAGGTATTGTCGCTATTATTTGGGCAGGACGCAATACTATTATCTCACAATAAAAAAACTAAAGATTATTTTAGCCATATTAAGTGTATTTATTTTTACAATTATTTTAGCCTTTATCATTACTGTATCTAAAGGAGTTGGCAGATTTGATTTAAGTGGAATTGAATATTATTTTAATAACAATTCCATTCTTTCTTTTTTTGGAACAAATACCATTAAATATCTGATTTATTATTTTTTAGTGAAGTCTTGTGCACTTTTAGCAGAGTCATTCTTAATATTTTATATTATTGATTATTTAAATTATTTTACGAAATCTGCACTAGTTTATCTTCTATTTATGTGGGGAACTGCACCAATTTTATATGGCTTTCTTCCCTTTTACTTAGTTCCAATGTCTCATTTGATGATTACTTCTTATGGAAATATCAATTTTTGGCAACTAACCGCATCCTATTTACCAAGTATTAGCTGTCTACTTTTCTTAACATATAAAAACCGAAATGAAATACTATAACTATTTTTATTATTTTGGCAAATCAATTGCCAGTTGGTGGGTTGTTTTCTTACTTTTAACGTATTACAATGATTTACCTATTCAGAATACGACTCAATTGGTAGAAAGTCAGTTGTTGAATCCTTTTGTTATTGTAAAAGGGCAATCACTGAGTTTTATGAGAATCATCATGGTGTTAGGTTTATCATTCATAAGTTTTTTAAATAGCATTACTTTGGTTTCAGAGATCTGTAAAGGATTTAAACAATTAGTAATGATTCATTCGAAATCGACAATTGAGTATCAATTATCATTGTTAAAACTATTAGTAAGCAACATTTATATAGAATATTTTTTATTTTTTTCAGGAATAATAGGAGTCTTGTATATAAATCGATTGCCATGGTTTAGTGTCGAATTTGGACTTTTCTTATTATCATGGTTTATCCTAGATAGTCTTGTTTATTTTTTGATACTTTATTACATTAGTGACGAAATATTTTCTATAGTTTTAATGACGATAACAATATTAATTCGATATTTTTTGTTAAAAAACATATGCTTTGCAATTGGACTTTATGTCTTACTTTATATATTTATTATTAGTTTTAGGAGGATCATTAGTGCTAGAGATAATTAAGGGATATAAATACAAAGGAAATTTTGATATATTACATAACATATCCTTAAAATTTGAAGAACATCATATTTATGGGGTGGTTGGTATTAATGGGTCAGGGAAAACCATGCTATTAAGAGCACTTTCTGGGTTAACAAGATTAGATCATGGAACTGTCATTCAAGATGGTATTAAAATTGGACAAAACAATTCAACAATCTTAAATGCAGGTTTAGTTCTAGGAAATCAAGATTTTATCAGCCATTTGACGCTAGAAGAGAACTTGAACTTGATTAAAAAAATATGCCCAAACAGTAATTGTATTGATTTAGACTACTGGATAAATCTCTATCAAATCAAAAAATTTAGGAATACACTTTATAAACATTTATCTCTAGGAACTCGAAAGAAAATGCTTCTCATTCAAGCTTTTATGGATAACCCTCATCTATTAATTCTAGACGAACCAATGAATGCACTTGACATCAAAAGTGTTGATATCACTAAAGAACTCATCAGAAAGCATAAAGAAAAAGGTTTAGTCATCATGACTTCTCATTATGAAAGTGACATAGATGATTTATGTGACACAATCTATCATGTGCAGGAAGGGAAAATAGTTTCGGAAAAATATTAAATATTTATATTTTCATAATAAAAAATGTTTAGTAGGTATCCTGATGGTGAGTGGGGATATGTTGTAACGAAAGGTAATTTTAAAGCTGTTATTGATTGGCTAAATGGCTGGATTTCGTCGCTTGGTGGAGGATATTTTAGTCCTAGGTATAAAGGTTAATACTATGAAAATAACAAAAAATGATCTGTTGATGGATGTGACAAACTTAATAATTAATCCTGCTGTTAAAGAAGGGGAAAGACAAATATTGATTACATATAAAAATAATATTGAAGAATCTCCACATTTAGAAAATAATATTATGAATTTATCAAATGAACTAAGACTATTAGCTGTAAAAAATATATCTTCAAAAGAAAAAATGAGTATATCTGTTAATGAGTTTTATAAAAAATATGTTCCTATAATGAATTAAATAAAAATAGTGCTCGTGGATTAGGGTACTTCGGAATAGTGAGGTAGAAAGTTAATGAAACTAAAAGGTTTACTACCCTTTAGCTTGACAACAATCTTATTAGTTGTTTTTGGAAATTTATAAAAAATGGATTCTTGGACAAATATGAAATTAATTCTAAGTGCTGTTATGTTTGAATTAGTCTGTTTTATCTTGTCCAGACCTAAAGAAAATGGCTATCTTTCATTTATGGTTATTAGCAGATATTTCTATTTCACAAAAATCAGGCAAGTCATCACTAAATGGGACTTGCTTTTTTCATTTCTCAGCATTCCTTTTATCGTGTTATAATGGATGTAACGATGTCATTTAGGAATTAGACGAGCTTAATCCTGTAATGATTGGAATCAATGTATAAAGAAAAAATGTTGTCATTTTAATTTTCACATAATAAAAAAATGACTTGAACAAGGAGGAATCATGCCTGAGTTACCTGAGGTTGAGACAGTTCGTCGTGGCTTGGAAAAATTAGTTATTGGGAAAGTGGTTGCATCGGTTACTGTAAAAGTACCTAAGATGATTGTTTCCAATCCTGAAACTTTTGCTAGCGATTTGATGGGTCAAGAAATTCTTTCCATTGGTCGTCGTGGCAAGTATCTGATTTTCAATTTTAGCGATTTAGTGATGATTTCTCACTTGCGCATGGAGGGGAAATACTTGCTTTTTGAGGGTGGTATTCCGGAAAATAAGCATTTTCATTGCTTTTTCCATTTTACAGACGGGTCAACTTTGGTTTATCAAGATGTGCGTAAATTCGGCACCTTGGAACTGCTAGCTCGGGAAGGGCTTGATTTGTACTTCAGTCAGAGGAAGCTTGGACCTGAACCGACGAAAAATGAATTTAAGTTAAAGGCCTTTGAGGCTGCTCTGCGATTATCCAAAAAACCAATCAAACCCTTACTTTTGGAACAGAAATTAGTGGTTGGACTGGGTAATATCTACGTGGATGAAGTTCTTTGGGCGGCAAAAGTGCATCCCTTGCGACCAGCTTCAAATTTGAAGAAGGCTGAAATGAAAAGGATTCACGATCAGACCATTATTATTTTGAATTTTGCTGTTAACAAGGGTGGTTCGACCATTCGAACGTATCAAAATACCCTAGGGATGAATGGGTCCATGCAGGATTATTTACAGGTTTATGGTCAAAATGGCAGACCTTGTCCTCGTTGTGGAACAGTCATTGAGAAAATAAAAGTTGGAGGGAGAGGGACACATTTTTGTCCTAAGTGTCAGAAACTATGACAATTATTGGTATAACGGGTGGTATTGCTTCGGGTAAATCTACTTTGGTTGAACAAGTACGCCTGGCAGGTTACAAAGTGCTTGATGCAGATCAAATTGTTCACACTTTGCAGGAAAAAGGCGGACGTTTGTATGATGCTCTTGTGAAAACTTTTGGTCCTGAGATTCTTACTGAAGATGAAGAATTGGATCGACCGAAGCTTTCACAAATGATTTTTTCAAGTCAAGAAAATCGGGAACTATCTGCTAACATTCAAAATCAGATTATTCATGAAGAATTGGAAAAAGCGAAGGATACTTTAGTAGTCTCTGAGGATGTTTTTTTTATGGACATTCCTTTGCTCATTGAATTGGGGTATCAGAACTGGTTTGATACGATTTGGTTGGTTTACGTCCCGAAAGATATCCAAATTGCTCGATTAATGGCTCGAAATCACTATTCTCGAGAAGAAGCCCTTCAGCGTTTAGCGAGTCAAATGCCTTTAGAGGAGAAAAGAGATTTTGCGGATAAGATTTTTGATAATAGTGGGAGTTTTGAAGATTTGAAAAGGCAGGTATCCGAGGCCCTTAAAAAGTTAATTTAGTAGGGCTTTACTTTAACCAATAAGTTCTTGAATAGCTACAAGTAGGGAGAATGTTACTTTTGGATTTGGTGAGACATTAGTGGCTGTTTTTATTATGCTAATTTAGATTATTCTATTAGTGGGATTAAGTGAATTAATCTTAATATTAGTACAAGTGAAATAGTTTTTAGCGCAATCAGTCTTTTTGAGATAAAATCATCTGTGTATAGATTTTTATAGCTATGTAAAAGGTATTTGGTACGAAGTGTCTGGAAAAGATTTAAGCTATTTTATGTTATAATTGGAATTATAAGAAGTTACTATGGTCTTTAAATGTTTTGAAGCGGAGAAAGAGGTTGACATGGCAACACTAACAATTGCAAAAGGGAAAACCCCTATTGAATTTCAACTAAATATGTTAAATCGGCACGGTCTGATTGCCGGAGCAACTGGTACAGGAAAAACAGTCACTTTAAAAGTTTTAGCGGAGCAATTAAGTTTGGCAGGAGTTCCTGTTTTTCTTGCTGACATTAAAGGTGATTTAAGTAATTTAGCTAAAGCTGGACAAGTCAATGATAAATTACAAAAAAGACTAGATAAACTTGAGATTGGAAATTATCAATCGCAAGCTTTTCCGGTACGTCTCTGGGATGTTTTTGGTGAAAAAGGTCTACCCGTTCGGACAACGATTTCTGAAATGGGACCCTTGATGTTAGCCCGACTTATGAATCTGAATGATACACAAACTGGTGTGTTGAATATTATTTTTAAAATTGCTGATGATCATGGATGGTTATTGATAGACTTAAAGGATCTGCAAGCGATCTTAAAAGAAGTAGCGGATCATACTAATGATTATTCAGGAAAATATGGTAATATTGCGAAACAATCCGTTGGTGCTATTCAACGTCAATTATTGACTTTGGAGCAAGAAGGAGCAAATCTTTTCTTTGGTGAGCCTGCCTTAGATTTAGCTGACTTTATTCAGTTAGATGTAGCAAGTGGTCAAGGAGCTATTAATATTCTTAACGCCACTAAACTTTTTAATTCTCCAACTCTTTACACCACTTTCTTACTATGGATGCTTTCTGAACTGTATGAGTTACTTCCCGAGGTAGGTGATCTTGAAAAACCAAAGATGGTCTTTTTCTTTGATGAAGCACATTTACTTTTCAAAGATGCTCCAAAGATCTTTTTAGATAAAGTTGAACAAATTGTACGTCTCATTCGTTCAAAAGGTGTTGGGATTTTCTTTGTGACACAAAATCCTTTGGATTTGCCAGAGACAGTACTAGCTCAGTTGGGGAATCGCATTCAGCATGCGCTTCGTGCCTATACACCAAAAGAACAAAAAGCAGTTCGAGTTGCTGCTGATACTTTTAGGCAAAATCCGGAATTAGATGTTGCAACTGTGATTACAGAGCTAGAAGTTGGAGAAGCGCTTATTTCAGCTCTTAATGAAAAAGGGCAACCAAGTATTGTTGAGCGTGCTTATATTTTGCCACCTAAAAGTAGTTTTGATTTGATGTCAGATGAGGAATTGCTGAACTTAAATCAAACTTCTCCATATCAGAACAAGTATGCTCACAGCATAGATCGAGAATCAGCTTATGAAAAATTGGCAGAAAAAGTTTCAGGTGAAGAAGCAGCTGCAAAAGAAGCGGAGCTAGCAAAGGAGCGAGAAAAGGTTGCCAAGGAAGCGGCTAAACAACAAGCTGAGGCTGATCGTGCTACACGACGGACTGTCGGTCGGCCGCGTAAGTCAGTAGTAGAAAAGGCTACAGATGCTTTTATTAGTACTACTGTAAGGACTATTGGTCGTGAATTAGTGAGGGGGCTATTGGGTTCTCTCAGAAAATAATGGATGCATTTTCAGCAAATTTTTCTTTCTTTTTTAAATTGTGTTATAATGGTCCAAGTAGATTTTGGAAAGAAGTGATGCTTTATTGATGGAAAAGTAATAGAAACTGTTAATTGGCAACAAAATTTGAAAGTAGCTTGGCTCGGTACATTTTTTACTGGGGCAAGCTTTTCGCTTGTCATGCCTTTTATGGCACTTTTTGTAGAGGATCTTGGAGTAGTAAAAAATCAGGTTGAATGGTATGCTGGTCTTGCTGTTGCTATTTCGGCCTTAGCTTCAGCTGTTTTTGCTCCGGTATGGGGGCGCTTAGCGGATCGCTATGGACGAAAGCCAATGATGGTTCGAGCTAGTTTGATAATGACCTTTACTATGGGGGGGCTTAGCCTTTATTCCAAATGTACAGTGGCTACTATTACTTAGGTTACTTAATGGTATTTTCGCTGGCTATGTTCCGAACTCTACAGCCTTGATTGCTAGTCAAGTGCCTAGGGAAAAATCAGGCTATGCATTAGGAACCTTAGCAACAGGTGTGACTGCGGGGACTCTTATTGGGCCACTAATTGGTGGTGTCTTAGCTGAAATGGTAGGGTTTCGGTTGGTATTTTTATTGGTCGGTGTTATTTTGTTAATCTGTACTATGATGACCGTTTTATTTGTGAAGGAAGATTTTGAGCCGGTTAAGAAAGCAGAAGTAGTGCCAACACGTATTATTTTGAAACGGATCAAGAGTCCTAAAATGATGACGAGTCTTTTTGTAACTAGTATGATTATTCAAATTTCTGCTCAGTCTGTTGCCCCCATTTTAGCGCTATATATTAGACATCTTGGGCAAGCTGAAAATCTCATGTTTGTTTCGGGTTTAATCGTGTCGGCCATGGGGGTATCTAGTTTACTTAGTAGCTCAATATTAGGAAAAGTGGGTGATGTAATTGGTAATCATCGTATGCTATTATTGGCTTTGCTGTATAGTTTTATCATGTATTTTTTAACAGCCTTAGCTAGAACAAGCTTGCAATTAGGTTTGCTACGGTTTGCCTATGGTTTTGGTGTAGGAGCCCTGATGCCAAGTATTAATGCCTTATTGACTTGTATGACCCCTAAGGAGGGGATTTCACGTATCTTTTCTTTTAACCAAATGTTTATGAATATTGGGCAAGTGATTGGCCCCTTTATTGGCTCGAATGTAGCAATTTTAATGGGTTACCGTTCTGTTTTCTATGTGACTAGTATAATTGTCTTGATTAACCTGATTTGGTGCACCATCAACTTTAGAAAATATATATATGTTAAGGATATTGTGTGAGAGTTAAAATTAATTTAAAGTGTAGTGAATGTGGAAGTAAAAACTATTTGACAAGTAAGAACAAGACTAATCATCCCGAAAAAATTAAGGTTCCAAAGTATTGTCCTAAGGAGAGAAAAGTAACCTTACATATTGAAACTTAGTATGAATTGTGTTAGAATTAGTGAGACTATAGTGGAGGAATGAACATGTACAACTTACTACTCACAGTATTGCTTGTTTTATCTGTTGTATTAATAATAGCAATTTTTATGCAACCTCAGAAAAATCCAAGCAGTAATGTTTTTGATAGCAGTGGTTCAGAAGCTTTATTTGAGCGAACAAAAGCTCGTGGCTTCGAAGCATTTATGCAACGCTTTACAGCAGTACTAGTCTTTTTATGGCTAGCTATCGCACTTGTGCTTGCTGTTTTATCAAGTAAATAGAGAGTGAGCTTGACAGAGTTGGTCTAGCTCATTTTTTTATGAGGCTAAGACTTGATAAAAAAGAGATAAAAATAGAAATTTGGTAGTATGAAAGAAAAAATTATGATGTATTTAAAGGAGCATGGCAAGTCAAACATTAATGATCTTGCAGCTTCTTTAGGGATGGCTGGAGCTAAAAAATTTCCTAGCCTTATAAAAGAAATATCTAAGATGGAAAGCAAGCGTCTCTTGCGTTTTTCTGATGATGGCAGTATCGCCATACGTAAACAAGGAGAAAAGAAAAAGGAAATTACTGTTCAAGGTGTTTTTAGAGCTAATAAAGCCGGATTCGGTTTCTTACAGGTCACAGATACAGAAGATGACATGTTTATCGGGAAAAACGACGTTGCTTATGCTATTGATGGAGATTTAGTAGAAGTAGTTGTTAAAAAACCAGCAGATCGGTTAAAGGGTACAGCTGCTGAAGCTAAAGTCGTTGGTATTGTTGAACGTGCTTTAAAAACAGTAGTTGGTAAATTCGTCTTGGATGATGAAAAACCTAAATATGCAGGCTATATTAAGTCGAAAAATCAAAAAGTTCAACAAAAAATCTATATTAAAAAAGAACCTGTAGTTCTTGATGGGACCGAAATCATCAAGGTCGAGATTGAAAAATACCCGACTAGAGGTCATGACTATTTTATTGCGAATGTCCGAGATATTGTTGGCCATCAAGGAGATGTTGGCATAGATGTTTTGGAAGTTTTAGAATCAATGGATATCGTCTCTGAATTTCCAGAAGCTGTGATTGCAGAAGCAAATGCTATTTCGGAGACACCAAGTGACAAAGATTTGGTAGGTCGTATTGATTTACGCAAGGAAATTACCTTTACTATTGACGGTGCAGATGCCAAAGATTTGGATGATGCTATTCATATTAAGCCTTTGGCGAATGGTAATTATGAATTAGGGGTTCATATTGCTGATGTTTCCTATTATGTGACTGAAGGCTCCGCTTTAGACCAAGAAGCTGTTGCCCGTGGAACATCTGTGTATGTCACTGACCGCGTTGTACCAATGTTGCCAGAGCGTTTGTCAAATGGTATTTGTTCTTTAAATCCAAATGTGGATCGCTTGACTCAATCAGCAATTATGGAGATTGATTCTAATGGGAAGGTTTTGAACCATCAAATTTGTCAGTCAGTTATCAATACAACTTTCCGAATGACTTACAGTGCTGTTAATGATATGTTGGCTGGTGATGAGGAGATGTTGCAAGAATATGCTGCTATTTCTGAATCTGTTGAGCATATGGCTAAACTTCATACGATTTTAGAAAGGATGCGCATTAAGCGTGGCGCCTTGAATTTTGATACTTCGGAAGCTAGAATTCTTGTTAACGAAAAAGGTATGCCTGTGGATATTGTTGTTCGTACTCGGGGAATAGCTGAGCGGATGATTGAGTCCTTTATGTTAGCAGCTAATGAATGTGTAGCCGAGCATTTTGCTCGTGGCAATTACCCCTTCATTTATCGTGTCCATGAGGAACCAAAATCAGAGAAATTACAAAAATTTATTGATTATGCTAGTATTTTTGGAATTCAGATTAAAGGGACAGCAGCTAAAATTAGTCAAGAAGCTCTACAAGATTTTATGGCTAAAGTTGATGGAAAGCCTGGAGCTGAAGTTCTTAATATGATGCTCCTTAGATCCATGCAACAAGCGCGTTATTCTGAGACCAATCATGGACACTATGGATTAGCTGCTGATTACTATACACATTTTACCAGTCCGATCCGTCGTTATCCTGACCTATTAGTCCATCGGATGATTAGAGAATATACTCAGGCAGCTGAAGATAAGCGTGATCATTTTGCGATGGTTATTCCGGAGTTAGCGTCTTCATCATCACGGTTAGAACGTCGAGCAATTGATGCAGAACGAATTGTAGAAGCAATGAAAAAAGCTGAATACATGGAAGAATATATAGGTGAAACCTTTGAGGGGATTATCTCTAGTGTTGTTAAATTTGGACTCTTTGTGGAATTGCCAAATACGATTGAAGGTTTGATTCATGTGACGACTTTGCCAGAGTATTATAATTACAATGAGCGCACAATGACTTTACAAGGTGAAAAGTCTGGCAAAGTATTTAAAGTTGGTCAAGCTATTCAGGTCAAATTAGTGAAAGCTGATAAAGAAACTGGTGATATTGATTTTGAATATCTTCCAAGTGAATTTGATGTCGTGGAGAAATTGACTAAGCCAATCAAGGATAAACGAAGAGACAGACGTCAATCGACATCTTCAGAGGAAGGCCGAAAAGGTTCCTCATCACAGCAATCAAGAGACAAAAAGAAGCAATCTTCCTCAGCTAGAAAAGGAAAAGGGCAAGCATCTTCACACAAACCATTTTATAAAGATGCTGCTAAGAAGAAAAAGAAAAGGAAAGGTTAATCATGGCAAAAGGTGAAGGAAATCTGCTAGCACAAAATAAAAAGGCAAGGCACGATTATACCATCGTAGAAACGATTGAAGCAGGAATTGTCTTAACTGGTACAGAAATTAAAAGTGTTCGCGCAGCTCGAATTCAATTAAAGGATGGCTTTGCCCAGATTAAACATAATGAGGCTTGGTTAGTCAATGTTCATATTGCTCCCTTTGAACAGGGCAATATTTGGAATCAGGATCCAGATAGAACGCGTAAGCTATTACTTAAAAAAAGGGAAATTCAACATTTGGAAAATGAACTAAAAGGTAGTGGTATGACCTTGGTTCCCTTAAAAGTTTACCTGAAAGATGGTTTTGCTAAAGTTTTACTTGGTCTTGCTAAGGGAAAACATGATTACGATAAGCGTGAAAGTTTGAAACGAAAAGAACAAGATCGTGATATTAGGCGGGTTATGAAAAGTATTAACACAAGATAATAAGAGCTCCTATTTTGGGAGCTCTTATTATCTTTTATGAGATGTGAAAGGAAAAGATTAGCCTATTTGTGATTGATATCAATCACTTCAATTTTGTAACCATCAGGGTCTTGAATGAAATAGTAAGGCGCTGATGTTGCTGTTAGACCTTTAATATCTGTGACTGGATAACCTGCCTGAACATGTTTCTCGTAATCAGCTTTGAATTGGTCAGATCCAATTGCAATATGACCATAACCGTTTCCTAAATCATAGGCTTCGTGATCATAGTTGTATGTTAACTCTAATTCGTAGTCTTCTCCCTCTAAGGCAAGGTAAACCAGTGTGAATTGTTTATCAGGAAAATCTCTTCGACGTGTTTCCTTAAAAGGAAAGGCACTAGTATAGAAGGTGATAGAGTCTTCTAGGTTTTTGACACGAATACAAGTATGTAAAGCTTTCATAGTAATCTCCTTTTTAGTCAAAATAAGTAATAACGTCTGCACGCGGTTTGCGATTTTGAGGATGTTTAGGATCTCGCAAACGATATCCTAGTGATAGCATGCTAGCAATACCTTCTTTATCAGGTTTAATGATACCATGTTTAGCCAAGATAGCATTAACCTTATCGTAATCAAAACCTTCGATTGGGCAGGAATCAATTCCTATTAAGGCAGCACTTGTCATCATGTTGCCTAAGGCAATATAGGTTTGCTTTGCTGTCCAATCAAAGAGTGCTCGGGGATTATCAGCCATTTTCATATCACGTTTTTGGAAGTCTTCATAAGTTCTTAAACGTTTTAGGATAGCTTCTTCATCCGAAATCCCTCTTCTCACCAAACTCTGGCGCATTGATTCACCGTCATAGCGAGCATTGCGTTCTGCTAGTAATAAGATAAAATGGCTAGCCGTTTCTAATTGGTATTGAGCACCCCAAGCGACCTTTTTAAGTTCAGCTTTAACTACCTCATTCGTTAAAACAACAAAACGCCAGCCTTCTAAACCCACAGAAGAAGGGCTCCGCCAAGCGGCATCTAGTATGAGATCTAAGTCTTCTTGAGGGATTTTTTGATTATTATAGACGCGTACCGCTGTGCGAAAAGTGTAACTGTCTCTAATAACTTTTTTGATGTCCTCTGTCATTTTTCACCTCCAAGCTTCTACACCATTAATGATAGCATAATGGCTTTATGAAGACAAAAATCTGATATGACATAAACTTTGCCGTTTAATAAAGGAAAAAGAATACATTTTCATTTTTGTAACCGCTTGCTAGAATGGTGATAAGAAATTAGAGGAGGATGTCTGATGACAAAATTACCGGAATCATTTTTGTGGGGGGGTGCCGTTGCAGCACACCAACTTGAAGGTGCTTGGAAAGAAGGGGGCAAGGGCATAAGTGTCGCAGATGTTATGACAGCAAGTCAACATGGAATTGCGCGTGAAATTACTGATGGAGTAATTGAGGGTAAATATTATCCTAATCATGATGCTATTGACTTTTATCATCACTATAAGGAAGATATTGCACTTTTTGCTGAAATGGGATTTAAATGTTTTAGAACTTCTATTGCATGGACTCGGATTTTTCCAAATGGAGATGAAGTAGAACCAAACGAAGAGGGATTACAATTCTACGATGATTTGTTTGACGAATGCTTAAAATATGATATCGAACCTGTTATTACCTTGTCACATTTTGAAATGCCTTATCATTTGGTCACAGAATATGGTGGCTTTACCAATCGGAAAGTCATTGATTTCTTTGTTCACTTTGCAGATACAGTTTTTAGGCGTTATAAAGACAAGGTGAAGTATTGGATGACATTTAATGAAATCAATAATCAAGCAAATTTTATGGAAGATTTTGCTCCATTCACGAACTCTGGTATTGTGTATAAAGAGGGCGACGATCGTGAAGCTATTATGTATCAAGCGGCACATTATGAGCTTGTAGCAAGCGCACGCGCTACGAAAATTGGTCATGAGATTAACCCAGAATTCCAAATTGGTTGCATGATTGCCATGTGTCCTATTTACCCTGCAACTTGCAAACCTTCGGATATTTTAATGGCGCAAAAGGCTATGCAAAAGCGTTATTATTTTACCGATGTTCACGTACATGGTGTTTATCCAAATCATATTCTTAAATATTGGAATCGTAAGGGAATTAAGATTGATATCACAAAAGAAGATAGTAAGGATTTAGCTGAAGGTACAGTTGATTATATAGGCTTTTCTTACTATATGTCCTTTGCTATAGATTCTCATAGACCAAATAATCCTTACTATGATTACTTGGAAACCGAAGATTTAATTAAAAATGATTATGTCAAAGCATCAGAATGGGATTGGCAGATTGACCCTGAAGGCCTTCGTTATTCACTAAATTGGTTTACCGATATGTATCATTTGCCACTCTTTATAGTGGAGAATGGCTTTGGTGCTATTGACCAGCTTGAAGAAGATGGCATGGTTCATGATGATTACCGAATTGAATATCTGGGTGCTCATATCAAAGAAATGATTAAAGCAGTTGATGAAGATGGGGTAGAATTGATGGGATATACTCCTTGGGGTTGTATCGACTTAGTCTCTGCAGGAACAGGTGAAATGCGAAAACGTTACGGTTTCATCTATGTAGATAAAGATGATCAAGGCCATGGGACTTATAAACGTTCGCCAAAACTTTCCTTTAACTGGTACAAAGAAGTTATTGCATCTAATGGAGATTCATTATAAATCTTAACCATTTTTATAGTGCTGAGCTATACTTTTTATTGAAGTTTAAACAATTTATGGAAAAGTATCGTATAGTTTTTAAAGAAATGAGGTCGTTTTAGCTTTTTATGGAATAATTATGGAAAATATAGAAAGTACAACTATTTCTTTCCGTATTGATACGGCAATAGAATACTTTGTCATTGTAAGCGCATACAAATATAATTAAAGTATAACTAAAAAGATATTAAGTAGGAGGCAGTCATTATGACTAAAGCATTAATTATTTGTGCCGGAGGCATGTCGTCATCACTTATTGCTAAAAAAACCCAAACTTTGCTTGCCGAACAAGGAGTTGAAGTAGAAATGAATGCAGTCGGTGTCCCTGAAGGAGCAAAGAAAATTGCATCAGCAGAATATGATTTATATTTAGTAAGCCCTCAAACAAAAATGCATTTCAAACAATTTTCTGAGGCAGCAGAGAAAGTTGGAAAACCAATTGTCCAAATCCCTCCCCAAGCTTATGTTCCTATTCCGATGGGTATTGAAAAAATGGCTGCCTTAGTTAAAGAAAACATCTAATTATTTTTGGTTAAAAATTCTGTATAATTAATATAAAGGATTTTCCAAAAGGAGACAGTATGTTAGGCCAGAAAGAAAAACTTATCTTACAATACCTTTATCAAAATCGGGGAACTTTTGTTACCAGTAAAGAATTAGCCAAGCACCTAGCCTGTTCAGATCGGACTGTTAGAACTTACATTAAATCCCTCATTTCTTTTATTGAACAAGAAAAGGGACTACAGATAGTATCGAAACAAGGACATGGTTACCAATTAGAGTTAGAAAAAGAAGCTGATTATCTCAATATCGTTTCTGAAAATCATATTCAAGTTGGGACGGAAAATATTGATATTAATGACCGTCATAATTTCATCATCAATAAATTGATTTTTGAGCAAGAGGAAATCCTATTTGAGGATTTGATGGATCAGCTTTATGTTAGCCGGTCCACTTTATCTTCTGATTTTAAAAAAATTCGGCACGAGTTAGCACACTATGATTTAAAAATTGAAAGTCGTGCCAATAAAGGAGTTTATGTTAGTGGTGCTGAACATGATAAGCGACACTTCATTATGGATTACTTCTTTAGTGGCTATTTTTTAAAGAATATTCATCAATATATTGGTGACGACTTTTTCAAACTCCCAATTAGCTTTGAAGAACTGACTATCATAGTGTTAGATGAATGCAGAAGCCGCTATTTAAAGCTGTCTGATTTTGTCATTCAAAACTTGATAGTTCATATTGCTTTAGCTATTAAACGAGTTAATGATGGGTTCAAAATTTCTCAACTTAATATTGATCAGCAGAAATTTAAGTCTGAGATTTTAGTCGCTACAAATATTTTAAGACGGCTTGAACAGGTAACAGAGACTGATTTTCCAGATGAAGAGATTAATTATATTGCCTTGCATTTAATATCTGAAAGTATTCATGCTGAGAACTCAGATAGCTTGGATTATATTAGTCTGAGACAAGATTTACTTGATGCGACAACTGAGATTGATCATAGTTATGGTTATCAATTTAGTCAAGATTTTACATTTATTGAGGGACTTTTAAAGCATTTAGAGGTTTTACTTGAACGTGTACGTAATAAGGTTCGATTGGACAATCCACTCTTAGATGATATCCAAAAACAATATAAGGAAGCATTTTTAATCTCACGCAGTTTAATGAACAAAATGAATTACTTTAAAGATTTTGATTTATCAGACGATGAGATTGCCTACATAACCTTGCATTTGCTAGCAGGCATTGAGCGTTTTTATCAAAACAATAAATTGAATACATTAGTTATCTGTGCTACTGGTTATGGTAGTGCTCAGATGCTCCGCATGCGTTTGGAAAATGAACTAGGGAGACAATTAAATATTGTTAACTTGGTTGGTTATTATGATCTTACCGATGAAAGATTAGAGGGAATTGATTTAATTATCTCAACCATTGATTTATCTAATTTGGTTTTCTCAGTACCTGTTTTCACAACTAGTGTCTTTTTAAAGGATAATGAAGTTCAAATGATTAAAAATCAGCTAGCTGAAATTGACTGTAAGCACTATCGTGGTTCTAAGAATAAGGCAACGATGACAGATGTAAAGGTTTTTGATGATTACTTTTCAAAGGATTATTTTATGGTCTGTCAGGAGGGGAACAAAGAAGCTATATTAAGCCAATTGATTACTTTGTTAGATACAAAAGGAGATGACCAGTACCGCCTATCAATGAAAGAATTGATAGCGAGACGAGAGTCGATGAGTACAGTTATCTTTGACCGAGACATCGCAGTACCGCACCCCATCAAAGCTATTGATAAACAAGGAAAAATAGGAGTTGCTATTATCCCGACTGGCATTTATTGGGAAGAAGGATTTGAAGCAGTTAAATTAGTTTTTCTGGTTTCACCTTCCATATATAAAAATGATGGCTTAGCTGCAATGACCCGATTGCTTGTAGGTTTAACAGAATGTACTCAAACTAAGGAAAAACTTATTGCTTGTCAAGATTTTGAAAACTTTAAACAGATAATATTAGACATAAAATAGGAGAACATAATGACGAATGACGAATTGCAAATGGCTGCTTTTGAAATTATCTTGAATAGCGGGAATTCAAGAACAACAGTTCATGAAGCATTTGCAGAGATGCGAAAAGGTAACTACAATAGAGCCTCTGAACTGTTAGAGGTTGCTAATGAAGATCTTTTACAAGCTCATAAGGCACAAACTAAACTCTTACAAGAATATGCTGGGGGAACGGAAATCAAGATTGAAATTATTATGGTTCATGCCCAAGATCATTTAATGACAACGATGACCCTACGTGAAGTTGCTATTGAAATGTTAGCACTCTATAGAAAGATGCAATAGCTTTACAATGGAATGAAAGGAAGTTTTGAGATGAAGACAGTGGGAAAAGAGAAAATGGAATCTCTACGTCAAGCAAGTGCCCTTAAAACAATGTATTACACTAGGTATTTTATGATTCGTTATGTAGTTACATTTTTCTTTTTTACAAATCTTTATTGGATTATCATGCTTTATTTATCTAAAGCTTCACCTACTGTTTTCACTCCAATAGTATTAGGGACTTTTGCTTTTTTTGCTATGTGGGAACAATTCAAGATGTATAGTACTAAACAAAAAAAAGCGACTGTGACTAAAATGTTCTTTAAAACAACTATTGCGGTGAATGCTTGTTTAATAGTTATGACTCTAGCAGGACAATCCTATATCCTATATCCATTTTTTAACACTAGCTTTACAAGTAGAATGGTGGTAACGTCACTTTTAACTTTAGGCATCTTGTTATCATTTTGGATGTTAGTCAAAATCAGCCGTATCAATGCTGATAAGGATAGGCAGTATGCTCGTATTAATCGTTATTTGGCATCACTTAAACCTAGCAAACATTATTAATGTAAATAAATTAGGAGGTAAGCTTAATGTTTGAAATTTTAGAGAAGTACCTCATGGGTCCCATGGGAGTAGTATCCACGTGGCGTCCTGTGCGTGCGATTGTCGCTGCTGGGATGGCCAGTATTCCACTCACAATTGTTGGGTCCGCTTTCTTGGTCTTAGGAATTATTCCTACTGCTTTCCCATTCCCATTTGTTCAAGATTTGTGGGCGAGTTCATTTGATAAAATCGCTGCACTAACACTTATAGCTTATAAGTGTTCTATGGGGATTTTAACGCTTTATTTCGCATTTGTTATTGGATTTGAATATACCAAAATTTATGCAGAAGAAGACGGCTTGAATCTTGATCCGATGAATGGGGGGCTACTTTCAGTCTTTGCATTCTTTATGACAATTCCGGAGATTACTTTTTCTAAAGGAGCTATGGCATTAGTAGCTAATGAAACAACCATTAACGGATGGTCAGTAGGTGGAGATAGCTTAGCTCGTCTTTCAACCTCAGGTCTCTTCACAGGGATATTGATGGCAGTATTAACTGTGCAACTATACAGACTTTGTGTAGTTAAAAATTGGGTGGTTAAAATGCCAGATGCAGTACCAGAAGGAGTATCTCGCTCATTTACGGCTCTGATACCCGCATTTGTTGTAGCTGTAACAGTACTTTTTATTAGTGGCATCTTCATCATGTTTGGAACGGATATTTATAAAGTCATCGCTATTCCATTTGGTTTCGTTAAAAATATTACGAATTCCATTGGTGGGATTATCGTTATTTATTTCCTGATTCATGCTTTATGGCTAGTTGGTATCCATGGAGCTAACATTGTCATGGGGCTAGTTAATCCTATTTTGCTAGCAAATATGGCAGAAAATGTTAATGGTGCCCACTTTGCCTTTGCTGGTGAATTTACAAATGCCTATGTTACTATTGGTGGTTCAGGTGCAACTTTAGGAGTATGTATCTTTATGGCATTATTTGCTAAGTCAGAACAATTAAAACTGTTAGGTCGTGCTTCAATTGGTTCATCATTCTTTAACATTAATGAACCACTTATTTTTGGACTTCCTATCGTTTATAATCCTATTCTTGCTATTCCATTTTTACTCTCTCCAGTAGTAACTGCAGTAGTAGCATTTATTGTTGTGGATTTAAATATTGTTAAAAAAGCAATTATCCAGACACCATGGCCAACTCCAGGTGGGTTAGGGGCCTATCTTGGTTCAGGTGACATTAAAGCCGCTATTTTAGCTATTGTTTGTGTAACACTCGCATTCTTGATTTGGTTCCCATTCATTAAATATTATGATAAAAAACTGTTGGCTGAAGAAAGAGCTGTAGTAGCTGAATCAGCAATTGTATAATTCACTAAATACCTTAACTCACTTAGTGAATTAAGGTATTTTTTAGAGAGGAAACTAGTAATGGGAAAATTAGGAATATCTATTTATCCGTCTAAAACGTCAATGGCTGAAATGAAGGCCTATATTGATTTAGCAGTGAAATACGGTTATCAACGACTTTTTACGTCTATGTTAGAAGTAGCAGACAATGAACTAGAAACAGTTGCTACTTTTACCGAAATCATCCAGTATGGAAATGATAAAGGACTTAAAACATCTTTAGATGTTAATCCGAAACTCTTTAAAGCCTTAAACATTAAGTACAATCAATTAGAAGTCTTTGCACAAATGGGAATTGATACTCTAAGATTAGACGAAGGCTTCACTGGCTATGAAGAAGCTATGTTGACCCATAATAACTTGGGAATCAAAATTGAATTAAACATCTCACGTGGGCAACACTACATTGATATGGTTATGGACTTTGGTCCAAATCCACATCAATTAATAGGTTCTCACAACTTTTATCCACAAGAATATACCGGACTGTCTTTTGACTATTTCCTCAAAACAGCCAACCAATATAAGTCTTACAATTTGAAAACTGCCGCCTTCATTGATAGTCCAAATGGTAAAATTGGGCCATGGCCTCTTTCAGACCGAATGGTTTCCACTGAAATTCAACGAGATATGTCCTTAAAGGCACAAGTTTCACTTTTGAAAATGTGTGGCCAGATAGATGATATTATACTATCTTCAAGTTTATTACCTGAAAATGACCTCAAAATAGTGGCTGATGCTTTCAGACAATCCTTACCAGCCTTTCCAGTTAAGGTTCGTCAAGAATTATCGGCTGTAGAGAAAGAAATATTATTAGACACTCACCACCTCTACCGGGGAGACAAGTCGGATTACATGATTAGGTCTAGTCAGCCTCGTCTTATCTATAAAGACCATTCAATTGAGCCTTTCAATACTATTTCTATTAAGAAAGGTATGGTCACAATCGGAAATAATAATGCAGGTCAATACAAGGGTGAACTGCAAATTGCGCTGCAAGATCGTCCAAATAATGGGCGTCAAAATGTGGTCGCACAGATTACATCAGAAAATAATATCTTGATTACTCTTTTAAAGTTATGGCAAAGTTTCATATTTATCGAAGAATAAAAAGAGAGGCCAAAACGGCTTCTCTTTTGTTATAAGATTAAAATAAATTCCAGTATTAACCTTCAAAGTATTGCAATTCTTTTGTTGTTTTAGTAAAGGCTTGGAAACCTTCTTTGGTAACATGGCCGCAGTCTTCGATTCGCACGCCAACTTTTCCAGGAATATAGATGCCAGGTTCAATAGAGAAGCACATACCTTCTTTTATTTCTAAGTCATTTCCTGCCATGATAGACGGAAATTCATGAACATCCATGCCTAGACCGTGCCCTAAACGATGGTTGAAGTATTCCCCGTAGCCAGCTTTTTCAATAACGGAACGAGCAGCAGCGTCAACTTCTGCGGCAGTCACTCCTGGCTTGACGAATTCTTGGGCTGTGAGTTGAGCTTCTAAGCAAAGATTGTAGATATCAATTTTAAATTGATCAGGTTTTCCAACGGCAACAGTTCTTGTCATGTCACTAGTGTAGCCAAGTGTTTCAACACCTAAATCAAAGAGAAGTAAGGCATTGTTTTCAATTTTATTGGTACCAGGAATACCGTGTGGATTTGCTGCATTGTCACCAGTTAAGACCATGGTTTCAAAACTCATCTTACTGATACCTTGTTTTTTCATTTCAAATTCAATTTGAGCAATAATGTCTGTTTCGGTTGCTTCCAAAGAGATGTTTTCAAAACCAGTTTGTACAGCCTTGTCAGCGAATTCCCCAGCAATCATCATCTTATCAATTTCGTCACTGGATTTGATGAGACGCATATTTTGAATAAAGGGTGTTAAATTGTCAAAGTGCCCGCTAAATATACTTTGTAAGCCTTGGAATTTGCTGACATTGAGGTGGTCGAATTCAGCATAGATACGTTTGGCTTTTTTATTTGGGAGTACAGATGTGATTTTTTCCCAGGGGTTTTCAGAATCTATATAGCCAAAAACAGGGAAGGAAACACGTTTTTGAGCGCGAGCTACCTCCAATGCTGGAACAAAAAGAACCGGCGCTATCTGATCATAAATAAAGAGGAACATTTGTCGCTCATGAGGGTCACAAGCAAAACCAGTTAGATAGTTAACTGTAACAGGATCAGAAAAGATTGCTAACTGTGCTTCTTGTGACTTCAAAAAATCTTGTATTTGAGTAATTTTTGTCATGACAATACCTTCTTTCTGCTACTATTTTTCCAAAAAATCCTTAAAAAATCAAGTTTTCTTTTAATTGTTGAAAAAGTTTTCAAAAATGAGCAGTTAAGACTTGAAAGTGGTTTCAATTCATGCTAAAATGACTTTGGAAGCGTCATTTTCAAAATTAGAAAGGAAGATAAAGAATGAACACAGATGATACTATCACGATTTACGATGTTGCTCGTGAAGCTGGTGTTTCAATGGCAACTGTTAGCCGTGTTGTGAATGGAAATAAAAATGTTAAAGAAAATACACGTAAGAAAGTATTAGAAGTTATTGATCGTTTGGATTATCGACCTAATGCAGTCGCTCGTGGTCTTGCAAGTAAAAAAACGACAACAGTTGGAGTTGTTATTCCTAATATTGCTAACGCCTACTTTTCAATCCTTGCTAAGGGAATTGACGATATTGCAGCAATGTACAAATATAATATCGTTTTAGCTTCAAGTGATGAAGACGACGATAAAGAAGTAAATGTTGTTAATACTTTGTTTGCTAAGCAAGTTGATGGGATTATTTTTATGGGGCATCATTTAACTGAGAAAATTCGTGCAGAATTTTCACGGTCTAGAACTCCAATTGTATTAGCTGGAACGGTTGATTTAGAACATCAATTGCCAAGTGTTAATATTGATTATAAAGCAGCTGTTTCTGAGGTAGTTGATATTTTAGCAGAAAAACATCAAAACATCGCTTTTGTATCAGGACCATTAATTGATGAAATCAATGGTAAAGTAAGACTTTCTGGTTATAAAGAAGGCTTGAAACAAAATAAATTGGACTATAAAGAAGGCCTTGTTTTTGAAGCAAACTATTCTTATAAAGATGGTTTTGAGTTAGCGCAACGCGTTATCAACTCCGGGGCAACAGCTGCTTATGTAGGGGAAGATGAACTAGCAGCGGGCTTATTAAATGGTCTCTTTGCAGCAGGCAAGAGTGTGCCAGAAGACTTTGAAATTATTACAAGTAATGACTCACCAGTAGTAGAATATACTCGTCCAAACTTAAGTTCAATTAGTCAACCTGTGTATGATTTAGGTGCTGTAAGCATGCGTATGTTAACCAAAATCATGAATAAAGAAGATTTAGAAGAAAAAGAAATTTTGTTAAATCATGGCATTAAACGTCGTGGCACAACGAAATAAAGATACTGCCACTTGTTGGCAGTTTTTTTATAGGAGGGAGAACCAATGACAAATGAATTATTATTTCAGGCCTTTGAATGGTATTTACCAGATGATCATCATCATTGGAAAAGGCTTCAGTCTTCTATTCCAGACATGCAAAAATTGGGGATAACAAAAATGTGGTTACCCCCTGCCTTTAAAGGGACGGGTAGTAATGATGTTGGTTATGGTATTTATGATTTATTTGACCTTGGCGAATTTGATCAGAACGGAACAATTCCTACAAAATATGGAACAAAAGAGGAGTATCTCGATCTTATTAATTCCCTAAATGAAGTTGGAATTATGCCCATTGCTGACGTCGTCTTAAACCATAAAGCTAATGGTGATCAAAAGGAAACCTTTTATGTGCTAAAGATGAATCCTGAAAATCGTCAACAACCCATTTCAGAACCCTATGAGATAGAAGGTTGGACTGGTTTTAATTTCCCAGGTCGAAATGATAAGTATAATAATTTTAAATGGCATTGGTATCATTTTACAGGGATTGATTACGATGCTCGTAATAATGAAACTGGAATCTATATGATTACTGGTGATAATAAAGGTTGGGCTAACCAAGAAGTAGTGGATAATGAAAAAGGCAATTTTGATTATCTTATGTTCTGTGATATCGATTTCAAGCACCCTGAAGTTCAAGAACATTTAAGAGAGTGGGCACATTGGTTTATTGAAACAACTGGAGTCAGTGGCTTTCGTCTAGATGCGATCAAACATATTGATGCCACTTTTATGAATCATTTTATTCGTTACGTGCGTGAGAATATTGCTCCCGAGTTATTTATCTTTGGTGAATACTGGAAAAATAGCGCTCATGAAACTGATCGTTATTTAAAAGAAGTTGATATGCAGATTGATTTAGTTGATGTTACTCTACATATGAATTTCTTTGAAGCTAGTAAGAGTGGTAACCAATACAATATGGCAACACTTTTAGATAATACTTTGATGCAAGCAAATTCAAAATTTGCGATTACTTTCGTTGATAATCATGATACTCAAAGTGGTCAGGCTTTAGAATCACAGGTTGAAGATTGGTTTAAACCTCTAGCCTATGGTTTTATTATGTTAAGGCAAGAAGGAACGCCGTGCCTTTTTTATGGAGATTATTACGGAGTTCAAGGAGAGCGTGAACAGGTGGCCTTCAAAGATCTTATTGACAAAATGGCCCAGTTGCGAAAAAAACTTGTCTATGGTAAACAAGTGAACTATTTTGATCACGCTAATTGCATAGGGTGGACAGAACTTGGCAATGATGAGACGAATGCTTGTTTAGCAGTTGTCATGACTAATGGAGATCGTGGGTGGAAGCACATGGAAGTGGGGAAACTTTATGCTGGGCAAACCTTTGTTGATTATCTTGGACACTGCTCTGAGGAAATTATTATTGATGAAGATGGCTGGGCTGATTTTATAGTTGAGCCAGGTTCTATCGCAGCTTGGGTCCCGAAAAAATACTATGATTTAATATAAAAAATCAGCTTAGAGCTGATTTTTTTACTCCCTAGTGAAAAATCCTTTAAAATAAGCTATAATAGAGACTATGAAAGTCTTACTATACTTAGAAGCTGAAAATTACTTAAAAAAATCTGGTATCGGCCGCGCTATTAAGCATCAAATAAAAGCTTTAACCTTAATTGGTCAAGCCTTTACGACTAATCCAAAAGATGATTATGATTTGGTCCATATTAATACATACGGGCTAGCTAGTTGGCTATTGATGGTAAATGCACAGAAAAAAGGGAAAAAAGTGATTATGCATGGTCACTCAACAGAGGAAG
This sequence comes from Streptococcus porcinus, assembly GCF_901542335.1. Taxonomy (NCBI): domain Bacteria; kingdom Bacillati; phylum Bacillota; class Bacilli; order Lactobacillales; family Streptococcaceae; genus Streptococcus; species Streptococcus porcinus. Next base: position 1,431,681 of record NZ_LR594036.1, on the reverse strand, counting down.
ATTTTCGAAATTCCTTTATTTTTTCCAACTTCGTGTCACCCTTATTTAGGCGCTACCTTTGTTTATTTTATCGGAAAGCTGATGCCATTATTACCCCAACCCTCTATTCTAAATCGCTAATTGAAAACTACGGTATTCAAAAACCAATATATGTTATTTCAAATGGTATTAATTTAGAACAGTACGGAGCAGATCCTCAAAAAGAAGCTGTTTTTCGGGAATATTTTAACTTAAAAGCTGGACAGAAAGTTGTTATGGGTGCAGGGCTCTTTTTCAAACGCAAAGGAATTGACGATTTTGTTGAGGTTGCCAAAGCTATGCCTGATGTGCAATTTATTTGGTTTGGTGAAACTAACAAGTGGGTTATTCCCGCTGAAATGCGTCGCATTATTGAAAAAGATCATCCAGCTAATGTCATTTTTCCTGGCTATATAAAAGGACCAGTCTATGAGGGAGCTATGACTGGGGCTGATGCCTTTTTCTTCCCGAGTCGTGAAGAGACAGAAGGGATAGTTGTTTTAGAAGCCTTAGCTAGCCGCCAAAATATTGTTTTGCGTGATATTCCAGTCTATTCGGGCTGGGTCAATCAGGAGAGTGCTGAATTAGCCAGTGATGTGCCTGGATTTGAAGTGGCGTTAAGACGTATATTCTCCGGTAAGTCCCATAAAGTGGAAGCTGGTTACCGAGTTGCAGAAAGTCGGAGTTTGGAAAAAATTGCTGCTGAGTTAGTAGACACTTATCAAAAAGTAATGGAGTTATAAGATGCGAATTGGTCTATTTACAGATACCTATTTCCCGCAAGTTTCAGGTGTAGCTACGAGTATTAGAACTTTAAAGGATGAGTTAGAAAAAGAAGGACATGAAGTTTATGTCTTTACGACGACTGATCGTAACGTTAAGCGTTTTGAAGATCCAACAATTATTAGACTACCAAGCGTTCCTTTTGTGTCTTTTACGGACCGTCGAGTAGTATATCGTGGCCTTATTTCTTCTTATAAGATAGCCAAGCAGTATGATTTGGATATCATTCATACGCAGACAGAGTTCAGTTTAGGTTTGCTTGGTAAAATGGTTGCCAAGGCTTTAAGAATTCCAATTATCCATACCTATCATACACAGTATGAGGACTATGTGACTTATATTGCAAATGGTAAACTGATTCGACCAAGTATGGTCAAACCAATATTGAAGAGCTTTCTGAAAGAAGTGGATGGCTTGATTTGTCCTAGTCCCATTGTTTCAAACCTCATTGATGATTACCAAATTGCTATTCCTAAACGAGTTATTCCTACTGGGATCGAGTTAGAAAAATATCTATGTAATGATATTTCAGATGATGACATTAGAGATTTAAAAGAACAATTACAGATTCAAGAAGATGAAACAATTCTTTTGAGCTTATCTCGAATCTCTTCTGAAAAAAATATTCAAGCTATTATTAAACAGATGCCCGATATTTTAGCGGGTAATTCAAAAGTAAAACTCCTCATTGTTGGTGACGGGCCTTATCTAGAAGATTTAAAAGATATGGCAAGTACCTTAGGTGTTGATGCTAATGTTATTTTCACTGGTATGATACCACATGATAAGGTGGGTCATTATTATAAGGCTTGTGACTTCTTTATTAGTGCTTCAACCAGTGAGACTCAGGGGTTAACTTATATTGAAAGTTTGGCGTGTGGTAAACCGATTATTGCTCATGGTAATCCCTATTTAGATGAACTTATTTCCGACAAAATGTTTGGTACCTTATACTACCACGAGTCTGATTTGGCAGACGCTGTTTTGGACGCTATTCTTGAGACGCCAAAAATGTCACAAGAGTTACTTGATCAAAAGCGTTATGAAATTTCGTCTGAACATTTTGGACAGTCCGTATATACTTTTTATCTAGATACTCTAATTAACAAAAGTGAACGTAACAAACAGAAACTGAGTTTGAGGATTACAGGTTCTAGCAAGAGAGAATCAATTAAGTTGGTTCAGTCAGCAAGTCAATTACCAACAAGAGCTTTTAAAGCTACAGCAGTTACATCTGCGAAAGTAGTCAAAGCTCCTCTTAAAATGGTTAATGCTATTCGTGATTTTTTAGAGTAGTCACAGAAGTGGTAGATAAACTTCATCTAGATTAGTGGGTTTTCTGGATATTATAGGTAATTTACAGGTTATTTGCTGGCTAAAAGAGAAAGATGTTTGTTTAATTTTTCGTTGCTCAGATATTTTTGCAATCACTCTTGAAATTTTAGAAATTATTGTTATAATAACAAGGAAGACAAGTTGGTTTAGCAACATCTATCTAAGCGAGTGCTGGTTGGTGAAAAGAGCACAAGATGCCTAAGCTGATACTCCTTCCAATGATTTTATGCAAACATAAAAGGGTGGTTCCCTTATAACCAATCAGAGGTGTCTGGCTTTTTGCCGTACACAAATGAAGGTGGAACCACGTTGCGACGTCCTTTTTAGGATGGCGCTTTTTTATTTTAAAATTATGGAAGAAAAGATAAAGGAGAGAAAAATGATTAAGATTACTTTTCCAGATGGTGCTGTTCGTGAGTTTGAATCTGGCATCACAACATTTGAAGTTGCCCAATCCATTAGTAATTCTTTGGCTAAGAAAGCTTTGGCAGGAAAATTTAATGGTCAGTTAATTGATACAAATCGTCCTCTTGAAGAAGATGGCAGTATTGAAATTGTTACACCAGATCATGAAGATGCATTTGGTGTTTTGCGTCATTCAGCTGCTCATTTATTTGCGCAGGCTGCAAAACGCCTTTTCCCAAATATTCATCTCGGTGTAGGACCAGCTATTGCTGATGGTTTCTATTACGATACCGATAATCAAGCCGGACAAATTTCTAATGAAGATCTTCCTCGTATTGAAGAAGAAATGAAAAAAATTGTTAAGGAAAATCATCCATGTATTCGTGAGGAAGTTTCAAAAGAAGAAGCTTTAGAAATCTTTAAAGATGATCCTTATAAAGTGGAATTGATTAATGAACACTCCGATGATGCTGCCGGTTTAACTATTTACCGTCAAGGTGAGTTTGTGGATTTGTGCCGTGGTCCTCATGTTCCATCAACAGGACGGATTCAAGTCTTCCATCTTTTAAATGTTGCCGGAGCATATTGGCGTGGTAATAGTGACAACGCTATGATGCAAAGAGTTTATGGAACTGCCTGGTTTGATAAGAAAGACCTTAAAGCCTACTTAACACGTTTGGAAGAAGCAAAAGAGCGTGACCACAGAAAACTCGGTAAAGAACTTGATTTATTTATGGTTAACCCAGAAGTAGGTCAAGGCCTTCCATTCTGGTTACCAAATGGGGCAACTATTCGTCGTACGCTTGAGCGTTATATCACTGATAAAGAACTAGCTTCAGGCTATCAACATGTTTATACTCCTCCGATGGCATCAGTAGACTTTTATAAAACTTCTGGTCACTGGGACCACTATCGTGATGATATGTTCCCAACAATGGATATGGGAGATGGTGAAGAGTTTGTGCTTCGCCCGATGAATTGTCCTCATCATATTGAAGTTTACAAGCATCATGTTCATTCTTATCGCGAGTTGCCAATTCGAATTGCTGAGCTAGGGATGATGCACCGCTATGAGAAATCAGGTGCATTATCAGGACTGCAACGTGTGCGTGAAATGACGCTTAATGACGGGCATCTATTCGTTACACCAGAGCAAATCCAGGAAGAATTCCAACGTGCACTTCAATTAATCATAGATGTATATGAAGACTTTAATTTAACGGACTATCGTTTCCGTTTGTCTTACCGTGATCCTAATGATACAGAAAAATATTTTGATAATGATGAGATGTGGGAAAAAGCACAAAGTATGCTTAAAGCAGCCCTTGATGAAATGGGTGTTGACTACTTTGAAGCAGAAGGGGAAGCAGCCTTCTATGGTCCGAAACTTGATATCCAGGTGAAAACAGCACTTGGTAACGAAGAAACCTTATCTACTATTCAGTTAGACTTCTTATTACCTGAACGGTTTGATTTGAAGTATATTGGTGCTGATGGTGAAGAACACCGTCCAGTTATGATACATCGTGGTGTCATTTCAACAATGGAACGTTTTACTGCCATCTTGATTGAAACTTACAAAGGGGCTTTCCCAACTTGGTTAGCACCTCATCAAGTTACTGTGATTCCAATTTCAAATGAAGCTCATGTGGATTATGCTTGGGAAGTTGCTAAAATCTTACGCGACAAAGGTGTTCGTGCGGACGTCGATGATCGAAATGAAAAAATGCAATACAAGATTCGTGCTTCTCAAACCAGCAAAATTCCTTACCAATTAATTGTTGGTGACAAAGAAATGGAAGAAAAATCAGTCAATGTTCGTCGTTATGGAAGCAAAGCCACACATACTGAAACGGTTGTCCAATTTGTAGAAACTATTCTGGCTGATATTGCCCGTAAATCAAAACCAGTAGTGGAATAGACTAGGCAGTTTTTAGATAGACATCCCTCAAAAGTTAGAAAGTTATCTAATTTTTGAGGTTTTTTTATAAGGAAGTGAGATGGTTATAGAAAGCGATTGCATAAAATTGGTCAGGGTGTTATAATAAATTACTTATTATTTTAGGAAAATTAAAGAAGTAGGGCTTGACAATGACAATGATTGAGGTATCACACCTTCATAAAAATTTTATTAAAACTGTTAAGGAACCAGGTTTAAAAGGGGCTTTAAAGTCTTTTGTTCATCCTCAACTAGAAATTTTTGAAGCAGTAAAAGACTTATCTTTTGAAGTTCCTAAAGGGCAGGTTTTAGGCTTTATTGGAGCTAATGGTGCGGGTAAATCAACAACGATAAAAATGTTGACAGGAATCTTAAAGCCCACTTCGGGTTATTGTCGCATTAATGGAAAGATTCCTCAAGAAAATCGCCAAGATTACGTCAGAGATATTGGTGTTGTTTTTGGGCAACGGACTCAGCTTTGGTGGGATTTAGCATTACAAGAAACTTACACGGTTTTAAAAGAAATCTACGATGTTCCGGACCAACTCTTTAACAAGCGCATGGCTTTTTTAAATGAAGTCCTTGATCTAAATGAGTTTATTAAAGATCCTGTTCGGACATTATCACTTGGACAACGAATGCGAGCAGACATAGCAGCTTCACTATTACACAATCCGAAAGTTCTATTTTTAGATGAACCTACGATTGGGCTAGATGTTTCAGTAAAAGATAATATTCGCAAAGCTATTGCTCAGATTAATCAAGAAGAAGAAACAACCATTTTATTAACAACACATGATTTAAGCGATATTGAACAACTTTGTGATCGTATTATTATGATTGATAAGGGACAAGAGATTTTTGATGGTTCAGTTAATCAGTTAAAACAAAGGTTTGGAAAGATGAAGAGTCTCTCTTTTGAGTTAGAGTCTGGTCAAGAAGAATTAGTCAAGCAGTTTGCAAACATCTCTTCTTGGGAAATGACTTACCATGACCTTATTTTAGATATCCACTACGATAGTTCTCTTTTTCAAACAGCTGAGATTATTAAAAAAATTATGTTAGATTTTAAAGTGAGAGATTTGAAGATGGTAGATGTTGATATTGAGGAAATCGTTCGACGCTTTTACCGAAAGGAGCTTTGATATGCTTAGCTTTTGGAGACGTTATAAACCCTTTATCAGTTCAGGAATCCAGCAACTAATTACTTATCGCGTTAATTTCTTTTTATACCGGATAGGCGATGTTATAGGAGCATTTGTCGCTTTTTATCTTTGGAAAGCTGTCTTTAAGTCTTCACAGCAGTCTTTAATTAATGGTTTTACACTAGCAGATATGACCTTATATGTTATTATGAGTTTTGTGACCGCCTTACTGACAAAATCAGACAGCTCATTTATGATTGGGGAAGAGGTCAAAGATGGCTCAATTATTATGCGACTGCTTCGGCCTGTACATTTTGCTACTTCCTATTTGTTTATGGAGATTGGTTCTCGCTGGATTATTTTTATTAGTGTTGGTATTCCATTCTTAGTGTTAATTTTAATTGTAAAAGTGATGGCCGGGGTACCTTACTTATACCTGCTTTATACAATTTTCAGCTATGTACTCAGTATTTTATTGGCTTTTTTAATTAATTTTTATTTCAATATATGTTTTGGTTTTTCAGCATTTGTCTTCAAAAATCTCTGGGGTTCTAATCTATTGAAGAATTCGATTCTTGCTTTTTTGTCAGGGAGTCTCATACCCCTAGTCTTCTTTCCAAAATTAATAGCCGATATTCTTAGTTACCTGCCTTTTTCATCTTTAGTTTATACTCCGGTGATGATTCTGCTTGGGAAATACACAGTTAATCAGACAGTAGGAGCAATACTATTACAAGTCTTTTGGTTAATTGTGATGGTGAGCCTATCTCAATTAATATGGAAGAAAGTGCAATATCATTTAACAATTCAAGGGGGTTAGGATGCAAAAATTAGGACGGATGCATGTTATTTTTATCAAGCAATACCTCAAGCAAATTCTAGAATATAAAGTTGATTTTGTTGTGGGTGTGTTGGGAGTTTTTCTAACCCAAGGGCTTAATCTACTCTTTTTAAATGTCCTTTTTCAACATATTCCCTCCTTAGCAGGCTGGACTTTTGAGCAGATTACCTTTATCTATGGATTTTCTCTAATTCCAAAAGGGATTGACCATCTCTTTTTCGATAATCTCTGGGCTTTAGGTCAGAGGCTTGTACTAAAGGGAGAATTTGATAAATATTTGACTAGACCGATTAGTCCCCTCTTTCATGTCATGGTCGAAACATTCCAAGTAGATGCCTTAGGGGAATTGCTAGTAGGAACACTCTTACTAGTAACGAGTTTTGGCACGATTGCTTGGTCTATTCCAAAAGTGGTCCTTTTTATCTTGATTATTCCTTTTGCTACATTGATTTATACATCGTTAAAGATTGCTACGGCAAGCATCTCTTTTTGGACGAAGCAGTCTGGGGCTATTACTTATATTTTTTATATGTTCAATGATTTTGCCAAATACCCAATATCAATTTATCATTCATTTCTAAAATGGGTGATTAGCTTTATTATTCCTTTTGCCTTTGCTGCCTATTACCCTGCATCCTATTTTTTAACGGGGGAAAACGGCTTATTTAATGTAGGAGGAGTGGTATTAATATCCTTACTTGTTTTTGCACTCTCAACAAAACTTTGGAACTTAGGAATAGATGCTTATGAAAGTGCAGGGTCTTAACGATTTCTGATTAGTAAGTCTTTTTCACTTCACTCCAAGTTAACTCTGTTTTTATTGAGTATACTTTTGTACTATAAATAAAACACTCCTGAGTCTAGTTGACTAGATAGTAACAGGAGTGTTTTATTTGTCCCCCAAATTTTGGGATGCGGTGCTATATTACAATTAATTTACCAAGCAAAGGCATTGGTGGGTGCCTTAAGGTAGTCTAGCCAGATGGGATCTTTTAGGCGAGCTAGGGTCACTGAAATTCCTGCCATATCAAGGCTGGTCATGTATTTACCGTTTTTGAGATAAGCTATATCTAATCCTTCAAGTTCTAACAATTGTCCTAGGTCGTTTAGAAATATACCTTGTTCTAATTCTGTTGTTGTTCCTAAATTATTGGCTAACAAGATAAATTTCTCATCTTCTTGCCAATGGAATTTTATCTGTAATTTATTGACTATTTCGACTGCTAAATGTTCAGAGGAAGTAAATGGAACGGTCCGATAGCCTTCTTCTCCGTGAATTCCAATACCAAAAGAGATATGACCTTTAGGTAATTCAAAAAGTGGTAGCGCAGCATTTGGGAAGGTGGGTGATTTGGTTGCAAAGCCAATAGTTGCTATCTCAGTGGCAAGATGAAACCCGATTTGCTCAAGCTCTTTTAGCCCTGCCCCTTGACGCGCAGCTTGTCCCAAAATTTTATGTAATAGAATTGTTCCTGCTAATCCTCGGTGACGCATCTGAAAAATTTTTTTAGGTTCAACGGAGATATCATCGTGAGAAATAATGTATCTAACGGGAATTCCTTCAAGCCGTGCTTGGTGAATGGCCTTACTAAATTCTCGGATGTCAGCTTCGAAATTTTTAATAATAACAAAGACTCCCTTTCCCTTGTTAAGGAATCGCAGAGCTTCTAAGATTTGCTCAGAACTGGGAGGAGTGAAAAGGTCGCCATAGACAGCTGCTGTTAACATGCCATCGCCAATAAAGCCGATATGTGCTGGTTCATGTCCCGAGCCTCCTCCAGACAGGATTGGAATGAGCTCTGACTGGTGCTCCTTATTATAGATAATCGGTTTTTTAGGTACTTTAGCGAGGTGAGGATGTGCTAAAAGCATTCCTTTGATATAGTGATCAATCATCATATATTTATGATTTGAAATCGTAACCATCTTGTTTCCTACCCTTCCGTCATACTAGCGAGAATCGTTTTTTTAATTAAATCGGTTTGTGGCTGCATTTGCTTGTCGGTTACAAATGCTCTAATCATGTCCGCCAATGCTCTTGAATGATAAGTTTTGAGAAAAGAGCGATAATCGGCTTCCAGATTAAGTTTTGTTTTAAGTTCTTGTTCAGCGATAATTTTTTCTAATAAAACCAAGCAATAGTCACCAAAATAGCTATAAAAATCGTTCTGGTCTTTAATAGCAAAAAGCTGAGCATAAAATGTTTTGTTATTGCCAAAGTAAAAGAGTAACTCATCTAACAGTTGAAAGCCAGTAATGTAATTGAGGTTATTGGTCACCTGCTCTTGTAGCTCGGTTTCAAAAATCCAGTCTAAGAGTTCATATTTATCAAGAAAATGATTATAGAAGGTCTGCCTACGAATGCCAGCTTGATCCATGATGTCAACGACAGAAATTTTATCAAAAGGTTTATAGGCTAGTTCTTTTTTAAAAGCCTTGGCAATTTTCTTTTTTGTAATTAGTGATGTTGCCACTTTTAGCCTCCTTAAACAGAATGTCTTAATCTCATTATACTTTATCAAAAGAAATGAAGAAAGTATAAGGACAAATTCTTGATTTTGTCCCTTACATAAGTTTTTATTTTTAGATAAAATGAAAGCGTAAACAAAAAAATATTTTATGGGAGGAAACCCGAATGAAAAAAATTATGAATCAACCAGAAGCTATTGTGCAAGATATGCTTGATGGTTTTGCCTTCATCCATTCTGATTTAGTAGAACGAGTGGAAGGTTATGATGTTATTGTTCGTAAAGCCGAAAAAACTGGTAAGGTTGCTATTATCTCCGGTGGAGGTTCTGGCCATGAACCTTCTCATGCTGGCTTTGTCGGAGAAGGGATGCTTTCAGCTGCAATTTGTGGCGCCGTCTTCACATCGCCAACACCTGATCAAATTTTGGAGGCTATTAAAGCCGCTGATGAAGGTGCTGGCGTCTTTATGGTAATAAAAAATTATTCTGGCGATATTATGAATTTTGAAATGGCGCAAGAAATGGCTGAGATGGAAGGAATCTCAGTAGCGAGTGTTGTAGTTGATGATGATATTGCGGTTGAAAATAGTCTCTACACACAAGGTAAACGTGGTGTAGCAGGAACCATTTTAGTGCATAAAATTTTAGGATATGCTGCGCATCAAGGAAAATCATTGGAAGACATCAAACAAATAGCTGATGCATTAGTACCAAATATCAAGACAATTGGTTTAGCATTGTCAGGAGCAACAGTGCCAGAAGTTGGCAAACCAGGATTTGTGCTAGAAGATGATGAGTTTGAATACGGTGTTGGTATCCACGGTGAACCTGGTTACAAAAAGGAAAAAATGAAAGTTTCTTCTGAATTAGCTAAAGAACTGGTTTCCAAGTTAGCAGATGCTTTCCAACTTGAATCAGGACAAAACTATGGTCTTCTTATCAATGGTTTGGGTAGCACACCCCTTATGGAACAATATGTATTTGCCAATGACGTCGCTAAATTAATGGCTGAATATGGCATCAATGTGGTTTATAAAAAGTTAGGTGATTATATGACGAGCTTGGACATGGCTGGTCTATCATTGACTCTTATAAAAATTGAATCAGACCAATGGTTAGAAGCCTTAACTGCTAAAGTTACTACACCAGCTTGGTAAAAGGAGGTTTTATGGATTATCAAAAAGTTTTAGAATGGATGCGCCTATTTGACGAAAAAATAAAGGCTAAAAAAGATTATCTTAGTGAGTTAGATACACCTATTGGAGACGGTGACCACGGTGGTAATATGGCGCGTGGTATGGCGGCTGTTATGGAAAATCTTAATGGTAAAGACTTTGATAAGGCTTCTGATGTTTATAAAGTTGTTGCCATGCAACTGGTTAGTAAAGTAGGAGGAGCTTCAGGGCCACTTTACGGGTCGGCTTTTATGGGAATGGCTAAGCTGGCAGAAGATGTGTCTGTTGTTGACTTACTAACAGAAGGATTAGCTATGATTCAAAAACGTGGCAAAGCTGAAAAAGGTGAGAAAACAATGGTTGATGTTTGGATTGCGGTCATCGAAGCTCTTAAGAAAAATCAATTGACTAAAGAGGTTATTTGGTCTGCAGTAGAAGCAACCAAAGATATTGCTGCGACTAAGGGTCGGGCATCTTATGTGGGCGAACGCTCCATTGGCCATATTGATCCTGGTTCTTATTCATCTGGCCTTTTATTTGAAGCTATGTTGGAAGCAGAGGTGATCTAATGTCAGAGTTAGGTATTGTTATTGTTTCACATTCAAAAGGCATTGCTTCAGGAATCACGGATTTACTGGCGGAAGTTGCAAAAGATGTCGCTATTACCAGCGTTGGGGGACATGAAGATGGTGGGATTGGTACCAGTTTTGATCAAGTTCAGATGGTAGTTGATCAAAATCCTAAGAGTCAGTTACTAGCCTTTTTCGATTTAGGGTCAGCCCGTATGAATTTGGAAATGGTAGCCGACTTTACAGATAAAGAATTATCAATTATGCAAGTACCTATCGTTGAGGGAGCCTATACGGCAGCTGCCTTAATTCAAGCTGGTGTTGATAAGGAAGCTATTTTGCAACAATTATCAGAATTAGAAATAAAGAAATGAGGTTTGGAGAATGTCATTTATTGGTGAATTATTAGGAACTCTGATTCTAGTATTATTAGGTGATGGTGTTGTGGCAGCTGTCTGTTTAAAAAATACTAAAGCAGAAGGAAGTGGCTGGATTGCCATTACTCTTGGTTGGGGACTAGCAGTTGCTGTCCCAGTTTATATGGTTGGCTTTTTAAGTGGAGCTCACTTAAATCCAGCAGTAACTCTTGCACTAGCTTTAACAGGTGCCTTCCCATGGGTGCATGTACTTCCTTATATTGTAGCCCAGATGTTAGGTGCGATGCTTGGAGCAACCCTAGTTTATTTGCATTACTATCCTCATTGGCAAGAAACTAAAGATTCAGCAACAATTCTAGGCTGTTTCTCAACTGCTCCTGCCATTCGTCACACATGGTCTAATTTTTTAGGTGAAGCTATTGGTACAGCAGTTCTTGTTATGACAGTTATGTCTTTAGGCCCTAATAAACTATCCGCTGGTTTTGGTCCACTGATTGTTGGTTTAGTGGTTATGGCTGTTGGTTTTGGACTTGGTGGCACAACGGGTTATGCTATAAATCCAGCTCGTGACTTAGGTCCACGCTTAATACATGCTCTCTTGCCAATTCCAAATAAGGGTGAGTCAGATTGGTCTTATGCGTGGATTCCAGTTGTTGCTCCTATTTTAGGTGGTTCTTTAGGGGCAGTTTTATATCAGTTTGTTCTATCTACAATGTAATTAATTTAAGAGTAAGACTAGGTCACACGTGACCTAGTTTTTTAATATCAAAAGAAAGAGAAATTTATTCATTTGGGATATAATAGTAAAAAGCTTTTTAAAAGGAGGGGCAAATGAAGGTAGACCTTCACGAAAAGTATGTGACAATCAAACAATTATACTATTTGGGATGGCCAATAGAAATTTTAAGGGAAGTTGCTTTACATGGTGATATAGACTACCGTGTTGGCTCCTCTCTTTTTAGACGTTTTTGGGCTTATAGCAGTGAGACTCTAGAAGGTAGGGTTTTATTAAAAATACTATTAGACATGGTTGCCATGCCAAGTGACTTAAGTGGGAGTCTTAATGAAACAAGACATTTATTAAGCCATTTCCACCCCTCTTTGAGTCCAGATGATTGTTTTTGGTCAAGTTTGGCTACCCTAGTTGATAAATCATTCCCTGGTGATAAGCTTTGCCAAGAGGGAAAATTAGAAAAAAGGATTCATCAATTTCGCTATGTCATTTCGAGCCAGCAAGCGCAGTATGTTCGTCACCATTATCGAAAATACCAGCAAACAGATGGTCAGGCTTTAGCAAACTATTTAAGCCACAAAAAGGGGCCTTCCTTTTGGCGAAATGTTGCCGACTATTCACTGTCTGAATCGTCGCGCCTACATAATAAGTTGAAGATGACGGGTAATCAGATTTGCTTTCCAGACAATCAAGCTTCTCATAATATCAAGATATTGATGGGGTTTCACACCGAATTTATCTTAGCAAGTAATGGCCGTTTTTTAAACGAACTTGACGCAGAAGTCATAACAGAGACTGGGATTGTTAATGGAGCTAGTTTTAATTATGGAACAGCTGGTCCACGACATTGGGATTTAGATGTTGATCCTGTTAGGAGACATGATCCCTTATTTAGACGAGAGGTTTTGAAAGAGTATCGTTCACCAAAACATATCGTAAAAAAATGGTCACAAGGCCAGATTAACGATTTTGAGTTATCCTATTTTAATCATAAGGGAGCTTTTGCCAGAAAAGGATTATCTAGTTATAGGCATGTTAAAAAAAGATGTTTCTACTTTTGTTGGAAAGTACGTTTTTTGAGATGGTTTAACCTCTTGTTTGCTAAAAAAGAAAAGAGAAACTGATTTTCAGTTTCTCTTTTGATATAACCTTCTACTGAATGTGTCAATACAGCCTTAATTAGCCTTTGCCCATTTTTTTGCTAAACGTCTTGATAGACTTGAAATGGTAAAGTTAATAACAAAATAAATAAGGGTGATTAAAGCGTAAAGGGCAAAAACTTGGTCAGCTTGAAAATAGTTTCCCATTAATATTTGACTCTTACCAAAAAGCTCTTGAATAGCAATAACAGAATAAAGTAAGGAGGTATCCTTAATAACTGTTACAAACTGAGAAATGATGGCAGGTAACATTTTTCGGTAAGCTTGGGGGAAAACAATTAGTAGAAAGACTTGACTAGGACTTAAGCCTTGGGCTAGACCAGCCTCTGTCTGACCGTTATCTACACCATTCAAACCTCCACGAATGATTTCTGCTAGCGCCGCTGAGGTAAATACAGTAAAAGCAGTGATACCAGCTGGTGTTGACTTCATCTGAAAGACTAAGAAGATGATAAATATCCACAAGAGGTTAGGGACATTTCGGACAAATTCGATATAAATACTGGCTAGTAATTTGACAAACTTGTTTTTTCCGTTACGCATAATGGCTAATATGGTACCAAAAAGGGTGGATAAAACAATGGAAATAAATGAAATATACAAAGTGAGACCTAGGCCTTGAAAAATAAAGGAAAGGTTTGCGGCTGTAAATAATTGTGACATGAACTTTCCTCCTTTTTAGACTGAATAGGTTTTTTTGTTTGCTTCTTCTTTTCGACGTGCCCAGTTGGCAAGTGGGAAGCACACAATGAAGTATAAGATAGCTGCTCCGGCGAAAGCTGGAACATAATTAGTACTTTCATAGGCCCATGCTTTAGCAGTAAACATGATATCTGCACCTGAAATTATGGCCACAATGGACGTATTTTTGATAAGGTTAACGACTTGGTTAGTCATTGGTGGTAGAATTGTCCGCACCGCCTGTGGGAGCACAATTAAGCTCATCGTTTGTTCATAGGTAAATCCTTGTGAAAGAGAAGCTTCAATTTGCCCTTTAGGAACAGCTTCAATACCAGAACGAATAACTTCAGCAATGTAAGCACCATGGTAAACTCCAACGCAAAGAACTGCTGTAAAGAAGCTTGAAATCATAATATGACCATTACTTATGATTGCTAACCCGTAATAGACAAAAACGAGTTGTACTAGAAGTGGAGTGTTTTGGTAGAGTTCAACATAGACTCGAGCACAAGTTCGATAGCCTTTTTTCTTGGAAGTTGATAAGGCTCCAAAAATAATCCCTAGAACTAAGGCTAGAATTAAAGCCCCAATCGACATGCCAAGAGTGTATAAAAAAGCTTTTGCAAAGAGAGGGAAATTTGCGAAAAAAGCTTGCCATTTTGAAAGAGCAAATGGACTTTCAACTGTTAGTAAATAGGTCATGATTAGCTCCTTTCATCTTATTCAGCTTTAGCAGGTTTCAAATGGTATTTACGGTAGATTTTTTTCAAACTACCGTCATTTGACCATTTAGTAATTAATTCATTGATATACTTGGTTAAGTTTTGATTAGCTTTTGAGCTAGCGATTCCGTAAGATTGTTGGTTAAAACCATCTGATAAAATTTGTGACTGTTTGCTGACATAGCCCGTTAGAATGGATTTATCAACAGAAAATGCTTTAATCCGTTTAGCGTAAAGAGAAATGGCTAATTCGGGGTAAGATCCTAACTGAACAAATTTAAATGTAAGTTTTTTATTTCTAGCATATTTCTCAATTGCGGCTTTAGTAGTTGATCCTTGTGCAACACCGATAGTTGCGTGGTTTAAATCTTTGATTGATGCTATTTTTTGAGAAGTATTAACGAGAAAGCCAATCTCATCGCGGTAATAAGGTTTAGAGAAGGAGTAGTTAGCTTGTCGTTCAGGAGTAATGGTATAGGTAGCGATGATAATATCCAATTGACCATTGTCTAAGAGGGCTTCACGAGTCTGAGCGGTTACAGCAGTAAAGACAGGCTTAACCTTTAATGATTTAGCGATTTTTCTAGCGATATCAACTTCCATACCTTCATATTGACCACTGTTAGGACTATAGTAACCAAAATTTGGCACGTCTTGCTTGACTCCTATTCTCAAAACACCTGATTTTTTTATTTTTTTAATAGCAGAGTTATTTTCCCACTTGTTCTCAGCAGCTTTGACACTTGGTAAGGTTAACTGAGAAAGACAGAAAAAAGCCAAAAGGCTTAAAAGAATCCATTTTTTTATATATGTCATCTAGGTTCCTCCTTATGGGCGATATTTTTTCTTAGCTTGGACTTTTTCACTGGTGTGGTTAATGATTTTACTTAGAAATTGTTTAGCACGAGGTTCTTTAGGATTATCAAAGAAACCTGCAACATCTGTTGTATCCTCTAACACTTCACCGTCCGCCATAAAGATAATCCTGTCGGCAACTTCCCTTGCAAACCCCATTTCGTGAGTAACAACAATCATATTAGTGCCATCGGCAGCAAGGTTTTGCATGACTGCTAAAACATCACCAATAGTTTCAGGATCAAGAGCAGAAGTAGGTTCATCAAATAGTAATAATTCAGGTTGCATAGCTAGCCCGCGCGCAATAGCAATTCTTTGCTTTTGACCACCTGACAACATGGAGGGATAAGAATCTTTACGATCCCACATATTAACAAAGGTTAGGTATTTTTCAGCTATTTTTTCAGCTTCAGCTTTAGACTGTCCTAGAACTTTGATAGGAGCTAAAGTAACATTTTCTAACACAGTTTTATGAGGATAAAGATTAAAGTGTTGAAATACCATTCCAACTTCTTTACGTAGGGTTACTAAATCTTTGGCGGAACTATTAACAATTTGGTGCTCATTAACAATCAAGCTACCATTTTCAATCTTTTCTAAACCATTAATGGTACGAATAAGGGTAGACTTTCCAGAACCAGATGGGCCTAATAAAACGACAACTTGTCCTTTGTCGATAGTTAAATTAATGTTTTTTAAGGCGTGGAAATCCCCATAATGCTTATTAACGTTTTTAAATTCAATGAGTGCCATAAGATTCTCCTTTATAATAAATGTTAGAAAATCTAACATATGAATAGTGGAATTATTTTATCATAGGAAAATCCCTTTGTCAATATTTTCAGAATATTTAGAGTATCGTGAAGAAAATCACCTAAATAATAGCTTGCATTGTCTTTTGCCGATAAAATTTGATATAATCATAGAGACATTAGTATAGGAAGAGTATATACACAATTATTTTTTGAGGTCTTAGCCTTATTACTAAAAAATAAATAGGAGAATATAAATTAATGAAAAAAATCCTCATTGTAGACGATGAAAAACCTATTTCAGATATTATAAAGTTTAATTTGACCAAAGAAGGTTATGATATTATGACGGCTTTTGATGGTCGAGAAGCCATTACAATCTTCGAAGAAGATAAACCTGATTTGGTTATTTTGGATTTAATGTTACCAGAGATGGATGGTCTTGAAGTTGCAAAAGAAATCCGAAAAACCAGTCATATCCCTATTATTATGCTTTCTGCAAAAGATAGTGAATTTGATAAGGTTATTGGCTTAGAAATCGGTGCGGATGATTATGTGACAAAACCTTTTTCAAATCGTGAGCTCCTAGCGCGTGTAAAGGCTCATTTACGACGTACTGAGACAATTGAAACAGCTGTTGCTGAAGAAAATGCTTCTTCAGGCAATCAAGAATTAACTATCGGTAATCTCCAGATTCTACCAGATGCTTTCTTGGCTAAAAAATATGGCAAGGAAGTTGAACTGACACATCGCGAATTTGAATTATTACATCATTTAGCTAATCATATCGGGCAAGTTATGACCCGTGAACATTTATTAGAAACCGTCTGGGGCTATGATTATTTTGGTGATGTGAGAACTGTTGATGTTACCGTACGACGTTTGAGAGAAAAAATTGAAGACACACCAAGCCGTCCTGAATATATTTTGACAAGACGTGGCGTTGGTTATTATATGAAACAGCATGACTAGAGACATCGTTGGAAATTTATCTTTATTTGAATTAGCAATACTCTTCTTATTGGTTTTTGTTGCTATCTATTTTATTTATTTAGCTGTTCGCGATTATCGTAATGCTAAAATTATCAGACAAATGAGTCACAAAATTCGTGATTTGATTAATGGTCGTTATACTGATGATATTAATAGCAAAGCAGACATTGAACTCATTGACCTATCAGAACAACTTAACGACCTATCAGATGTTTTTCGCCTCACCCATGAAAATTTAGCCCAGGAGAAGAATCGTCTGGCTAGCATTTTGGCATATATGAGTGATGGTGTTTTAGCGACTGACCGAACTGGTCAGATTATGATGATTAATGAAACAGCACAAAAACAGATGAATATCAGTCGTGAGGAGGCCCTCACAAAGAATATAACTGATCTTTTGGGGAGTGAATCCCCTTATACTTATAGAGAATTAGTGTCTCAAACACCAATTGTTACCATAAATCGGCGTGATGAGACAGGTGAATTTATCACATTGCGCTTGCGCTTCGCATTGAATAGACGTGAAAGTGGCTTTATTTCAGGTTTGGTTGTCGTATTGCACGACACCACTGAACAAGAAAAAGAAGAAAGAGAGCGTCGTCTGTTTGTTTCCAATGTTAGTCATGAGTTAAGAACTCCTTTGACTTCGGTTAAATCTTATCTAGAAGCACTTGATGAAGGAGCTTTAAAAGAGGATATTGCTCCAAGTTTTATTAAAGTTTCACTTGATGAAACTAATCGAATGATGCGGATGATTTCTGATCTTTTGAATCTATCACGAATAGATAATCAAGTGACAGCGCTAGCTGTTGAAATGACTAATTTTACAGCTTTTATGACCTCGATCTTAAATCGCTTCGATTTGGTTCGCAATCAAAATACGGTTGCTGGTAAAACATATGAGATAATCCGTGATTATCCTATAAAGTCAATTTGGTTAGAAATTGATAATGATAAGATGACCCAGGTCATTG
Source organism: Streptococcus porcinus (assembly GCF_901542335.1). Taxonomy (NCBI): domain Bacteria; kingdom Bacillati; phylum Bacillota; class Bacilli; order Lactobacillales; family Streptococcaceae; genus Streptococcus; species Streptococcus porcinus. The sequence continues at coordinate 1,413,756 of NZ_LR594036.1, read as the reverse complement.
AAAATATTTTAAATAATGCGATTAAATATTCTCCTGATGGTGGTAAAATTCGAGTTAAAATGAAAACTACTGATAGCCAGCTAATTATTTCCATTTCTGACCAAGGTTTAGGAATTCCCAAAAAAGATCTCCCTTTAATTTTCGACCGTTTCTATCGTGTTGATAAAGCACGTAGCCGGGCACAGGGTGGAACAGGGCTAGGATTAGCTATTGCAAAAGAGATTGTCAAACAACATAAGGGCTTTATTTGGGCTAAAAGTGATTACGGTAAAGGTTCGACCTTTACAATTGTTCTTCCTTATGACAAAGATGTGATGTCGGATGATGTTGATGAATGGGAGGACGATATTGATTAAATGCTAGAGCAAGAAGGATTTAAATATAGTATTTTAGCATCGGGGTCTACTGGTAATAGTTTCTATTTAGAAACCCCTAAAAAACGCATACTTGTTGATGCGGGATTGACTGGTAAAAAAATTATCAGTCTCTTAGCAGAAATAGATCGGAAGCCAGAAGATTTAGATGCTATATTAATTACACATGAACATTCTGATCATATAAAAGGAGTCGGTGTTCTTGCTCGTAAGTATCATCTTGATATTTATGCTAACCAAAAAACGTGGCAGATTATTGATGATAGAAATATGATTGGAAAAATTGATACTAACCAAAAATATATTTTTGACCGTGATAAGGTCATGACGTTTGGAGACCTTGATATTGAAAGTTTTGGTGTCAGTCATGATGCGGCAGATCCTCAATTTTACCGGTTTATGAAAGATAATAAATCATTCGTTATGTTAACAGATACTGGGTATGTGAGTGATCGTATGTCTGGTATTATTGATAATGCAGATGCTTATTTGATTGAATCAAATCATGATATTGAGATTTTAAGATCCGGATCTTATCCATGGAGTTTAAAACAGCGGATTTTATCTGATAAGGGCCACTTGTCAAATGAAGATGGTGCTGGTGCAATGATTCGCAGTATAGGTTATAAGACTAAGAAAATTTTCCTTGGGCACTTGAGTAAGGAAAATAATATAAAAGAATTAGCTCATATGACAATGGAAAATCAATTAGCGATGGTGGATTTAGCAGTAGGAACTGACTTTAAAGTATATGATACATCGCCAGATAGTGCTTGTTCCTTAACAGATATATAGTCACAATGAGTTGAGGAGGAAAAAAGCTAGTGGGACAAGCACCCCACAGCTTTTTTTGTTATAATAGGAATGTCTATGTGCAGTTAACTGAAAAGGAGAAATCATGAAAAAACTTAAAGCCTTACTCAAGGAGACTTTTAATATTGTATTTAATGATCAGGACTTACTTGAAACAGCTTTTACCCATACTTCCTATGCAAATGAGCATCGTCTCCTAAACATTTCACATAATGAACGTTTGGAATTTTTAGGAGACGCCGTTCTGCAACTGATTATTTCAGAATATTTATTTAAAAAGTACCCACATAAGCCTGAAGGTGATCTTTCAAAGTTACGGTCAATGATTGTTCGTGAAGAAAGTTTAGCAGGTTTTTCTCGCTTTTGTTCTTTTGATACCTATATTAAGTTGGGAAAAGGTGAGGAGAAATCAGGAGGTCGCAATCGTGATACTATCCTAGGAGACCTATTTGAAGCTTTTTTAGGTGCACTGCTATTAGATAAGGGAATTGAAGAAGTCCGACTTTTTCTTAATCAAGTCATGATTTCGCAGGTTGAAAAAGGTAATTTTGAGAAAGTCAAAGACTACAAAACAGGCCTTCAAGAAGTTTTGCAGGCAAAAGGTGATGTCCAAATTGACTACCAAGTCGTTAAAGAAAGTGGCCCAGCACATGCTAAACAATTCGAGGTTGCTATCTTGGTTAATCAAGAAGTTATCAGCAGAGGAATTGGTAAATCAAAAAAGATTGCTGAACAAAATGCTGCAAAAAAAGCCCTTGAACACTTAAGTGAGGAATAAATGTTTTTAAAAAAGATTGAAATGCAGGGCTTCAAATCGTTTGCGGATAAAACCAAAATCGAATTTGAAAAAGGTGTTACTGCGGTTGTTGGTCCTAATGGGTCAGGTAAATCAAATATCACAGAAAGTTTACGTTGGGCTTTGGGTGAGTCTAGTGCAAAAAGCTTGCGGGGCGGTAAGATGCCTGATATTATTTTTGCGGGAACTGAGAGCCGTAATGCTCTTAATTTTGCAGAAGTAGCCATTGTTTTAGACAACTCAGACGAGTTTATTAAAGCTGCTGGTAAAGAAATTCGTGTAGAACGACACATTTATCGAAATGGAGACAGTGATTACCTCATTGATGGTAAAAAAGTTCGTTTGCGAGACATTCATGATTTATTTATGGATACTGGATTAGGGCGAGATTCTTTCTCAATCATTTCTCAAGGGCGTGTTGAAGAAATTTTTAACAGCAAACCAGAAGAAAGAAGGACAATCTTTGAAGAAGCAGCCGGAGTACTCAAATATAAAACACGAAAAAAAGAAACACAAAGTAAACTGACTCAAACTCAGGATAATTTGGATCGTTTAGATGATATTATTTATGAATTAGAAACTCAAGTAGGTCCCTTAGAAAAGCAGGCGACAGTAGCACGAGAGTATAATCAACTTGAAGGAGAACGTCAAGACTTGCATCTGTCAATCTTAGTGGAAGATGTCAGAAAAGATAAAAAGCAACTCGGCCAGCTTCAAACCTCATTTGAAGAACTTCAAGAAGAGTTAAAAGAATATCATCAGCATCGGGAATTGCTGGAAGCAAAAAACCAAAAACTCAAAGAAAAACGACAAGCTCTGAACCGCGAAACTGAAAGTAAGCAGGCAGAGCTATTAGAATTAACCCGGGCTTTGGCTGACCTTGAAAAACAGATTGACCTCATCAAACTAGAAACAAGTCAGAAAAATGAAAAAAAAGCAGAAGCAAACAACCAAATCGCTGAGCTAGAAGCCGAGATAAGGATATTAAAAGAAGCTGAGAAGCAAAAGTATGAGCTTTTAGAGCAGTTGGCAATCAGTAGCCATGAGAATACAATGGCTTTGGAAGAACTTCAAGAGAACTTGCAACGCTTTTCAGGCGATCCCGACCAATTGATTGAAAAACTAAGAGAAGATTATTTAGCTCTGATGCAAAGAGAAGCAAGTTTATCCAATCAACTAACTTTGTTGACTTCTGAAATTGAAAAGGATACTCAGGAACAAGAAGACCAGCTTAAGGCTTTTTCTGAACAAGAAAAACAGGTTGTTGCATTAGAAAAAGAACACCAAGCGTTATTAGTAACTTACGCTGAATGTTCCCAAAAGCTTCAAGAACTATTGAGAGACTACCAAGCTAAGACGAGTCAACTACAAGATCAAAAGAAAAGCTATCAAGAAGAACAAGGAAAGCTTTTTGACTTGTTGGATCAGAAAAAAGCTAAAGAAGCTAGATTGAATAGTTTAGAAGCCATTCAAAAGAATCACAGTCAATTTTATGCAGGGGTTCGTGCAGTTTTACAAGCCAGTAATCAGTTATCAGGTATTTTAGGAGCTGTCAGTGAACATTTAAGTTTTGACAGGAAATACCAAACAGCCTTAGAGATTGCTTTAGGTGCAAGCAGTCAAAATATTATTGTTGAAAATGAAGTTGCCGCTAAAGAAGCCATTGCTTTTTTGAAACGGACAAAACAAGGACGAGCAACCTTTTTGCCACTTACTACCCTAAAACCTCGTTACTTGTCTGAAAGTCAGGAAAGACAAGTGCAATCTAGCCCAGGTTTCCTTGGTAGTGCAGAATCATTAGTCTCTTATGATGCTCACTTAGCTGTTATCTTTAAAAATTTATTGAATACCACTCTAATCTTTGATTCTATTGACAATGCCAACAAAGCGGCTAAGATTTTGCAATACAAGGTTCGTATCGTGACACTTGATGGAACCGAGTTGAGGCCAGGAGGCTCATTCGCAGGAGGCGCTAATCGTCAAACGAATACCACCTTTATAAAACCAGAAATGGATAGTCTTCAAGCCAGTTTAAGGGAGTTAAACCAGCACCTTCTTGAGCAAGAAAAGGCAGTCGCACATATTCAAACAAGCCTACAAGCAGTAGAAAGTCAGCTCCTAGAACTAAAAGATTCAGGAGAAAGAGCTCGTCTAGAGGAGCAAGAATTATCCTTTAAGGCAAATCAATTGCAAGAACGTCTAGCTGATTCACAAGAGATTTTAGCAAATATGACTAAGATGCAGTCTCAAAATAGCAAACGTGATTTCCAAACTGAGAAAAGGCACTTAGATCAAGAACTTGAAGAGATTAACCAAAGGAAATATAGCTTAAGTCAGGAAATTGAGAATATTAAGAATAATAAAGATTCAATTAATCAGAAAAAAGCTACCTTAACAGAAGAACTTGCCCAAGCTCGGTTAAGCCAAAGAGACTTGGCTAATGAAAAGCGTTTTGAAGAGAGTAACCTCGATAGATTAGAAAAAGAACGACAGACAAAAGAAGAAAAAGTGGCCCAACTAAAAGACTTATTGTCAAACCATATTTCAGAAGAAGACATTGACCGTCTACCCTCTTTGGAAGAAGATTTATTGGAAATTGCAGAGCGCAAGGCCCAGGTTGAACAAAAATTGGTAGGTCTGCGCTTTGAAACAGAGGATTATCAAGCACAGCTGGAAGAATTAGAAGTTAAACTTCAGCAAGAACAGTCTCAAAGTGAAGTATACATTCGGCAACAGAGTCGGTTGGAAGCTGAACAAGAACAAGTCTCAGGACGCTTGCGTACTCATGCAAAAGTCTTATCAGAAGAGTTCCAACTTAGCTTTGAAGAGGCTCAAGCTAAAAGTCATCAGGTAGAGGATTTGGCTCAAGCAAAAGACAAGCTTTCTAAACTTCGTCGCCAAATTAAAGCCCTGGGCCCAGTTAATAGCGATGCTATTGCGCAGTACGAAGAAGTTTCAGACCGTCTAACATTCTTACTTGGTCAAAAAGAAGATCTTAACAAGGCTAAAAATATGCTTCTTGATACTATCCACCAAATGGATTCAGAAGTAAAAGCTCGCTTTAAAGTAACCTTTGAGGCCATTAGAAATAGTTTCCAAGCAACCTTTAAGCAAATGTTTGGTGGAGGTACTGCAGATCTCATTCTTACTGATGGAGATTTGCTTACTGCTGGGATTGATATTTCCGTGCAACCACCTGGGAAGAAAATCCAGTCTCTTAACTTGATGTCTGGTGGGGAAAAGGCCCTTTCAGCCCTAGCTCTGCTTTTTGCTATCATCCGTGTAAAAATAATACCTTTTGTTATTCTTGATGAAGTTGAAGCAGCACTTGATGAGGCTAACGTTAAACGTTTTGGTGACTATTTGAATCGTTTTGACAAGGATAGTCAGTTTATTGTGGTTACCCATCGCAAGGGAACGATGGCAGCAGCAGATAGTATTTACGGGATTACGATGCAAGAATCGGGAGTTTCAAAAGTAGTCTCTGTTAAATTGAAAGATTCAGAAAAACTTAGCTTTTTAAATTAAAGATAGTGCCAAGGAGAAAGTGAACAAGATGATAAAATTAGTTGCTACAGATATGGATGGCACCTTTTTAACTGAAAAGCATACTTATGATAAGAAACGACTAGCAGCACTACTTCCCAAGCTAAAAGCTAAGGGGATTACCTTTGCTGTTTCAAGTGGCCGCTCTCTTTTAGCAATTGAGCAACTGTTTGCAGATTTCTTGGATGACATTGCTCTCATTGCGGAAAATGGCTCCCTAGTCCAGTACCAGAATCAGGTTATTTTTGCCGATTTTATGACTAAAAAACAATATGTTGAGGTTGCTGAAAGGATTCTAGAAAATCCGTATTATGTTGAAACGGGAATGCTCTTTTCTGGCCAGAAAGCTTCTTATATTTTAGAAGGTGCTAGTCAAGATTACATTAATCGAATGCATTTATTTTATGAAAATATCAAAATAATTAGTGATTTTGATGAGATGGATGACGATTCGATTTTTAAAATCACAACAACATTTACAGGCGAGACGGTTCTAGATGGCAGTGCTTGGTTAGATCAGAAAATCCCATACATTTCAGCTGTGACCACTGGTTTTGAATCTATAGATGTTATTTTAGCAGAAGTGAATAAGGGGTTTGGTATTGCTCACTTGTGTCAAGCACTTGATATTAAAGCCGAGGAAGTCATTGCCTTTGGAGATAATCTAAATGATTATCAAATGTTAGAATATGTTGGCCAGGCAGTCGCAACTGCTAATGCTCGACCAGAAATCATTGCTTTAGCTGACCAGGTTATTGGTCATTGCAATGAGCAGGCTGTTTTAACTTATTTAGAAGGGTTGGTGTCAGAAGATGACTTATAAGATTTTAGCATTGGATCTTGATGGAACACTTTTTAATAGTGAAAAAACTGTTAGTGATGCTAATAAAGCTGCTTTAGCTAGTGCGAGAGAATTGGGTATAAAAGTTGTGATTACGACGGGTCGTCCTTTAGCGGCTATCGGTAGTTTGCTAACCGAGCTGAATTTGGTCAATGACGATGAGTATAGTATTACTTTTAACGGCGGTTTAGTTCAAAAAAATACCGGTCAGGTTTTAGATAAAAGCTCTTTAACTTTTAATCAAGTTGCTTTTATTTATCAAGAATTGAACGCTTTAGGCTTGCCAACAGATATATTAAGTGAGGGAATTGTTTACAGCCTTCCTAGCCAAGATGGACGCAAGTCACAATATCACTTGGCTAATCCTTTATTGGGATTTGTTGAATTAGATTCTTTAGAGGACTTGCCAAGGGATGTTATCTTTAACAAAATTGTAACGGTAACGGATGCAGACTTTTTAGATGCTCAGTTGAATAGGGTCAAAGAGGAAACATTTGCCGACTTTGAATCCTTTAAATCACGCGACATTATTTTTGAGGTCATGCCTAAAGGGGTACACAAAGCCTTTGGGCTCCAACTTCTTTGCCAGCACCTTGGTATTGCTGCTCAGGAAGTCATGGCTGTTGGTGATGAGGCTAATGACCTTAGTATGCTGGAATGGGCTGGTCTAGGAGTGGCTATGGCAAATGGAACCTCAGATGCAAAACAAGTTGCTGATGTAGTGACGAGTTTGACTAATGATCAGTCAGGTGTAGCCGAAGCTGTCCAAAAATATATATTAAGCGAGGAAAACTAATGGGACTTTTTGATAAATTATTTGGTTCAAAGAAGCCGAAAGAAAAACGTGATTTTCCAGATGTGACTGAAATGAAAGACGACACTAATGATTCAGAACCTGCTAGTTTAGCTGATGATACTACTAGGGATGATTCTAGTGTAACTAATGACCAAACAGAAAAACAATTACCAACAAGAGATCAAAGCCAAGGTGAGCTAAATAGTGTTAAACCACTAGAGGATGAAAATGAAGTACCATTAACACCGGATCAAGCTTCTAGTTATTCAGAAGCTGGTTTTGAAAGTGAAACTTCCCCACGTCAGAAAGAAATAAATGATTCAGAAATGGGGAATATACAGACGCAAGAAGAGAAGATATTAATCCATAATTATGAGACAAAAGAGACTGATAATCATCAAACAGGAGAAGAGGGAACGAGTCCTTACTCTATAGTAGAAGAATATGATCAAGGTAAACCAGCATTTGAAGAGCAATTAGGGCAAGAGAAAGTTTCAAATTATGATAACAAGTCTATAGAAGTTAAGCCTGATCCTTCAGAAGTAGTAGAAACACAAGATCATATAGAGGAAAGTAATCAAGAAAAATATGACCGTAGTCTGAAAAAAACGAGATCAGGTTTTGCTAGTCGTTTGAATGCTTTTTTAGCTAATTTTAGAAGTGTTGATGAAGAATTCTTTGAAGAGCTAGAGGAGATGCTAATTCTTTCTGATGTCGGTGTGACGGTTGCAACAACTCTAACCGATCAGCTTCGCCAAGAAGCAAAATTAGAAAACGCCAAAAAACCGGAGGCACTGAGACGAGTGATCATTGAAAAATTGGTCGCTATTTATGAAAAAGATGGCAACTATAACGAAAAAATTAATTATCAGAATAGTCTGACGGTTATGCTTTTTGTAGGTGTTAATGGTGTTGGTAAGACTACTTCAATCGGCAAGTTAGCCTATCGTTATAAAAGTGAAGGCAAGAAAGTTATGTTAGTAGCTGCGGATACTTTCCGGGCTGGAGCTGTAGCGCAACTAGTTGAATGGGGGCGCCGTGTTGATGTGCCAGTAGTGACCGGTTCTGAAAAAGCTGATCCAGCCTCTGTTGTGTTTGATGGAGTTGAGAAAGCAGTTGCTGAAAATGTTGATATTCTCTTGATTGATACAGCTGGTCGTCTGCAGAATAAGGAAAATCTCATGGCTGAGCTAGAGAAAATGGGACGAATTATTAAAAGGGTTATTCCGGATGCGCCTCATGAAACGTTATTAGCTTTAGATGCGTCCACTGGTCAAAATGCTCTTAGTCAAGCTAAAGAGTTTTCAAAAATTATGCCTCTAACAGGTTTGATTTTAACAAAGATTGATGGTACAGCTAAGGGAGGGGTTGTCTTAGCAATTCGTCAAGAATTGGACATTCCTGTTAAATTCATTGGTTTTGGTGAAAAAATTGATGATATTGGAGAATTTGATTCAGAAGAATTCATGAAAGGTTTACTCGGAAATATGATTTAATCAAAGTTTAGAGTAAGTATGTTCCTTATGGAAAAAATGACTGCAATTGATATCGAGCATTACAAAGATTTGGCCCAGCAAAAGCAAGCTGAGCATCGAAAATTTCTGGCTCAACTTAAAAAGAAGCCACCTAAGCAGCTAGATAAAATGGTTCAAGAGATACACGATGAAGTTTTTCAGGAGATTGATTGTAGAACTTGTGCTAATTGCTGTAAGGGACTAGGTCCATCATTCACAGAAGCTGACATTCAGCGTCTATCTAAATTCTTTAGGATGAAGCTGGCGGTTTTCGAAGATCTCTATCTTGAAGTTGATGAAGACAACGATAAAATTTTTAAATCAATGCCTTGTCCTTTTTTAGGCGCTGATAATTTGTGTAGTATTTACGACGTTCGCCCGAAGGCTTGTCGTGAATTTCCACATACAAATCGCAAGAAAATTTATCAAATTAATCATCTGACTATCAAAAACACCTTAGTTTGTCCAGCGGCCTATCTTTTTGTGGAGAAGCTTAAAAACAGGGTCTAAAGCTACTAGTTTTTAGAACCAGCTTTCCTTACTCTCTTAAGATGGTCATACGATGCTTGTTGCTCAAAGATTATTCCCTATGTAAAGTATTATAGTTTTATTTTCCTTAGACGATTTAGGAGATCGCGAGCCTTGTGTTTACTTACGTGACACGAGTTCAGATGTTTATGGAATAAAAACGCATTACCCATTGAAAGAAAAATGATGTGGAGGGCTTATAGCCACTAAGCTATTGGAAAGAATAAATTCAACCATCCATATCTTGTTTTCACCAAGTGACTACTTGGGCTTTGGCAGTAGCTGACTGCAAAACTTTATAATATTAGGAGATTATAATGAAAAGGTATATGATATTTTTAGGAATGATACTCGCTTGTGCAACTTTTCTCACGCCCGTGCAACCCGTTTATGCTAATGCGTCAGAATATTTAGATGATTTAGAAGAGGCAAATCGACCTCGCCAACATTCCTCGATTTCAATTTCGGTAGTGGGATATGATAGAGATACGAAGAAAGAATTTTATATTCAAGGTTTGGACTTTGAAGTAACGTCATCTAAAGTTACAAAAAAAGATTTGCTAGATGCTATCAATAGTAAATATGCTCATTCGCGGATGGATAATCAATTTGTTGCCTTAGACTTTAATGGAGATGCTAAAATTATCAATCGTGAAGGTAAACTCATTAAAGCTGAATCAGATGGCTCAGTAAATCTTTCTGTAAATCCTAACGAACACTATAGGCTGACCGGTCATGTTACTGTTGGAAGAAGGCCTGAGGCTCCTATTAAGAATCCTATTGATCGAGTGCTAGTTCGAAGAAACTTCACTTTCAAGCCGCTCAATACTGATGGGAAGATACTCCGTAAAAACCTAGCCATACCGGAGGTTAGAGAGGTTAATTCGGTGATTACGGTTGCCGATTTAAAATGTTCTGCTGAAGAAGTACTTAAACAGTTGGATTCAAATTATACGATATTAGAAGTAGACGAACTTTCAGTAAAGCATGATGATCACACTTTCAGTACAATTGAGGAAAATGCTCCCTATACTGTAAAAGCTAGAGAGTACAAACCGTTTCATCCACAAGATGATGAATTAATGAGTGGGAACCAGGATACAATTAATGAGACTTACATTATCATTAGAAAAGATTATCTGGATGAAAGAGGTAATCTAAAATATGAAAAAGTAACTGTGAACTATGTTGAACAATCCAGTAATAAAGTGCTAATGAATAGCCAATATCGACTGATGCCTTATGAAATGCACCGTATAGATTTTCTTGATCCCTATGACTATCAAACTAGGAATAAACTCCTTAGAAATAGTCTTGATGATTATGGGATCTTTGGTTATACTATCTCAGGGAAAGTAGACATAGTGAAATCAGAGGGTTCAAGGCAAGTTAATGTCTATATGGTGAAACGAGATCCAAATCTCAGACCTTTTGACCATGCTGGTTATGATAACGGAGCTTCCTATGAAGAAGCTAAAGAATACAGTTACTTACATGGTTTAACAGCTCCCAACCTTGAAAATGGAAAATTTGAAATGGAAATGAAACCAAAATAGAGAATAAGTAGGCTAGGGAATATCAGCGTCATTTCTTAAGAATGACAAATGAGTAACAAGTATCAAGAACTGACAAAGACCAAAGACAAGTTTCTTTTAAAACTTGTCTTTGGTTTTTTTATTGTTTGACTTAGTTCATTAGAATTCATATACTTAGGACATGAAGGAGGTGTTTACGGATGAACGTATTAATTGTTGGGGGGAGTGGTTTTCTTGGTAAACAGATGATTGATATAGCATTAGCCAAAGGGCATCAGGTTACCTATCTTGCTAGGCAGGAAGGGAAGGGACCACTTTTCCAGTCTTCTAATATTCACTATATCAAAGGAGATTTGTTGGACCTTACTACGATTGATTTGTCCAATCAGTCTTTTGATCTTCTAATTGACTGTGTCGGTGCTATTAAGCAAAAACAACTCAAGAGCTTAAATATTCAAACAACCAAAGGAGCCATTACCCTCTGTAAAAATAAAAAAATCCCTAAGATAGTCTATATATCAGCTAATACCGGTTACCCAGCTTATCTGAAAAGTAAACGAGATGCTGAGCGATTGATCAAAAAAAGTGACTTAGATTATTTGATTGTGAGACCTAATTTACTATTTGGTAAAGAGCGCCCTCTATCACTGATTCAGGCAAATGGCTTATTTTTATTAATAAGGCTCCCTTTTTTGGGGCAATTTTTTAAAAGATTAAAGCCTCAAGAAGTGAAGAGCGTTGCAGAAACTATTATTACCACGCTTGAGATATCACCACACAAAAAGTTACTCACTTTTAGTTACCAATAATGTGGATGATATTGATCACACTAAAACTAAAAATCCTTAAGAAAATCTGCACTGCACCCCAAAAGTTAGACAAAAAAAGTCCAACTTTTGGGGTGCAGTACAACCTTAAGGATTTTTAGAAACTTTATTTTCCTTTATTTAAGAAAGTAAACATTCCTATATAAAGGAGGTAATTAAGGATTGCAAAAAAAGTAAACAAGAGATAAACATTGGTTACGCCATTTGTTAGTGATGAGCTGTTGTTCGCCATAATAGCAGCTAAAGCTGTTCCAAGAGCACCAGCAAATTGTTGCATCATTTGGAAAATAGCTGTCGCATCAGCATTTTTGGAAACAGGTAAATTTTGAATAGCGGTAGCCAGAGTATTGTTAAAGGTCATGTTACGGCCAATAGTGAAAATGATATAAAGGAGAGTAAAAGGTAGAATCCTAAAGTGAGATAGCATTATCGTAATGATTAATAAAGAAAGAAAAAAGAGGCTATTCCCCGTATAAAGTGATAACTTTGCACCTTTTTCATCATAGAATTTTCCTAGAAGAGGAGCACATATAGCCCCGAGTAAGGTACCGGGTAATAAGACTAGTCCAGCAGTTGAACTGTCAGCAATATTTTGTAAGACAATGAAATTTGGGGTGATAAAATTAATACCTAAATTGATTAATTGAAAGGTGAAAAAAGGAATCAATCCAAAACTAACAGAAGGGCATTTTAAAATACGAATATCAAGAAAAGGATATTGGCGGTTGAGACTTTGGTAGAGAAAGATGGCGAAGCTTAAGAAAAAGACAAGGACATAAATCCAATTGATGCCACCATTTTGCAAACTTGTGATTATTAACAAGGCCATGGTCAAGCTGATAGATAAGGAAATAAAGCCCAAATAGTCAAAACTTTCGGCCTCTCCTCTTGGGGAATCAATTAAATAGCGGTAGGCGATAACACTTGCAATGATAGGAAAGGGAAGTATACATATAAAAATCCACTGCCAGGCAAAATGACTAATCATAAAGCCACCGTATGTCGGACCAAAGGCAGGAGCTAGGCTGATAATCAGACCTCCAAGGCCCATATAAGTGCCAATTTTCTTTTCAGGGACGCGTTCTAGAATAATATTGAACATTTGTGGCATGATGATACCAGTTGCTATCCCCTGAATCACACGTGCTAAGAGCATAATCCAAAAAGAAGAGGTCAACGTTGCCAGAATTGTACCAAAAATCATTAAACTTGCAGCTGAGAAAAAGATTTGTCTTTCACCGAAATGACGTTTTAGAGCTGCGGAAGCCGTTGTCATAATGGCAACCGATAAAAGATAGATGGTTGTTATCCATTGTAGATTACTTAAAGGCTGATGATAGATAGTCATCATTTTTGGGAAAGTAACGTTCATACTAGTCTCAGATAAAATACCTGAGAAGCCAATCATAGCAATTGCAATAATGGCCATTAGAGTTTCTTTACTAACTATTTTTTCTTTGTTGTTTTGCATTTTTCCTCCTTTTATAAGTTATCGTCGCTCCGTTGCTATAGGAGCAAAGTAAAAGAAGGGAAAGTATCTAAAAATGTAGTTTAGAGAGACTTTCCGCTTCTTATAAGAATAGGTTAAAAAACCCGGTAGACATAAGGATTATCTGGTTTACTACTTTCCTTAATATCTTGGATGTGTAAAACAGGCAAGGTTTGTTCTAAATCCTTGTTATATTCTGTCTTAATGCGTCCCTTAACGGTCAACCAAGTATTGTTTGGATAAGTAATTTGATTACCAGTGGTTAATAAACCGTAGACGCCAGAGTCAGCAATACAGTGGATAATGCCAAACCGAAAGAGGAATTGGGATTTATCATGGCCTGGCTCGTTATAAACAAATCCTGTATACTGTATGTCACGATTGGCAAATTCATCAGGGTAAAGGTAAATCAATTCCATCATTTCCATATAATTCTCAGTTGTAATGGTCAATGGTTTATCGCCTTGATATTTCTTCAGTTCCCTACGCATTTCTCTTTGATAGGCTGATTTTGTGAAATAAAGACTAGTATCAGGCTTTAAATATTGAATGGTGGTTCCATCTTCACTGACTCCAGTCTTGCTGGTACCAGCTGCTAGAGGGAATGTATATCCCTTAGCTGAAACTGTGGTTGAATCTAGACTGACCGTCGGAATCAGTAAACCAACTAGAACAGGAACAAGTAAGATAATAGGGCTTGTGATGGTAGCTATTCTTCCTTTTAAATGACTTTCCGTTTTAATGTTCTTCATCCAAGTATAGAGTTGAACGAGAGCTAACAAAAAAGATAAAATCATTGAAATATAGGCAAGGTAAGAGTAGTGGGTATTAATGTACTGGTCAAGTTTCCCTGAAAGCTCCAAGTACATGGTTAACTCAAAGTAAGCAACCAAGATTAAAAAACGAATCATCCAATCACCCCCACAAATAAGCAGTAGAGCATAATGACAGCGACAGAGACGCTAATAAATTGAACAACAAACTTTCCTTTAAAGGCTTTTAACATCATCATTAAATTCTTAATATCCACCATTGGTCCAATTAACAAGAAGGCAAGTACTGGAGCTAGACCAAAGGTTGATAATAAACTAGCTCCTATAAAGGCATCGGCTTCGGAACATAAAGATAAGATGAAGGCTAATAACATCATCACCAAAATAGCCGTTAAGGGATTATGGCCGATACTTGTCAGTATTTTAGTTGGCACATATATTTGCATGGCAGAGGCAGTCAGTGTTCCAAAAACTAAATAACGTCCAGTATCAAAAAATTCATCGATGGCATGAACTAAGGCTAAATAAATTCTTCTAGGCCACTTTTCACCAGTATAATTATGGATATGAAGATGATTTTCAGTGTCTTTTAGAATATCATCATCAACTACAAATGCCAACATGATGCCCAATGCAACAGCAACGATAATTGCTCCTAGTAAGCGTAAGGCTAAAAACCGCAAGGAATTTCCAAAAGCAGAATAAGTTGCAAATAAAACAATCGGGTTAATAATTGGGGCTGTCGCTAAAAAGGGAACAGCAGTGTAACTTGGCACCTTCTTCTGCAAGAATCTATTAATAATAGGGATAATCCCACATTCGCAGGAAGGGAAGACAAAACCAATGAAAGTCCCAAAAAGAATCCGTGGAAATTTAGCTCTGGGTAAGTATTTCTGAACGATGTCAGGTGTTACAAAAACTTCAATACAGCCAGAAAGAATGGTTCCTAGTAAGACAAATGGTAAAGCTTCAATAATAATAGATAAAAAAATAGCGAACCATTGTAGCATACTTGGAGGTAAGCTAGAGAAGAGATTTAACATGATATGCCTCCATCTAGCTGCCAGTAAAAGAGATCAAGTTTAATTAACTTAATCATTCTTTTCGTCCTTTTTAGTTAACTTATCTTTAGCTAACGGCTCAATTAGTTTGCCTTCAGCATCAATGTCAATTGGCTTATCAAAACTCGGTATGGAGGCAAATCCAGCCATCATTTTCTCAAGGTCATCATTTCTTTTATGGGTAATTGCCATAAGGTCACCAACTTTCTTTCAAGATAATTCTATTATACTATCATTTAACAAGAAATGAAAAGAATTAATCAAAAAGTCCTTTCTGGTGGAAACAATAAATCATAGGATTGTAGAAGAAAAAGCATCTTTTTATGAGTTAAACCATCAGAGATAGGGTATACTTGTACTAAATAAAAGAAGATGAGGTAGGTTCTATGCAAGTTAAAATGAATCATGTTGGTCTTTGGATAAAAGATATTGAAGCTATGAAAGTATTTTACTGTCGTTATTTTGAAGCAACTCCAAGCGAATTATACCACAATCAGAAAAACAGGTTTTGCTTCTTATTTTCTCACTTTTACTCCTGGTGCCAGATTAGAATTGATGCATAAGGATTTTAACCAAGATAGTCACCCAGATAGTTTTGGAGTTGCTCATTTAGCCTTTTCATCAGGCTCTAAAGAGAAAGTTGATAAGTTTGTACATGATATGAACAGCCAAGAATTTCCAATTCAAACTGGACTTCGCATAGCAGGTGATGGCTACTATGAAGCTGTTATCCATGATTTAGAAGGTAAGATCATTGAATTAACAATTTGATATGATCTTATTCACCAAATGGAAGTCATTTATTTTACTTGGAATAAAAAAATAGCACTGAATAAAGGAGTTATTATGAATACAAGCGAAGAAATCATTCATTAGGCTTAAAAGCTCATCCAGAAGGAGGTTTTTTTAAGCAAATAGAAAAATCCTCTGACTATGTTTTAATGCAAGGAAAACATAGATCTCTCTATACGAGTATCTATTTTCTTTTAGAAAAGGACAATCCTTCACGTTTTCATCGTTTGACTTCAGATGAAATGTGGTATTTTCATCTAGGTCAGCCATTAGCACTCCACCTTTTATATCCTGATGGGAGTTATAAAAAGGTGAAGCTTGGTTCTGACGTAACAAAGGGTCAAAACTTACAATTTCGAGTTCCTAAAGGAGTTATATTTGGTTCAACAGTTGACCAAGATTATGCCTTAGTTTCCTGTATGGTTGCACCAGGATTTGAATTTTCTGATTTTGAACTTTTAAGTCAAGATATGTTATTAAAGGACTATCCAGAACACGAGGAAATCATTAAAAAGTTAACTTTGAACAAGTAAATTGATTCTTGAAGTAGTATGGCTCTCTAAAAAAGCTATTCTTTCAAATTGTGTTATAATGGCTTTTATAGGAGTAAGAGATGAAAAAACAGGTATTATTGGTTGACGATGAAGAACATATTTTACGACTACTTGATTACCATTTAAACAAAGAAGGTTACGAAACAGAATTAGTCGAGGATGGTCGTACAGCACTAAAACTAGCAGAGTCAGAACACTATGATTTTATATTACTTGATATTATGTTACCTCAGTTAGATGGCATTGAAGTTTGTAAGAGAATCAGAGCTAAAGGTATTCAGACACCAATTATGATGGTCTCAGCTAAGAGTGACGAATTTGATAAGGTGCTTGCTTTAGAGTTGGGTGCTGATGATTACATGACAAAGCCATTTAGTCCAAGGGAGCTTGTAGCTCGCTTGAAAGCTATCTTACGTCGAATTGATAAAGAAGACAGTAGTGAGAGATTTGCAGAAGAGTTTTGGAGTTTTGATGATCTTGTTATTTACCCTGAACGTCATGAAATCTATAAAGATAAGATTCTTTTAAATGTGACCCCTAAAGAATTTGAATTGTTGCTTTATTTGGTAAAACACCCAAACATGACTTTAACTCGAGAAAGATTATTAGAGCGTATTTGGGGTTACGACTTTGGTCAAGAAACGCGATTAGTAGATGTTCATATTGGTAAATTACGAGATAAGATAGAAGATGATCCCAAAAATCCTAAATTCATCAAAACCATTCGTGGTTATGGCTATAAATTTAAGGGGAAGCAGGATGAAGAAAAATCTTAAACAACTAAAAGTCATATTAGCTCTAAGCTTATTCTGTCTTATTCTTTCTTTATTTATAAGTAAGGGACAATTAGGATTGCAACTGGCGAGTGCTTGCTTATTAGTTTTCTGTTTTATTCCAGTAAAGAAATTGATTGATTGGGAAAGGCAATTTCAGATACTTGAAACGGGTAAATTCGTCGCTCCAGACAGTTTTTTTTCTGAAAGTCAAGCAGATTTAAAGGCTATCTTTCTTACCTATCAAAAGCTGCAGAAGCAAATACAAGCCTCTAAGGATGAAAATGAACGTTTGTCTGGAAATCTAGAAGCACTCACTTCGCACCTAACAATGGGAATGTTGCTGGTGACAAAAGAAAAAGCAATTGTTTTGCATAGTAACTCTTTACCACACTTCTTTCCTGATGGGCAAGTAAGCTTTGAGCGTATTGAAGATATTGGAAGGACAGATATAAAAGCTACCATAGCACAAGCTTTTGATACTAAAAAAACAATTAAGAAAGAATTAACTGGTTTTCATGATGGTGATTTAATCTTAGAAGTTACTGCAGTGCCAATTGCGAATCAAGAGGGTGAAATTGTTCAGGTTTTAGTTTTATTATATGATTTGACAACCATTCGCTCCTATGAAAAATTAAATATGGATTTTGTGTCTAATGCCTCCCATGAATTGCGGACACCGGTTACTTCTATTAAAGGTTTTGCTGAAACTATTAAGGAGATGTCCCAAGATGAAATAGAATTAAAAGCGGAATTTTTAGATATTATCTATAAAGAGAGTCTGCGTTTAGAACATATAGTAGAACATATGCTAACTTTATCAAAGGCTAAGAATACTCAGTTGCAAAAAACACAATTTTCAGTCAACGACTTTTTACATTATATTGCTAACAGTATGAGACACCAATTGGACGAAAAAAAGCAAAGTTTATATTTTGAATTAACGCAAGATGTCGTTATTGAAACTGATAAATACCTCTTGTCACAAGTTCTGCTTAATTTGTTATCAAATGCTATTCGCTATACAGAAGAAGGTGGTAAAATTACCTTATCAACAATCCTTGATGGGGAAAAACTTAAAGTAAATGTCTGTGATACTGGTATTGGCATCAAACAAATGGAATTAGAACGTATTTTTGAACGCTTTTATCGTGTTAATAAAGGAAGAAGTCGTCAGAGTGGAGGGACTGGTTTAGGACTTTCAATTGTAAAAGAACTAACTCAAGTTTTAGGGGGCACAGTTACTGTAAGAAGTAAGCTTGGAGAGGGCAGCCAATTTACCATAAGCCTGCCCTACTATCTAATAAAGGAAGTCAAGTGATTAAAAAGAGTTTATTATAACTCTTTTTTTATGCTCTTAGCATAAGATTTACAAAATCTTTACATTAATCACTACTAAATCTTTACAAATACTTGTTAGACTATAAGTGTAGTAAAGCTACAGACAAACTTTATTAAATATAAAAAGGTGATGATTATGAAAATGAAAAAAATGCTTACCTTAGCAGTTCTTGGTTTATCAGGTTTAGGACTTGCAGCTTGTGGTAATAACACCGCTAACTCAGGCTCTTCTAATAGTGGTGGTAAGATTGAAGTTATCACTCGTGAAAATGGATCAGGGACACGTGGAGCATTTACTGAAATTACTGGAATCTTGAAAAAAATAGCGGCAAAGAAGTAGATAATACCTCCAAATCTGCTGTGGTTCAAAATAGTACAGAAGGTGTCATTTCAGCGGTATCTGGAAATGCTAATGCAATTGGCTATATTTCACTAGGTTCCCTTAATAAAAGTGTTAAAGCCCTAAAAGTGGATGGTGTTGAAGCAAGTGCAAAAACAGTGTTAGATGGAGATTACCCACTACAGCGCCCATTCAACATCGTCTTCAATGATAGCCTTTCAAATCTTGGAAAAGATTTCATCACATTTATTCACTCGAAACAAGGTCAAAAGGTTGTTGCTAATAATAAATTTGTTGAGGCAAAAACAGAAACAAAAGAATATACCTCACAAAAAATGTCCGGCAAACTGTCAATCGTTGGTTCAACATCAGTTTCTCCATTAATGGAGAAACTAGTGGAAGCCTATAAAAAAGAAAACCCAGAAGTTACAATCGATATTACCTCAAATGGTTCATCTGCAGGGATTACAGCTGCCACTGAAAAGACGGCTGACATAGGTATGGTATCTCGTGAGTTAACACCTGAAGAAGGTAAAAAACTTAAACATGATGCGATTGCACTTGATGGTATTGCAGTAGTTGTTCATAAAGACAATAAAGCAAAAAACATCAGCATGAAGACAATCACAGATATCTTTACTGGTAAAGTGACTAGTTGGAATAAAGTCAAATAAGTCGATTGTTTTGTAAGGGGGGCTGGGGTCTCCCTTACTTTCATTAGTTAGAAAGGAAAGCATGTGAAAAAACAAGCTTTTAAAGAAGAACTTTTTAGAATTTTATTCTTCCTAAGTGCGGCAACCGCAGTTATTGCTATCTTGCTTATCTGTGTTTTCATTTTTATAAATGGTCTCCCGTTTATTGGTAAATACGGAATTGGCAATTTTTTATTTGGTAAAGACTGGTCACCTTCTAATACGCCTGCCAGTTTTGGAATCCTACCAATGGTTTTGGGGTCTTTCTTAATTACTATTGGCGCCATTATTATTGGTGTCCCAACGGGGATTCTAACCTCTGTTTTTATGGTCTATTATTGCCCTAAACAATTGTACGCCTTTTTAAAGTCTGCAGTTAATTTAATGGCAGCTATTCCTTCCATTGTCTATGGTTTTTTTGGGCTACAATTGTTAGTACCTTGGATTAGAACTTTTGCTGGTAATGGTATGAGTGTTTTAACAGCTTCTATTCTATTAGGGATAATGATATTACCAACTATTATTAGTTTGTCAGAATCAGCTATTCGAACTGTACCAGCCACATACTATTCTGGTAGTTTAGCCCTTGGAGCAAGTCATGAAAGAACCATTTTTAGAGTCATTTTACCAGCAGCAAAATCAGGAATTCTATCAGCAATTATTTTAGGCATAGGTCGAGCTATTGGAGAGACAATGGCGGTGATTCTTGTTGCAGGTAATCAATCGATTATTCCAAGTGGTATATTTGAAGGAACGAGAACTATGACCACAAATATTGTTTTAGAAATGGCCTATGCTTCTGGTCAACATAGAGAAGCCTTAATCGCAACGTCTGCGGTTCTCTTTATCTTCATCTTACTAATTAATGCCTGCTTCGCATATGTGAAAGGAAAGTCAGTCCATGAGTAAATATATTTTAAAAAGCTTAGTTTATCTTTTTACGATCCTCACTTTTGGTTCACTTTTTCTAATTATTGGCTTTATTTTACTAAACGGACTACCCAGTATCACACCCAAATTATTTGAATGGACTTATACATCTGACAATGTTTCCTTAATGCCAGCTATTGTGTCGACTCTTGCTTTAGTATTTGGTTCTCTTTTAATAGCCTTGCCAATTGGCGTTTTTGCTGGTTTTTATCTAGTTGAGTATGCGAAAAAAGGATCACTCTGGGTTAAAATTATTCGGATTGCAGCTGATACACTTTCAGGAATCCCATCAATCGTATTTGGACTCTTTGGCATGCTTTTCTTTGTAGTCTTTTTGGGCTTCCAATATTCATTGTTGTCTGGTATTTTGACTTCAGTTATCATGGTTTTACCAGTAATTATCAGAGCAACAGAAGAAGCTCTACTAGCAGTTAATGATAGTGTTCGCCAAGCCAGTTATGGACTTGGTGCAGGAAAATTACGAACCGTATTTAAAATCGTACTTCCTGTGGCTATGCCAGGAATTCTTGCAGGCGTTATTCTTGCAATAGGCCGTATTGTTGGAGAAACAGCAGCTCTTATGTATACTTTAGGGACTTCTACTAATACACCGACTAGCCTTATGGCTTCTGGTCGTTCCTTAGCCTTGCACATGTATATGCTGTCAAGTGAGGGGCTACATGTTAAAGAAGCTTATGCAACAGGGGTTATCTTAATCATCACGGTCTTAATTATTAATGCAATCTCGAGTTTATTGTCTCGTCGTCTTGTGAAAGGAGCATCCTAAGTATGGGAACTTTTTCCGTAAAAAATTTAGATTTATACTATGGGGATTTTAAAGCCCTTAAAAATGTTTCGATTGAGCTTCCTCAAGGAGGAATCACAGCCCTAATAGGGCCTTCTGGCTGTGGCAAGTCAACCTTCCTAAAAACATTGAATAGGATGAATGATTTAGTAGCAGGTTGCCGTATTGAAGGCCAAGTCACTCTTGACGGTAAGAATATTTACGACAAAAATATGAACCTCAACACACTTAGAAAACGTGTTGGTATGGTTTTTCAACAGCCAAACCCATTTGCTATGTCTATTTATGATAATGTAGCCTATGGCCCTAGAACCCATGGTATCAAAGATAAAGTAAGACTGGATGCTCTCGTTGAAAAATCATTAAAAGGTGCAGCCATCTGGGATGAAGTAAAAGATGACTTGAAGAAAAATGCGATGTCGCTTTCTGGCGGCCAACAACAACGGATTTGTATTGCAAGAGCATTAGCTGTAGAACCAGATGTTCTCCTAATGGATGAACCCACCTCAGCATTAGACCCCATCTCAACCTTAAAAATTGAAGATTTGGTTCAAAACTTGAAAAAGGACTATACCATCATTATTGTGACCCATAATATGCAACAAGCTTCTCGCATCTCCGATAAGACAGCATTTTTCTTAACAGGTGAAATTTGTGAATTTGGTGATACCGTTGATATTTTCACTAATCCTCAAGATAAACGAACAGAAGACTACATTTCTGGACGCTTTGGATAGAGAAAGGACATTCCATGAGAGATCAATTTGAATTAGAATTACAAGAGCTAGAACACCTTTTTTTAGACATGGGAACTGCCGTCTTAGAGTCAGCTTCAAAAGTATTACTGGCATTAGCCGCTAAAGATACAACAATGGCGGAGCTGATTATAAAAGAAGACAAGTTGATTAATCAAGCACAACTGAAGATAGAATTAACTTGTGCTCGCCTCTTAGCTCTGCAGCAACCACAAGTGACAGATTTACGATTTGTCTTAACAATTATGTCAGCTTGCTCTGACTTAGAGCGAATGGGAGACCATATGGCAGGAATCGCGAAAGCAGTCTTAAACTTAAAAGAAGCGGACGCTTTAGTTGAGATAGAAGAGCGCATCCACGAAGCTGGCCAGAAAGCTCTTAAGATGATGTCAGACTTATTAATTATCTTTCCCCGTCATAATGCGGATAAAGCCATAATGATTGCTAATTAAGACGAGGCTATAGATAACTTATACTACACCATCTCAAAAGAAATACTGACAGTCATGAAAGAACAAGAAACCTCCGTTCGAAACGGTGCTCAATACCTCTATATGATTGGTCATGTGGAACGTTTTTCGGATTATATTTCTAATATCTGTGAACGTCTCGTCTATCTTGAAACAGGGGAGCTTGTTGAATTAAACTAAATCTAAAAATCACGCTAACTCAGCGTGATTTTTAGATTATTCCAACTTACTTATCAACTGAAAAAGTCTAATCTAATAGGAGTTTTGTGGTATAATATTACTACTATGGAAAAAAATATTATTGAACACATTTCAAGTGATTTGCAACTGTCTCAAAAACAAATTGAGGCTGTTTTAACTTTGACGGCTGAGGGGAATACCATTCCTTTTATTGCACGTTACCGTAAGGAAGTAACAGGAAATCTCGATGAGGTAGTCATAAAAGCCATTATTGATCAAGAAAAATCCCTAAGAAATTTACAGGAGAGAAAAGAAACAGTTCTAGCTAAAATTCAAGAGCAAGGAAAATTGACGGATAGCTTAAAAGCTAGTATCCTAGCTGCTGAAAAATTAGCTGATGTGGAAGAACTCTACCTTCCTTACAAAGAAAAAAGACGTACGAAAGCGACTATTGCAAGAGAAGCTGGACTTTTTCCGCTGGCACGTCTTATTCTCCAAAATGCTAATAATTTAGAAAAAGAAGCAGAAGCATTTGTTTGTAATGCCTTTCCTAATGTGGAATCGGCTTTGTCTGGAGCTGTCGATATTCTTGTTGAAGCAATGTCAGAAGATGTCAAACTTCGTTCTTGGACATATAATGAAATTTGGACATATTCATTAATTACTTCTCAAGTTAAAGATAAGGGCTTGGATGAAAAACAGATTTTTCAAATTTATTATGATTTTTCAGATAAAGTTTCAAAAATGCAAGGCTATAGGACATTAGCTCTTAATCGTGGGGAAAAATTAGGTATTCTGAAAGTTGGTTTTGAGCATCATTTTGAGAAAATGATTCGTTTTTTCAGCGTTCGTTTCAAAGAAAAAAATGCTTATATTGAAGATGTTATTCAGCAAAGTATAAGGAAAAAAATAGTACCAGCAATGGAAAGACGAATCCGAACGGAGCTGACAGAAGCCGCAGAAGATGGGGCAATTACTCTATTTTCAGAAAATCTTCGTCATCTTCTACTGGTGTCACCACTGAAAGGAAAAATGGTTTTAGGATTTGATCCAGCCTTTCGAACAGGGGCAAAATTAGCCGTTGTTGATCAGACTGGTAAATTGATGACAACCCAAGTCATTTACCCAGTAGCTCCTGCTAGTCAAGCTAAGATTGCTCAGGCCAAAAAAGACTTAGCGGCTATCATCTCAGATTATAACCTTGAAATTATTGCTATTGGTAATGGAACAGCCAGCCGTGAAAGCGAAGCTTTCGTAGCAGAGGTATTAAAAGATTTTCCAAACTGTTCATATGTTATTGTTAATGAAAGCGGTGCTTCCGTTTACTCTGCTTCTGAATTGGCAAGACATGAGTTTCCAGACCTAACTGTTGAAAAGCGCTCAGCTATTTCTATTGCAAGAAGACTCCAGGATCCTTTGGCAGAATTAGTCAAAATTGACCCAAAATCTATTGGCGTCGGACAATATCAGCACGATGTTAGCCAGAAGAAACTTTCTGATAACTTAGACTTTGTCGTGGACACAGTTGTTAACCAAGTTGGTGTTAACTTAAATACAGCGAGTTCAGTACTGTTGTCCCATGTTTCTGGTTTAAATAAAACCATTTCTGAAAATATTGTCAAATATCGAGAAGAAAATGGCCGTATTAAATCTCGTGCTGAAATCAAGAAAGTTCCCCGTCTTGGTGCGAAGGCTTTTGAACAAGCCGCAGGTTTCTTAAGAATACCTAATGCTGAAAACATATTGGATAATACTGGTGTTCATCCAGAATCTTATCCAGCAGTGAAAGAACTCTTTAAACGATTAGCAATTAGTGATCTAGATGATCAGGCACGCGCTAAGCTAAAAAGTATTGATATAAAGACAATGTCGCAAGATTTGGGGCTTGGTCTTGAAACCCTGCAAGACATTATCAGTGATTTATTGAAACCTGGAAGAGATTTACGAGATGAGTTTCAAACTCCTGTCCTGCGTCAAGATATCTTAGACCTGAAAGATTTAGCTATCGGACAAAAACTGGAAGGTACTGTGCGTAATGTCGTTGATTTTGGAGCCTTTGTAGATATTGGTGTGCACGAAGATGGTCTCATTCATATTTCTGAGATGAGTCAAACCTTTGTTAACCATCCTAGCCAGGTCCTTTCAGTTGGTGATTTGGTTACCGTTTGGGTTTCAAAAATTGATTTAGCTCGCCATAAAGTAAATCTTTCCTTAATTGCGCCGAATGAATCTCACTAAGTATGTGCAAGAAGTTTCATTAGCAGATTTTGACAAACCATTTCGACATCAAGCGATATGGAATAGTCGCTTACGATCGACGGGAGGACGTTTTTTTCCGCGTGATGGTCATCTTGATTTTAACCCTCATCTTTATCAAGAGTTCGGTGAGACTGTCTTTCGTCAGATTGTCCGTCATGAGCTTTGTCACTATCATCTTTATTTTGCGAAAAAAGGATACCGACATCAAGATAAGGATTTCAAGGAACTCTTAAGAAAAGTTGATGGCTTAAGGTTTGCACCCAAGAGCCAGCAAAAAGTAAGTTACAAGTTTTATCAATGTCAGAATTGTCGCCAGATTTATCAACGTAAGCGACGAATCAATACTAAAATCTATTTTTGTGGTCGCTGTCGAGGCCAACTACTTGAAATAAATCAGTCAAAAGGCTGATTTATTTTTCTCCCCATAAGGATTATAATATTACTATCGAAGATAAAAGGAGTTTTATCATGGAAAGCAAATTCTATAAACAAAGGAAAAATAGGTTAATTGCAGGTGTTGTAGCAGGATTGGCCGACAAATATGGTTGGGATTTGGCTGTTGCCCGTGTCTTAGCAGCCCTCTTAATGTATTTTTCGGGCTTTGGACTAGTTCTTTATATTCTACTAGCTATCTTCCTTCCTTACAAAGAAGATCTAATTGGTAGGAATGGGGCTAATGGTCCGCGTAAGCGTAAAAATGCTGACCCAGCCAATAATGACGATGATGGTTGGTTCTGGTAAGAATAACGTATAAACATGAGTCAAATGAACAGGATAGACTTATGATTTTTAATGAAGGTATTGATATCTACTAGAGTCTTTATTATTTTAATAAAGGCTTTTTCCTTATATTTGTCTTAGGAAAATCCTAATTTTACAAGTCTTTGCTAGAGTTAAGGTTTTATCTTGTGTTATAATATATAAAAGGAGAAATTATGACTGTAACAGTAAAAATGCTTGTTGATAGGCTTCGCTTAGAAAAGATATACAGTACTGATGACCTTCTGACCAAGGAAATCACAACCTCAGATATTTCAAGACCAGGACTTGAAATGACAGGTTATTTTGACTATTACTCGCCTGAGCGAATTCAGCTTTTTGGGATGAAGGAATGGTCATATTTGACTAAAATGACCGCACATAATCGTTATTCTGTTTTGAAGGAAATGTTTAAAAATGACACTCCGGCAGTTATTATTTCTAGAGATTTGTCTGTTCCTGAAGAAATGATTCAAGCAGCAGAAGAAGAAGGTATTGTTTTACTACGAAGCAAAGTGTCAACCAGTCGTCTTTCTGGAAGTATTTCTTATTATTTAGATTCACTTTTAGCTGAAAGAACTAGTGTTCACGGTGTACTAATGGATATTTATGGTATGGGTGTTCTGATTCAAGGTGATTCTGGCATAGGGAAAAGTGAAACAGGCTTAGAGTTAGTTAAACGTGGTCATCGCCTTGTTGCCGATGATCGGGTAGATGTCTATGCTAAAGATGAAGAAACCTTATGGGGAGAGCCAGCCGAAATATTGCGCCACCTACTAGAAATTCGAGGAGTCGGCATTATTGATGTTATGTCCTTGTATGGTGCTAGTGCTGTAAAAGATTCCTCCCAAGTTCAGCTAGCTATCTACTTGGAAAATTTTGAGGCAGGTAAAGTCTTTGATCGATTGGGAAATGGAAATGAAGAGATTGAATTTTCAGGAGTGAAAATTCCAAGGATTAGAATACCAGTTAAAACTGGTCGTAACGTGTCGGTTGTCATTGAATCGGCTGCTATGAACCATCGTGCTCGACAAATGGGCTTTGATGCAACCAAAACTTTTGAGGATCGCCTTACCCAATTAATCAGTAAGAACGAGGGAGTGTGATATGATTGATCCTATAGCGTTTCAAATTGGTCCATTTGCTATTCACTGGTATGCTATATGTATTATGACTGGCTTACTTCTGGCAGTTTACCTGGCGACTAAAGAGGCTCCGCGGAAAAAGCTACGCAGTGACGACATCATCGATTTTATTCTAATCGCCTTTCCTCTGGCTATCCTCGGTGCAAGAATTTATTACGTTGTTTTTGAGTGGTCGTATTATTCACAACACCCTAATGAAATCTTAGCGGTTTGGAATGGTGGCATTGCCATTTATGGTGGTTTAATCACAGGGGCACTGGTCTTAATAGTCTACTCCTATTACAAGATGATTGATCCCATTACCTTTTTGGATATTTCAGTACCTGGTGTTATGATTGCACAAGCTATCGGACGGTGGGGGAACTTTGTAAATCAAGAAGCATATGGGAAAACTGTTGATAATCTAGATTATTTACCGCATATTATTCAAAAGCAGATGTTTATTGATGGTCATTATCGTACACCTACATTCTTATATGAGTCGCTTTGGAACCTATTGGGGTTTGTTGTCATTATGCGCTTGCGACGTAAATCCGCTTTTTTAAAAGAAGGTGAGATTATGGCTTTTTATCTCATTTGGTATGGAATTGGGAGATTCGTCATTGAAGGGATGAGAACAGACAGTCTGATGTTCCTTGGTTTTAGAGTGTCACAGTTGGTGTCAATTGTTTTAATTATCATTGGTTTAGTCTTTATCATGATTAGACGTCAAAAGAAGGGAATCCCTTATTATCAAGATTAAGGGAAAAAGGAGAAAAATATGGATTTAGTTGGAATTGCACTTACTATTATTGCTTTAGCGTTTGTTGCCTTAGTTATTTTTTTGATTCTGGTTTTGAAAAAAGTCTCTGAAACAATTGATGAAACAAAAAAAACAATTAGCGTCCTAACCAGTGATGTGAATGTAACACTTTATCAAACCAATGAAATTTTGGCTAAAGCTAATGTATTGGTTGAAGATGTGAACGGTAAAGTAGCAACTATTGATCCTCTCTTTGTTGCAATTGCTGATCTTTCTGAAAGTGTCTCAGATCTAAATGTCCAAGCAAGAAATTTCGGTCACAAGGCAAGCTCAGCAACGAGCAAAGCTTCAACCATGAGTAAAGCAGCTATTGTTGGCAAAGTAGCCAGTAAAATATTTAATAAAAAAGGAGAAAAAGCATGAGTAAATTTTTAAAATCTTTTGTTATTGGTACTGCAACAGGTATTGCAACAGCTTATTTTCTTAGCAGTGATAAAGGTAAGGCAATCAAAGCGCGTGCTGAAAAAGCTTTCGAAGCTTACAAAGAAAATCCAGATGACTACCATCAAATGGCAAAAGAAAAAGGTTCTGAGTATAGCAATCTAGCTAAGGATACCTTTACTACCTATAAAAATAAATTTGAAAATGGTGAATTAACACCTGAGCAAGTCTTGGAAAGTGTTAAAGAAACAACCAATCAATTCCTAAAAAAAGCTAGTCAATATTTTGCTGAACAAGCCAGTGAGTCTTCTTCTAAAGAAGATGTAACTGTATCAGAAGAGGATGTCATTATTGACTATACTGATATTGAAAATAATTTATCAACGGCAGAGCCAGTAAAAACTAGTCCCTATCATTGAGGAATTAGATAAGCAAAAAGTTAATGATTTAGAAGGAAGTACTCTTCGCACAGCGGAGTCAGAGGGTCCAATATCGTCTGAGTCTTTTTCGGAAATTCATAAATCATCAGAGTTATAAAAAGTATTTGATATAAAAAGCACTCCAAAAGTTAGCTGAAAAATCTAGCGTTTGGAGTGCTTTTTCATATGAAATAGAGTTACTCAGGAAAAATTGAATTTTCCCTATTCAAAGGAAAGCCATAGGTAACTAGAATAGTGCGGTTACTAAAGAAGGACTTAGTTCTGTGTTATACAGAACTAAGTCCTTCGCTTAAAAGATAATGTCTAATTTTTATCTACTAGTCAACTCACTAATAGGATTTTTTATGGTAAAAATGAATGAATTGTTTTTGAAATTGCTAGAGTAGTTCCGTAGCTCAACAAGCTAGAGAATAAGAAAGCCCATAAAGGAGCTAAATGCATAGCGAGTAGGACAAATGCAAATAAAACAGTAACCATACTAAAAAATGCAATACGAGCAAAAAACAAAAGTTCATCTAGTTTTGTTTTCTGACTACTAAGGTTTTGAAAATCTTGAAATTTGGGTTCGGAATCAATTTCTTGATTGAGATAATCAAATTCATCTTGCTTTTTTAATGGTGATGGCATAGTCCTCTCCTTTCCTCTGAGATACTAAGTCATTTTAACATAAAAAAAGATTTTTGTCACTAAAATTTAAAAAATTTGCAAAATTAAGCACAATATCTCATTTTAGACAAGAAATATGCTCCAATTTTCTCTAAATTTGGTATAATTAATTCCTATGGAAAAAATAATCATTACAGCAACAGCTGAGAGTATTGAACAAGTTGAAGAACTTCTAGAAATTGGTGTAGATCGAATTTATATTGGTGAAGAAAATTACGGTTTACGTTTACCTTATAATTTTTCTG
Organism: Streptococcus porcinus; assembly: GCF_901542335.1. Taxonomy (NCBI): domain Bacteria; kingdom Bacillati; phylum Bacillota; class Bacilli; order Lactobacillales; family Streptococcaceae; genus Streptococcus; species Streptococcus porcinus. The sequence goes on along the minus strand of NZ_LR594036.1, from coordinate 1,384,534 downwards.
AAGATCAAATTCGACAAATTGCGAAATTAGTCCACGAGGCGGGCAAAGAATTAACAGTCGCTTGTAATGCTTTGATGCATCAGGATATGATGGATCAAATCAAGCCATTTTTAGATTTAATGAAAGAAATCCAAGTGGATTACCTTGTTGTAGGTGATGCTGGGCTCTTTTACGTGAACAAACGAGATGGTTACAATTTTAAATTGATTTATGATACATCAGTGTTTGTGACTTCTAGTCGACAAGTTAATTTTTGGGGTGAACATGGTGCTGTAGAGACAGTCTTAGCTCGTGAAATTCCATCTGAGGAGCTCTTTACCTTAGCAGCCAATCTTGAATATCCTGCCGAAGTATTGGTTTATGGCGCATCTGTTATCCACCATTCGAAACGTCCGCTTTTAGAAAACTATTATAACTTCACACATATTGATGATGAAGTTACAAGACAACGTGGCCTATTTCTTGCTGAACCTAGTGATCATGATAGTCATTATTCCATCTATCAGGATAAACATGGCACACACATTTTTATGAATAATGACATTGATATGATGACCAAGCTTGACCAGTTATACGAGCACCGATTAAGCCATTGGAAGTTAGATGGCATTTATTGCCCTGGCTCAGAATTTGTCGCTATTTGTCGCTTATTTATTGAAGCTAAAAACTTATTAGAGGCTAAGCAATGGAGCCTTGAAAAGGCAGAACTATTGGATCAAAAGGTGAAAGCCTTACATCCAAAAGGGCGTGGCTTAGATACTGGTTTTTACGACTTTGATCCTAAACTGGTCAAATAACTACTTAATTTCTTCGAGAGTGAGTTTTACTATTTCAAGGCTTGAAGAAATAATGCTTAAAACCTTTTAGATTTTATCTAACTATCTTGAAAATAGAAAGAATAAATGATGATACATACGAAGAAAAGACCAGAGGTTTTATCACCTGCTGGGACGCTTGAAAAATTAAAAGTTGCTATTGATTACGGTGCAGATGCCGTTTTTGTTGGTGGGCAAGCTTATGGCCTACGTAGTCGAGCAGGTAATTTTTCCATGGAAGAATTACAAGAAGGTATTGATTACGCGCATGCACGTGGTGCTAAAGTATATGTAGCTGCTAATATGGTTACACACGAAGGAAATGAAGAAGGAGCTGGAGAATGGTTTCGCCAGCTTCGTGATATGGGTTTAGATGCTGTAATTGTTTCTGACCCTGCACTTATCCTTATTTGTTCGACAGAAGCACCAGGATTAGAAATTCATTTATCCACTCAGGCATCATCGACCAATTACGAAACCTTTGAATTTTGGAAAGAAATGGGCTTAACCCGAGTGGTGTTGGCTCGTGAAGTCAACATGGCTGAATTAGCTGAAATCCGTAAAAGAACCGAAGTAGAAATCGAAGCTTTTGTCCACGGAGCAATGTGTATCTCTTATTCAGGACGCTGTGTCCTTTCTAATCACATGAGTCATCGTGATGCTAATCGTGGCGGTTGTTCACAGTCCTGTCGTTGGAAGTATGACCTTTATGACATGCCTTTTGGTTCTGAACGGCGTTCTTTAAAGGGTGAAATCCCAGAGGAGTATTCCATGTCTTCTGTGGACATGTGTATGATCGACCATATACCAGACTTGATTGAAAATGGGGTTGACAGTCTTAAAATTGAGGGAAGGATGAAATCTATCCATTACGTATCAACAGTCACAAACTGCTATAAAGCTGCGGTAGATGCCTATATGGAAAGTCCTGAAGCATTTTATGCAATTAAAGAAGAGTTAGTTGATGAACTCTGGAAGGTTGCCCAAAGAGAATTAGCGACTGGCTTTTATTATGGCATCCCAACTGAAAATGAGCAACTATTTGGAGCTCGCCGTAAAATCCCACAGTATAAGTTTGTTGGTGAAGTTGTTTCATTTGACGAGACGACAATGACAGCGACTATACGCCAACGAAATGTAATCCACGAGGGTGATAAAATCGAGTTTTATGGACCAGGCTTCCGTCATTTTGAAACTATTGTTAAAGATTTACATGATGAAGAAGGTCATAAAATTGATCGTGCTCCTAACCCAATGGCGCTTTTAACCATCAGTTTACCTCAAGCTGTTAAAGCTGGTGATATGATAAGAGCATGTAAGGAAGGCTTAGTTAATCTTTATCAGAAAGACGGTAGTAGCCAAACTGTAAGAGTATAATAAATAAGATAATGCCTTCTTAAAGACCAGTCTATTAGTTTTTAAAGAAGACATTATCTTTTAATGATTATTGTTGGTTGAAGTCTTAGGTAACAGAGTTACTTTTTCAATCTCATTTAAGGGGATGATAGAAGTTAGATTGTTCTTGCTATCATTAAGGATAACTTGACCCTCTAATTTGTCATATTTTATTAAGGTTCCAGTAACACTTTTTTCATGACTAATAATATGAATGGGTGCTTGCTCTTGAAGCGCATTGTTGATAGCAGTGATTAGGTGGTTGGAGTGTAGCGAAATAGAGTGTTTATTTTGCGGCTTGTTATCTATAAAATCGATAAGAATAGATTTAAGAAGCATTAAAAATGATTTCATAGCTAAATTCCTTTTTTATTGATAAAATGATTTTATAGTATTTTACCCTAAATAGGAAAAATTTAAAAGAAAATACATTTCAGGTTTTTTCGAATAATAAAATGGGAGGAATAAAAATGGCAGAATTTACATTTAAAATAGAAGAACATTTACTAACGCTATCTGAAACAGATAAAGGTTGGACAAAAGAATTAAATCGAGTCTCTTTTAATGGTGCAGAGCCTAAATGGGATATTCGTTCTTGGAGCCCAGATCATACTAAAATGGGTAAAGGGATCACACTCAGCAATGAAGAGTTCAACCAATTAGTTAAAGCTTTTAAGGAGACCTAGTAACTTTCTCTCTGATAATAAAAAATAAGACCGAATGATCTTATTTCTGATTGAAGAAAAAGTCCATTTTGGACAATTTTCTTCAATCTTTTTTTATTATCATGAAAAACAAAAACTCTCATAAATATTGGAATATCAACATTTTTAAGAGTTTAATATCTTGTTATTTTACGCAAGTCTATTCAAACTTTTTATTTTTAGGAGTTTGTCTACGTTCTCAAATAAGACCGAACGGTCTTATTTTTTTAGATGGTCCGCCAATCCGATAAGAAAAATTACCGCACCGACTCCTAAAAATGTCCATTTATGATAGAGGTATCCGTAAAGGATAAAGATTGCTGCAGATAGATATGAAATGTAGGCTTTCTTCATGTTTCCTCCTTATGACAATTACAATATGATTTTATTGTAACATAATTATTTTAAGGTTTCCTTAGCAGTCACAGTTAACATCGCAACAATCCAAATCAGTTAAAAACATTTGATTTTCTTTATATAAAGAAAGTGCATTTTCATCTAAATTTATTTTTTCGCGTTTAGCTATCTCACAGATTATTGGCAGGAAGCGTTGGCGAAATTTGTAAATGTAACAAAAAATAGTGTCTCTTTGGCGTAAGCTTGGTCCTATCAAAAAACAGTTTGTTAGTATTGTTGATTCATCATGTTCTGTAACCATTGGGAGTTGGTGATCATCATAGTTAAAAAGATGATGGCCATCAATACGGTGACAAGTGTTGAGAAAACCAGTTGCTAATATAGGCTTATGTTTACTTTTGGCATATGAACCATCTGAAAAGCTAACATGGTAATAGTCATCGATTTGCTCTATTGCGATTGCTTTCTTTTTTTCTTCTATCTTAATGTTATATTGGGGATTTGACTGGATATGCTTTAATCTTTCCTTAGTAATTGGAGACAATGAAATACTAGGATCAGGATTATCTTCCTTTTGTCCCAAGCTATCGGTAAAGAGATGAACTTGGTTGCCTCGATATGCTAAGTGTGTTAGGGCGTCACAGGCGCTTTCGTTGCCACCTATTATAATGAAAGGATCTTCAGAGGTTACATGGAAATTCTCAATCTCCCCATAATGCATCCCTAAGTCTGCCCCTTTTATCGAACTTTTATTGGGATTTTGAAACTCACCAGTAGCAACGATTAGATAGTTGGCAGTCAGTTTTTCTTTTTGCGTTTCGATAATAAAAACTCCTTGAGATTTTTCAATGTTTCGAACATGACTTTGAAGCTTTATAGGCAAGTGATAGTGAGCAGCAACTAATTGTAGATAGTGAGCATACTCTTTTCCAGAAAGGTGTTCTTTTTCAAATGAAAATGCTGGTGATGTGTCGGGAACAACGGCATTTAAATCGGGGAAGCCAAATCCATTAGTGGTAAAAGAGGGAGTAATAAACTGAGTTGTGGTTGGCCATTTTAAAAAACTGTCTCCAATGACACCTTTTTCTAAAATCAAAAAATCATCAATGCCGACCTTCTTAAGGCAAGCTCCAAAACCAATTCCAGAAGCACCAGCTCCAATAATTATGATACGATAGTTTTTCATTTTTCCTCCTTGACAAGCTCAGGTCTGAAGTATTATACGTAACCAGTTAACTAAAATAGTGTAACAAATTCTATTTTCTTTGTAAAGGAAGCAATGACATGTTTTTATTAATTTGTATATTAGTGATGTGGTTGATGATTTTTGGTGTGGCACTCATATATGTGTCAAGTTTGAGTCCAGAATTAAGTTCCTCGATTATTTATCGATTTCAACTTATTGTTTTAGTTTCTTCATTTGTGTGGATTTTATTTGCATTCGGTTTAACCTTTAAGGGGACATTCTGGTCTCCGTTTTTTTCACACCCCCTACACTTTAATAGTATTTTGAACCTATTATTTCAGCTTTGTTTTTGTTTGTATGCCATAGTTATGTTAATTGGTTCAGTCATTGATCGTATGTCGACCTCCTTATTATTGAAGGTTGCTATTTTATGGATGCTTTTGGTTTACTGTCCCTTAGCTTTTTTAGTCTGGAATCCTGATGGTTTCCTAGCCAGTATAGGGGTCAGAGACTTTTCAGGAGGTATGGTTGTCCACCTTTCAGCTGGTCTTTCGAGCTTGATTCTTGCAAAGCAAGCTGGTAAGACACCACATCAACATCCTCAAGAAATCCAAGTAAAATGGCAATTTCTAGGTGTTTTACTAGTTACTTTTGGTTGGTTTGGCTTTAACGCAGGTCCAGCGGGAGATTTTAATCAACTTGCAGTTACAGCCATACTCAATACCTTTATAGTTATTATTTCTGGCGGTATTTCCTTTAGTATTGCAGAATATATCTTGGAACGAAAATACACTTTGCCAGTTTTATTAAATGGTACGGTGCTAGGCTTAGTGACTAGTACTGCAGGTGTAGGATTTGTTTCTCCTTTGCAGATGGTCTTCATTTGCTTTTTTGCCTCTTTTGGAACTTATGCATTATCTTTTTTTGTCGTAAAATACCTCGATGTAGATGATGTGGTAGATTCTTTTGCAATGAATGGGATAGGAGGATTCTTAGGGAGTTTAGGCGTCATCTGTTTTGATCTTAGCAGCTTACTTCCTCAATTGTTATCACTGGTTATCACTATTTTATTGTCAGTAGCAGGAACTTATCTTATAGTGAGCTTATTGCATCCTAGTAATAAATTGAAGTGATAAGATTTGAATTAATGGAAAAGCCGGAGTTAGAGATACTAACTCTGGCTTTTAAGTCGCATCCAGCTATACCAATAAATGATAAGTAGGTATATAGGTTAGTTTATTGGATATGACCATTCTTGACAACGCAACGGCCATTTTTGTAAACTTGATCGATGAGGTTTGTTGCAAAAAAGTAACACAGATAATCTATATTTGGTGCATCAAATATGGCAATGTCGGCTGTCTTGCCCTTTTCAAATGAGCCAACCTTAGTCTGTCTTCTAATGGCATAGGCGGCATTGATTGTAACGGCATTCAATACTTCAATAGGTGTTAATCGCATCATAAAGCATCCAAGTTGCATGATAAACTGCATATTAGCTGTAGGACAAGATCCTGGATTGCTATCAGTGGACAAGGTAATTGCCATCCCTTTGTCAATCATTTTACGAGCTGGAGCATAAGTATCTTCCATTAAACTAAAGGTGGTAGCAGGGAGTAAGTTACCAATAACATTTGCTTTTGCTAATTTGTCAATGCCTGTGTCAGTAATCATCATAAGATGTTCCGCACTGGTTGCATTTAGCTCGGCAGCAACATCGACACCTCCAATAGATTCAATTTCATCAGCATGAATTCTTAATTGGAAACCTAATTCCTTAGCTTTTGAGAGAAGATAAGAGGATTCTTCAGCTGTAAAAACTCCTTTTTCACAAAAGATATCACAGAATTCTGCAAGGTCATTCGCTTTGACAATTGGAAGCATTGTCTCAACAACCAATTTCAGATAGTCATAGGGATGATTTTTGTACTCACTTGGGATTGCATGGGCAGCCATAAAGGTTGAAACCAAATCGATTTGGTGTTGTTTATCCAGAGCTTTGACAACTTCTAATTGCCGTTTTTCGGTTTCCCATTCTAATCCATAGCCGCTTTTAGCTTCAACAGAAGTCACTCCATGAAGTAACATATAATCTAAAAGCCTTTTTGATTTATCGTAAAGTTCTTCAAAGGAAGCATTGCGTGTCGAGGTTACTGTACTAAGAATTCCTCCTCCTTGAGCTAAGATGTCAAGATAAGGAATACCATTTAATTTTTGAGCAAATTCGTGCTCCCGGCTACCTCCATATACAAGATGAGTATGACAATCAATGAGACCTGGTGTAGCAATCTTTCCTTCATAGGATTTAATTTTGGTATTTTTTCCTATTAAATTTTGTTCAGGTTTCCCTTTGCCGACTGCTAGAATTTTGCCATCTTTAATAGCAATATAGGCATCTTCAATAATTTCTGCTTTTTTCATTTCATGTCCCGAAAGGGGATGACCTAGGTCATTTGGGCAGAATACTTGGTTAAAATGGGTCAATATGGCATCAGCAATCATAATATTTTCTCCTTTTCATTAATGGATTCATCTAAATCATAGTTCAAAAACGTCAAATTTTAGTCAAAAAATAGGTTTTCAGCCTTTATTTAAAAAAATATAGCTATTTTCAAAAAAACTAGACTAAAAATCGACGGCTCTTTTTTAAACTAAGTGTGAAAATAAACAATGGTCAAAAGACATAAGGAGGTTTACGATGACTTTTTATAGTGAAGCTGATATTGCCACAGCTATGACGGTAAAATTAGATGATGTTTTACCTGAAAAAACTGTCTTTCAAGAAGGAATCAGGCGGGCGCCAAATCGGGGATTTCGCTTAAGTCAAAAACAGACAGAAATTGCACTAAAAAATGCCTTGCGGTATATTCCACCAAAATTTCATAAAGAAATTATTCCAGAATTTTTAGAAGAACTAAAAACTAGAGGGCGGATTTATGGGTATCGTTGGCGACCAAAAGAAAGAATTTATGGAAAACCTATTGATGACTATAAGGGAAATTGTACAGCAGCTAAGGCTATGCAGGTTATGATTGACAATAACCTAAGTTTTGAAATTGCCTTATATCCTTATGAATTGGTAACCTATGGGGAAACAGGCTCTGTTTGTGCCAACTGGATGCAGTATAACTTAATTAAGAAGTACCTCGAAATAATGACAGAAGAACAAACTCTAGTCGTTGAATCGGGCCACCCTTTAGGACTTTTCAAGTCGAAACCAGAAGCTCCGCGTGTTATCATAACCAATGGTTTATTGGTAGGCGAATATGATAACATGAAGGACTGGGAAATTGCTGAAGAAATGGGTGTTACTAACTATGGTCAAATGACCGCAGGTGGTTGGATGTATATTGGCCCGCAAGGGATTGTTCATGGAACGTTTAACACCTTATTAAATGCTGGACGCTTAAAACTTGGAATTCCTGATGATGGCAATTTAGAAGGCAAATTGTTCATATCTTCAGGACTAGGTGGTATGAGTGGTGCACAAGGGAAAGCTGCTGAAATAGCTAAGGCTGTTGCTATCATTGCTGAGGTTGATGCCTCTCGTATTGAAACACGTCATTCTCAAGGATGGATTAGTCAAGTTGCCGAAACGGCTGAAGAAGCAGTTGCTTTAGCTCAACGAGCTCAACAGGCTAAAAACTCAACATCAATTGCATATCATGGCAATATTGTTGATCTTTTAGAATATGTGAATGAAAATAATATTCAAGTTGACCTTCTCTCGGATCAAACTTCGTGTCATAATGTATATGATGGCGGTTATTGCCCAGTGGGGATGACATTTGATGAACGTACACAACTGTTGGCTGATGATAAAGATAAGTTCCATCAATTAGTTGACAAAACTCTAGAACGTCATTTCAATGCCATTAAAGCGTTAACCTCAAAAGGAACTTATTTCTTTGATTATGGAAATGCTTTTATGAAATCTGTTTATGATTCAGGTATTTCTGAAATTTCTAAAAATGGTATTGATGATAAGGATGGTTTTATTTGGCCATCATACGTCGAAGATATTATGGGGCCAATGCTATTTGATTATGGCTATGGACCATTCCGTTGGTGCTGCCTAAGTGGTAAGCATGAGGATTTAGTAGCAACTGACCATGCTGCAATGGAAGTTATTAATCCTGAGAGACGTTATCAAGACCGTGATAACTACAACTGGATTCGAGATGCTGAAATGAATCAATTAGTAGTGGGGACCCAAGCTCGGATTCTATATCAAGATTGTATGGGACGCGTTAATATTGCTCTCAAGTTTAATCAATTGATTCGCGAGGGTAAAATTGGTCCTGTCATGATTGGTCGTGACCACCATGATGTATCGGGGACAGACTCACCTTTCCGTGAAACTTCAAATATTAAAGATGGTTCCAATATTTGTGCCGATATGGCAGTTCAATGCTATGCCGGAAATGCTGCTAGAGGTATGAGTTTAGTAGCCTTACATAATGGAGGTGGAACTGGTATTGGCAAGGCAATTAATGGTGGCTTTGGATTAGTACTTGATGGTAGTGAAAGAATTGATGAAATCATTAAATCAGCTATTGCTTGGGATACTATGGGTGGTGTCGCAAGGCGTAGTTGGGCACGAAATGAACATGCTATAGAAACCTCCATTGAGTATAACAAATTAAATGAAGGAACAGATCATATTACTATTCCTTATTTAGCTGATGAAGAATTGGTCAAAGAGTCAGTATCCCAATTGTTTAAGGACTGATTCCTGTGCGGGGAGTTGGCGAAAGTAACTGTTCCGTTTATTCCTCGCTTTTCTTTGTTACAATAAAATGTAAGCGCAAACATAATTTGTGTTATAAAATCATAAATCTAAAGGAGAAGAAAATGTCAAAAATTGTTGAATGTATCCCTAATTTTTCAGAAGGTCGAAATCAGGCTACTATCGATGGTCTGGTTGCAACGGCAAAAAGTGTTCCTGGCGTTACCCTATTAGACTATTCTTCTGATGCTAGTCATAATCGCAGTGTTTTTACATTAGTTGGCGATGAAGTAGCCATTCAAGAAGCGGCCTTTCTTCTTGTAAAATATGCTAGTGAACATATTGATATGACGAAACATCACGGTGAACATCCGCGAATGGGAGCAACCGATGTTTTGCCTTTTGTACCTATTAAAGATATTACTACAGAAGAATGTGTTGACATTTCAAAAAAAGTTGCTGAAAGAATTAATAAAGAGTTACAAATTCCTATCTTTTTGTATGAAGCATCAGCTACTTGCCCAGAAAGAACAAATTTAGCAAAGGTTCGTAAAGGACAATTTGAAGGCATGCCAGAGAAACTTTTAGAAGAGAATTGGGCTCCCGATTTTGGAGATAGACAAATTCATCCGACTGCAGGTGTAACAGCCGTAGGAGCGCGAATGCCCCTCGTTGCTTTTAATGTTAATTTAGATACAGATAATCTTGAGATTGCAAATAAGATTGCTAAAATTATTCGAGGCTCTGGAGGAGGTTATAAATATTGTAAAGCTATTGGAGTCATGTTAGAAGAACGTCATATTGCTCAAGTTTCTATGAATATGGTCAACTTTGAAAAATGTTCCCTCTATAGAACATTTGAAACAATTAAATTTGAAGCAAGACGGTATGGTGTCAATATTATCGGCTCAGAGATTATCGGCCTTGCTCCAGCTAAAGCCCTCATTGACGTCGCAGAGTACTATCTCCAAGTGGAGGATTTTGATTATAGCAAACAAGTTTTAGAAAATCATTTATTAGGTTAGAAAGGATAGGAACAATGAAATTAGTTGATTTAACCTTGACTGAGTTTGCTCAAGTCCTAGGGTCTGATAAACCTGCTCCTGGTGGAGGATCGGCTGCGGCTTTATCAGCAGTTAATGGCATTTCTCTGACAAAGATGGTATGTGATTTAACCATTGGTAAGAAAAAATATGAGGAGCATCAAGACCTTATAAAAGAACTTCATCAAGAAGCAAGTCACCTACAAAAAAGCTTGTTAGATGCCGTTGATAAAGATACCGAAGCCTTTAACTTAGTGTCTGCTGTTTTTGCTTTACCTAAAGAAACAGATGATGATAAAGTTAAAAGACGAGAAGCTATGCAAAAAGCCTTAAAAGAGGCTACAAAATCACCCTTTGCAATGATGCAAGAGATTTTTGAAGCACTTGAAATCACTAAAAAAGCAGTTGGAAAATCAAATACGAATGCTGCTAGTGATTTGGGTGTAGCGGCATTACATTTAAAAGCTGCTTTGCAAGGAGCTTGGTTAAATGTTTTGATTAATCTAGCAGGGATTAAAGATGAGAAATTTGTTACAGAACATCGTCAGAATGGACAAGATATTTTAGAAAAAGGTTGTCAGTTAGCTGATGCTATTTATCTAGATATATTGAAATTGTTATAATAAAGGAGGCATCATGGTTATTTCAGATATAGAAATTGCTAGTTCAGTTGAAATGAAACCAATTGTTGATGTTGCTCAAAATTTAGGGATTGATGAGAATGATATCACACTTTATGGTAAGTACAAGGCAAAAATTAATGCACATCAGTTACAAACTTTGAAGGATAAGAAAGATGGGAAACTGATTTTAGTAACAGCTATTTCACCAACACCAGCTGGTGAAGGAAAGACCACAACCTCAGTTGGTCTGGTAGATGCTCTTTCTCAGATTGGTAAAAAAGCAGTTATTGCTTTGCGTGAACCTTCGTTAGGTCCAGTATTTGGTATTAAAGGTGGTGCCGCTGGAGGTGGCCATGCTCAAGTTGTGCCAATGGAAGATATTAATTTACATTTCACAGGAGACTTCCATGCTATTGGTGCAGCAAATAATTTATTAGCCGCTTTAATTGACAATCATATCCATCATGGCAATAGCTTAGGGATTGACACTCGTCGTATTACCTGGAAACGTGTGGTAGATATGAATGACCGTCAGTTGCGACATATTGTTAATGGCTTACAAGGAAAAATTAATGGTGTTCCTCGTGAAGACGGCTATGATATTACGGTTGCCTCTGAAATTATGGCTATTCTTTGTTTATCCGAATCTATCTCAGATTTAAAAGCGCGTCTTGAAAAAATTATTATCGGTTATGACTACAAGGGAGAACCAGTTACAGCAGGTGATTTAAAAGCTGCTGGAGCTATGGCTGCCTTATTAAAAGAGGCCATTCACCCTAATATCGTACAGACTTTAGAACATACTCCTGCATTAATTCATGGTGGCCCATTTGCTAATATCGCCCATGGTTGTAATAGTGTTCTTGCGACTAAGCTAGCCATGAAATATGCTGATTATACGGTAACTGAAGCGGGCTTTGGTGCTGATCTAGGTGCTGAAAAATTTATTGATATTAAATGCCGTTTATCAGGTATCCGTCCTTCAGCTGTCGTACTTGTAGCAACAATTAGGGCATTGAAGATGCATGGTGGTGTTCAAAAAGCAGATTTAGGAACTGAAAATGTTGAGGCAGTGCTTAAAGGGCTACCAAACTTGGACAAGCATTTAGAAAATATTCAATATGTCTACGGTCTCCCTGTTGTTGTTGCTATTAATAAGTTTCCACTTGATACTGATGGTGAATTGCAAGCTGTCTATGACGCCTGCGATAAACGAGGTGTTGAAGTTGTGATTTCTGATGTTTGGGCAAATGGTGGAGCAGGTGGCCGGGAATTAGCTGAAAAAGTAGTTGAACTTTCAGAAAAAGAGAATCAATTCGCTTTTGTATATCATGAAGATGACTCCATAGAGACAAAATTAACTAAGATTGTGACAAAGATTTATGGTGGAAAAGGTATCTCCTTAACGGCAACTGCCAAGAAAGAGATGGCTGAACTTGAAAGGCTAGGATTTGGTTCTTATCCTATTTGTATGGCTAAAACTCAATATTCATTCTCGGATAATGCTAAAATGCTTGGTGCGCCTAAAGATTTTACAATTACAATTTCAAAGCTTAAAGTTTCAGCAGGTGCAGGTTTTATTGTAGCTCTAACTGGGGCTGTGATGACTATGCCTGGCTTACCAAAAGAGCCAGCTAGTGAAAAAATTGATATTGATGATCAAGGCAATATCACTGGTTTATTTTAAAATAGAGTTTATGAAAGATATTAGTATTCTAAAATCACAATCCTATTCAGTTTCTAAATGGTCTGGGGGAAAAACAAAAGAATTATATATTTTCCCTAAGAGCAGCTCATACCGCGAAAAAAATTTTGATTTTCGCTTGTCATCAGCAACAGTTTCACTACTAGAAACAAACTTCTCAGACTTAAGGGGCTACCACAGACTTATTATGACTCTTGATAGGTCAATGTCTCTCTTTAATGTAGAGACACATGAAATCACGAAACTTAACCCTTTTGAAACTTTTTCTTTTGAGGGTTGTGACAAAATCAAGAGTTATGGACAATGCACAGATATTAATTTAATTTACAATGATAACTATTTGGGACAGATGGAGGCTGTTCACAAAACGACGAGTTCTATCTGCAGTAGTATGACTACGCAAATGGTCTACACGTTATGTGATATAACTTGTACCGTTGATGGTCAACGAGCATATTTGCTTAAGACTAATCATCTACTAGTCATACAAAATGGCTCTCCATCACCCCATAACAAGTTGGAATTATCACCTTTAAAACCGTGTTCAAAAGTTATAGCAATTTGGGCGGGTTTATCTTATAAAAAGGATTCGGGTTACATGATTAAAGGCTCTTAAGGAGGAGCATTATTATGGATTCAAATAAAATGACGAAACAAGAGAGAGAAGATGCTAAGTTTAGCTTAAGCGGTGCAACCTTGTATGGTATCAATGCTGTCATTGGCTCAGGTATTTTTCTCTTACCTCAAGAAATTTATAAAGGCTTAGGACCCGCCTCAATTGCTGTTATGTTAGCAACAGCAATCTTAACCATAATGCTTGCTATCTGTTTTGCAGAAGTTTCTGGTTATTTTGGGAAGAATGGCGGCGCTTTCCAATATTCTAAACGAGCTTTTGGCGATTTTATTGGCTTTAATGTTGGTTTTCTAGGCTGGGCCGTTACTATTTTTGCTTGGGCAGCTATGGCAGCGGGTTTTGCTAAAATGTTTATTATTACCTTTCCTGCATTCGAAGGCTGGAATGTTCCTCTTTCAATAGGTCTGGTTATTTTTCTTTCTCTTATGAATATTGCCGGTTTAAAGACATCTAAGCTTTTAACCATTACTGCAACGATTGCTAAATTGATTCCAATAGTTGCCTTTTCAATCTGTACTATTTTTTTCTTGCAAAAAGGGCTACCAAACTTTACCCCGTTTGTTCAGCTAGCAGAGAATAAAAGTTTGTTTAGTGCCATATCTGGGACAGCAGTTTATATTTTTTACGGTTTTATTGGATTTGAAACCTTATCAATTGTAGCAGGAGAAATGCGTCAGCCAGAAAAAAACGTTCCGCGTGCAATACTTGGTTCAATTAGTATAGTTTCGGTCCTTTACATGTTGATTATTGGCGGAACAATTGCTATGCTTGGGTCAGAGATTATGAATACTAACGCGCCTGTACAAGATGCTTTTGTCAAAATGATTGGTCCTGCAGGAGCGTGGTTAGTTTCGATTGGTGCTTTAATTTCAATTACAGGTCTAAATATGGGAGAATCAATCATGGTTCCCCGTTATGGTGCCGCGATAGCAAATGAGGGCTTATTGCCGACAATAATTTCAAAAGAAAATAAAAAAGCTGCACCAGTTGTTGCCATCATGATTTCAAGTGGTATAGCGATTGTCCTCTTACTTACAGGTACCTTCCAAACCTTGGCAAATTTAAGTGTTGTTTTCCGTTTCTTCCAGTATATTCCTACTGCCTTAGCAGTTATTAAGCTTCGAAAAATGGAACCCGATGCAAACCTTATTTTCCGCATTCCATTTGGCCCCATCATTCCAATTATAGCGGTTGTCATTAGTTTAATCATGATTATTGGGGATAATCCTAAGAATGTCCTCTACGGCTTAATAGGGGTCATTATTTCAAGTAGTGTTTATTATTTTATGCATGGGCGTAAAAAACGTGTGAAACCGATTGTAGAATAATTCAATGAGGAGTATGGTTATGACTAAAACTATCATTTTAGACGGAAAAAGTTTAACATTAGATGACGTGGTAGCTATTGCTAGGAAAGGAGAAAAATGTCAAATTGCAGAATCTGCAAAGCAAGATGTTAATGCCTCTCGTAAAATTGTTGATGACATTGTCAGTGAAAAACGTGTGGTCTACGGAGTGACAACTGGTTTTGGCTCACTCTGTAATGTCAGCATCTCACCAGAGGATACAATTCAACTTCAAGAAAATCTGATTCGTACTCATGCTAGCGGTTTTGGGAATCCACTACCAGAAGACGCTGTACGTGCAATCATGCTTATCCGTATCAATTCACTAGTTAAAGGGTACTCAGGTATCCGCCTGTCTACTATTGAAAAATTAGTAGAGCTACTCAATAAAGGAGTCCATCCTTATATTCCTGAAAAAGGCTCACTTGGAGCTTCAGGAGATTTGGCTCCCCTTGCTCATATGGTACTTCCTATGCTTGGACTTGGTAAGGCTTACTATAAGGGAGAACTCCTTTCTAGTCAAGAAGCTCTTGATAAAGCTGGTATTGACAAGATTTCTTTAGCCGCCAAAGAGGGCTTAGCTCTTATCAACGGAACAACTGTTCTGACTGGTATTGGTGCCCTTGCAACCTATGATGCCATTCAATTATTGAAATTGTCAGACCTAGCTGGTGCCCTTTCTCTTGAAGTGCATAACGGAATTACTAGCCCCTTTGAAGAAAACTTACACACCATACGTCCACAAAGTGGTCAGTTGGTAACAGCTCGTAATATCAGAAATCTCCTAGAAGGTAGCAAAAACACAACTGTAGCCACCCAATCACGCGTGCAAGACCCCTACACCTTACGTTGCATTCCGCAAATTCATGGGGCTAGCAAAGATAGCATTGCCTATGTGAAATCCAAAGTTGACATTGAAATCAATTCTGTCACAGATAACCCAATTATCTGTAAAGATGGTCACGTTATTTCAGGGGGTAACTTCCATGGAGAACCAATGGCACAGCCATTTGACTTCTTAGGCATTGCCCTTTCTGAGATTGGAAATGTTTCTGAACGGCGTGTGGAACGTTTGGTTAACAGCCAACTCAGCAAATTGCCGTCCTTCCTTGTTAAATATCCTGGTCTCAATTCAGGATTTATGATTACTCAGTATGCTTGTGCCTCTCTTGCTTCTGAAAATAAGGTTTTGGCACACCCAGCAAGTGTCGATTCTATCCCGTCTTGTGAAAATCAAGAAGATTTTGTCAGCATGGGGACAACGGCTGCTCGGAAAGCTGGTGAAATCCTTAAAAATTCACGTCGTATTGTGGCTACTGAAATCATGGCGGCCTGCCAAGCCCTTGATCTCAAACCTGAAAACCATAAACTTGGTAAAGGTACTCAGATTGCTTACGATTTATTCCGTAAAGAAGTCAACTTTATCGAACACGATAAAGACATTGAAATTTATGATGAGCTAAATAAAGCAAGTGCAATCATTGAAGAGGAGGCTTTCTTAGGAGCCATTGAAGCACAAGTAGAGCTATCAATTCAATACTAAGAAAACGGCGGTTGTGATAGATTAGGATCTTGCATGTGTAATAAAGTTAAGAGTTTAATAATGTCTAGGTTTTTGAGATCTTACTTTTTAGGTTCGAATAACTGGTTAGCAGAAGTGGAACTAATAGACAACTAGCAAAAAAGGAGGCTTTTCATTATTTTCAGTTTCTATTTCATTAAAATAGAGATAAGAGAGGAGTAGGTATGTTAACTGATTACTTTCCATTAATGCATAGCTATTATCATAGAAGCATAGATGATGATAATCTTTATAATGCTAAATGGGGAATGTTAATTAAATTTTTAGATTTAAATGATAAGTCATTAAAGCCCTTTGAGGGAGTACATTTTGGTATTATTGGTTTTAAAAGTGATAAAGGCGTTTATATTAACCATAGACGCGTAGGAGCAGTTGAAGGACCCAATGCCATCAGGCAGCAACTGGCTAAATTACCTTGGCATTTCGGTCAGAATGTTCAGCTTTATGATGTTGGTGATATTGATGCTCCCAATCGTTCATTAGAACAAATGCAGGAAAGCTTAGCCAAAGCAATTAAGCGAATGAAAGCACTCAATATATTCCCTATTGTCTTAGGTGGTGGTCACGGCACAGCCTACGGGCATTATCTTGGTCTGCAATCGTCGATTGCCCCTAAGGAGCAGCTTGCTGTTGTTAATATTGACGCTCACTTTGATTTGAGACCTTATGATCAAACTGGACCTAACTCAGGTACTGGCTTTAGACAAATGTTTGACTATGCCTTAACTCTTAATCATACCTTCCCCTATTTAGTATTAGGAATACAAGAACATAATAATAATCTGTTTCTATTTGATTTTGTGGCCAAATCAAAAGGAATATCATTTCTAACAGGTCAAGATATTTACCAAATGGGTTATAAAGAAGTTTGTCATCAGATTGATTCTTTTTTAGCAGACCAAAAATACTTATACCTGACTATTGATATGGATTGTTTCTCCTCAGCAAATGCTCCAGGGGTTAGTGCTATTCAATCACTAGGATTGGACCCTAAGCTAGCTTTGATTCTCCTACAGCATATTGCGGCAAGTGGTAAAGTAATTGGTTTTGACATTGTTGAAGTCTCCCCTCCGCATGATATTGATAATCACACGGCACATTTAGCAGCGACCTTTATCTTCTATATTACACAAATTTTAGCGCAAAATGCTTTGATGGCCTTGGATTAATAAACAAAAACATCTAGAATCTTACGTTCTAGATGTTTTTGTGACTTATCATTTTTTCTAAACGCTCTAACTCCTTGATATGCTGACGATCCCGACAAGGATTTAAATGATTTTTTGCAAGTTCTAAGTAGTAAGAGAGTTCTCCCTTTAGGAGATTACTGAGCTCTAGACAGTTCAGTTTACCTGAGTTGATCTTTGCCTTAGTTAAGGCCATGATATAATAAATCATCCCCTTATCCCTGGGATTAGAGTAGCGTGCCATCAATTCTTCTTTTTTATTAATAAGATCAATTAATGGTTTGTAATTTCCTTTTTCACAATTAATAAGGGCGAGGTAGACCTCTAATTGAACTTCTTTCCAAGGGAATCTGAGTGATTGTAACCCTTCTTTAGCATTTATTAAAATGGATTCAGCTTTATCAATTTCTCCCGATTGATAGTAGGAAATTCCTAGACTTATATAAAATGAAATGACTGATGTGCGACTTCGTTTGTTTTGACTGAGTTGAATAGCTCTATTCTGAAAGTCAATAGCTTTTGCAAGGTTTCCCTGGATTTGCTCTATTTCAGCTAAATAGTCATAAGCCGCAGCAATTTGAATAGCATATTTTGATTGTAAAGCACTTGTTAGACTAAAGAAGCTAATTGATTGGTTAAGGTATTGACTTGCCTTTGGGATGTGACCCATCATTAAAAAATATAGTCCGCTAAGTCTCAATTGGATAGCTATTGCTTCATAATTATTGGCACTGACAGCAGCATCTAAAGCAAGCTCAGTATAGTATTTCATTTCTGAAATATTTTCTACTTGGATACAGTAATGGATAATTTGCCGATAACTTTCTAAGAGATAGTGCGTGTGATGCCATTCTGTAGCAGCTGAAATGACTTTTTGGATATTAGTAATCCCTTTTTGGTATTGTCCGATCCGAATAAGATAACAACCCTCTATGTACAAAAAGCGTATCAGGGATTCCTGAAATGATTTAACCGGTTCGAATTTGGAGCTTAGTTGTTGGATGACTTGATGAATCGTATTAAACTGTGTTTGAATTAGAAGGTGTCGCTTTCCATCAATACAGTCAGCTTCCATTGGGTTTTGCGAATAGATTGGGAAGAGTTCATGCTGAAATTGGAGAATAGCCTCTAATCGATTCAATTGATGCTGTAAAGCTTGCACCGGTTCTTTAGCTTCCTGAAAATGGAAAGCAATTTCTTCGAATTGTTCAGCACTAAACTGTGTATTTTGCATCATGTTTTCAAGTTGTTTGGCAATTTGAGCATGTAAGAGTCGTCTTTTAGCTACTGACATTTTCTGATAACAGTAATGAGCTAATAATTTTTGTTTGAAAATAAGGGTAACTTCGTCACCATTGAAGATTTCTTTGATGATTTGTTTGTTACAAAGCGTTTCAACAAGAGAAATAGTCAATGCTAAAGGGAGATTCATAATTTCTGAGAGTATTGAAATACTGGCAGCGTTTTGGAAACAAGAAAGGTAGCAGAGTAATTCTTCTTCATGGCTATTGACTTGTTTTAATTTTAAAGACAGTTTTGCTTCTATAGCAGGTGTCAAAATAGAAAATTTTTGACCTTTTAAATATTGGTTAACATATTCAGATAAAAAGAAAGGATTTCCTTCACTCCATTGGTAGATACGTTGATAGTCCTTGCAAGGAGGATTTAGACCTGCTAATTTTTGTTCTAGATAGGTTAAGCTTTCTTTTTCAGAAAGTTCCTTAATTTTGATAATATCAACCTTTTTTCGATTGACTAAATGATTAAAAAATTGGTCTAAGTGAGGGTTCGAATTGAGATTTTGGGTAAAAATAAAAGCGATAGGATCATCTTCAAGATGGTTGACAAGTGTTTGCAAAAGTGTAAGAGCTTCAGGTGTAATCCAATGAATGTCTTCAATAAGAAGAACAGTTGCTTTTTGACGAGATATTTTTTTTAATATATCAATCATAAAGCTTGTAAAAAGGTCTGCTGGGAAAATAGGAGTACTTAGATGAGAATCTTTGAGAAAATAGTTTGGGAAAAAGGTTTCATAAGCCCTTTTCCATTGATTAAGGGACATCAATTGATATTGTAATATAAGGTCCTTCAAACTTTCAAAGATGTCTTTTAAAATCTGTAAGGACTGTTTAGGTTCACCTTGAAAACATTCTGAGGTAACGATTTGATAATGATTGATCTGGTTTGATAGGACTTGTCGTGTTACTGTCCGTTTTCCAATGCCGGTTCCTCCTATTAAAATCATAGTGTGCGACTTTTTTTCTTTATAAACTGAGTTAAAAAAAGTTTCTAATTCTTTAATAACGTCAAGTCGTCCAATAAAATCATTAGTTGTTTTGAGAAATTGTTTGATTTTCTGTTGATTGCGATCTTTAGCAATAACCTCTTCATAAATAGCTTGGGTTGCATCATTTGGGGTAATTCCAAGCTCAACATCAAGGAGGTTGGCTAATTTATAATAAGTTTCGATAACTTTTCCATAGCGATGATGCTTCTGGTAGACTTTCATTAACAATTGATAATTCTTTTCTTCAAATTCATCAATGGCAATAAGACCTTGAAGTCTCTCTTCAATTTCTTCAATCCTATTTTGTGTCATCAGTATGTCAATCTGCTGATAGCATGATTTAATATAAATTTGCTCCAAGTGAGCCCTCATTTTTGTTAGCCACAAATCAAAAGTTTCGTTGCCCTTCAAGTAGAAATTCTGTAAAAATTGACCTTTATAAAGCCCTAAATTGTTTAGTGGTTTTTTTAAAAAATAATGGACATCACTTACGACTTGCAAATCAGGATTAAACATCAAAAGTGTTCTATTTGGGCTGATAATATAATTATCACCTAATATTTTATTAACTTGATAAATAGAGTTTCGAAGATTTTTTTTAGCTGTCCTATTATCCTTATCTTCCCATAAAATACCTGCTATTTCATCACGGTTAGCAGTTTCATTTATAACCAAATAATAGAGTAGGGCATTGATTTTTGCAAACGCGAAAAAGATTTCTTGATTGTCTAGATGGATAGAAGGATTTCCTAATAGAGTAAAGCGTAAAGTTTTCATTTGAAAGCGCCTCCATTTTTATAATTCCACTATAAACCAAAAAAAAGTATTTATCAAGCTTACACTTGATAAATACTGCTTATTTCATGGTTGGGAAAAGAAGGACATCACGAATTGATGTGGTATTGGTAAGAAGCATACATAGTCTATCAATTCCAATTCCAAGACCACCAGTTGGGGGCATTCCGTATTCTAAGGCTTCAACATAATCGTAGTCAATACCAGTTGCTTCAATATCTCCCAATTCTTTTGCTTGTGCCTGTGCTTCAAAACGTGATAATTGATCAATAGGATCGTTTAATTCAGTAAAGGCATTAGCATATTCCTTGGTAACGATAAATAGTTCGAAACGATCAGTAAAACGTGCATCCTCAGCATTTTTTTTGGCTAATGGTGAAACTTCAACAGGGTGACCATAAACGAATGTCGGCTGAATCAATGTTTCTTCAACAAATTCTTCAAAGAAAGCATTAATAATATGACCAACAGTAGTGAAATGTGTTTCAAGAGGAACGTGTTTCTCTTGAGCTAAGGCACGAGCGTCGTCAAAGGACATTTCTTTCCAGAAATCAATACCAGTAACATCTTTAATAGCATCAACCATGTGAAGACGTTTAAAAGGTTCATTAATGTGAATCATTTGCCCTTGATAATCAATTGGACCATCTCCAGTAACTGCTTTTGCAGCATGTTGGATAATACCTTCAGTAAGGTTCATGATGTCTTGAAAATCCGCATAAGCTTCATAAACTTCAATTGAAGTGAATTCGGGGTTATGAGTAGCATCCATACCTTCATTACGGAAGATACGGCCAATTTCATAAACGCGTTCCATGCCACCAACAATCAGACGTTTCAAGTGTAATTCTGTGGCAATACGAAGAACCATATCAATATTTTGAGCATTATGATGTGTAATAAATGGTCGCGCCGCTGCCCCACCAGCTTCATTATGAAGAACAGGCGTTTCAACCTCTAAGAAGTCTTTACTATCTAGGTAACGACGGATTTCAGAGATAATTTTTGAGCGAGTAACAAAGCGGTTAAAGCTTTCACGATTTGAAATTAAATCTAAATGACGTTTACGATAAATGGTTTCAATATCAGTTAAGCCATGGAACTTCTCGGGAAGTGGGCGTAGTGATTTTGATAAATGTGTTAGATGTGTTGCTTTAATGGATAATTCACCCATATCAGTACGCATAACCTCACCTTCGACACCAAGAAAATCACCTAAATCAGCTTTTTTGAAGATATCATAATTCTCTTCACCGACAGCATCTTTACGAACGTAGATTTGAATTTGCCCTTCACGGTCTTGGATGTGTGCAAAACCGACTTTACCTTTACCACGTTTGGTCATTAAGCGGCCAGCAATAATAGCTGTTTCGTTAAGGTCATGTAAGTCTTCTTTAGTTTTTTCTGCATATTTTGCTTTTAATTGACCAGAATTAGCAGTACGTTCGAAACGTTTTCCGAACGGATCGATGCCTTTTTCAGCTAGCGCCATCATTTTTTCACGACGAACAATCTCTTGGTCATTTAATTCTTCAGTATGTTGATTTGACATGAGTTCCTCCAATAAGTTTTCCCCTATATTGTAACATAAAAAGACTTTATAATACAGCCTAATTTCCCTACAAATCGTGTCATAGAAAGGGTGATTAGACTGTTGAATTGTCCAGAGTTTTGAGAAATAGAAAAATATCAAATAAATTTAAGAGAACGAGAAAATGTTCTCTTATTGGTTTTTACTTTTTTGTCTCAGAAAGGAAATTATTTTATGAATTCAAGAAAGAAAAAAACACGAACTAGATAAAGGCAGTTAAGAAATATGGTTTTTATTTCTTTGATGAATGATACTGAACGGTCACGATCTAAAGGTGAAGAGTCTGTCAGAGAGCTTAAGAAATTCAATTTGATTAAGTTTCCTGAACCAGGTGGAATGACGTTAAAAGTAGGAGAGGTCAGATAATGGCGTATGGAAGAATTTCGTTAGAACAGGCCCTAAACTGCGATAATTTTCATCAACTACTTAAAGTTATTATTGGTACAAAATACTACAGCAAACTAAAAGTTGAAGCAAAATTATTATTTATGCTATTGAAGACTTAGCCAGTAGTTTAGGATGTGGTCGTAACAAAGCGATAAAACTAATAAAAGCGAAAGAAGCTAATCAATTGTCTCAAAGACAATTGTCTGAATTAAAGATCATCTGTAATAAGAAGAAAGCTGTTTAGAAGACTTGTTAGCTTGTTATAACGCTCAAATGAATGTGAAATGTCAATCTGAATTTAGAAGCTAAGCGCCAAGCTATAGAGGCTTAAGGTAATACAGCATCCCCTGTTTTTGATTAATCAGGTAAGATTATTGATTATGTTGTTGCTGGATCAAAACAAAATCAAACAAGAGTAACAACAGTATCATACAAAATTAGCGGTAAACAAACGGTAGAACATAAAGGATATGGTGCAAGCCTCCCTCACACAAGTTCAAAAGAAAATATCAGTGTGATTATTATGAGAACTACTCTATTTACTTTAGGTTTGACTGATCGTAAAGCTAAGAAACAAGATTATAAAAGAGTAAAATGGCAAAGATTGGAATTGATTTTGGAGATGAAAAAGAAATACTATCAATAAGGAAGTGAAAGAACAGGAAACTCAAGAAAAGATCGAGGTTATTCCAGAACATATTGAAGTAAGACAAAGTGGAGAACACCTAAGATTTAATACCGTACCATAAAAAACCTAAAAGTAACACATGAGGCAAATGTTATTACACCAGAAATGCACAATGAATTAAATGCTTATGATGCTGGAGAAGAGGTTGATCTAGCTGTTACGCAAGAAAACATTCTACAAGTTATTCCAGAATTTTCAATATGGTATAACAGTGTCGATAAGCGAAATATTTCTGTTGGTAATACTTACAAACTAGTTGATCAACTTGAAGAAAGTAATCCAAAAGTCTTTCAGTGAGAACCAGAGCATGAAAATGATTTTGCAGAAATCTGTTTGGGAACGGATTTGAAAGTAACACATTTATTTGAAGCGGCAATACTAAATGGGAACTCCAAACCTATCTATCTTGTGAAGAGACCTTCTGGACTTAATGTTCCTAAAGCTGATGCAGAAGTGATAGGCGAAGGTATTTCATACTTGGCTGAGTAAGAAATCAAAGAAAACTGGAGTTATTCTTTGTTCAAGGTCTTAGCGTTTGTGTGAACAAAGATAGAGTCTACTGAGAAAGGAGAGTACATGATTAAATTTAATTCTGTTATTTTGGCGATCCTGTTAATGGCGGCTATGAGCTGGGAAATTGTCACAGATAGCAATAAATTTAGAAACACCCTTAATTTCTTCTTATCACTATTTTTATTCTAATTAGCCTTCTTGTTATTTGTTTTATTATAAACCATTTAGTTCAACAAACCACATGAATCCTTATATAAGAATAAAAATAAAAAAAAGTTAAAATAGCATGAAAGCGTTTGACTGATAGGAATATAGATGATACAATAAAATCAGAAAAATCAAAAGAGATTAACATTATGAAGTAAAGTCGTTTATTTCATAAATTGTTAACCTTTTTGTTATTAAGTAACGTTAAAATTAGTAATCTAAATTTTACAAATAATCATTCCATAAAGATAACATTAATATGAAGTGAGAGTTCAAAAACAAAACAATTCTAGTGGACTTGATGCTGGAAAGGCAGTTTATTATATATTAGGAAGTGTGTACATTTTAAAAAAATAGGAGGAATAATAATGAAAAAAAATTGTTGGTTTATACACTAGTCTTAATGATATTGGGAATCATGAACGCCACTACATGAAGTTTGGAGATTTTCACAAAGGAAGTAATCCATGTATTGTAAAATATGTTAGTGGGGATGGAGCTACTGTAAAATTTCAAGATGAGACTCATCAGCTTGAAGCTGGGATGGTGCTTGGTGCAGATGCCTTAGTCGATACAAATAGTTCATTTGTAGAGATTGCTGATTCATATCAGAATATTTATAGGCTTGCACCAGAAAGTCAATTTTGCTTGGAGCTGACAATCAAGGGCGTAGTTCCAGTACATTTTGGACATGTCCATGTTATTCCGTCTCATCAGACAATTGAAGCAGGAGCAAAATATAGAACAAGTTGTTGGACAGGTAAAAATCAAGTTACTATTGAATGTATTGCAAATAACTTAGATACTTATTATTCATATGATAAATCCGTTGAAGTTTTTGAATTTGACGAGTTTGGAAATAAATTTACCTTATTTACTTTAGAGCCATATCAAAAATGTGTTCTTCAGGATCAAGGTGGCGCTATGCGAGATAGATACTGTGTTCTAGAGCAGTCTAGCATAGAGAATAGTGAAATTATTAGGTTATATAAAACCTATTGCATGCCATTTAATTGGAGTTTCAGAGCTGAAGAAACCCAATTATCAGATCAGGCTAATTAGAATTTTGTCCGAGTTGCTTATTTTTAGTTAAAAATTTGGAGTTAAATGTATACACTTGCGATTCAGACTAGAGATTACTCTAGTCTGAACTTGTATCAAGGAAGGCATGGTAAGGTATGAAGAGAATGTATGAGTATCTGAAATTGTATATTAGAAGTTTAAACTTTATCTGGAAAAGTTCTAAGTTTGTGATGTTGTTAATGCTAGTAATGGTCCCCATACAAGCAATTCTTCCATCTATCAGTATTTTAATAACGAACATAGTTGTAAATAAAATATCCTATTTGGACTCCTGGGAAATTATGATACTTGTTACAGCTTGGGGCTTGACTTTCTTGCTCAATAATTTGATATCACCTTTGCTTGTGATGGTTCAAGGGAAGATGACGGATTTATTGACCTATCGTTTGAATACGGACTTGATGTATAAATCAGAGAAACTTCAGAGTATCAGTTACTTCGAGGATAGTGAATTTTATAACGATATACAACTTCTCAGTTCTGAAGCCAGTTGGCGGCCAGTTAACTTATTAGTATTTGGAACTAGTTTGATTTCCAACACAGTTATGTTCGGATCGATGCTATTGCTTGTTAGTTCTATCAACATATTTGTGAGTATTTTGTTGTTAATTGTGCTGATTCCCCAAGGAATGATTACCTATAAGATCCAACAGCAAGCCTTTGAAACACTTGTGTCAAACAGCGAAGAATCTCGTAAATTGGATTACTACAGTCAAGTTCTTTTGAGCAACAACCATATTAAAGATGTACGATTGTATAATCTTTATTCATTTTTTATAAATAAATATACAGAATCGTTTATGCAGGTTACTGGGAAACTACAAACAGATCGCAGGAAAAAATCTATCAATTCAACCTTATTCATAACGCTGACCAGTATCATTATTCTTGCGATGTTTGCATATGTTATCCATCAGATTCAGACTGGAGAGTTGAAAATTGGTGTGATTTTTGTATTTTCAACAAGTATCATTTATTCCATAAATAGCATGGCTAGGTTGATAGAAGACAGTTCTTTATTGTACGATACACTTCTTTATATGGAAAAGTTTTTTGATTTCATAGAAATTGACGATGAAATGGTTTATGACACTACAGATTGTTTGATCGAACATTCATCAGATATCCAATCTATTGAATTTAAACACATCAGTTTTTCTTATCCTCAAGCTCCCGATAAGGTCCTAGACGACATTTGTTTTGAGATTTCCAAAGGAGAGAAAACTGCAATTGTTGGAGAAAACGGTGCTGGGAAAACAACTATCATCAAATTATTGTGTGGCTTCTATCCAAATTATACTGGCGACATCTTTGTAAACGGCAGAACCATTAGAGGTTGTAATCTTACAGAATATCGAAAAAATATAACATCCATTTTTCAAGACTTTTCGAAGTTTGATATCCCTTTAAGGGAAAATGTTGCATTATCTGATTTGTCTAGAATATATGAAGAAGAAGATTTGTACAAAGCGCTTCAAAATGGGCGTTTTAGCTCGTCTAAACTACCATTAAACCAGGTTTTAGGCAAAAGATTCGAAGGTGGAAAAGAGTTGTCAGGCGGAGAATGGCAAAAAATCGCATTATCGAGAGCTTTCTTTTCAAATGCTTCTATACTCATTTTAGACGAGCCAACCGCAGCTATTGATGCCAAAGCAGAATATGAATTATTCCAAGACTTTTTGCATTTGACGAGAGGAAAGACCGTTTTTTATATCACTCATCGATTGGCGAGTGTTAAGTTTGCAGATAGGATTATCGTTTTAAAATCAGGGAAGATTCATTCAATTGGGTCACATAGCGAATTGATGAAATCTGATGAATACTATAAAGAGTTATATGAAATGCAGTCTTCACTGTATACAGAGGAATAGTTAAATTAAGGAGGAGTAATAAATGGAAGCTATTCGACTGAGAAATATTAGCAAACAAATCTTCTCTCGAATATTATTTAATATTTCCGATTTAACCGTTTATCAAGGCGAACGAATAGGCATAGTAGGGGCTAATGGTTCAGGTAAAACAACATTGCTAAGAATGATTATCAATGAAGACTCTGACTATAGCGGTGAAATAGTCAGAAAAGGTGATATAGCGTATGTTCCACAAATAAAAGAATTGAAAGATGGGTCTGGAGGTGAAGTAACTCTGAGACTATTAAAGAAAGCATTTTCCTTATCACCATCAATGTTAGTTCTGGATGAGCCCACTTCACATTTGGATCAAGAAAATGTTCAATGGCTAATTCATAAATTATTAAGATTCAAAGGTACAATTATTATTGTTAGTCACGATCGCTTTTTACTTGATTGTATTCCCGAAAGAATATTTTTCATTGATGAACGTGAAATAGAGACTTATGTAGGAAATTTTAGTGAATTTGAAGACCAAAAGAATAAAAAGAGGAAACAATTAGAGAGGGAGATGACTCATTATAAAAATGAAGTTGCAAGATTAACTGAAGAACTGGAAAATAAAAAGATCAGGTCCCAAAAAATATCAAAGAAGAAAACTTCAAAAGTTAGTAACTCGGATTGGAAAGTTCGTTCAAAAATGGGGAGTTATGATAGTCAAGCAAAAGCTATTGCAAAGTCTGCAAAAGCTATTGAAAAAAGGATAAGTCGGTTATCTGAACCTCCTAAGATTCCTGCTCAAGCATTTATTAAATTTAAATCAATAGGTCACTTAGAAAACAATTCTCCTAGAACGTTGATACGAATAGAAGAAGGTAATTTTAAAACAAAATTTATAGAGTTAAAGTTACCTATGATTAAAATGAAATTTGGTGAAAGATGGCTACTAACAGGAAGAAATAAATCTGGAAAAAGTACTTTGTTAAAAAGTATAGTGGAAAAAGATATTGACGGATATTTTTCTAATGATTTAAAAATTGGTTACTTTAGTCAAAATTTAGATTTACTTAATAAGGAAAAGTCTCTTTTTGAAAATATTTATAGTATAAGTATTCAAAACGAGAGATTGATTATAAATTTATTAGCGATGTTGGGCTTAAAAAAAGATAAAATTTTTATTCCGTGTAAAAATCTTTCTGGGGGAGAACAAGTGAAGGGGCAACTCGCTTTGACTCTTTTAAGTAATTCGAATTTTCTTATTTTAGATGAACCGACTAATTTTCTTGACATTAATTCATTAGCTGCATTTGAAGATTTTTTACTGGATTTTCCTGGTTCAGTTCTATTAGTTTGTCATGATACATATATACAGAAAAATATTCATTTCAAAAGTATGCAAATCAGAGATAATGAAGTGTTTCTTGAAAATTATTTTTAGTGTAGAGGTTATCAAATACTGACTCCAATTAGTTGCTACTATCAGTTGGAGTTTTTTTCAACACCCTCACTTGAAATTTGAGGACTGCAAAAGAGTTTATTTCAAAATGCAAAACATGAAAGATTGATTTATTAGCATTTTATGTTTTGTTTTTTATACATTTAAAATCTTGATTTTTCACTTGTACTTAATAGTCAAGGCTAAAATTTGAGAGTACTTATAAAAAATCATCCGTCTCAATTCTACATTATGAGTCTAAAGAATAATAAGAAGGAATATATAGCATATTGTATTTATGTAAAAGGAAAGCTAGTCTCTGTTTTTAAATAAATATATCAAGGATATTGGCATTTAACTAACAGAGAGAAATAGCTTGGACGGTTAGCTTTACGATATCATGCGAGATCTTTTTCAGATTTTGATGATATACAATTATCTAATTTGATTGATAATCAGAGATTTAAACCGTTAC
This sequence comes from Streptococcus porcinus, assembly GCF_901542335.1. NCBI lineage: Bacteria > Bacillati > Bacillota > Bacilli > Lactobacillales > Streptococcaceae > Streptococcus > Streptococcus porcinus. The sequence continues at coordinate 1,355,917 of NZ_LR594036.1, read as the reverse complement.
TTAATAAAGGTAAGAGCTGGAATAGTTCAGGGTAAAATAAAAATATTAAAAGACTAAAAATCTTTATTTTTTAGTGCTTTTTACGTGTTTTGAGTTGCAAGGAAGATTAAAAAGTGCCGTATTTCTTATATTAAAATAAGAAAAAAGCCGTTAAAGGGCGAACTTTTACACCAAGCCAATTAAGGCAAATAGGACTTTCTTAGTAAATCGAGCCTTATTGAATATAATTAAAACGATAACGTCAAGACTGAAATAAGCAAAAATTCTTATTTCAGTCTTCTTAAAGGTTAAGTGTAGTTTTCTAAAACTTATTGGGTATCGACTAATCTCAAGCTTTCAGACACACACAACTATTTCTATAATTGAAAAGCATAAAAGAAAATAGTATAATATGACAGATATTACCCAGAAAGAAAAGAGATCTATGATTACAGCCATTGTTTTTGATGTTGATGATACAATCTATGACCAGCAAGCACCGTATAGAAAAGCTATGGAAAAATGTTTTCCAGAGTTTAATATGGCTGCAATAAGTCAAGCTTACATCCGTTTTCGCCATTACTCTGACATTGGCTTTCCGCGTGTTATGACGGGTGAGTGGACAACAGAATATTTTAGGTTTTGGCGTTGTCGTGAAACCTTGCTAGAATTTGGTTACCCAGAGATTAGGCAGGAAGAAGGAACTTATTTTCAAGAAGTTTATGAACATGAACTTGAAAACATTACTATGTTGGATGAGATGCGTATGACTTTGGATTTTCTAAAATCTAAGGGTGTGCCTATGGGGATTATTACCAATGGACCAACTGAACATCAATTAAAAAAAGTCAGAAAGTTAGGACTTTATGATTATGTTGATCCAAAATGTGTTATTGTCAGTCAGGCCACTGGTTTCCAAAAACCCGAAAAAGAAATTTTTAATCTTGCTGCAGAACAGTTTAGTATGAATCCTCAAACAACATTATATGTTGGGGACTCTTACGATAATGATGTTATGGGGGCCTTCAATGGCGGATGGCACTCCATGTGGTTTAATCATCGAGGGAGGAGTTTGAAACCTGGGATTAAACCAGTTTACGATGTAGCTATTGATAATTTCGAACAACTTTTTGGTGCTGTCAAAGTTCTTTTTGATTTACCAGATAATAAAGTAATCTTTGATATGAATGATAAGAAAAATCCTATTCTTGAGATGGGATTGAATAATGGCTTGATGATGGCCGCTGAACGGCTTTTAGAAAGTAATATCAGCATTGATAGAGTAGTAACCTTATTGAGGTTGTCTAAAAATCAAGAAAAAGTGTTACGAATGAAATATTCTAAATAACGTTAAAATGAGCTGCCTTTATAGCAACTCATTTTATTATTTCTAATCTAATAACTTATAAGTAGGACTTATCGTTCCAGGTTAAGCACTTAAAAGTTTTAAAATCGTCTGTTTCTAGAACTGTCAGGCTCAGATTATTCAGGCCACCTAAAGCTCTTAAAAGGGCAGGTTCATAGCCAAGCAGGGACCTGATAGAAGCTGTTAGATTAGCTCCGTGGCCAACAATCAAGACGTTCTGGTAATTTTTATCTTTAAAATCCATAATAAATTCTTTGACACGACTTGTGGTCTGATGAATGGATTCAGCTTCAAATTGACTACTATTAAATTTGGCTAAGTTGTGGGTAAAGGCAGCCATCTGACTTGGATAAATGGCACTCATAGTGGCTATTTTAGCCCCTTCTAATTTTCCTAAATGCCATTCTCTAAGTGCTTCATTATAGTGAATGGTTAAATCAAGATTAGCAGCTTTAGCAAGTAAATGAGCTGTTTTTTGGGCTCTTTTTAAATCACTAGAGTAGATAGCATCAAAGGGTACAGATTTGAGATAATGCCCTAGTGCTTTGATTTCTTGATAAGATTCTTCTAAAAGGGGTGAATCACCAGAACCACCTTGAAAGCGTCCTTCCAAGTTCCACTCGGTTTTGCCATGTCTAACAAAGTAAAATTTCATAATACCTTATCTCCTAAACATGCACGATCTTAGCTCCGAAGGGGAAAAGACTGATTCTAGCTAATTTGAGAGATTGAATGGCAAAAGGAATACCGATAATGGAAATACAGAGTAAGAAGGCAGAAGTTAAATGTACGAGCGCTAGTGACCAACCGACTAAAATTATCCAAATCAGATTAAAAATTAGGTTTGTTGCAGATTGACCAATAATAATATCTTTTCCAAAGGGAAAAAGGCCAAAGTTTCCAATCTTAAAACATTGTAACCCAAGTGGTAGTCCAAAGATAGTGATACAAAGAATGAATCCCACAAAAGTCCAACTAAGCCAGGCCCAAAAACCTGAACAAATGAACCAAATAATATTTCCTAGCAATTTCATAATTACTCCTTTATATCTGCAAATTGAGCTTTGACAAAATCAGCAAGCTCTTGACTACTAATACGAATTGAACGGCCAATTTCCCCGGCAGAGACAATCAGCCTGCCTTTTTCTTTAGCGATGAGGTCGATAACAATGGGAAAATGATGTTTTTGACGAATACCGATAGGATTGTTAGCACCATGTATGTAACCCGTTGTTTGTTGCAGATTCTTTTGTGGAATCATACTGACCTTTTTATTACCTGAAATTTGCGCCAATTTCTTTTCTGATAAGTGCTCAGTGATTGGAATAATCCCAATCACTGGTCCTGTTTTATCGCCAATGAGGGCTAACGTTTTATAAATATCAGCTTTCTCAATACCCTCCGGTAGTTCTTCCTTAAAAGCATCCAAAGTTAGGCTATCATAGCTAATATGGGCTTTATCTAGTATTTGCTCAACTAGTATTTTTTTTAGTTTCTTCTTCTTTGCCATAGACCCTTCCTTTAGAGCAAAATAAAAACGGTATAATAACTTATTATACCATTTTTTGAAAAGTTCGTTAAGTGTGCATTTTCATTAGTCTTTGGGTGCAAAAAATTGCCTTTGAGTTCGGATTAAAAGAAGGATGGCTATTGCTACTAGAATTAGAGTAAAAGCACCTGCGGTGCCATTTACAGTGAATGAATACCACAGAGGAGATACCCCTTTTGGAGCATATGATCCCCAAAAAAGGATTCCGGCAAAAAAGTGCCAAAGATAACGCGTTGCAGTAGCAATAAAAGCAGCGAAGAGGGCAATATTGGTTGCTTTTGTTGTCTGTTGCTCTATAAGAGCCTTATGCAAATGTTCTGAAAAAAGTCCTGCTAGGCCCATTGAAGTGAAGGCTAAAATATACTCAATAAAAACTTGTGACATACTCAGATAATAGACTTTCCCTAGAACAAAATGGAGTAGCCCCCAAATAAGCCCAGATAAAATTCCATATTTCAACCCACGGCGTAGTGCAAAAAGAACCAGTGGAATAGCTCCAAATGAGGGGCTAAACCAACTAAAGAAATCAGGAATAAACGAAAGTACCATAGCTAGTGCAGCAAATATAGCAGCTTCAACCAAATACTTAATATTCAGATTTTGAGACATAAAAAACTCCTTTTCTTCACAAAAAGAGCCTGAAATCATAAGATAGAATTCAAGTTCACAATCCCTACGCTTGTATTAACAAGATCAGGTTGTTAGGATTTCGCACATGCGATCTCAGCCAAAGCACTCCTCTGTGACATTTTTTTATATTTGAGACTATTATAATCTTTTCAATAAATCCTTGTCAAGTTTAGAGAACTTAACAGAGTTCCCTCTTTTAGAGTCTAGGATTCCCCTTTCAATAAGCAAGCAGAGAAAAAAGTTAAGGGTGAAACAGATGACTTTCTAAGTCTGTTTATTGTTGGCAAAGAAAAAGATTGAAGAAAAACTGTCCAATAAGATTTTTCCTTCAATCTGCGTTTTACACTTATTTAACTTTTCCAAAAAGCTTTTCATATGTTTTTTTTGTGTTCTTGTTAACCGCAATCTGGTTTAAATCCAGTGGTTTAGAGAAGCCAGACAGATAGCCCTGAGAAGTATATTGATGTAAATCATAGTTTAATTTAGTATTAGGAGCGGCCTCATAGTAACCTGAATCGCTACCATAGGTTGGAATCCAAACAGCATCAAAGCCTTCTGTAGAAATGTTTTGTTCAGCCATGAAATAAGTTCCAATATAAAGACCGACATTTTCAGCTCCTAACCGTTTCAGTTCTTCTCGAAAAGCTTTAACGCCCTTGTTCATATCTTTCATAGTTGCTTCTTCCACATCGATCCAGTAATAGGTTGGATTAAAGGGAGAGGCATTTTTATAAAATGTTTGTGCCTCGGCACGCATTTCTTTAGTACTAGATCCCAAAGCATAGCTGTACACAGCAACAGGTACTTTTCTTTTTTGGAATTCTTTAATGTGTGTTTTGAAAGATTTGTCAATCCCAGTAGTGTAGGCAGCATTGTTTTTTGAAGTGATTTGTGATCCACCAAAAACACGAACTATTGCTCCAGAAATGTTTTTGCATAAGGTATCGTAATCAATCTCGCTAGGAAGCTGCCAGCCTGAGACATCGACAATTGGATTTAGGATAAATTCTTCGGTGTCGCTAGTGCTGGAGCTTTTTGTCTTTTCTTTGCTGGAAATAATTGGGACACTTGATTTGGCGAGCTGAAGCTCTTTTTCCTTTACTTGGTCTGAATGTGTCTTACCAATTATTAATAATAATGCAAACAAAAGAAAGAAAACAAGCACTACAATAGGTTTTATTCTTCTTCTCATTATTGTTATTGTACCTTAAAAGGTTGAAAAAATCAAAACTTCCTCACTATATTCTTACATTATCATACATTTTAAGCAAATTCAGGGAAAAAGTTAAAGATTTCCCATACTTACTTTATAGTTAGGTGATGGAATTATTTGTTTTAGAGTTTTTGTCAGGTTAAAGACTAGAAAAGTTTTTCTAATTCTGTCATAATAGAGTAAAACAATAGAAAGTAAGTTTATGTCATCCAAGAAAATTGCCCGAATTGCAATCTTAGCGGCCTTAGCCTTTGTTTTACGAATGGCTTTCAGTCACTTGCCAAATATTCAGCCGGTTACCGCTCTATTTTTTATCGCAACAATTACCCTTAGCTATTATGAAGCCTTTTTAGTTATGTTTATCAGTATCTTGTTAACTTCGTTTTTGTTAGGTTTCGGTCCCTGGGTATTTTGGCAAATTACGACTTTTACTATTATCATGGCTATTTGGCGCTTTCTTATCTTTCCTCTTAGTCGAAAAATTAAGGTCTATCGAATGCTCATGCAATCCTTATCAGCGGCTTTTCTTGCTTTACTGTACGGCTTTGTGATAGATTCTTGTTTTGCTTATCTTTATAGCATGCCTTGGTGGACTTATGTTTTGTCAGGGATGACTTTTAATCTCTTACATGCTTTATCGACCTTAATTTTCTATCCTGTTTTATTAACGTTATTTCGGAGGTTATTCAATGAGAAAATGGTTTAAACTTATTCTAATCTGCCTAAGCAGCTTTCTTTTTGTGGCATGTACTCAACAAGGACAAAATATGTCAAAACCTAAAGAAGAGGCCTATGTCCATCTTATTGTTAAGGAAGATACGAACAAAGTTGACGAAAAGGTGACCTTTAAAAAGGGAGATACAGTCATGGACGTCTTAAAGGATAACTATAAGATTAAAGAAAAAAATGGCTTTATTACCTCAATTGATGGCTATAAGCAAAAACCAAATGAAAATATTTATTGGTTTTACAAAGTTAATGGAAAGATGGCAACAAAAGCTGCCAATGTTTTGAAGGTCAAAAAGGGTGATAAGATTTATTTTTATCTGGACAAAGTCAAATAAAAATACTCATTTAGATAAATTAAAAGCAAGCTAATTAAAAAAGTTAGCCTGCTTTTTTTAATGATTAGTGAGGTCTTGCTATTTTTGACACCATTAGCAAAAGATGGTTTTAGATCATTAGTTGTTGATTTGACTTGAATAAGAGATAATCTGATCAACTGTTTTGTCAAGAAATTGAATAGTATCCTTTAATGGTTTTTCTGTTGAAATATCTGCATTAATAAGCATTGCAGTTTCTTTAGGCGTTTTACTTCCTCCGGATTTTAGAAACTCAAGCCATTCTTTGGCACCGGTTTTGGAATGTTTCAAATTGAGATAGCCTGCTGTCGAGATGACTAAGCCAGCTGAGTAAGTGTAACTGTACAATCCCATGTAGTAGTGAGATTGGCGCATCCAGGTTAAGGCTGCGTCATTATCAATTTCGATAGCATCTCCCCAAAATTCTTCTAGCACAGCCTTCATCAGCTCGTTTAATTTTTCTGCACCAAATGTTCCACCATCTTCAATGAGCTGGTATACCTTTCGCTGGAAGGCAGCTTCTAGTAAGTGTGTGATAAAGTTGTGGAAATAGGTATCAGTGAGGCGATGAGCTAGGGCAAAACGTTTTTGACGAGCATCTGGGAATTGATTTTCTAAATAATCAGAGAGGAGGAGCTCATTAAATGTTGAAGGAGCCTCCACATAGTAAGTTGACATATGGGTATTAAAGTACGATTGGTTGTTGTCTGAGAAAATAAATTGCCCAGAGTGACCAATTTCGTGAATGAGGGTGTAAACATCAGACATACGACCCGTCCAGCTCATCAAGATGTAAGGATGAACCTTATAAGGATCAGCAGCATAGCCTCCGGAATCTTTGTTTTCATTTGCTGCAAAATCAACCCAACGTTCTTTTTGATAACGAGCAATTTCTTGACTATATTCTTCACCGAGTGGCTGAATTGATTTCATGACGAGGTCATAAGCATCATCAATAGATACTTCTGGGTTCAAGTTATTGTCAATATCTAACTTCCAATCAGCAAAAGTCATTTTTTCGAGACCGTTAACTTGTGCGACATGTTTAAGGTATTTTTGTGCGACGGGACCAAATTCAGCCATTATGAGGTCGATTTGTCGATCAAACATGGAACGATCGACCTCCTGTTCAGCTAGGAGATAGTCGAAGACAGTATCATAACCACGCATATCGGCTACTAATTTTTCAGATTTGACTTTGGCAAGGTAGGTTGCTGCAGCTGTATTTTGATGCTTACGAAGACCAGCTGAGAATGAGCGGAAAGCTTTTTCTCGAATTTCTTGATTTTCATGATTTTGATAAAAATTTTCGTAAGAAACGAAGCTATTCTTATAGTTTTTGCCATCAACTTCAAAGTCTTCCATTTCAAAATCACCGGCACGCATTTTTGTATAAATATCATACGGAGCATTTAAAGCTTCGCGTAGATTCGTGAGGGCTTTTTCAACCTCGGGACTTAGGAGGTGCTCTTTTTGCAGTTTGGCTTGACGAATCATTGCTCGGAAATAGTCAATCTCTTCTAAAGCATCTAGGATATCGGAGTCAGCTTGAGCCAAGGTAGAATCAAAGAAACTTAATTCGACGCTAGCCTTTGTTACAAAGTCTTCGCCAGCTTGCGCGATAGCAGCAAACTCTTCATTTGAGAAGTCTGTTGTTTGAGGCATAAATGAATAAGTTTCAATGTGGCTGACTTGGATATATATTTGTTCCAGTTCATAGAGGGCTTGCTCGAAATCCTCTTTTGTTTGTAAATGTCCCTCGTAGTTTTTCTTAAAAGCCTCTACATCTGCAAGTGCTTTTTCAATGGCTAATAAAAAATCTTCTCGGTCCTTGTAAAGAGCTGTTAAATCCCAGAGTTCCTTTTCAGGAAAACTAGATCGTTTTTTGAGTTCCATGATATTCTCCTTTAGTCGTAGTAAGTCCAGTATAGCAAAAAATAAGAACTTAAGTGAGTATAAAAAGAAGAAAAAACGTTAGATGAGAGTCTTGGAAAGAATTTTGTAAAAAACAAACCTTATTTTCGAAAGGTCTTACAATTTATTTAAAAAGTGGTATTATTGATTTAAGCAAAGTTTAAAGGAGTGAATGATTTGTCTGTAAAAAAGTTGGAAAGTAGTAACCATCACAAAATGATTACAGAAGAAGTTGCTATTTTACAAAGGTTACTTGAAGAAGTTACACGGTCAATGGCTGGCGATCAGGTCTATAAGAAAATTGAAACCATATTAACTTTATCTGAGCAAAAAGATTCAGTTAAACTTGAAAAAATGATTAAAGCCTTGACTAATGATGATATGGTCATAATTGCTCGTTATTTTTCCATTTTACCTTTACTCATAAATATTTCTGAAGATGTTGACCTAGCTTATGAAATCAATTATCAAAATAACACAAATAAAGATTATCTAGGGAAACTATCAAACACTATTTCAGAAGTTGCTTTAAAAGATGATGCAGAAGTAATTTTGGATAAGGTCAATGTCGTTCCTGTTTTAACAGCTCACCCAACACAAGTCCAACGCAAAACAGTTTTGGAATTGACAAATCATATTCACGACTTACTCCGTAAATATCGTGATGTCAAAAATGGTATAGTTAATCAAGAAAAGTGGCTGGAAGAGTTGCGCCGCTATATTGAAATTATTATGCAAACGGATATCATTCGTGAGAAGAAGCTAAAAGTAAAAAATGAGATTACCAACGTTTTGCAATATTACAAAAGTTCGTTAATTCCTGCTATTACGAAATTAACGCAACGCTATAAAGAGTTAGCTAAAGAAAAAGGAATCGTCTTGGATAAAGCCCGGCCAGTCACTATGGGGATGTGGATTGGTGGAGATCGTGATGGTAATCCCTTTGTTATCTCAGAAACATTAGAAGAATCTGCTATGCTTCAAAGTCAAGTTATCCTAGAGTATTACCTGGAAAAATTAGCTATTCTCTACCGTAACTTCTCAATGTCGTCAACTTTAATTACGACTAGTAAGGAATTAGAAGAGCTTGCCCAACTTTCTAGTGATAAGTCTATCTATCGTGAAAATGAACCTTACCGCAAAGCTTTTCATTATATTCAATCCCGTATACAGGCCACACTTGCTCAAATAAGTCAAGAATCTGACAATTCTTCCCAAATTTCTTCTTATTCGGATGCTCGAGAGTTTAAAAATGATTTAGAAGTTATTAGAACTTCCTTGATGGAGAATGGCGATGCTTCTTTAGTAGCAGGTGATTTGACAGAGCTGATTCAAGCGGTTGATATTTTTGGTTTTTTTCTTGCAAGTATTGATATGAGACAGGATTCCAGCGTACACGAAGCTTGTGTGGCAGAATTACTAAAGTCTGCTAATATTGTCAATGACTATAGCGCTTTAAGTGAAGATGAAAAGTGCCAAATTTTATATAAAGAGCTGACTGAGGATCCAAGAATTTTATCATCAACTAACGTTGACAAATCTGACCTACTGAAGAAAGAATTAGCTATCTATAAGGTGGCACGTGATTTAAAAGATAAACTTGGGGAAGATGTTATTAAACAACACATCATTTCGCATACTGAGAGTGTCTCTGATATGTTTGAGTTGGCCATCATGTTGAAAGAAGTTGGGCTAGTAGCTAAAGATAAGGCGCGTGTGCAGATTGTTCCCCTTTTTGAGACGATTGAGGATTTAGAGCATTCTAAACAAATCATGACGGATTATTTAAGTTATGATATCGTTAAAAAATGGATCGCGTCAAACGATAATTATCAAGAAATTATGCTTGGTTATTCAGACAGTAATAAAGATGGTGGCTATTTATCTTCTGGTTGGACGTTATACAAAGCCCAAAATGACCTGACTGGTATTGGGCAGAAAAATGGAGTTAAAATTACCTTTTTCCATGGACGTGGTGGAACGGTTGGTCGAGGTGGTGGACCTTCTTATGATGCAATTACTTCTCAGCCTTTTGGGACAATTAAAGACCGGATTCGGTTGACCGAGCAAGGGGAAATTATTGAGAATAAATATGGCAATAAAGACGTAGCTTATTATAACCTTGAGATGCTGATTTCTGCTTCAGTCAATCGAATGGTCACACGGATGTTGACCGATCCAAATGAGATTGACGGATTTAGAGATATCATGGAAAATATTGTATCTGATAGCAATAAAGTTTACCGAGACCTTGTTTTTGGAAATCCCCATTTTTATGATTATTTCTTTGAAGCTAGTCCGATAAAAGAAATCTCAAGCCTTAACATAGGGTCACGTCCGGCAGCTCGTAAAACTATAACTGATATTACAGGTCTGAGGGCTATCCCGTGGGTATTTTCTTGGTCACAAAATAGAGTCATGTTACCAGGATGGTACGGGGTTGGTTCAGCATTTAGACAGTTTGTTGATCAAGAAGAAGGAAACCTGACAAAATTGCAACATATGTATAAAAAATGGCCATTCTTTCATTCCCTATTGTCAAATGTAGATATGGTTTTGTCAAAATCAAATATGAATATTGCCTTTCAGTATGCTCAATTATCTCAAAACGATGAAGTTAGGGCAGTCTTTTATAATATTTTAGATGAATGGCAACTTACGAAAAATATGATTTTGGCCATTGAGCAGCATGATGATTTATTAGAAGATAATGAATCATTGAAGAGGAGTTTAGAGTTTCGCTTGCCTTATTTTAATGTTTTAAATTACATTCAGATTGAGTTGATTAAACGCCTCCGTGACAACCAGCTCGATGAAGATTATGAGAAACTTATTCATATTACTATTAATGGTATTGCGACAGGTTTACGTAATTCCGGCTGATCAAAACTATAGTTTGAAAAACTACCGTTTGGTCCTACCCATACTTAGAACGAAGAAGAGAGTAAAAGTAACTATTTTAGTCTAAAAGGAGAAGTTGCTATCTTTTCCTTTTTTCTTTTTTTTGCTTGGGAAAGATGGTATAATGCTTAAAGATTATCTGAGAATAGGGGAAACTATGAAAATTGATAAAAGGCATTTACTTAATTATTCTATACTCTTGCCTTATCTTATCTTGTCAGTAATTGGTTTAATAATGGTCTACTCGACAACAAGTGCAACCTTAATCCAATACCATGCTAATCCATTTAAGACCGTCCTGAATCAAGGAGTTTTTTGGATAATCAGTTTAATGGCCATTGTTTTTATCTACAAATTAAAGCTGAATTTTCTAAATAATCATAACCTTCTAACACTCGTTATGTTATTTGAAGCCTTCTTACTCTTAGTAGCACGTTTTTTCACTCAGGAAGTAAACGGTGCGCACGGCTGGATTATAATTGGACCAATTAGTTTCCAACCCGCAGAATATTTAAAAATTATTATGGTCTGGTACCTTGCACATACCTTTTCTAAGAAACAAGAGGAAATTGCAAGGTATGACTATCAAGCTTTGACTAAGCGAAGATGGTGGCCTAGACAGTCTAGTGATTTAAAAGATTGGCGTGTTTATTCACTCTTTTTAGTGCTTTTGGTTGCCGCACAACCGGATTTAGGAAATGCGGCCATCATTGTTTTAACGGGAATCCTGATGTTTACTATTAGCGGTATTGGTTACCGTTGGTTTTCTGGTATTTTAACACTAATTACAGTATTATCAGTAACATTCCTTGGTAGTATCAAGGTAATTGGAGTTGAACGAGTGTCTAAAATACCAATTTTTGGTTATGTTGCTAAACGATTCAGTGCTTACTTTAATCCATTTAAAGATTTAACCGACTCAGGCCATCAGTTAGCTCATTCTTACTACGCTATGAGTAATGGAGGCTGGTTCGGAGTTGGTTTAGGAAATTCTATTGAAAAGCGTGGTTATTTACCAGAAGCACAGACAGACTTTGTCTTTTCAATTGTCATCGAAGAACTAGGATTAATTGGTGCGGGTCTGATATTGGCTTTAGTTTTCTTTTTAATTTTACGCATTTTAAATGTCGGTATTAAGGCAAAGAGACCATTTAATGCTATGATGGCTCTTGGTGTTGGTGGCATGATTTTGATGCAAGTATTTGTAAATATAGGTGGAGTTTCTGGGATTATCCCATCAACAGGCGTAACTTTCCCCTTCCTTTCTCAAGGTGGGAATAGCTTGCTGGTCTTATCAGTCGCTATTGGTTTCGTCCTAAATATTGATGCTAATGAAAAAAAAGAAGAAATTCTAAAAGAAGCAGAACTTTCTTATAGAAACACAGTCAATGATGAAAAAGGAAAAGTCATTGATATTCGCCATTTTAAATAAACCTGGATTAGATTATAAAGATTAGCTACTAGCTAGTCTTTTTTATCACTGAAGGCTACATGAAATCAGAAAGTTGGAGGGATAGGGCAAGGCGTATTTTTTAAGTTACCTTAACTAAGAAAGAAAAGGCAAAAAGCATAAAATACTTGCTTTTTCCTTATAATTTGCTACAATAGTAAGGTAAAGTTAGACTGTAATGCCTACTGTCTATCTATAAAATATATTTTATTGGAGGCTTTTCCCAAAATGGCAAAAGAAAAATACGATCGTAGTAAACCCCACGTTAACATTGGTACAATCGGACACGTTGACCATGGTAAAACTACATTAACAGCTGCAATTACAACTGTTCTTGCACGTCGTTTACCAAGTTCAGTTAACCAACCTAAAGATTATGCTTCTATCGATGCTGCTCCTGAAGAGCGCGAACGCGGAATCACAATCAACACTGCACACGTTGAGTATGAAACTGAATCACGTCACTATGCCCACATCGATGCCCCAGGACACGCGGACTATGTTAAAAACATGATCACTGGTGCTGCCCAAATGGACGGAGCTATCCTTGTTGTTGCATCTACTGATGGACCAATGCCACAAACTCGTGAGCACATCCTTCTTTCACGTCAAGTTGGTGTTAAACACCTTATCGTCTTCATGAATAAAGTTGACCTTGTTGATGATGAAGAATTACTTGAATTAGTTGAAATGGAAATTCGTGATCTTCTTTCAGAATACGATTTCCCAGGTGATGACCTTCCAGTTATCCAAGGTTCAGCTCTTAAAGCTCTTGAAGGTGACTCAGCTCATGAAGATATCATCATGGAATTGATGAAAACTGTTGATGAGTATATTCCAGAACCAGAACGTGATACTGACAAACCATTGCTTCTTCCAGTCGAAGATGTATTCTCTATCACTGGACGTGGTACTGTAGCTTCTGGACGTATCGATCGTGGTACTGTTCGTGTCAATGATGAAATCGAAATCGTTGGTATCAAAGAAGATACTAAAAAAGCAGTTGTTACTGGTGTTGAAATGTTCCGTAAACAACTTGACGAAGGTCTTGCAGGAGATAACGTAGGTATCCTTCTTCGTGGTGTTCAACGTGATGAAATCGAACGTGGACAAGTTATTGCTAAACCAGGTTCAATCAACCCACATACTAAATTTAAAGGTGAAGTATACATCCTTTCTAAAGAAGAAGGTGGACGTCATACTCCATTCTTCAACAACTACCGTCCACAATTCTACTTCCGTACTACTGACGTAACAGGTTCAATCGAACTTCCAGCAGGTACAGAAATGGTTATGCCTGGTGATAACGTGACTATCGACGTTGAGTTGATCCACCCAATCGCCGTAGAACAAGGTACTACTTTCTCTATCCGTGAAGGTGGACGTACTGTTGGTTCAGGTATCGTTTCAGAAATTGAAGCTTAATTTTAATTAAGTTCCCAGAATAACAATTAGAGTCAGACAACTCAGATTGTAAAGAGTCCTGTAAGGGGCTCTTTTTTGTCCTATTATTTTCAGGAAATAAGTTTGAAAGAAACATTTTCCTTGTGAAAAAATTCCTAAAAAATGACCATATTCTTTTATTAGCACTTAAATTGTGTTAAAATAGTAGATGTAAATAAAAAAAGAAGAGGTATGTGAAATGTCACGTAAACCGTTTATTGCCGGAAACTGGAAAATGAATAAAAATCCTAAAGAAGCTAAAGCTTTTATTGAAGCGGTAGCATCAAAATTACCTTCAGCTGATCTCGTTGAAGCAGGAATTGCAGCTCCAGCTCTTGACCTTTACACTGTTCTTGAAGCAGCAAAAGGTTCAAACCTTAAAATTGCAGCTCAAAATGCTTATTTTGAAAATAATGGTGCCTTTACTGGTGAAAATAGTCCAAAAGTATTAGCTGAAATGGGAACTGATTACGTTGTTATTGGTCATTCAGAGCGTCGTGACTATTTCCATGAAACTGATGAAGATATCAATAAAAAAGCTAAAGCTATTTTTGCGAATGGTTTGACACCAATTATCTGTTGTGGTGAAAGTTTAGAAACCTATGAAGCTGGCAAAGCGGTTGATTTTGTGGGTGCACAAGTATCAGCAGCCCTTGCTGGGCTTACAGAAGAACAGGTATCGTCACTTGTCATCGCTTATGAACCAATTTGGGCGATTGGAACTGGTAAATCTGCTACTCAAGATGATGCCCAAAACATGTGTAAAGCAGTTCGTGATGTTGTTGCTACTGATTTTGGTCAAGCTGTTGCTGACAAAGTTCGTGTTCAATATGGCGGTTCTGTAAAACCTGAAAATGTTGCTTCATATATGGCTTGTCCAGACGTTGATGGTGCCTTAGTTGGTGGAGCATCACTTGAAGCTGAAAGCTTCTTAGCTTTACTTGATTTTGTAAAATAGTTTAAATTAAAACCTTCAACAAGTTTTTGTTAAAGGTTTTTTATGTCAAAATGATATAAAACAACTAAAAAAGACAAGCTAGCCTGTCTTTTAGTAGCGTTTTAAAAGTTTTTTAATGCCCTTAATTAGCTTATGTTTTAGCGGATTTGGGTAATAGGTAAAGCTTCCAACGGTACATTCTACATGCCCCTTAAAGTTTTGTTTGAATCCTAATACACCATCAGACCCATCAAAATATCCAGAAATTCCTAATAGGTTATAGCGATTAATACCGCGTTTTATAGCTTCTAGCATAACGTACTCTTGGAGTATTGTTGGAGCGTAAAATTTGTTGAACTCTGAGTAAGAACCACTAAAGAAATAAGTTACTTCTTGTTGTGTAAAAACAAATAAGGCGCCAGCTAAGATAACATCTTGGTTACCGTATTTAGTAATCAATTCTTGAGCTTCGGCTTTTCGAACCTCGAAAGTTTGAAATTGACTTGAAAACTCTCTGTATTGATTTTGTTTTTTATCGGATTTGGGATTATTAATTAAGTCGTTCTCTAATTTATCGAGTTTAACCTTTAATTTAGCTTGATCTTTTTCCAGATTAGTAAAATAATCCTTGAAATTTAAAGTAGCGACAAGAAATTGTGCCTTATCTTTAAAACTGTCGTAGAAGTATTCATAGTATTCTAAGGGTTTGTCATCGTATTCACGGCGATCGGAGGTCGAAGAAGTGACAGCTTTAAATAAAGGTAATTCATCTCTTGTTAAGGCCTTAACTTTGATTCCAAAAGTTTTGGCTTTTTTGACTAAGGGTTTTCCCTTTTTACTGAAGGAGTTGATCAAAGTTTTTTCGGTAATACCAGTTAAATCCTTCACGTAGTGCCAATCATGACTAGTGTAGCCAACTTTAGGTTTAGTGTGTACAAAGCCAAGATCAGCCAATAGATCAATATGATCTTGATCAACAGTAGTTTGAGGTTGACCGTGATCATCAAAAACTTGATAATGAGCGTAAGGCTTAATAACAAATTCCATTACTTTCTTGGATTTTGCATAGTTTTTAAGTTCCTTTAAGAAAGGAACTAAATAAGATTCATCTAAGAATATCGGACCGTAATGAATTTCCATATGGGTGCCACCAGCTATTGGTGTATTAAAAATAAGAGCAGCAACTTGTAGCTTACCTTGATTATCTTCAAAGCCTTTTAATTCAGTTGTATAGCCCCGCTTTTTAAGTAAAGTGTTCATATTGGCAGACTGTTCAAAGTAACGGTTTTTTACTGTCGAAGCAAAAGCTTCAAAGGCTGCTTCTGTAAGTGTTACTAAAGGCATTAGTGTTTGCTCCTTAATTTTTTACGTAGATTATAAACTAACATGGACGGGTGATAGAGGGGGCTAACTGGAATATCAAATTCTCCGGCAAACTCTTCAATTTGAGGGTTTAACTTAGCTTTGAAAGCATAGAGTCCTCCGTCAAGTTGGTTTTCGATACCACCCATATTTTGCCATTGACAACCACGTTTAAAGGCTTCGTTGGCGGTTTCAAACCAAGTAAGAAGAGGGGCTTGATAAGCTTTATAATCATCGTCCATTCCCGCGTAAAGATTTTCTGATGTTTTACCAAAGATTAAGGTTAATGTTCCAGCAAGAGCAACAAGACTGTTTCCTTTTATTTTTTCTTCTTCAATAAAGTTTAATTCAGCTTTTATCCGAGTAATGGTGTCCTTATTCTCTTTGATTTTACTCTCTTTAGTTTTGGCAGTAAATTTTGTCTGTTCTGCTTGTGCTTGACTCAGTTGGACTTCTAAAAGTCTTTGTCTGTCATTAAGATTAATTTGAGACAGTGTAATGTAGGAATTACCTGAGTATGTTTCCATCAGTTTTCGATAATAATCCACACCGCGGAGATGAATGCCTTTACGGGCCTCCGTTTTTTTCATTAGCTTAGCGAAATCGTCAAGCAGTTCTTGACCACCGATGGTTACGGTAACGCCCTTGTTTTGTGCAGTTCTAATAGCTTGTCTCGTCTTTTTGGGTAATTGAGAGAGTTCAAAATCCTTAGCATAAAGATTAGCTTGGAATCTTGGTTGGATAGTTTCTCCGATATCTTTGGTGTAACCACTCCATCCCAAACCTCTACTTTTTAAAAAACTAATAACTGATAGGGTTAAATCGTTAGATTCTACCTCAGTTATATCTTTTGATACAGGGAACTGTTTTAAAAAGAGACTAGGATCACATTTGATAAAGAAAGCTTTTTGACGCTTACCATATTCTTTAAGTGAGCGAATGACAAAATCGACCAGTTCAAAATTGGTAAAATCCATAATCGGACCACGTGGTATATAAATGAGAGTATAATTTAGCGGAAGGTCTCTAATAAGTAGAGTAGCAGTAGCCACAAGTTGATTGTCTTCATAGAAACCCATTAATTTTTGCTTCCAGCTATCTTTGACACTTGCCCATTGAGAACTTTGTAAAATATTGCATTTAGGGTGAGACAGTACAAAAGCATCAAGTTCTTCTGCAGAAATATCAACTTTATAAGAATACATTATTTTAAAACCCACTCGCGTAGCGCATGCGCTACGCCGCTTTCGTTATTTGATTTAGTGATATATTTGGCAATCATTTTTAACTCGGGGCTACCATTTTCCATAACAACAGGATTGCCGACTACTTCCAGCATGGCTCGGTCATTTTCTGCATCTCCGATTGCCATAGTCTGGCTGTGGTCAAGTCCCATTTTCTCAGCTAGATGAATAATGGCGTTTCCCTTTGAAACAGATTTTGGCATAAATTCTAAGTAAAAAGGGGTTGATTTGACAATATTATATTTATCGTAAAAAGATCGTGGTATATTTTTGAGAGCTTCGTCTAAAAGTTCAGGTTCATCAATCATCATCATTTTGACAATTTCTTTAGACACCATTTCTTCGGGTGTTCTGTAAAAAATTGGCATGTTAACAAGTGTTGCTTCATGAACAGTGTATTTTCCAATATCTCTGTTTGCAGTATAGATTCCTTCTTTTGTAATAGCGTGCATGTGGAGACCAATTTTCCGACTTAGGAATTCAATTTCTAGATAATCTTCATAGGACATTATTGATTTAACGATTTCTTGCCCTGTTTCAGCATCTTGAACCAGACCGCCATTGAAGGTAATAACATAGTTACCTTGATGATTTAAGTTAAGTTCATTGAGGAGGTGGGTAACACCAGCAATAGGACGGCCTGTGGCAATAACTACTTGAACACCATGTGCCTTAGCATCTTGAACGGCGTCGAACACTTGACTAGTAATTTTACGGTCATCTGTAATAAGCGTACCATCAATATCGACAGCAACTAATTTGATAGACATGGGAATCTCCTTGATTCTAATCATTCTTTTCAGACAAAAAATATCTACCCTCTATCATACTAAAAAAGACAGTATTTGTCATGGAATCGAACGGAATTATAGCGTTATATGATAAGGAAAACGCTTAATCGATTATAATTATCTAATAATTAAAAAAAGAGCAGAGCCTGCTCTAGTTTGGAAACTGGAAATGTTCATCAGTAATGTAGGAAATAAATTCTTCTTTATCTTTAGCAAAGAGATCATCTGCTTCTAACATCTCCTTTGGAAAGTAGAAGCGACGATCACCATAAGTTGTACCTGTCAGTGTTTTGACAATAGGTGATAATAGTGAAAGTTCAGACCGATGGCCATCTTTATGAATCATTTCAATCTGTGTTCTTGGATTTTTCATCTCAGGACGATAAATATCATAAGGCAAATCAAAATTAACATGTACACCAGTATAATACTCAGGATTAAAACCAACAGCTTCGACAAGTTGACGGAGATGCTTCAATTTATTTTCAGATGCTTGATCAAAGGTCACTGATTTTAGGATTTTTCGATTGATAAAGCGACACGCTAAATCTGCTAAAATGGAATCCTGACTGGTCATCCATTCTTGGAAGTAGGTATTTAAAACACCATCATCAAGTTTTAAATAATCTGTTAATGTAAAGTGGTTTTGCAAAAAAGGAATTAAACCAGGGGCTGTTCTAATAATATAAGCAGGATCTTTTTGATAGATACGTTTGGCTCTTTTGAGTAGATTTTGTAGCGTTAGCTCAACTCCTCGACTGGCTGGATGGAAATAAACTTGCATATACATCTGGAATCGACTGACGATGTAATCTTCCACCGCGTGCATACCATTTTTTTCAAATACAATGCCATTTTCGACTGGACGGATAACACGTAAGATGCGCATGAGATCAAATTGCCCATAATTTGCTGCTGAAAAATAAGAATCGCGTAAAAGATAGTCCATCCGATCGCAATCAATTTGACTAGAAATAAGCTGAACAACCTGTTTATTTGGATAAGTATGATTAATAACACTGGCTACTTGATCGGGAAAATCTGGCGAAACTCGTCGAAGAATACTATTGATTTCCGTTTCGGGACTAGTAATAATTTCTTGAGTGATGGCTTCATGGTCCGTTTCAAATAGCTTTTCAAAAGTATGTGAATAGGCACCGTGACCAATATCGTGTAAGAGGCCAGCTGTCATCGTTAAGAGTGATTCCTCTTTATTCCATATATCAGAATACCGTTCGTCAAAAATTTCAGTGACACGTCTAGCAATCTCGTAGACTCCGAGGCAATGTGAAAAACGACTATGCTCTGCACCATGGAAGGTAAAGGCAGTTGTCGGAACTTGTTTAATTCGTCTCAGTCTTTGAAATTCTTTAGAATTGACTAAGTCATAAATAACATCTTCGCTAATGTGGATATAATTGTGGACTGGATCACGAAATACTTTTTCATTCATACTTCTATTATAGCAAAAATTGCTAAAATGAGGAGAAATTGGTAGAATAGACACGGTAAATTAATAGAATGGAATTGCTATGAAGATAGAGATTAGAAATACTATTTTGATTGACGATCAAGTAGAAAAAATTAAAGAGATTCAAAACTGTCAATTACATAAAAAGGGTAAGCACCTTTATTTTGTTTATCAGAATACTGAAGATGAAAAAGTGGTAATTAAGTGTGATGATCGTTTGCTGGTGATGAACCGTTTTTCTAATCCACACTCTATTATGACTTTTGAAAAAGGGGTTACCCATGCTTTTAATATCCCAACCCCCCTTGGGATTCAACAATTAGTAACCGATACTGCAGAATACCAGTTTAATCTCAAGAAGCAACAGATAACTATCTCCTACAAATTAGTTCAACCAGAGAGTCGAGCTATTTTTGCAAATTATCAGCTAGAGATACTTTGGTACTAATTATAGGAAAAACATGATTCTCTGATAAGCCTCTTTTTAATATTGTTAAGAGAGTTGGAATAGCTATGTTATTGTTTGACTGAAAATTAGATTTAAAAGAGATGAGGTAGCTGTCACCGTTCGAGTTTTTTTGATAAAAATCTTGTTTTTTTAATGTTTTTTTACTATAATGATTATTATATCAAGGGAGTAGCCGACGGTTTTAAACCGTGATTGCATCGTCACTACGGAATTTCGATTTCCGGTGCAATCTGAAACAGCGAGACTTGTTTAACTAAATTAAACAGGTCTTTTTCTATACAGAAAAGGCCAAGGAGGATAAACATTTGTCTAAAGAACAAAGAAAAGACGTGTATTATACACAATCCGAAGAGACAGTGCTTGAGCAATTGCATTCAAGTAGAGAAGGTCTTTCATCTGATGAAGCGAAAAGTCGTTTAGACCAATTTGGTCGTAATGAACTTGATGAGGGTGAAAAACGAAGTCTTTTTATGAAATTCCTTGATCAATTTAAGGATTTAATGATTATTATTTTAATTGTTGCTGCCATGCTTTCTGTTATTACAGAAGGCTCAAAAGGATTGACTGATGCTATCATTATTCTAGCTGTTGTTGTTCTTAATGCGGCATTTGGTGTCTACCAAGAAGGACAGGCAGAGGCAGCCATTGAAGCCTTGAAGTCAATGTCAAGTCCACTTGCGCGAATTAGGCGTGATGGTCATGTCATTGAGGTTGATTCAAAAGAATTAGTACCTGGTGACATTGTCTTACTTGAGGCAGGAGATGTTGTTCCAGCGGATATGCGTTTATTGGAAGCTAATTCTCTTAAAATAGAAGAGGCTGCCTTAACTGGAGAATCCGTACCTGTTGAAAAAGATATTACAGCTCAAGTTGCTGAGGATGCAGGCATCGGTGACCGCGTCAATATGGGATACCAAAATTCAAATGTTACTTATGGACGTGGCCTAGGAGTTGTCACCAATACCGGAATGTACACCGAAGTGGGACATATTGCTGGGATGTTAGCAAATGCTGACGAGACTGATACACCATTAAAACAAAATTTAGATAATCTCTCTAAAATTTTAACTTATGCTATTTTGGTGATTGCTGCCATAACTTTTGCAGTAGGCGTCTTCATCCGCGGGCAACACCCATTAGAAGGGCTTATGACCTCTGTGGCCTTAGCTGTTGCTGCAATTCCAGAAGGATTACCAGCTATTGTAACAGTTGTCTTATCCTTAGGAACACAAGTCTTAGCGAAGCGTAATGCTATTATTCGTAAGTTACCTGCTGTTGAAACTTTAGGTTCAACTGAAATTATTGCTTCTGATAAAACAGGTACTCTTACGATGAACCAAATGACAGTTGAAAAGATTTATACAAACGGTTCACTGCAAACTGCTGGATCTGATATTGACTTTAGTAATAGTACTTTGCGCATTATGAATTTTGCCAATGATACAAAAATTGATCAATCTGGTAAGCTAATTGGTGATCCAACCGAAACAGCCCTAGTCCAGTATGGTCTTGATCACGGTTTTGATGTTCGAGAGGAGCTTGCTTCAGAACCTCGTGTAGCAGAGTTACCTTTTGATTCTGATCGTAAATTAATGGCAACTATTCATAAAGGGGTGGCAGAAGCTCCTTACTTTGTAGCTGTTAAAGGTGCTCCTGATCAACTCTTAAAACGTGTCACACAGATTGAAGATAATGGTAGCATCCGTCCGATTACTGAAGCTGATAAAACAGCTATTTTAGATATGAACAAGTCTCTGGCTAAACAAGCTTTACGTGTCTTGATGATGGCATATAAGCATGTAGATACCATTCCAACTTTGGATACAGAATCAGTGGAGTCAGAATTAATTTTCTCAGGTTTAGTTGGGATGATTGACCCTGAGCGTCCTGAAGCAGCACAAGCTGTTAAAGTGGCTAAAGAAGCTGGCATTCGCCCAATCATGATTACTGGTGACCACCAAGATACTGCGGAAGCTATTGCTAAACGTCTAGGAATCATTGACGCAAATGATACAGAAGATCATGTCTTTACTGGTGCAGAATTGAACGAGCTTACAGATGAAGAATTCCAAAAAGTTTTCAAGCAATATTCAGTTTATGCACGTGTATCACCAGAACACAAAGTACGTATTGTCAAAGCTTGGCAAAATGAAGGAAAAGTTGTTGCAATGACTGGCGATGGTGTCAATGATGCACCATCACTTAAGACTGCTGACATTGGTATCGGTATGGGAATTACAGGTACGGAAGTGTCTAAGGGGGCTTCGGATATGGTCCTTGCCGACGATAATTTTGCGACTATTATTGTGGCAGTTGAAGAAGGGCGTAAGGTCTTCTCTAATATTCAAAAAACAATCCAATATTTACTTTCTGCCAATATGGCTGAGGTGTTAACTATTTTCCTTGCAACCTTGTTTGGTTGGGATGTTTTACAACCAGTTCATTTGCTCTGGATTAATTTGGTAACTGACACACTTCCAGCTATTGCTTTAGGGGTAGAACCTGCTGAGCCAGGTGTAATGAAACACAAACCTCGTGGGCGTAAATCAAGCTTCTTTGACGGTGGAGTAAAAGAAGCTATTCTCTATCAAGGAGCCTTCCAAACTGTACTTGTGTTGGGTGTTTATGCCTTCGCTCTAATGTTCCCAGAGCATTCAACTTATAAAGAGATTCATGCTGATGCCTTAACGATGGCTTACGTTACTTTAGGGTTAATTCAGTTAGTACATGCTTATAATGTTAAATCAGTGTACCAATCCATGTTTAAAGTAGGACTCTTCAAAAATAAACTCTTTAACTACTCAATTCCGCTAGCATTTATCATGTTAATGGTAACCGTAGTTGTTCCAGGATTTAACAAATTCTTCCACGTTGCTCACCTAAGTGCCAGCCAGTGGTTAGTTGTTGTTATTGGTAGTCTACTGATGGTTGTCCTTGTTGAACTGGTTAAAGCCATCCAACGTGCAATGGGCATGGATGATAAAGCTATTTAAGTCAACTAGAAAACGATTCTGATTGCAGAATCGTTTTTATATTACATTGGTTACTTTCTTCTAGCCTGTTTTTCAAAACAATAATTTGGAAGAAAAATAATTGGGATAATACTTAAGTTGATAATATTGCTAATAGGAGAAGTAAGAGGTAGACACTTTTGAAAGAGCAGGAGGTATAAAATATAAAAGCACAGGTAAAGGACCCGAATCATTAGAGTAAATTTATTCCGTTTAAGTAGTATTAGCTCTTCATTTGAAACTCGGATTCTTGGATAATCAAAAATATTATAGCTTAATAAACTGTTTTCTGTGGGTATTTCTAATTCAATACTTTCATTATTAGCGATTTCAGAAACATATTTTTTGTTCAAACGAATAGCGATAGTATTTTTCAAAAAGCTTTTCTTGCCGCTTATTCTTTTAATTATAATAGACATATTTACCTCCTAAAGCGTTACTCAGTTAGTATACCATTTTTAAAATGAATTAGTATCATTTATAAGATAAGATGTGTTACACTAAAAGAAAAAGTATGGTTAGGAGAGAGTATGACAACCATTTTTGCTCATCGTGGTAGTAAAACAAATCGTCCAGAAAATACTATTGCTGCTTTCAGAGAAGCTATAAGAGTTGGAACTGATGGCATAGAATTAGATGTCCATCGGACAAAGGATTGTCACTTAGTTGTTATTCATGATGAGTCAGTTGATCGTACTACAAATGGTTGCGGTTACATTAGAGATCTGTTATTAAAAGAGATTAAAGAACTTGATGCTGGTTCTTGGTTTGATCCCATATACTTTAGGGAGAAAGTTCCAACGTTGGAAGAAGTTCTAGAACTTTTAGTGGTAGAAAACTTTCAGGGGACATTAAATATTGAAATTAAGACAAATAAATACAATTATCCCGGTATCGAGTGGGATATTGCTCGGTTAATGAAAACTCGCGAGTGGCCTTTTAATTACCTTTATTGTAGTTTTAATGTTAGAAGTCTTAAGCTTATGGCAATTGCTGATCCTCATATTGAGTTAGCGATTTTGGTAAGGAATAATCCACTTCAAATCTGTATTGGGCGCAGAACATCCTTTATTAGTGCTTTTCATCCTAAGAAATTTTGGATAATGACTAGTAGAAGGATGGTTAGCTATTTTGGTAAAACGATTAGGCCTTGGACCTTAAACAATGAAAAACAAATGGAATATGCTTTTCGCTTTAATCTTGATGGCTTTATGACAGATAAACCAGAATTGGCTGTCAGGGTTCGTGACCGAATTATAAATGAAAAAGCTAAAGAAAACTAATTAGATTTCTTTAGCTTTTTTGAAATGGCAACGAGGTGTTAAATAGCTGCTCGCTAATAGAAGCATTCCGATTAGAGTGGACCACCAGAGGACATCAGAATCGAAGCTTAAAAGCAGATGACTGATAAGAATGAGGACAATACTTGACCAAAATAGGATGACATTGAGAGGGTTGTCAACAATCAGATAAACGTCCTGATCACAGACTTCAATCCTTCTGCTTCGCCATTGGCGAATGTAGATTTCTTCTCTCTCTTTATCAAGTGGAATAATGACTGTTTGACCATTCTTAAGAAGAACCTTCTCCTTGTGGCCTATATTGACAGTGATTTTAGTACCAATCTTAGCAAATCGTGTTTGTCGTTTTAGTTTCATACAAATAAATCCCTTTCCTAACTAATGGAAAAAATAGTCATTGCAGAGCGAAGTTCCTGCGCTAGGTGTTCTTGTCGATAGATAAGAAAAGCTTCTTCATTTTTAATAGCAGCAAAGCGTTTGTTAGGGTGATAAGTTTCCTTGGCTAAATAGTGAGGAAATTGTTTCAAAAAGTGATCAGTTAATTGCCATTCTTTCATATACCCAAGGGGCTTACTATGATAAGTGATACCATCAAGTTCGGTTTTCTTAATACGCTTGTGATTGTGGCCAAACACCACATCAGTAACAGAAGTATTTACAAAAATCTGATGAAATTTATGACTGCCTAAAAAAGCATTGAATGGTTTCAATTTAGAATAAGATAGCAAAAAAGCTTGATGAGGAACAAAATGCATAGCAACAATGAGTCGCTTATCTGCTAATTGACAAAGCTTGCTTTCCAGCTTTTGGCAAATTGTGTCTGTAATTTGAGGATCAGATTGCTTTCTTTTAAGGCGGCGATCAAACCAAAAAGTCTGCTTAAATGCTAGATTTTCTTGATCAGTTTTGAGAGGATAAAAACTGTAGTCGTACCAGCCATGGATTGCTAGTAAACGATAGTCAGGACTCAAAGGATAGACCTGAAAATCATTGGTTTCAATAGTATTCTCACTCAAATCTAACATATCGTGATTGCCTAAGTTATAGGTAACTTTGATAAATTGCTTTAAATAGTGTAGGAAGGGTTTTGTCGTTTTGTCAAAATGGTTGGCCAGATCACCAGCTAGGTGAAGATGATCAACGCCCTCTTCTTTAAGGACATTGATAAGGACATCTACTTCGTCTTTATCAAAATGGTTGAGGTCAATATGAAGATCACTCATAATAGCTAATTTAGTCATGCATTTATTTTAACAAAAATAAAATAACTTGGCTATTTATGGTAAAATAGGGCTTCAGGAGGAAAAACATGTATCAAGCAATCATTTTTGATATGGATGGGGTCATTTTTGACACCGAAGACTTTTATCTTGAACGCCGAAAGCAGTTCTTAGATAATCACGGCCTTTCCATTGCTCATATGGAAGCGAAGGAATTTATTGGAGGGAATTTACAACAAGTCTGGCAAAAACTACTTAGTCAGAATACTGTCAAATTAGATGCAGAGGTCGTTCAGGAGGATTATGAAAGCTATAAAGAGGAGCATCCTGCACCCTATTCTGAACTTTTATTCCCTCAGGTCAAATTAACACTTAAACAGTTGAGAGATAAGGGGTATAAACTCGCTTTAGCTTCTAATAGCCAAACAAGAGATGTGCAATGGGCTTTGACATCTTCAGAAATTATGTCTTATTTTGATATTGTTTTGGGTAGAGAAGATGTTGTTAATGTTAAACCAAACCCTGAAATTTATCAAAAAGCTGCACAGTTATTAGAGATTGATAAGGAAGCGATCCTTGTTGTTGAAGATAGTGAAAAAGGAATAGCTGCCGCAAAAGAAGCTGGAATTACTGTTTTGGCGATTAAAGATTATCGCTATGGGATTGACCAATCAGCAGCTGATGGTCAGATTGATAACCTAAGTGGTTTGTTAGAAGTATTAAAGTGAAATTTTAAAATAACTAAAATCTGTAGGTATCATGAGGTACCTTTTTTTGTATGCGCTTACGCCTTATGCTGGCATTTTCTTAAAATAAATTTTAAAATGGTGATAGGGACTTGTCTCAGACCACTATTGCTCATTGTTTAAAAAGAAAGGACTACTAGCCTAACCATGTTGCAGTATTATCAATTATTGAAAGAAAAGTTTCCGACAAAATCATCTCTGGTTACAGAGATGATTAACCTCGATGCTATTTGTCATCTGCCCAAGGGGACGGAATATTTTTTGAGTGATTTGCATGGTGAATACCAAGCTTTTGACTATTTATTACGAAATGGCTCAGGTTCCATCAAAAAGAAAATTCAAGAATGTTTTCCACAAAAGAAGGTGTCAGATATCGAAACACTATGTCAATATATTTATTACCCCGCGGAAAAAATTCAAGCACGTCAAGAAATAGTAAATCAAGAGGCTTTAATTAGAGAATTGTGTCACTATTTGCCAGATCTTTTACAACTGGTAAAATACATTGGCGGAAAATATACCCGTTCAAAAGTGCGAAAGATGCTTCCATCAGATTATGCATATATCATGGAAGAGCTTCTAACTGAGGAGCAACCAGATAAAAATAAACAGTATTACTATAATGCTATTATTTCAAAAGTCATTGAGCTCGAACAGTTGGATAACCTTTTTATTGCCTTTGCTTATCTTATTCAGGGATTAGCAATTGATCATCTTCATGTTGTGGGTGACATTTTTGATAGAGGACAATATCCAGATTTAATTATTGATCGTTTAAAAGGTTTTCAAAATATTGATATTCAATGGGGAAATCATGATATAACTTGGATTGGGGCTATGTCAGGTTCTTACATATGTATGATTAATGTAATTCGCATTGCAGCTAGGTATAATTCATTAGCCCTCATTGAAGATCGCTATGGTATCAATTTACGTCGCCTTATTGATTATAGTCAGCGTTACTTCAAAGAAGAAGCGGTTTTTAATCCGATTTTAGACGGCGATCATATTTCTGAATCAGAGCGTGTGACATTAAACAAATTACAACAGGCGACAGCCCTTTTGCAATTTAAACTAGAGCACCAATTGATTAAGCGGCGCCCAGAATTTGGTATGGAAGCTTCACAATTATTCTCGAAAATAGATCCTGAGAAAAAAACTATCCAGATTGGTAAGAAGGTTTATCCTTTGCAATCATTTCCGTATCACAAGCTTTCCTGGGATCATGCTGAGCTTTTGACAGCAGAAGAAGAGCAAATCTTAAAAGGGCTCATGTATCGTTTCCAAAATTCAGAAAAACTGGAAATTCATATTGACTTTTTGATGGAAAAGGGATCAATGTACCATATCTCTAATAATCATTTACTTTTTCATGGTTGCATGCCTATGCATTCTAATGGAGACTTTAAGTCTATGCGCTTTGGCAACTGTATTTACTCGGGTAAGGCTCTTCTTGATTTTTTCGAAGAACAGGTTAGAGAATCTTATAAAAAGCGTGATCAACATGAAGATTTAGCTACAGATATTTTTTGGTATTTGTGGTGTGGTGAGGTTTCTTCATTGTTTGGCAAAAATCGAATGACCACTTTTGAGCGCTATTATATCGCTGATAAAGCTAGCCATCATGAGGAAAAAAATCCTTACTACCGTTTAAGAGAAGATGAAGAAATTTGCCTTCGCATTTTGGCAGAATTTGGTCTTGATGATAATGCTCACATTGTTAATGGCCATACTCCTGTTAAAGAAAAAGGTGGTGAGCTTCCAATTAAGGCAAATGGACGCATTATTATCATTGATGGTGGGCTGGCTAAAGGATATCAAAAAACCACTGGAATCGCAGGATATACCTTAATTTCCAATAGTTATGGGTTAGAGTTAGTAGCTCATAAGCCCTTCTCATCAATCAAAGACGTTTTGGAAGGGAAATGTGATATTATCTTTATTAAGCGTCTAGTGGAACAAGTGGAGCATCGCACATTAGTAAAAGATACAGATAATGGGAAGAAATTGTTGCAGGAAATAGCGGATTTGGATCATCTCTATCGCCACTTTGACCAATATTAGAGAGAAGGAGACTGGTTTAACTAGTCTCCTTTTGTCACTACAATTTAATATTTGTTACAAGAAGTCATTGCTTAGTCTTGAAGTCTTTATATTTTTCCATTATGATAGTATTATGGAACTTAAGTCGGAAATTATTAAGCTAGCAAAAGAAATTGGGATTTCAAAAATCGGTTTTACAACAGCTGATGATTTTTCTTATTTAGAAAAATCTTTAAAGTTAGCTATTGAAGAAGGCCGTACATCTGGTTTTGAACACAAAGTGATTGAAGAGCGGATTAAACCCAAACTATCATTAGCCTCAGCTAAAACTATTATTTCTATTGCGGTTGCATATCCTCATAAGTTACCTGTCCGACCGCAAAAAACGCAGTATAAACGTGGGAAAATCACGCCAAATTCTTGGGGACTTGATTATCATCATGTTTTACAAGACAAATTGCAAAGATTAGCGGTTGGGATTGAGACTCTGACTCAGGACTTTGAATATAAAGGGATGGTTGATACGGGGGCTCTAGTAGACACGGCAGTTGCCAGACGAGCGGGTATCGGCTTCATTGGTAAGAATGGCTTGGTTATTTCAAAAGAGTTTGGCTCTTATATGTATCTTGGTGAACTGATTACCAATCTAGATATTGAGCCAGATAAACCTGTTGATTATGACTGTGGTGATTGCCAGCGCTGTTTAGATGCTTGTCCTACATCTTGTTTAATCGGAGATGGCACCATGAATGCCAAACGATGTTTATCCTTTCAAACCCAAGATAAGGGCATGATGGATTTAGAATTTCGTAAGAAAATAAAAACCGTGATTTATGGTTGTGACATATGTCAAATTTGTTGTCCTTACAATAAGGGAATTAATAACCCGTTAGCAAGTATGATTGATCCCGACTTAGCAGAACCCGAGTTAATCCCTTTTTTAGAATTATCAAATAAAGAGTTTAAAGCAAAATTTGGTCATATTGCAGCTTCGTGGCGTGGTAAGAATATCTTGCAGCGCAACGTTATTATTGCTTTGGCGAATGGTCATGATCGATCGGCAGTTGTTAAGTTGATGGAAATTATTGATAAGGGAAATAACCCTATTCATGTAGCGACAGCCATTTGGGCACTTGGTGAATTGATTAAAAAGCCTGATCAAGCTATGCTTGACTATATGCAAAGATTAGCTCCAAAAGACTTAGATAGTCAAAAGGAGCTTGAAGACCTCAGGGCAAAATGGCAATTCTAATGGCAATGTGTTAAAATAATGAAGATAAAAACGAGAATGAGGTAAAACCATGGAAGTGGCAGAGATTCGCCAAAAAATAGTAGAAAACAAAGAGAAGTTGACTAGCTTCAGGAGGTCTCTTTGACTTAGATCGTTTAGAGGAAGAGATTGCTCTTTTAGAAAATCAAATGACTGAGCCTGATTTTTGGAATGATACTATTTCCGCGCAAAAAACATCACAAGAGCTCAATGAATTGAAAGTCAAATTTGATACTTTCCACAATATGGAAAATTTGTCAGAAGAGACAGAGTTATATATGGAAATGCTGGAAGAAGATGAGTCGGTTAAAGGAGAATTGGAAGAAAGTTTGCTTAAACTAGACCAGATTTTAGCAGCTTATGAAATGACCTTGCTCTTATCAGAACCCTACGACCATAATAATGCTATTTTGGAGATTCATCCTGGCTCTGGAGGTACGGAGGCTCAGGATTGGGCAGACATGCTTTTTCGGATGTACACACGTTTTGGTAATGCTAAAGGCTTTAAAGTTGAGACTTTAGACTATCAGGCAGGGGATGAGGCTGGTATTAAATCAGTGACCTTGTCTTTTCAAGGCCCTAATGCATATGGTTTCTTAAAATCAGAGATGGGGGTTCATCGATTAGTTCGGATTTCTCCTTTTGATTCAGCAAAGAGAAGGCACACTTCTTTCACATCTGTGGAGGTTATGCCGGAGTTAGATGACACCATAGAAGTGGATATTCGAGATGACGATATCAAGATGGATACTTTCCGTTCTGGAGGTGCCGGTGGGCAAAACGTTAACAAGGTGTCTACCGGTGTTCGTTTGACTCATATTCCAACTGGTATTGTTGTATCTTCAACAGTTGATAGGACACAATATGGTAATAGAGACCGTGCAATGAAAATGTTGCAGGCTAAACTTTACCAAATGGAACAAGAAAAAAAAGCTGAAGAAGTCAACGCCCTAAAAGGTGATAAGAAAGAAATCACTTGGGGAAGTCAGATTAGGTCATATGTGTTCACACCGTATACAATGGTTAAAGACCATCGTACCAATTTTGAGGTGTCTCAAGTCGATAAGGTCATGGACGGTGAAATTGATGGCTTTATCGATGCCTATCTTAAATGGCGTATGAACGATGACTAAAAGTATAAGATAAAACTAGAAAGAAGAGTAGAATGGCATTAATTGAAATGAAGGGCGTTACCAAAAAATATAAACGCTCAACAACAGCCTTAAGGAATTTAAACTTCTCAATTAACCAGGGTGAATTTGTATACTTGGTAGGCCCTTCTGGGGCTGGTAAATCCAGTTTAATCAAACTCCTCTATCGCGAGGAAAAAGTTACAAGTGGATCACTCTATGTTGGCGAGTTTGATTTGCCTAAATTAAAAGCAAAACAAGTTCCTATTTTGCGTCGTAATATTGGAGTTGTCTTCCAAGATTATAAATTACTTCCGCGGAAAACAGTTTTTGAAAATGTTGCTTATGCTATGGAAGTTATTGGTGCTAAGCCTCGTCATATAAAAAAACGTGTTCCTGAGGTACTTGAGTTAGTTGGTTTGAAACATAAAATGCGCTCTTTTCCAAACCAGCTCTCAGGTGGAGAACAGCAACGGGTTGCTATAGCGCGTGCAATTGTCAATAATCCAAAATTATTGATTGCTGACGAGCCAACAGGTAACTTAGACCCAGAAATTTCTTGGGAAATTATGCATTTATTGGAACGTATTAATGTCCAAGGAACAACTATTTTGATGGCAACGCATAATAGTCATATCGTTAACTCTCTACGCCATCGGGTAATCGCGATTGAAGATGGACGTATTGTCCGTGATGAAGAGGAAGGAGATTACGGCTACGATGATTAGAAATTTTTTCCGTCATATCTGGGAATCTATTAAGAATCTCAAACGAAACATTTGGATGACTATTGCCGCAATTAGTTCAGTAGCCATCACTCTAACTTTGGTTGGGATTTTTGCTGCAACCCTATTAAACATTGAGAGAGTTGCTTCAGGAGTTCAAAATAATATTCAAATTAATACTTATTTGAGTGTTGATTCTACTGATACCAAGGAAGTTGTTAAAACGGTTGATGGTAAAGAGGTCAAAAATGACAAATACCACAAAATCTATGATCAAATTGCTAAGATAAAAGGTGTTGAAAAAATTAATTTTTCCAGCAAAGATGAGCAATTGCAAAAATTACAAGATTCTATGGGTGATGTCTGGAAAATGTATGATAAAGACACCAATCCTCTACAAGACATTTATATGATTGAAACTGAGAAACCCTCTCAAGTTAAAAAGATTAGCGCAATTATCAAAGGCATTAACGGTGTTGAAGATGTTGACTACGGTGGAATTAATTCGGAGAAACTCTTTAAATTTGCCGCATTTATTAAGACATGGGGCTTGATAGGAACAGTATTATTGCTGATTGTTGCGATCTTCCTTATTTCAAATACTATTCGTATGACTATTATGAATCGTCAACGAGATATTGAAATTATGCGCTTGGTGGGAGCTAAAAATTCGTACATTCGTGGACCATTCTTCTTTGAAGGAGCTTGGGTTGGCTTTTTAGGAGCTGTTTTCCCATCTCTTCTTATCTTTTATATATATGAGTATGCCTACCGCCAATTTACGCCACAGCTTCAACTCAATGGCTTGTCAATGTACCCAATTAACTATTACCTCTATCTTTTAATAGGTATCCTGTTTGTTATTGGCATTATTATTGGATCTCTAGGGTCAGTTCTCTCAATGAGACGCTATTTAAAATTTTAATTCAAAAAAAGGCGTTTTATTATTTACTGTCTAAGATATTGATACAAAAATGGTATTTAGTAGGCTTTTATGTCCTAGATAATAGATCAAGTCTAAATTAAAAGCAGCCCAAGTAATCTTGGGCTGCTTTTAATTTAGAAATGGATTGCAATTTTTTTCATGTGCAATTGTTGTCATTTGGCCATGGCCAGGATAAACCTTGAAAAAAGGAGGCTGGGTCAATAATTTTTCTTTAATACCTTCAATCAGATGATCATAATTTCCAGTCGGTAAGTCAGATCGTCCAATACTTTCACGAAAGAGTGCGTCACCAGAGAAAATAGTTTCATGTTCTTTGAAAACAAAGGAAACACCCCCCACCGAATGTCCGGGAGTTTCTACCACGGAAAAGGTAAAACCGGTTAAGTGATATTCTTTGTCAAACTGAAAGAATTGTTCTGCGGGCTTACAAATAATGTCGGGAATATCAGCATGACGTAATAGGCCTGATAAATTGTCTTTAGGAGTGAATAACCAAGAAGCTTCCTTTCCCGAGACGTACACGGGTGGGTGATTAAAAGTTCGTCTAACCCTCTCCAAACTGAAAATATGATCATAATGGGTATGGGTTAAGAGAATAGCAACAACTGGTTTAGCCAATTTTTTTATTTCTTGACAAATCTTGTCGCCATTACTTCCTGGATCAATGACTAAAACAGCCTGATCATTAGATAAAATATAGGTGTTTTCACTAGCAATAGCATTGGTAACAGTCATAATTTTCATAAGTTTAGTTTAACAAATCCATTCTAGTTGACACAAGCAAAATGTGTTAACAATTTTGAGTTAAGTTAGGTTATTATTCCAAAGGTGTTCCAGAAAGTATGGAAATTGCTGAGCCCACACACTTTCTGTATGTCGAGCACCAGCAACAATAGCAAAATGTATTTGTGCAATAGGCAAGCCTTGGATCAGAATTTGCTTATAGTAATTGAGGCTGTTAGTAATGTAATTTTGATTTGCTTGAGAATTTGAAGGTTGATTTGTCATATCTCCCTCATTAGTTCCTACCTGAAGATAAATCTTCGTTTTGGGATTTAAAGGATGGCTCTGGCAGAAGCTTAGCAGTTGTTTTTCACAAGTCCAAGAAGCAATCGAAAAAACTCCTAATCCGCCAAAAATATTAGGATACTGGGCTGCCGTATAGGCCGTGATTAAGGCTCCCATAGAAGAACCGGCTAGAAAAGTATGCTTAAAGTCCTTTTTAGTCCGATAATTTAGATCAATAAAGGGCTTAAGCTCAGTCACTAACCACTTAGCATAAGCTTGGCCATTGCCTCCATCCTTTGGAATTGTGTGAGGTACCACTTTTTCAAAGGGAAAAGGTGCATACTCCCGGAGACGATAGGCATCCGCATGATCAATAGCAACTACAATAATATCCGGAAATACTTGTGATTGTAAACTCTCTATAATATTCCAGGATTTCCCTGAAAATGATTCCTGATCAAAAAAGAGATTTTGCCCATCATGCATATATAAAACGGGATAACTCCTAACATCTGTTTCTGAATAATTAATGGGTAGGAGAATGCGAACACGTCGTTTTTTCTTTGTGTATGGCAGTGCGAAAAAATGAGTTTTCAGATTAGTAAATGTATCGACCATTCTGCAAATCCTTTGTTGAAATTTCAGCTTTATTATAACATGCTTTGAAGAAACAAAGAACACCTTTTGAAATAAATTCATTCCCAAGCTTTGCTTTAAAGATGGGTTTAGTCAGAAAAGATTTGTTGAAAAATGGTATAATTAATCTACTATGACAGAACAATTAACAAAATATGCCATCATTGATTTAGAAGCAACCAATGCAGGATCAGACGCACGTATTATCCAAATAGGAATAGTTATCGTTGAAGATAAAAAGATAGTAGATTGTTTTCAAACTGATATTAATCCTCACAGCAAGCTTTCAGAACATATAAAATCACTTACTGGTATCACTGATCAGCAGTTAGCTACAGCTCCGGAATTTTCCCAAGTAGCCGGCCACATTTTTGAACTGATTAAAGATTGTGTTTTTGTGGCTCATAACGTGAAATTTGATGCCAATCTTCTATCGGAGGCCTTGTTTTTTGAAGGTTTTGATTTATTGACGCCAAGGGTGGACACTGTTGAATTAGCTCAAGTCTTTTTCCCAAATTTAGAGAAGTACAATCTTGGTCACTTAGCTAAAAATATGGACTTAGATTTAGCACATGCTCATACAGCCATCTCGGATGCTTTAGCTACTGCCAAACTCTTTATCAAGATTCAAAAGAAAATAGAATCTCTGCCTCGAGAAACGTTGGAAATGATGGCAGTTTTTGCTGATAATCTTATTTTTGAAAGCGGTCAGCTGATTACCCAAGCTCTTTCTAAAGCTAAATCTTATGATAGACACTATTACGATTTAGTAGAAGGTATCCTACTTCCCAAAAAGCAAAGAACAAAAAAGGCTAAAAAATTATCACAAGATTTTTCTATTAATACGGCTATTTTAGGATTAGAGGACCGGCCGTTGCAAAATGATTTTGCGGCTTTAATCGAAACAGGTCTAACTCATTCAGAGCCCAGTTTTATTCAAGCGCAAGCAGGTATTGGAAAAAGCTATGGTTATTTACTTCCTCTTCTAGCAAAGACACAGGAGCAACAAATACTTGTTAGTGTGCCAACAAAAATCCTTCAAGATCAGATGACTGCTAAAGAACTGGCTACTATCGAAGCTGTTTTCCAGCTTGATTGTCATAGTCTTAAAGGTCCTGCTAATTACATAAAACTTGATCTCTTTCATAAAAGTCTTCAACAAGTAGAAGATAACCGACTAGTCAATCGTTACAAATTACAGTTATTAGTTTGGCTACTAGAAACAAAAACGGGTGATCTTGATGAGATTAAGCAAAAACAGCGCTATGCGGCATTCTTTGATACCATCCAACATGATGGATATTTGAAGCACAGCTCACCATTTTATGATTATGATTATTGGCGTTATAGCTATGAAAAGGCGAAACGCGCTAAAGTCTTACTAACTAATCATGCCTATTTTTTGCATCGAATAGAGGATGATAAGGCATTTGCTCGTGATAAAATTCTCGTTTTTGATGAAGCACAAAGGCTCCTATTAGAGCTAGATCAATTGTCTCGAAAACAGATTAATTTACAGCAATTATTACAAGATTTAACAAGAGCATTGGAAAGTCCTCAGTCACTTATAGAGAAGCGTCTGCTAGAAAGCCTTATTTTTGAATTAAATGATATGGCGACAACTTATTTAAAAAAGCAGCCTTATGAGGCTAGCAATCTCAAAGTATCACAAAAACTGAGTGATCTCGTAAAAGAATTAGATGAGAATCGTTTTCCAGAATTACATGCTACCTTTAAATATGCTAATACTGACTATTGGCTTAGTAGTGAACACAAAGAAGAAAAACGTGTCATCTATCTTAATGCTAGCACTCAGCACTTCATTAATTTTCAGCACCTTCTACCAGAAATCCAGAAAAGTTTCTTTATTTCAGCTATCTTAGCTATCAGTCAAAGGGTTAATTTAGCTTATTTACTAGGTTTTGAAAATTATTCCTTTGCAAAAATTGAACATTTAAAATCAAAGCAACAAAAAATAATGATTGACCAAGAGATGCCAATCATCAGTGAAGTGAATGAAGAGGACTATTGTCAGGCTCTTGCTAAGAGAATCTATGCATTAAGTCAAGAAAAATTACCTATTCTAGTACTCTTTAATTCCCGTAGCCATCTCTTTTTGGTATCAGACATCTTGGACGGGTGGAACCTTCCTCACCTTGCTCAAGAAAAAAGCGGGTCCGCTTATAATATCAAAAAACGCTTTGATCGTGGTGAACAATCAATCTTATTAGGGATGGGGGCCTTTTGGGAAGGTGTTGATTTTGTACAAGCCGATCGTATAATTGAAGTCATTACAAAATTACCTTTTGATAATCCTAAGGATTTATATGTTAAGAAGATGAGTGCTTATCTTCTTGCGAAACAAAAAAATCCTTTCAAAGATTATTTCTTACCGATGGCGATTCTAAAATTAAAACAAGCGATTGGGCGGACGATGCGTCGTGAAAATCAAAAGTCCCTTATTTTACTGCTAGATAAAAGGGTTATGACCAAATCATATGGTCCGGAAGTCTTAGCAAATTTAAGTGAGGAATTTTTTATAAGTTGCGAAACATTCGAAAATTGCTTACTTGAGACAAGGCAATTTCTGTTATAATAGAAAAGATAAGATTTATAACTTAATTGAGAGTTCCTTTTTATTTGCAAACAATCTCGTCTAAACGATGCTCACAGAAGATTGACCTTGAAAAACAAAAGGTATTTGCTATAATTGAAATACGTCTTAAAGGAGCATACAAGCTAAGTAGGAGAGGTCATGACAAAGCTATCTAAAAGAGTTCTAGAAATGGAAGAAAGTATTACCCTAGCTGCGGGTGCTCGCGCTAAGGCTTTAAAAGCGGCAGGCCGCGATGTTTTGAGTTTAACCGTAGGTGAGCCAGATTTTGTAACACCAGTAGCCATTCAAAAGCGAGCAATTGCTTCAATAAAGGATGGAAGTGCTAGCTTTTATACAGCTGCTAGTGGTATTCCAGAGTTAAAAAGTGCTATAGCCACTTACATGGAAAAATTCTATGGCTATTCAGTTGCCCATAATCAAATTGTTGCTGGTACAGGGGCAAAGTTTATTCTTTATGCTTTTTTTATGGCTACTCTCAATCCAGGCGATCAGGTAATCATTCCGACTCCTTTTTGGGTCTCATATG
Source organism: Streptococcus porcinus (assembly GCF_901542335.1). Lineage (NCBI taxonomy): Bacteria > Bacillati > Bacillota > Bacilli > Lactobacillales > Streptococcaceae > Streptococcus > Streptococcus porcinus. The sequence goes on along the minus strand of NZ_LR594036.1, from coordinate 1,318,937 downwards.
CTGATCAAGTTAAGTTGGCAGAAGGTGAACCAGTTTTTGTAAACTGTCTTGCTAGTAATGATTATAAGGTTACCCTTGAACAACTAGAAGCTGCTCGAACTAAAAAAACTAAAGTTTTATTAATTAATTCCCCTTCTAATCCAACGGGAATGATTTACACTAAAACAGAATTAGAAGCCATTGGTCAATGGGCAGTTCAACATGATATTCTCATACTAGCCGACGATATCTACGGTCGTTTGGTTTACAACGGAAATTGTTTTACTCCAATATCGAGTTTATCGGAGACTATCCGACGGCAGACCATAACTGTTAACGGGGTGGCGAAAACCTACTCAATGACAGGCTGGAGGGTCGGTTTTGCAGTTGGTAATCCGGAGATTATTGCTGCAATGGCAAAGATTACGAGCCAAACCACTTCAAATTTAACCACGGTAGCACAGTATGCTGCGATTGAGGCTTTAAGTGGTGACCAATCGTCTGTTGAAACTATGCGACAAGCCTTTGAGGAACGCCTCAATGCTATTTACCCGTTAGTAGAAGAAATCCCCGGCTTTTCATTAGTTAAACCTCAAGGAGCCTTCTATTTATTTCCAAATGTTGCTCAAGCCATGCGAATGACCGGTTTTTCTAATGTCACTGATTTTACAAATGCTATTTTAGATGAAGCTGGTGTAGCTATGGTAACAGGTGCAGGGTTTGGGGCACCTGAAAATATTAGACTAAGCTACGCTACTGATTTAGATACCTTAAAAGAAGCTGTGTCGCGCATTAAGTCATTTATGGCCAGTCATATATTGTGAACGAAAGTCATTATAGGAAAAATTTAAGAAAGAAAAGAGAATTATGTCAAAAGAATACGTGTCAATCATTGATGTTAAGAAATTTGTCGGACAAGAAATTACAATCGGTGCTTGGGTTGCTAACAAATCAGGCAAAGGAAAACTGGCCTTTTTACAATTACGCGATGGAACAGCTTTTTTCCAAGCAGTCGCTTTTAAGCCAAATTTTATCGAAAAATTTGGGGAAGAAGAAGGGGCTAATAAATTTGATGTCATTAAACGACTTAGTCAAGAAACATCTGTCAGAGTAACTGGAGTTGTTAAAGAAGATCAGCGATCAAAGTTTGGCTATGAGTTAGATGTTACAGATTTAGAGGTTATTGGGGAATCAGTTGATTATCCTATTACGCCTAAAGAGCATGGGACAGATTTCCTAATGGATAATCGTCACTTATGGTTACGTTCACGTAAACAAATGGCTATTATGCAAATCCGTAATGCCATTATTTACTCAACTTATGAATTTTTTGATCAAAATGGCTTCATCAAGTTTGATAGCCCTATTCTATCAGGAAATGCTGCTGAAGATTCTACAGAATTGTTTGAAACAGATTATTTTGGAACACCAGCTTACCTAAGTCAGTCAGGACAACTTTATCTTGAAGCTGGCGCAATGGCATTAGGCCGGGTCTTCGACTTTGGACCAGTGTTCCGTGCAGAAAAATCAAAAACACGTCGCCATCTAACAGAATTCTGGATGATGGATGCTGAATATTCCTTCTTAAACCATGACCAATCCCTTGATTTACAAGAAGCATATGTAAAAGCTTTAATGCAAGGTGTTATCGATAGAGCTCCCCAAGCTCTTGAAATTTTGGAACGTGATGTAGAGGCTCTAAAACGTTACATTGCTGAACCATTTAAAAGGGTTTCATATGATGATGCTATCACTCTTCTACAAGAACATGAAGCTGATGAAGATACGGATTATGAGCATCTTGACTATGGTGATGATTTTGGTTCACCACATGAAACGTGGATTTCAAATTATTTCGGAGTTCCGACCTTTGTTGTAAATTATCCAGCAAGTTTCAAGGCTTTCTATATGAAACCAGTTCCGGGCAACCCAGAGCGCGTACTGTGTGCAGATCTTTTAGCACCAGAAGGTTACGGTGAAATTATTGGAGGCTCGATGCGTGAAGATGATTATGATGCGCTTGTTGCCAAAATGGATGCTTTAGAGATGGATAAAACCGAATATGAATTTTATCTAGACCTTCGTAAATATGGCTCCGTTCCTCATGGTGGTTTTGGAATAGGAATTGAGCGCATGGTTACCTTCGTAGCTGGGACAAAACATATTCGTGAAGCGATTCCGTTCCCACGTATGCTTCATCGTATTAAACCCTAACAAAAGTTTAAAACCTATTCATTGTACTGCACCCCAAAAGTTGGACAAAAAATCTAACATTTGGGGTGTTTTTGTATGAAATTAAGTTATGAAGATAAATTAGAAATTTATCGTTTAAAGAAGTCAGGTGTTTCCTGGACTCAATTAGAGATTCAATTTGGAGTAACCCGCTGCAACTTAAAATATACCATTCGACTGATGGATCGTTATGGAGTCGAGATCGTTAAGAAGCAAAAGTACCAAGCTTATTCACCTGAAATGAAGCAAGAAATGATTAATAAAGTCTTGAAAGATGGGCAATCCTTAATGTCAGTTTCTCTAGATTACGCCTTCCCAAATCCAGGAACTCTTGCCAATTGGATAGCGCAATACAAGAAAAATGGTTATACTATTGTTGAGACAACAAAAGGGAGACCAGCAAAAATGGGACGTAAACCAAAGAAAACTTGGGAAGAAATGACTGAATTAGAGCGCCTTCAGGAAGAGAACGAATATCTCAGAACGGAGAACGCCTTCCTAAAAAAGTTAAAAGAGTTAGAAGAACGGGACGAAGCTATCGAGAAAGAACGACAGAAATCATTAAAGAAATGGTTGATGGAGGATTTAGATTAGGTTTACTTCTAAGAGCAGCTCAATTAGCTCGTTCAACCTATTACTATCATCTTAAGCAACTAGAACAAGATGATTTAGACAAGTCCATTAAAAACCAAATTCAAAAGGTAACTATGGCTATCGTCGAATCACTTTGGAACTGCGTAACAGAGGTTTTATCATCAACCACAAAAGAGTTCAGCGCTTGATGAAAGAACTAGGTTTAACAGCGAGAATACGTCGCAAAAGACGCTATTCATCTTATAAGGGTGAGGTTGGAAAGAAAGCAGATAACCTTATTCAACGCCATTTTGAAGCCTCTAAACCTTTTGAGAAGTGTTACACCGATGTGACTGAATTTGCTTTACCTGAGGGAAAACTCTATTTATCACCAGTTCTTGATGGTTATAATAGCGAGATAATAAACTATACCATTTCACGTTCTCCTAACTTAAACCAAATTAAAACGATGCTAGAAAAGACATTTCCAGATAAATACTATAACGGAACTATTTTACATAGTGATCAAGGCTGGCAGTATCAGCACAACTATTATCATCACTTTTTAAACTCTAAAGGTATCCGTCCATCTATGTCACGTAAAGGAAACAGCCCTGACAATGGGATAATGGAATCCTTCTTTGGCATATTAAAGTCAGAAATGTTCTATGGCTATGAGAGCTACTATAAATCTCTGGGAGATTTAGAAAAAGCTATTAAAAAATATATTGATTATTACAACAATAAACGGATCAAAGTAAAACTAAAAGGACTTAGTCCCGTACAATACAGAACTAAATCCTTTGCTTAAAATATAATGTCTAACTTTTGGGGGTCAGTACACATATCGAATGGGTTTTTTTGATACTTGATTCGAACCTATTTTATTTAAGGAATATTTAAGTTACGAAGAGGATAATGCCAACGGTTATATTGTTTGAAAATTAAAAACAATATTATCAAAAAATAAACTAACTTACAGGAGTAAGTTTCTTATTGATGTTAAGGTAGTTAATATCAGTAAGAAAGAGGTCACATATGAACAAAAAACGTTGGGTAATCGATGCCATTAATGGTGGAAAGTATCTTTCTACTGAGGGAGTTTTCCTCTATGAACTTGATGAACAATTACAAGCACTAATTATGGATGACCATCCTGAACTGGACTCGACCTCTTTTATCAGTCAGGAAAATTTGGCCACCTATCGTCTCAACTACCTAGATGAGATGATTGCAAGTGCTAAATTAAAAAACGAAGCTATTCGTGAAATGGTAAATGATGTTTCTAAAAACAACAATTATGCTATCTTAAATGTACAAGAACAGTTAGATAGTAAAATTACATTTGGGCAACGCCTAGCGGATCAAGTGGCTCGCTTTGGAGGAACTTGGACCTTTATTATTACATTTATTATTTTCATGGCTATTTGGATGGGTTTCAATATCATTAATCCTTTTGGCTTAGCTTTTGATAAGTATCCTTTTATCCTTTTAAATTTAGCACTTTCTACCATTGCGGCTATTCAAGCTCCTCTCATTATGATGAGTCAAAATCGGGCATCTGAGTATGATCGTTTGCAAGCTAAAAATGACTATCAAGTTAACAAAACATCAGAAGAAGGTGTTCGTTTATTGCATTCTAAGATTGATCACCTTGTTTTACAAGACCAATCAGATTTGATGCAAATTCAAAAATTACAAACAGAAATTCTATTGTCTATCACTAAACAATTAAATCAAGTGCAAATTTTAGAAAATGACGTCTTAACACCAGATGCGACAGATATCAAGCAAAGAGCACAAAAATAGCCTATGAGAAACCTATCATTGATAGGTTTCAGATTGAAGAAAAAGTCCATTTTGGACAAGTTTCTTCAATCTTTTTTCATTATCATGAAAAACAAAAACTCTCATAAATATTGGAATATCAACATTTCTAAGAGTTTAATATTTTGTCATTTTACGCAAGTCTATTCAAATTTTTTATTTTTAGGAGTTTGTCTATGTTCTCAAACCTATCATTGATAGGTTTTTCTATGTTATAATAAAATGTACAGTCTAAATTTGAGAAAGGAATAGACAAATGGTAACTAATAAAATTGATCTTGTCATTGTTACAGGAATGAGTGGAGCAGGTAAGACAGTGGCGATTCAATCATTTGAAGATTTAGGTTACTTCACTATTGATAATATGCCTCCAACATTGGTGCCAAAGTTCCTAGAAATCATTGGACAAACAAATGAATATGAACGGGTAGCTCTGGTCGTTGACATGCGTAGTAGGAGTTTTTTCAAAGAAATCAATGCTATTTTAGATCAAATTGAACGAAAAGAATCCATTACATTTAGAATTCTCTTTTTAGATGCTACTGATAATGAGTTAGTCTCACGCTATAAGGAAACTCGAAGAAGTCACCCGCTTGCTCCAGATGGACGAGTAATGGATGGTATTAAGTTAGAAAGAGAACTCTTAGCTCCTTTAAAGAGTATGAGTCAAAATGTAGTGGATACCAGTGAATTGACTCCAAGGCAATTACGCCAAACCATTTCAGACCAGTTTTCTAGCGCCTCAAATACAGTATCTTTCCGGGTTGAAGTCATGAGTTTTGGGTTTAAATATGGGATTCCTTTAGATGCTGATTTAGTATTTGATGTGCGTTTTCTCCCTAATCCATACTATATTGCTGATTTACGAGAAAAAACGGGGCTAGATCAAGAAGTCTATGATTACGTAATGGAGCATCAAGAGTCTGAAGATTTTTTCCAAAACTTGGTTCAATTAATCTTGCCAATTCTACCAGGCTACAAGCGTGAAGGTAAATCACTTTTGACGATTGCAATTGGTTGTACTGGTGGTCAACACAGGAGCGTAGCTTTTGCCCATCGTCTCGCAGAAAGAATCAAAGAAGAATGGCCGATAAATGAAAGCCATCGTGATAAAGACAAACGTAAGGAAACAGTTAATAGATCATGAAAAAGCCAAAGATAACGGTAATTGGAGGCGGTACGGGGATTCCAGTTATCTTAAAAAGTTTACGAAATGAAGAGGTTGATATTACTGCTGTTGTGACGGTTGCTGATGATGGGGGGTCATCAGGTAAAATTCGTAATGCTATGCAGCTGACACCTCCAGGTGATTTGCGTAATGTATTATTAGCTATGAGTGATATGCCACGGTTTTATGAAAAGGTTTTCCAGTATCGCTTTAGTGGCAATGATGGGGTTCTTTCTGGTCATCCACTAGGTAATCTCATCATTGCTGGTATTTCCGAGATGCAAAATTCGACTTATAATGCCATTCAAATTTTGACTAAGTTTTTCCATATCACAGGCCATATTTTTCCTTCCAGTGAACAGGCTCTGACGTTGCATGCTGTTTTCAAAGATGGCCATGAAGTTTCTGGTGAAAGTCAGATTGCTGGTTATCAGGGAATGATTGATCATGTTTATGTGACAAATACATACAATGATGAACAGCCAAAGGCTAGTCGTAAAGTGGTTAAAGCTATTTTGGAAAGTGATATGATTGTTTTGGGACCTGGCTCCCTTTTCACATCAATCCTCCCTAATCTAGTGATTCCTGAAATTAATGAGGCCTTACGAGCCACTAAAGCCGAAGTTGTCTATATATGTAATATCATGACTCAACATGGTGAAACAGAACATTTTTCGGATGCTGATCATCTTTCTGTTTTAAACAAGCACTTAGGACGAGATCTTATTGATACCGTTTTGGTCAATATAGAAAAAGTCCCTCAGTCTTATATGGATACTAATAAATTTGACGAATATTTGATCCAAGTTGATCACGATTTTAAAGGGTTGCAAAAAGAGGCCAAGAAGGTTATTTCCTCTAATTTTTTACGCTTGAAAAATGGCGGAGCTTTTCATGATGGTGACTTAGTAGTAGAAGAATTGATGAATTTAGTAAGGGAACAACATCTATGAGTTTCACAATACAGGTAAAAGAAGAGCTGATAGATCAGGCTAAAAGTGATAAGAATGAACTTTCAGCTATTATAAAGTTATCAGGAACATTGGGATTAAATAATCAAGGGCTAACTCTATCTATTACCACAGAAAATGCTCGTATTGCTCGTTATATCTATGCCCTTTTTGAACAAAGCTATCACATTCAACCAGAAATCAAATATCATCAGAAAACTAATTTAAGAAAAAATCGAGTTTACACTGTTTTTGTTGCAGAAGAGGTAGAAACAATCCTTTCTGATTTAAAGTTAGCAGATGCTTTTTTTGGGATTGAGACAGGTATGGCCTCGTGGATGTTAGAAAATGATGATGCTGGCCGCTCTTATTTAAAAGGAGCTTTCCTAGCAACAGGAACGATTAGAGATCCAGAATCTGGGAAATATCAGTTAGAAATCTATTCAGTGTATTTAGACCATGCCCAAGATTTAGCTGATTTACTACATAAGTTTATGTTAGATGCTAAAACGATTGAACATAAGAGTGGAGCAATTACTTATCTGCAAAAAGCTGAAGATATCATGGATTTTTTGATTATTATCGGTGCTATGGAAAGTAAAGACTTATTTGAATCAGTAAAGGTTATGCGAGAGGCAAGAAATGATATCAATCGTGCCAATAACGCAGAAACTGCAAATATTGCAAAAACAATAAATGCTAGTATGAAAACGATTAATAATATTGTTAAGATTATGGAAACAGTTGGTTTGGATAGTTTACCGATAGAATTGCAACAAATTGCTCAAATTCGTATCAATCACCCAGATTATTCTATCCAACAGATTTCGGATAATTTAGATTTTCCCTTGTCAAAAAGTGGTGTTAACCACCGTTTACGTAAACTTAATAAAATTGCTGATAATCTATAAAAACCTTCAATTCAACTGACTTTGTTATTTTGTCCTTGATTCTATAAGCACAGCCAACTAACTGTCTGGCTTTGTGCCCCTAATCATACTATAAAGGAGATATATTATGTCATGCACAACAATTCTCGTTGGGAAAAAAGCTTCTTATGATGGCTCTACTTTGGTGGCTAGAACAGAAGATTCGCAAAATGGAGATTTTACCCCAAAGAAGATGGCTCTGATAACAGCTAATGAGCATCCCCGTCATTATCAAGCGGTCTTATCGCGTTTTGGCATCGACTTGCCTGACAACCCTCTGACCTATACCTCGGTTCCTGATGCTTTGGGTAAAGATGGAATTTGGGCAGAAGCGGGAATTAATTCTGAGAACGTTGCTATGAGCGCAACAGAGACAATTACTACTAATGCACGTGTATTAGGAGCAGATCCGCTAGTTGAAAATGGCATCGGAGAAGAAGATATGCTGACTTTGGTGTTACCCTATATTAGGTCGGCGCGTGAGGGTGTCTTACGCTTAGGTCAACTACTCAGCCAGTATGGCACTTATGAGTCAAATGGTGTCGCTTTTTCTGATGAAAATGAAATTTGGTGGCTAGAAACAATTGGTGGTCATCACTGGATTGCTAGACGTGTCCCAGATGACGCTTATGTGACTAATCCTAATCAACTGGGCATAGATCACTTTGAATTTAATAATCCTGATGAGTATCTCTGTTCAGAAGATCTTAAAGATTTTATTAATAAGTATCATTTAGATTTAACTTATAGTAATGAACATTTCAATCCTCGCTATGCCTTTGGTAGTCAACGTGATAAAGATCGTCATTACAATACACCACGAGCTTGGATTATGCAAAAATTCTTAAACCCTGAGATTGAGCAAGATCCACGTAGTTTTGCTATTCCTTGGTGTCAAAAACCCTACCGTAAAGTAACTATTGAAGACATTAAGTATGTTTTGAGTAGTCATTATCAAGATACAATTTATAATCCCTATGGTCCTGAAGGAGATAAGGTTAGTCAAAAAACGTTTAGAACAATCGGTATTAATCGTACGAGTCAAACATCAATCCTTCAATTAAGACCACATCAAGCTAAAGAAATTGCAGGTATCCAATGGATTGCATTTGGCTCAATGCCTTTTAATACGATGGTACCGCTCTTTACTCAGGTGTCTGATATGCCAGACTATTTCACAAATACTACTGAAAATGCCTCAACAGATAGCTTCTATTGGGTTAATCGTCTCATTGCAGCAATTGCAGACCCACATTTTAATCACCATGACAGTGATATAGAAGCTTATACTGAAAAAACAATGGCCAAAGGTCATGCCATGCTTCACGCTGTTGAACAGTTGATTGCTGAAGGTGAGACTGTGGATTTAACCCAGAAAAATCAGGAAATGAGTGACTATATCCAAATTGAAACACAAGCCTTACTCAATAAAATTCTTTTTGATGCCAGCAACTTAATGACTAATCGTTTTAGTTTAAGTGATTAATATAATAGTTGAAAACCTTAAGGGTTCTTGTACTGCACCCCAAAAGTTAGACATTATATTTTAAGCAAAGGATTTAGTTCTGTATTGTACGGGACTAAGTCCTTTTAGTTTTACTTTGATCCGTTTATTGTTGTAATAATCAATATATTTTTTAATAGCTTTTTCTAAATCTCCCAGAGATTTATAGTAGCTCTCATAGCCATAGAACATTTCTGACTTTAATATGCCAAAGAAGGATTCCATTATCCCATTGTCAGGGCTGTTTCCTTTACGTGACATAGATGGACGGATACCTTTAGAGTTTAAAAAGTGATGATAATAGTTGTGCTGATACTGCCAGCCTTGATCACTATGTAAAATAGTTCCGTTATAGTATTTATCTGGAAATGTCTTTTCTAGCATCGTTTTAATTTGGTTTAAGTTAGGAGAACGTGAAATGGTATAGTTTATTATCTCGCTATTATAACCATCAAGAACTGGTGATAAATAGAGTTTTCCCTCAGGTAAAGCAAATTCAGTCACATCGGTGTAACACTTCTCAAAAGGTTTAGAGGCTTCAAAATGGCGTTGAATAAGGTTATCTGCTTTCTTTCCAACCTCACCCTTATAAGATGAATAGCGTCTTTTGCGACGTATTCTCGCTGTTAAACCTAGTTCTTTCATCAAGCGCTGAACTCTTTTGTGGTTGATGATAAAACCTCTGTTACGCAGTTCCAAAGTGATTCGACGATAGCCATAGTTACCTTTTGAATTTGGTTTTTAATGGACTTGTCTAAATCATCTTGTTCTAGTTGCTTAAGATGATAGTAATAGGTTGAACGAGCTAATTGAGCTGCTCTTAGAAGTAAACCTAATCTAAATCCTCCATCAACCATTTCTTTAATGATTTCTGTCGTTCTTTCTCGATAGCTTCGTCCCGTTCTTCTAACTCTTTTAACTTTTTTAGGAAGGCGTTCTCCGTTCTGAGATATTCGTTCTCTTCCTGAAGGCGCTCTAATTCAGTCATTTCTTCCCAAGTTTTCTTTGGTTTACGTCCCATTTTTGCTGGTCTCCCTTTTGTTGTCTCAACAATAGTATAACCATTTTTCTTGTATTGCGCTATCCAATTGGCAAGAGTTCCTGGATTTGGGAAGGCGTAATCTAGAGAAACTGACATTAAGGATTGCCCATCTTTCAAGACTTTATTAATCATTTCTTGCTTCATTTCAGGTGAATAAGCTTGGTACTTTTGCTTCTTAACGATCTCAACTCCATAACGATCCATCAGTCGAATGGTATATTTTAAGTTGCAGCGGGTTACTCCAAATTGAATCTCTAATTGAGTCCAGGAAACACCTGACTTCTTTAAACGATAAATTTCTAATTTATCTTCATAACTTAATTTCATACAAAAACACCCCAAATGTTAGATTTTTTGTCTAACTTTTGGGGTGCAGTGCATCTAGCCTTAAGTTTTTTTAAAGAGTTCACGATTTGAGAAATTTCTAAAAATCAGATTTTCTTCTACAGAAGTTATGGGATATGATAGTAAAAATATTATTTCAAACGATTAGCTATTTGAACTTAGCTGGCAAGGGCTATTTTCTAAATGCTCAAGTAGGGCTTATAGACTCATTTAATGGTGTTTAGGTCCTAGTTTGGTTATTAGTTAAAATTGGAGGCAAAGTGGATGAATCAAAAATTTAAAAATATTATCTTAATACCTTTTATTTCACTTTTTTTCTTAATAGGACAAAGTACAGTACTTTCCCAACATTATTATGATGAAGCTGATAGTGTCGTATTTGATGGGGACAGTGCATATTTCAAGTTTACAGATTCAGAAATCACAAAGTACATTATTAACAAACGCTGGGCAGATAAGACTATATTTACTGAAGAAGAGAAACAGGGGTTACATAACTATACTTGTGAGCAGTCTATTTCCATTAATAGTCAACTTGATAAGGTTAAAAGTGACCTTAGTCAACTAACTTCAGAAATGAAAAAACAGGTGGAAGTGTTGGATAATGCTACGCATAAAATGTCTATTCCTTGGGATACTATTGTTTATCGCTATGTTTATACCAGTTTTCTTTTAGATTTAGGTTTTACACAAGAACAACTAGATGATTGTTATGTACACGGTAAATTTAATCCTAAGGTATTAGATAAATTTAGGCCAGGAGTTCAGTATACAAAATATAGTTTTATGAGTACCACTGCTTTGAAAAATGGTGCTATGATACAAAGACCAATAGAATTACGAATCAGAGTTAATAGAGGAGCAAAGGCGGCTTTTGTTGAGCCCTATTCATGGGTTCCTTCGGAACTCGAATTGTTGTTTCCGCGGGGGAGTCGACTAGAAGTCATAGGTGCATATTTGTCGGACAATGATCAAAAGCTTAATATTGAAGTAAGGCTTAAAGCAAGTATTTAAGAATTTGCCAATTTTAAAAATTTCTACTTTGAGGGTATTAATTATCAAAAAGTTGAGAATATCTATTATTAATTAAGGGTCTGGTTCTCTATTTAGGAGGATTGGACCCTTTGCTTTGTTTTTTCCTATAACCTTACATTTTTACATTTATCTCATGATGATTAGCTTTATAGAATAAATAAAGAAATACAGAAGTATTATTCTTAACAAGATTTCCCGAAGAAATAAAAATTACGTGACATTTTCTTTTTAAAATGATATACTTAACCAGTGAAATTTTAACCAGTTAACGAAAGAGGAGGAATCATGAAAAAGAAAATTCTTTTAATGATGAGTTTTGTCGGATTGACATCAGCGTGGCAATTAAGTCAAGTTAAGCAAGTAGAAGCAGAGGATACTAAAGTTAAGATAATGACGACCTTTTATCCTGTTTATGAATTTACTAAAGGGGTTGTAGGTAATGATGGCGATGTTTCAATGTTAATGAAAGCTGGAACTGAGCCTCATGACTTTGAGCCTACGACTAAGGACGTCAAAAAAATTCAAGATTCGGATGCAATCGTCTACATGGATGATAACATGGAAACTTGGATTCCAAAAGTGAAAAAATCAATTAAATCAGATAAAGTTGATTATATTGAGGGAACAGGCTCAATGATTTTAGCTGCTGGTTCAAGTGAAGAACATGACCATGAAGATAGTAAAAAAGGTCATGACCATCATGATGAAGAAGGTCATAGCCATAAATTTGATCCGCACGTTTGGTTATCTCCATATCGTAGCATTACTGTAGTGGAAAATATCCGCGATTCGCTTTCAAAGAAATACCCTAAGAAAGCTGACGTCTTCAAATCAAATGCAGCTGCATATATTGAAAAATTGAAAAAGTTAGATAAAGAGTATAGTGAGGCATTATCTTCAGCAAAACAAAAGAGTTTTGTGACACAACATGCTGCTTTTGGCTACATGGCACTTGACTACGGTTTAAATCAAATTGCTATTAATGGTGTTTCTCCAGAAAATGAACCTTCAGCAAAACGTTTAGCTGAACTTTCAAAATATGTAAAAAAATATGATATCAAATATATCTATTTTGAAGAGAATGCCTCAAGTAAAGTTGCTAAAACACTTGCTAAGGAAGCAGGTGTCAAGTCAGTCGTTTTAAGCCCACTCGAAAGTTTAACCCAAAAAGAGATTAAAGCTGGTGAGGATTATTTCAGTGTTATGCGGGAAAACCTTAAAGCTTTAGAATTAACAACTAAGCGTGATGGCAAGGAAATTAAACCAGAAGAAGATAATAGCAAGTCAGTTTATAACGGCTATTTCAAAGATAGTGCGGTGAAGGATCGTAAGCTAAGTGATTGGTCTGGTAATTGGCAGTCTGTCTATCCTTATTTACAAGATGGTACTTTAGATCAGGTTATGGATTATAAAGCTAAAAAATCAAAAGGAAAAATGACAGCAAAAGAATACAAAGATTATTATGAAGCTGGCTATAAGACTGATGTTAATGCTATTAAAATTAATGGTAAGAAGTCAACAATTACTTTTGAGCGTGGCGGTGATAAGAAAACTTTCACATATAGCTATTCTGGTAAGAAAATCATTACTTATGAAAAAGGAAATCGTGGTGTTCGCTACATGTTTGAAGCTAAAGAAAAAGATGCAGGTGAATTTAAGTATATACAGTTCAGTGACCATGAAATAGCACCAAACAAGGCAGAACATTTCCATCTTTATTGGGGGGCACAAGGTCATGATGAGATTGCATCAAAATGGGATCATTGGCCAACATATTACAAGTCTGATTTATCAGGACGTGAAATTGCTCAAGAGATAAATGCTCATTAATAAGAAAAAAGAACTGACAATTTTGGCACTGTACCCCAATAGCGGGACAAAAGAAAAACACTTTTATGCGATCTGTCTTCTGTACTGTACAGGAGACAGATCGTTTAGTTTCTGTTGAATTCTAGTTTCATTATAAAATGTTATGTCATTTTAACAATTTTTGTTATACTATCCTTGTTGTATTTTCTCATATCATGGAGATAAAAGGTTTCAGTCTTTAGGGCGGAGTGAAACCATTCAATACAGGCGTTATCTGCAGGTGTTCCTTTTCGGGACATTGATTGGATAATGCCTTTTTTCGTGCAAGCCTGATAGTAAGCCTTAGAAGTATGCACTGAGCCTTGATCGCTATGTAAGATTGCCCCTTTAAGCATTTTTAACTGATTAAGGATGTCTAGTACAAAATCGGTGTCCTGACAATCTGAGATAGTATATGCTATAATCTCACGATTATAGAGGTCCATAATTGAAGAGAGATACAATTTACCGTTACCAAAATTTAGGTAGGTAATATCTGTTACAAGCTTTTCCATAGGCTTATCGGCATGGAAATCCCGATTCAATTTGTTATCCGTCAAATAATAAGCTTTACCTAGATTTGGCGATTTCTTGGTACGTGTCCGACAAAGCCAGCCATTATTTTTCATGATACGATAGACTTTCTTTGTATTAACAGTCAGTCCGTAGGTTTTTTTAAGTAAACGCGTAATGGTACGATAGCCATAAATAAAGTGATTTTCCACGCAGAGCTGTTCAATTAATTCAATGATTTTATCTCTTTTGTGTGGTTTCTCAAATTCCTTTTTCCAACGGTAATAGGTCGACCGCTTAACATCAAAACAGTCTAGAATGACAGCAATCGGGTAGTTCTTTTTATAGTCTTCCACAAGCTTGATAAGACTTATTTTATCGATTTCCTTATCAAGCCTCGATACTTTTTTAGAGGTCAACCTGTAATTGTAATTGTTCCACTTCAGACAACTGTTCTAATCCCTTGCCATATACACCTTGATGGAAACGATGAAGTTCCTCATTTTCGTACCATTTCATCCAAGTATAGATTTGACTATCATTTTTTATACCTAGATTTTCCATAATAACCTTGTTAGACTTGCCTGCATTCTTCATTTTGATACAAGCTAGTTTCGTTTCCCAAGAATATGTTTTTTCCCATAATAAAACACTCCTGTTTCTAGTTTACTAGATTCCAACAGGAGTGTTTTTCTTTTGTCTCATTTTAGGGGCAGTGCCTTTCAGTTCTTTTTTTCTTGACAAAAACCAGTTAGTATACTATACTATTAAGTGGTTATAACCAGTAGAGGGAAATAAAATGTATGACGAAAAATCAACCATTATATCAAAAATTAGTTGATCAACTTGAAGTAAAGATTAGGAATGATATGGCTCCTCATGAGAAGTTGCTGTCAGAAAGAGAGTTGAGTGAAAGCTATTCTGTTAGTCGCATAACTGTTCGGCAAGCTCTAAAGGAGTTAGAATCACGTGGTCTAATTTACAAAGTTCATGGTAAAGGAACCTATGTTTCAAAATTGATGGAGCCCTTAACAGACTTAGCGACTACATATAGCTTTACTGAGCAGATGAAAAAAATAGGAAAGGGACCAAAAACGGAAATCATTTCTTTTGAGAAAGTAGCAGTAAGGGATTATTTAGAAAAGTTTTTAGAAATGGATGCAGATGGTGAAGCTTTTGAGCTAGAACGGGTGAGACTAGCAGATGGCGAGCCAATGATGTTTGAGAGATCCTATCTTCCTGCCACCCTATTCAATGACTTATCAAAGGATTTATTATTACAAAAACCCTTATATGATATTTTTGCGGAAGACTACCATCAACAGATTCGACTTGCTGAGGAAGAGTTTTATGCTAGTATCGCCCTTGATTATGAGGCTCAATTACTAGGTATACAAAAAGGTGATCCTGTATTACATATGATACGAAAAACCTATAATGATAAAAATCTCTTAATTGAACATACTTTTTCAATTGCTAGAGCTGACCATTTTAAATATAAGATTATTCATCAACCCAATCAATAAAAAATTTTAGGAGGTTAATATGTTTCAATTAACTGAGCAGGAACTTAATCAAATGGGAGCTGCTATTACCACTAAAGAAATTAAACAAGAACCTGATTTGTGGGGTCAAGTCTATCAGCAATTTTTAGATAAAGAAGAAAAACTTTCTTCTTTTTTAAACAAAGTTATTGAAAGCGCTGACACAAAAATCAAAGTTATTTTTACCGGAGCTGGTACCTCCGAATATGTCGGCAATAGTATTTGGTCATTTTTACAAACCTATGGGCAACGAGAGCAGTTTCTTTTCTACAGTATTGCTTCAACAGATATCGTGTCTGCTCCTCATTATTACCTTTATGAGGAAGATACCGTCTTATTAGTTTCTTTTGCAAGAAGCGGTAATAGCCCTGAAAGTATTGCAGCGGTGGAACTAGCCAATCAGTTAGTTACTAATTGTTATCATTTAACACTTACCTGTGCAGAGGAGGGGGAGTTAGCTAAAAGAGCTCGAAATGATAAGCGCAATTTCTTATTTTTAATGCCTCCTCGTTCAAATGATGCTGGTTTTGCTATGACAGGAAGTTTTACTTGTATGATGCTATCAGCTTTGTTAATTTTTGATAAGTTTCACACCAATGAGGAAAAATTAGATTTTATCTCACAAATGAGAAGAATGGCTGAGGACATTATTGATAGGGAGACAGAAATTAATAACTTAATCCAATATCCTTTTAATCGCTTAGTCTACTTAGGTTCTGGATCTTTAGCAGGATTAACACAAGAAGCGCAATTAAAAATATTAGAACTAACAGCTGGCAAAATTGCAACGCTTCATGACTCCTCTATGGGTTTCAGACATGGTCCAAAATCTTTTATTAATGAACGGACATTGGTCTTTGGTTTTATTAATAATCATCCTTACACAAGACAATATGATCTTGATATTTTAGAAGAAATTGCTAATGATCAGATCGCTCAGTCAACCATTGCGATTGGTCAGAGAAAAGAGAAGAATTTCAGTGGTAAAAACTTTGTTCTGAATTCGGACCTCCTCTTGCCTGACGCTTATTTAGCTTTTCCTATGATATTTTTTGCTCAAACAGTTGCACTACTAGCCTCAATCGAAGTCCATAACTTGCCAGATACTCCTTCTGAAAGTGGAACCGTTAACCGTGTTGTTAAAGGTGTGAGAATATACGACTATTCAAAGGAGTAAAAAATGACAGTTATATCAAATAAAAAAGCCTACTTAGAAAAAGTAAGCCGTGACGGAATTATTTCTGCATTGGCTTTTGACCAACGCGGTGCTCTAAAAAGGATGATGGCAAGTCATCAAAAAGAAGAGCCAACAACTGAGCAAATAGTAACCTTGAAGCGTCTGGTGTCTGAAGAATTAACTCCCTATGCTTCCTCAATTCTCTTAGACCCAGAGTATGGCTTGCCAGCTATTGAAGTCAAAGACCAAAAAGCAGGCTTGTTACTGGCCTACGAAAAAACAGGCTACGATGCCAAGACAAGTAGTCGCTTACCAGACTGTTTAGCAGACTGGTCAGTGAAAGGTCTTAAAGCGACTGGTGCAGATGCTATTAAGTTTCTTCTCTATTATGATGTTGATGGCAGTGAGGCTATTAACCATCAAAAGAAAGCTTACATTGAACGCATCGGCTCAGAGTGTCAAGCAGAAGACATTCCCTTCTTTTTAGAGCTTTTGACCTATGATGAAAAGATTAGTGATAATAGTAGTATTGACTTCGCCAAAGTCAAAGCCCATAAAGTTAATGAAGCCATGAGAGTCTTTTCGGCTAAGCGATTTGGGATTGATGTTTTGAAAGTAGAAGTTCCAGTTAATATGGCCTTTGTTGAAGGGTTTACAGAAGGGCCGATTCTTTATAGCAAAGCAGACGCGGCCCAAGCTTTTAAAGAACAAGAAGCAGCCAGTCACTTACCATACATCTATCTTAGTGCGGGAGTATCAGCTCAGCTATTCCAAGAAACCTTAATCTTTGCGGCTCAATCAGGAGCGACATTTAATGGTGTTCTTTGTGGCCGTGCTACTTGGGCGGGTGCTGTTCCGGTCTATATCAAAGAAGGGGAGGCTGCGGCCCGCCAATGGCTAAGGCGTGAAGGGGTAAAAAATATTGAAGCTCTTAATGACGTTTTAGCTAAGACAGCAAGGCCTTGGACAGATAAAATATAAGAAGGTATTTCCATACATGACACCTTAATGTTAATCGTAGTGGAGAGAATTAATACGGTACTGAAAAAATTTCCAATGTTTATAAACTTCTGCATATTCTAAAACACGATGTGATGTCTTATCTTTGGTTAGTTTAAGTTGGCGAACACACGGTTGCTTTTTATCTAACTGTAAAAATTTAGCCACTGTATTGCTATAATCAAGGGTTAAATCAGTTTTTTGAGAAAAATCTTGTTCAGCCATTTGAATGTTAAAATCTTCAAAAAAGCGTTGATAGACAGAAGCATAAGACGATAAATCTGCCTCGGGGTTGGCAATGTAATCATGTGCGATAAAAGATCTTTGGAATAGATAAGGTTCTTTATCTATCCATCTTTGACGCGACAAAATATAATAATACTCAGTTTTATGTAGCCCTAAAAGATTTAAATAATAAGGGGCATTTCCTTTTTCTAAACTTAAAATATGAACATCTTCTTGATGGTTTGATGTGTTATTGGTGTAGGAAAAATGAACGATTTTATCTTTACTAGTTTTTTTGATAAAAGTCCCTAAACCACGTTTACGACTAATGAATCCATCATTTTCAAGTTCCTTTAAAGCCCGTTTTATGGTTATGGAGCTTACTTTGTATTTTTTGATTAATTCTGCCTCAGTGAAAAACAAGTCCCCTTTTTTATAATGCTGTGACATAATGAGGTGATAAAGATTTTCTTTAATAACTTGATATTTTGGTTTTTTAGCTTGCATAGGTTACCTTCAGTCCATTTCTATACGCTTCTTACTTAAAATTATACCGAAAAAGTTATAAAAAGCCATGCTCTTATAAAACTAATTGTAACACTGTATTTATTAACATAAATGAAAACGCTTACTACTAAGATTATTATAGAAACTAGGAGAACACGATGACAATTATTGCAACACGAATTGATGGACGTTTGATTCATGGTCAAGTCGCTAATTTATGGACAACTAAACTTAATATTTCAAGAATTATGGTGATAGATAACGAGATTGTCGCCAACGATTTAGAAAAAACAGCCTTGAAGCTAGCAACGCCAGCAGGTGTTAAATTATCGATATTAACTGTTGAAAAAGCTGCGAGCAATATTTTAGCTGGCCGTTATGATTCTCAACGCTTACTAATTGTGGCTAAGAACCCAAATCGTTTTTTAGAACTCATTAATAGAGGTGTGGCTATTTCTAATCTTAATGTGGGGAATATGTCCCAAACAGCTGACACAATACCCCTCACTCGCTCAATAAATGTTCTTAAACAAGATATTGATGATTTTGACGCTATTGCTAGAACTGGGACAAGGCTGACTGCACAGATGGTACCAAGTGATACAGCTATCGATTTCATGCCTTTACTTAATAAAGTAAGACAGGAATCTCACCATAACTAGGAGGATTTTCAAATGATTCAAGGGTGGCAAATATTTTTATTAACTTTATATTCAGCGTATCAAATTCTTGACGAATTAACGATTGTTTCTTCAGCTGGCTCACCAGTATTTGCTGGTCTTATAGCTGGTTTAATAATGGGCGACTTAAAAACAGGACTTTGGATCGGTGGTAGTCTGCAACTGATGGTTTTAGGTGTCGGAACCTTTGGTGGCGCTTCACGGATTGATGCAACTTCGGGTGCGGTTATTGCGACAGCTTTCTCAGTTTCACAGGGAATTAAACCAGAAATTGCAATTTCAACCATTGCAGTTCCAGTAGCAGCTTTAATGGTATATACTGATATTTTAGGTCGCTTCTCAACAACTTATTTTGCACACAGAATAGATGCTCATGTGGAGAATCATAACTACAAAGGGATTGAAAGAAACTATTTAATGGGAGCTCTCCCGTGGGCCTTGTCTAGGGCTTTGCCAGTCTTTTTAGCAATTACGCTTGGTGGGCATTTTGTCCAATCTTTGGTTAACGGTATCCAACAGTATCAATGGTTAGCTAACGGTTTAACTTTGGCTGGTAAAATGCTACCTGGTTTAGGTTTTGCCATTCTTTTACACTATCTTCCAGTAAAACGGAATATTCATTATTTAGCTTTAGGTTTTGTCTTAACAGCAATGTTAACAACGGTTTATGCTAACTTACAAACTGTCAGTACTGCCTTAACGACCGTATCTAAAGATTTTGATGCCTCTCCGTATAAAAGTTTACCAATGATTGGAATTGCTATCATTGGAGCCTGCTTAGCAACCTTGCATTATAAAAATAATCAAAAAACACCAATAATTGAAGAAAGAGTTCAAGTCTCTGAAAGTGGGGAAATCGAAGATGATGAAATCTGATTATAAATTAAGTAAGCAAGATTTTAAACAAATTAATAAAAGAAGTTTATTTACTTTCCAATGGGGTTGGAATTATGAACGCATGCAAGGGTCAGGTTATCTCTATATGATTTTGCCACAATTGCGCAAGTTATATGGTGATAATAGTCCAGAATTAAAAGAAATGATGACTGTTCATACACAATTTTTCAATACTTCAAATTTTTTTCATACCATTATTACGGGTATTGATTTGGCACTGGAAGAAAGTGAAGGTATTCAAGCTAGAGATGCTGTAAATGGAATCAAAACGGGCTTAATGGGCCCCTTTGCACCAATTGGCGATTCTGTCTTTGTCTCTTTAATCCCAGCAATTATGGGTTCAATTGCGGCTGGTTTAGCAAAAGACGGTATATGGTCAGGGATTATTGGTATTTTGATGTGGGTTAGTGTTCAAATGTTGATTAATGTTTTCCGATGGAAACAGCTGGAAATTGCTTATAAGGAGGGAATAAAGCTGGTTACAACCATGCGTGACAAATTATCTTCCTTGGTTGATGCTGCCTCTGTTATGGGAGTCTTTATGGTGGGCGCTTTGATTGCTACAATGATTAATTTTAAATTTACAGCAGCTCCTAAAATCGGTTCAAAAGTGATTGATATTCAAGATTTACTAAATACTATTTTCCCTCGATTACTTCCAGCTATTTTTACCGGGGCTGTTTTTTGGCTCCTTGGTAGAAAAGGGGTAACACCAACAAAAGCCATATTTACGATCATCATTTTTGCCATTATTATGGCTTATTTCAAAGTATTAGGAGTTTAGAAGGGTGAAAAGTCTTATATTAATTGGTCACGGTCAATTTTGCCACGAGCTTAAAAAGTCAACAGAAATGATAATGGGGCCACAAAATATTATTTTTTCAGTTGGCTTGGAAACTATTGAAGGAGCAGAAGATTTTAGGCAAAAATTGTTAACAATCATTAATAATATTGAAGGAGATTTCCTCATTTTTGCTGATTTATTGGGAGGAACTCCTTGTAATGTTGCGACGCAGTTATTGATGGCGGGTTACCACTTTGAACTCTATGCGGGAGTGAACATGCCTATGATAATTGCATTTCTAAATAGTCAAATGTTAAATCAAGAGATTGATTTAAAGAGATTTGCTCGAGAAAATATTCATTTTGTAAATCCCTTACTAGAGCAAAAAAATGATGAGGAAGATGAACTGTAAGTATTTATTTCATTTTAATTAATGCCATTTAATGACGCTTTAGGCTAAACTACATGAGGTATCGATTAAACCGTCAAGTGATTTGGTAACATTGTTGTAAAACATTACTTGATGAAGAAGTTGTTATTATGTCAAGTTTAGTTATTATATGCATCTAACGCTTCAAACTAAGGTATTTTTCATATTAAAAAACCACTTCTGAGAAGAAGTGGTTATATATTTTTGACTTATTTTGATGCGTTTGCGTCTTTGAGACCGTATTTTTTGTTGAAACGATCGACACGTCCGTCTGCTTGTGTAAATTTTTGACGTCCTGTATAGAATGGGTGAGAATCTGATGAAATTTCTACACGAATAAGTGGATAAGTTTCACCTTCAAACTCAACAGTTTCGTTGCTTGATTTAGTAGATCCACTAAGGAACTGGTAACCTGTAGTTGTATCTAAAAATACAACTGGACGATAATCTGGATGGATATCTTTTCTCATCTTTAAAATAATTTCCTTTCTGCCATGGTGCTTTTGCCCATAGTTATTAACTAGTCTAGTTTATCAAACTTATCTTGTTTTGACAAGTCTTTTACTTAAAATTAAAAAATTGTCTAATCAAAGAGTGCTTGCATTTCTCGATAAATCTGCTCATTTTCTGCTAGGCTATAGGAATTAGCACCACTAGCTAAAGGATGTCCGCCTCCTTCATGGGCTTTAGCAATTTGATTAATTGTTTTTTCTTTACTACGCATCCGTACTCTGAAGCTGCCATCTTCATGTTGAACAAAGATAGCCCAAACGCTAACCATATCAATTTTTCCTGGTGCAGATACGATAGCGGAGCTTTCAGCTTCTGAAATATCAAAGGCTTTTAAAGTTTCTTGTGTCAGAACTACCCGCGCGACACCATTTTTATCAACTTCTAAGTGATCAAAGACATAGCCTTGTAATTTCGCAATTTTAAAGGGAAAAGAATCGATTTGGCGTGAAATCGTTGCAAAATCAAACTGGTATTCTCTAAGTTTAGAAGCAATGTGAAAAGTTTTAGCAGTAGTTGCTGGATAGAGAAAACGTCCTGTATCGCCGACAATTCCTGTATAAAGTAAGCCTGCAGCCTTGGCAGATAATGTTAAATTGAGACTAAAAGCAAGATCAGCAATGATTTCACTGGCGCTTGAGGCATTGGTATCAACTAGGGAAATATCGCCATAGACATCATCATTTGGATGGTGATCAATTTTGATTAATTTTTTTCCCTTGCAATATTTAGGGTTATCAATTCTAGGGCGATTTGCCGTATCAGTCACAATCACAAGTGCATCGTGATAATCGTCATCAGTGACATGGTCCATTTGGGCAATCCAAACGAGACTTGGTTCATCAAAACCCGTAGCTAAAACTCTCTTGTCAGGGAAATTAGCTAAAATCAGTTCTTTCAAGCCGACTTGGCTGCCGATAGCATCTGGATCGGGATTTTGGTGGCGGTGGATAATAATTGTCTCACTTTTTATAATTTCATCCAAAATTTGTTGGTAAATGGTCATGATATCCTCTAATCTATTTTAATCATATCAATATGGGGAATATTATCTTCTAGGTAAACCTCTGATGTACTGAAAAATCCAAAAGAACTATAGAAGTTTTCTAGATAAGCTTGCGCTTGTGCATAGACTGGTTTTCCTGGATATTTCTTGGTGCAATAGTCTAAAGCGTGGTTAATCAAATCACGCCCGAGACCTAACTGACGGTAATTCTTTCCTACTAAAACACGTCCTAACTTGATTTCACTGGTAGTAGGAATTAAGCGACAGTAGGCCATTACTTGTCCAAGCTCATCTATTTTAAAAAGATGTATAGCAGTTTTATCCAGCTCATCAATCTCTGGATAAGCACAGTCTTGCTCAACAACAAATACCTCCACCCGTGCTTTTAGTATTGCAAAGAGTTGCTCCTTACTAAGCTCTTCAAAACTTTTAATCATCCACATAGGCTTTTATCTCCCCACCCTACTTAATGGACATATTATAACATATTTGCCACAAGTCATTCGTTTAGAAAAGCTTTTGCATAAATGTTATTAATTATCAAGTAGTGTTACAGATTAAAGGAGTCGGTCTCAGAAAGGAGACCTTTTCTAGTATTTATTGACTTATTAATTTTTCAGATTTGGTGCGCGAGTTTTATTATAAATTTATCCAAGAAAAGGTGATGGAATTTTCCATCACCTTTTAGTTAACAGCAGTTAGTTGACGAGCAAAGGCTCGTTTAACAGCAGGTCTTTTTGCTATCCGTTTTGCCCACGCTTGAAGGTTTTGATATTCTGTTACATTGAGAAACGTACCCGCGTTCTTATAGAGGTCATCAAGGGCGAGTTGTCCATACCAAGACCAAATAGCAATATCGGCAATGCTATACTCATTACCTATAATATAAGATTTGCTAGCTAGTTCTCTATCCAAAAGATTTAACTGACGCTTTGTCTCCATAGTATAACGGTTAATAGGATATTGCAGTTTCTCGGGAGCATAATGGAAGAAGTGCCCAAAACCACCGCCAACGAAAGGGGCAGCTCCGGCCTGCCAAAAGAGCCAATTGAGCGTCTCGGTTCGTGTACTCCAGTCGGAGCTGATTAAAGACTGAAACTTGTCAGCTAGGTAAAGTAAGATATTAGCTGATTCAAAAATACGAATTGATTTCTCTGTACTCTGATCAACTAAAGCAGGAATTTTTGAGTTAGGATTGATAGCAACAAAATCACTGCCAAATTGTTGTCCTTGATCAATCTTAATTTTGAAAGCGTCGTATTGACTTTCTTCAATACCTAATTCCTTTAGTTCTTCGAGCATGATTAATGGCTTAATGCCATTTGGAGTTCCTAGGGTATATAATTGAAAAGGTGCATCGCCCTTTGGTAGAACTTGCTTAAAACGGCTTCCGGCTGTCGGCTGATTGTTATCAGTTTCTTTAGCAGTGTTTTCCCAAATGGTGGGTAGTTGATATTCAGACATAGCAATATCCTCCTAATTTTTCTTAAAATCATCATATCAAAAAGAAGTAGCTAAAACAAAAGATAAAATTACAAAAGCAAGATGAAGGTTATACTTAATATAAGAAGTGTTCTTTTTCTGAAAATATCATAGGTAGATTCTATCGGTAGTTGTAAGGTGTAAGAAAGAGCATATTATTAAGGCTAGGCCTGAGACTTTTTGCCTAATCATTAGTCAAGGTCTTAGGAAATAGGAGCTATCTAAAAATGCAGATGCTTTTCTCAAAAAAGTGTGGTAAAATAAGAGCAGTTTAGTTTTTGGAGGAAATTATGGCATTAGCAAAGATCGTTTATGCCAGCATGACAGGAAATACTGAAGAAATTGCTGATATCGTTGCAAGTAAATTGCAAGAACTTGGACATGACGTAGAGATTGACGAATGTACCTCAGTAGATGCTTCAGATTTTGAAGATGCTGATATGGCAATTGTTGCAACTTATACTTATGGCGATGGTGACTTACCTGATGAGATTGTAGACTTCTATGAAGATTTACAAGATTTAGACTTGTCTGGGAAAATCTATGGTGTTGTTGGTTCTGGTGATACCTTCTATGATTATTTCTGTAAATCAGTAGATGAATTTGAAGAACAATTTGCTCTAACCGGTGCAAGAAAAGGAGCTGATTCTGTTAAAGTTGATTTAGCAGCTGAAGAAGAAGATATTGAGAAGCTGGAATTTTTTGCTGAAAAAATGTCAGAAGCCGTAGAAGCTATCTAGTAACAGATAAGGTTTGTAAAGCAAAATACTAGGAATTCCTAGTATTTCAGATTGAAGAAAAAGTCTATTTTGGACAATTTTCTTCAATCTTTTTTTCTTTATCACGAAAAACAAAAACTCTCATAAACATTGGAATGCCAACATTTCTAAGAGTTTAATATTTTGTCATTTTACGCAAGTCTATTCAAACTTTTTATTTTTAGGAGTTTGTCTACGTTCTCAAATACTAGGAATTCCTAGTATTTTTATTGTTTTGTTAGCTAATTTTTCTTATAATTTAGAAAAGTAAAAAAGAAAGTAGGAGATCTATGGATCTAGAGCAACTTCGTCGAGAGATTGATTATATTGATGCTCAGCTAGTTATTTTATTAGAAAAACGAATGGACTTGATTAATCAGGTTGCGGCATATAAAAAACGTGAACAGATTGAAGTTTTAAACCAGAAACGTGAGACAACTATTTTAGAAACGGTTTCTAAAAGTATCCAAAATGCTGATTATGAGAAAACGATTTTAGCTACCTTTGAGTCCATTATGGCCTACTCTCGTCTTTATCAATGCCAGAGGTTAACTCATGACAAAGACTAACATAGACATAAAAGTAAAAAAACAAGAACTCATATTTTTAAGTCTATTTGCCATTTTTATTGGCTTTCTTGTGGGTTTTTTAGATTTTGTTTTTGGAAAAGGACTGCTTATATTATCAGCTTTTAGGAATACCCATTTTTTATACGTAATCCCTTTTTTAGCAATCAGTGGTTTACTTATCATTTTTCTTTATGACCGTTTTGGAGGAAAAGCTAAAGCTGGTATGTCTTTGCTTTTTGAGGTTGGGCAGGAGAAAGAAGAGGCGATTCCTCTCGTATTAATCCCTCTAATTATTTTGTCAACTTGGATGACACATCTATTTGGAGGAAGTGCAGGGAGAGAAGGTGTAGCTGTTCAAATAGGTGCCAGCTTAGCACACTATTTCTCAAAATTTAGTCAGTTTGAAAATGCTTCTCGTTTGTATTTGGTGATTGGTATGTCAGCTGGTTTTGCTGGCTTATTTCAAACTCCTATTGCAGCAGTTTTGTTTTCGTTAGAGTTGTTGTTATTAGATCATGTTTTCTTTAGAGCTCTTATCCCAACAACGATTGCAGCATTTACAGCTTCTATGACAACTCACTTCTTAGGTTTAGAGAAATTTTCAGTAAGTTTACAGCACCCCCTAGAGCTAAACCTAGACCTCTTTCTTAAGATATTAATATTGGGTTTATTATTTGGAATTGTGGGAAATGCTTTTGCTATCAGTTTATCACGTTTGAAAAGCTATTTCTCAAACATTTTAGAGAACCCCTATCAGCGAATTATGATTATTGGATTCCTTTTATCCATGCTTTTAATCCTTTTACATCTAGGACGCTATAGTGGTTTAGGAACAAATTTAATAGCTGCTGCTTTTAATGAAAAGCAAGTTTTGCCTTATGATTGGTTTTTTAAATTTGTACTTACAGTAATAACGATTGCAGCTGGTTTTCAAGGAGGAGAGGTTACTCCCTTATTTGCTATCGGAGCCTCCCTTGGCGCAGTTTTAGCACCGCTTTTTGGCTTACCGATTGGATTAGTTGCTGCCCTTGGTTATATTTGTGTTTTTTCAAGTGCGACAAATACTTTTTTTGCGCCGCTTTTTATCGGCTTTGAAGTTTTTGGCTCAAATAATTTTGTTTTTTTCTTTCTAGCGCTTGTTTTTGCCTATAGTCTCAATCGTAAATATAGCATTTATAGTAAGCAGGAAAGACTAATTTTGTAAAGGAAATATCTTTACAAGTCTAGTGAAATGTGTTAGAATACACTTTGTGTGTGATGGACACATAGAAATTACGGCTAATCCGCTTAGACTGTCATCAAATTGCTCTAAAGATTAGTAAGATAGGAGAATAGAAAATGAATCCATTAATCCAAAGTTTGACTGAAGGTCAACTTCGTACTGATATCCCTGAGTTCCGCGCTGGTGACACCGTACGTGTTCACGCAAAAGTTGTTGAAGGTACTCGCGAACGTATCCAGATCTTTGAAGGTGTTGTTATTTCACGTAAAGGACAAGGCATTTCTGAGATGTACACTGTTCGTAAAATTTCAAGTGGTATCGGTGTTGAGCGTACTTTCCCAATCCACACTCCACGTGTAGATAAAATTGAAGTTATCCGTTACGGTAAAGTTCGTCGCGCTAAACTTTACTACTTACGTGCATTACAAGGTAAAGCAGCACGTATTAAAGAAATCCGTCGTTAATTTAGCTACCGAAGGTATCTATAAGTCGACAGAAATTGAAAAACCAGCTTGTGACAAAACACAGGCTGGTTTTTAGTGTTAAAAAATGTAAATACCTAGATGCTCACTAATATTATTAAGGACAGCCAGTTATAGGTAACGGTGAAAGCTATTTGCTAAGTTTAAGAATTATGAATAATGTTGAGTCTTTGACAGTCGAAAACGTTCAGTCTGTGATAAAATATTAGAGAAAAACGAAATGTAGAAGGAGAAAGATGTCAGCTAAAAAACTTGAAGCACCAATTGTTATGTCGGATTTACGGAAAGAGATGATAAAAATGCCAGAGATTATTCAGGAATGTTCTGGAATTTTTATTTATGGTCGTCGGATACGTTCAGTCTTATTTAGTACAGATGTTTCTATTATTGCTAATAGCGATGCCGATGCAGTCTTAGCGGTCTACCCTTTTACTCCGCACCCAGCTATTTTAAAAAGTATTATGATAGCTTCATCAGTACCAGTTCTAGCTGGCGTTGGTGGTGGTTTAACCACAGGGTTTCGTTCAGCAAATATGAGTCTCTTTTCAGAGTCAGAAGGGGCTTATGCTGTAGTTGTTAACGGGCCTACAAAGGTTGAAACCATTCGTGACATTGAAGACTTTATTGACATTCCCATTATTTATACAGTGGTTTCAGAACATTCTGATATTAGGGGACGGATTGCAGCAGGGGTGGATATTTTAAATATTTCTTGCGGACCAGATACTCCTCAGGTTGTTCGTAAAATCAGACAATCATTTCCTGATATACCGATTATGGCCACTGGTGGTCCTACAGAGGAGACTGTTAAAGCTGTTATTGATGCTGGAGCGAATGCGGTTACCATCACCCCACCAACCAATGGTGACCTTTTTAAAAAGAAAATGATGAAATATCGAGAAAGTCATCAGGACTAAAGATTTAATCTTGCAATTCCTGATTTTCTAGGCTACAATAGATAGAGGTATAATGCCTTGGGCTCCTTAGTTCAATGGATATAACAACTCCCTCCTAAGGAGTAGTTGCAGGTTCGACTCCTGCAGGGGCCATGCTAATATACACCAAAAGCCTAATTTAATAGGCTTTTTTCTTTATTCGTTTTTTAAAAGGAGCATAAAAGGGGCGGTTTGTTTATTTATGATTTCTTTCATATTGACAGTTGTATGACCGTAAATAGATAAAGTTGTTTTGGGGTCTGAGTGTCCGACTCTATCCATAATGGCATTAAGCGGTATTCCTTTTTCAGCCAAAAAAGAAATATGCGAGTGTCTAAATAAATGAGTGTGGTAATCGCCGTAAATTTTCAAGCGTTTATTAATATAGGCATTTAAGATTGGTACACCATTTGAATTTGGGAAAATATAGTTTGATGTTTTCTTTTGTCTCTTGATAATATCGAGTATGTTATCAGATACCGATATTTTTCGAGTTGATTTTTGTGTTTTAGTGGTAGTGGTTTTACGAGTGTGAAAATCATAGGTTGCATTGATAGTGATTTCTTTGTTTTCAAAATCTATTTTATCGTAAGTCAGACAAGCAAGCTCACCATACCTTACACCAGTCAGGAACATAAATAAAACGACGTCTGCGAGCGTTTGTTCGTTGTTGTCTATCATTCTACCGCAGAGGTTGTAAACCTCGTCAGAAGTCAAAAATAGGACTTTTTCAGGGATGTAATTTTCTTTTGGTTTAGGAACTAAAACATTTTCTGTTGGATTGCTTGCCATATAGTCCATTTTAATAGCATAAGCAAAAATGGCGTGCAATCTTTTTCTGCATTTGTGCGTAACGTGAAATGTGTTTTGTTTAAGTAGTTTTTCAATAATCAATCTGACATCACGTTTAGTTATTTTATTGATCAGTGTATCATCAGAAATGACAGTTGTTAAATGCTTATCAGCAACAGTATACGACCTGATAGTAGAATCCTTAACGGTTGGTTTCCATTGTTTGATAAACTCTTTCTTTAATTCGCCATAGGTCATTTCGTCGTACTCACGAATTGCTAGTTTATCCTCTATTTTTTCTTGCAAAATTAGGCTAGCTTTTTTCTGTGCTTGACTGGAATTTTTATCCAATGTGACAGAGACTTTTTTATATTTTTTAGTTAATGGATCTGTGTAACGTTCGATGTATTTATACTTTCCGTTTGATAATTCTTCTATCCACATTTGTTTTTACCTCACTTTTTTGTTAAAATGGGTATAAGAAAACGAGCTATTTAATGCTTGTTTCTTATACAGTTTTGCCTTTCACACAAACTTTGGTCGGGGAGTGTGAAGGCTTTTTTATTTTATATTGATTTAAATAAAACAGTAATTCCAATTTTTCCCATAAGAGTCTCATCTTCATCACTAATCTTAACGACATCTAAGTTATTATTATTGGCATAATCGGCAATTTGTTGATATATGCTATGCTTCATTCCACTATCGGTATAAGCAGATTTACCTCCAAGTACAGAGCTCAGTGCTCCAGTCATTGAACCACCTTTGGCAACTTTAAATGTTTTAACAGAATACATAATAATTCTCCTTTTCTACCCTGCATCAAGCAGATTGTAATACTCATCAATGACCATAATTTCATCAGTTGTGGTCTTTAAATTATGTCTTTTCATAAAAGACAAGTAGTTAAAGGCAAGTTTGTCATCAATATAATTAAATTCTTCCTCCAGTAAGCATTTAATCATATGTCTATTTGCCTGCAATTCAAATTCTTCATGTCGCCTTTTATATTGGTCAGAATCGTGATCAATGTGACCAAGTTCATGAAAGACAACTTTCTTTTTGGACTCGTCAGATAATGCTTTGTTAACAAAGACTACTTTTATTTTATCGATATAGACTCCTGGTCGTGGCCAAAGGTCGTTATCAAAATAAGCTAGCGTGACCCCATATAGGTCAACGACCTCATCAATAGTCATAGACTATCTTCCCTTCAATTAATATCAAAAAAACCCTTGCCGAGTTGACAAGGGCTTCCAAACGAAGGCGACGTACTTAACATACGCTTAAATAATCATTCGCGAATCCGTTTGATTTAACAGTGTACTTAAACCTGTAAGTTTAGTTTACTACACCATTAATATTCTTGTCAATGAAAAACTTTTATTTTTTTATGGTAGTTTCAGGTATGTGTGATTAGGTATTATTCGTAAGTTATAATCATTAATAGTATACGAATTCCATATTCTGTTTGCTAAAATATCTGCTGCTTGAATAAGATAATCGTTTTCTGACACACATGATTTTGTACACACTTTAAAATCACCTGTTAAAATTGGTTTAAAAAACTTTCCATAACTAAAATTGTAAATTCCCTCATGTAATTCTTCAAATATTCCATCACCTAAACCATATAGTCCATTAGTAGCAAACCCTTGTTGATCAATATTTAAAAATAATTCGATATCATCATCACAATTAATGTATCCATGTGATATCAATTTATTAAAAAGCTTTTTAATAATTCTACTTATGGCATAATCCTTAAATCTCTGACGAGATTTTTTATCTTGTACGATATAATCTTTCAAATAGTGATTATCTATAGCTACGGAGAAAGTCAACTCTTGACGTAAAACCTTATACAGAGAGTTGCGGTGGTTATAATCTTTTAAATTTGAGGCTTTAAGTTCAAAATCAAAATTATTCTCACCAGCAATTTGCTTCACTCTTTTTTTATAAATTGATTTAGCTTTATTTTTTGGATTTATCCTCAATAAAGCAATACCCAGCATATACGAAATATTTTGAATGGGGTTCTAGTCGGCCAGAATCATCTATAAAGATATGGATTCTTTTCATCTAGCTTCTTCCCTTCAAATAGATTTCTATTATATTTTGAATAGCTTCAATGTCTTCTTCGGTAATAGGCTTACCATCGAATGTTTTTGCATTTTCTGCCATTTGTCGTAGGTCATCTGAAGTATATTTTTGGCCCTCTTTTGCAATAGCAGGATTGTCTGTGCGACCTAGCAAGTAATCAGTTGAGACGTTGAAGTAATCTGCAATTTTTTCTAATTTTTCTGGTCCTGGAGCGTTTCTCTTCAATGCATAAAGTGCATTTTTTGTGTAACCTAGTTTTTCTTCTAGAGTATTTATAGAAATACCTTGCTTATCACAAAGATTTTTAACTCTTTCGAATACTGAGAACATTGATTTAACAACCTTTCTAAGCATCACAAAAATAAATTAAAGTTTTTATATAAAAGTGATTTACAAAATTATATAAATACTCTAAAATAATAAATGTAAAGCGAATATAAAAGCGAAACAAAAAACGAAAATTAAAACTAAAAAAATATAACTTTGGCGAGTTTATTAGTAGTTTAATAATGTTTTTGTTGGTGTTTTTTCTATACCTAGAGTTTAAAGTTTTTATATAAAAATGTCAAGTGTTTTTATATAAAGCTTCGCAATTATTTTCGCTTTGCATTTAATAAAAAAACTCCATAAGAGAGTAGAAAGGAAAAAGTAGTATGGATGAAGTAAAAATTCGTGAAGATGGTATTTATTTAAATGGTCAAAAACTAAAAACTGTTACTTCATATCGATTGAAAAAAATTGCTAACGGACGTTCTGAATTATTCTTGAAACTATCAGTTGATGTTCGATGATATTGCTTTAGAGATGACTTGGATTGCAATTTCTTTTAGTGCTGAAATAGAGTAAGAACCTACTTTATTAGCTATAGTTTTTGTCTTATGCCAATTATTGTCTTGTCTAATATTGGCTAAAAATTCATGGGCAGATGGAGATAGATCAACAATGCTACATCCACCGTCCATATAATACTTTACTTCACCAATGAAGAATCCATTCTTGGAACATTGTCGAATATGATACATAATTTCATCATATGTGTATTTATTTAGGTTTTTCAAATCTTCTGGTCCTAGATACTGTACATCATTGTTAAATGTCGACTTGTTTTCAACATCAATAAGGATATCTCTAACACAATCAGGATTTAATTTCATAATCCACCTCATATTTTTATTTTTATTATATCAGAAAGGAGAATAAATGAGTCAACAACATAAGAAATGGTCAGCTCTAGTTGAACAACGACTTAAAGAAAAAGGTTGGACCAGAGTAGACTTAGCACTTGCAGTTGGTTTACGTAGTTCAGGAACGATTACTGACCTGCTTACTAAAGGGAAAGGAAGTATTGACCTTAAAGTCAGAGTTTCTAAAGTTCTTAGCATTCGTGAACCATGGGAATTATTTGAAGGAGAATAGAAAGGAAACAACATGAACGAAATTTTCAATTTTAAAGGACAAGAAGTCCGAACGGTAACAATCAACAATGAGCCTTACTTTGTAGGTAAGGATGTGGCAGACATCTTAGGATATACAAATTCAAGAAAAGCACTGATTGACCATGTTGACACAGACGATAAGCTGACGTCACAAATCGTTACGGCAGGTCAAAACAGAAATCAAACCATCATCAATGAATCTGGTCTCTACTCACTAATCTTATCAAGCAAACTTCCACAAGCAAAAGAATTCAAACGCTGGGTAACAACAGAAGTATTGCCAACTATCCGAAAACATGGAGCTTACCTGACCGATAGCAAGATTGAGGAAGTTCTTCTCAGTCCAGATACAATTATCAACTTAGCAACTCAACTTAAAGAGGAGCGACAAAAAGTAAACATATTGCAAATTGCACTTGAGGAAAGCCAAAAACAAGCACGATACCTAGATTTAATCATTGAAAGCAAAGGTGCTTTACGTGTTTCTCAAATCGCACAAGATTATGGAATGACAGCTAACAAGCTTAATAAGGTTTTATACGAGTTAGGTGTTCAGCATAAAGTAAACGGTCAATGGCTTCTTTACAAGCGGCACATGGGAAAGGGTTACACAGATAGTCATACATTTGATTATCAAGATAGAAACGGTCATACAAGAGCAAATGTAACGACTACATGGACTCAAAAAGGACGACTCTTCTTATATGAATTACTTAAAGATAATGGCTACTTACCACTTATCGAACAAGATGAAATTGCTTAGAAAGGAAAGATATGAAAAAAAAATTACAGATGAGCAATTAAACAACTATTTAGAGGTTCGTGCAGAACTAGGCGAAGAAAACTTCGAATATGCAAACTTTGTTTATGACTATATGTTGACAGAGAAAAAAGAAAAACTAATTAAAGATGTCAAGATGGAAATAACTGATTTTAAAAAAATAGAGAAAGAATGAAAAATTAAAACCACCAGGATTACCTGATGGCTATAAACAATTACAACTCTCCGCGCATACGTCTTAGTGCAGTGTTGTGATTGTCGATACTTTTAGATAAACTTCTAGGTTCTAAAATTTCAGCAAGTGCCTTTGCTAAATTATCAGAATCTTGAACATCATGTCTATCAAGTATTGATTTAATTTCAGAAATCATCATTATAATCACCTCCTTCCTATCAGGCTAAGTAGATTATACAACAGAAAGGAACCACATGAGACCAAATCATTATCCGTATAGCGGAAAGAAAAATCAATCTACTAAAGAGCAGATTGCAAGTATAGAGAATGATATAAACGTTCTACGTGCAATTATCCAGACAACAAGAGCTGATTTAGACTATCGGATTTCTAAATTATGTCCAGATTCTAAGACTGAGTATCCAGCTTTTTTCAATTCTGAAAGCAACTCATCTTTTGGAATATCATAATCTCTTGGGTCGATATTAGCATAATTTTCTTCATTGAGACTTGAAAAAACACTCAATAGATATTCATCTAGGTCTTGCCAAGTGTAATGACGACTTTCGCGGTTATTAGGTTTCGGACTTAATCTATTCATAACTTTCCTCCTTTCCGTTAATATCTGACTAACAGGAAATCACGTTAATTGGTAGTTAAAGTTATATCTTCACCTGCTTAATCACAAAATAATTATAGCACAATATATTGTGCTGAACAATAAAAAGGAGCACTATATATGGATATTTTGATTGAAAAAATTGAAAAATATTTAAATGAAAATGGCATGACAAAAGCGGATTTACAAAGAGCGACCGGATTACACAGAAGAAGTATTGAAAGTATTCGCTATCACGATCCTAGCTTTTCAAAAATGGTTAAAATTGCCGATGCATTAGATATCAGCTTAGACGAATTTCGGTGAAAGGCAAAAAAAAACGACTGCGGGAACAGTCGCTAACTAAATTAATTTACTCAATTATAACATGAAAGGAAATAACATGCTAGCAAAACTTCAGAGTGGCATCGAAGTGCCTTACGACGAACTTTGGTTAAATGATAACGACCTAGCAGAATTTATCGGTAAGTCATTTGACCAAACACAACGACTACTTAGAAAAATGTACGCAGATAGAAGTTATCGCAAGTATATTGACAAAGTTGGTGGTCGTTCAACAAAAGTGAAGAAATTCGAGGAATGGAGACAATCACAAAATGAAAAAATTACTTAACTTAATCTTTGCAAAAACAAAACAAGAAGAAAAGCCAAAATGGACCATTGAGCAAAATGGATGGGAACAAAGTGCTAGAAAATATGACACATTTACTAACCGAATGGGAGTATGAGGAAATTTATATGTCAAATTATAGTAAATCTCTACTTAAACTTGTTCTATTATGTAGTTTATCAGTTATTGGATTAATAGATGAAGCAACTGGTGACTTACTTTTGTTATTTTATCCATCTGTTATTTGGTTACTTATTTTTTATCTTCATAGAGATCGAAAGTAGACTTAAACATTTCTAATTTACTAAAAATACTATTTCCTAACTTAAGGTTAGAAAATAGAGCTAAAGATGCCAACACATTGGTTAAAATGTTGAATTGGGTTTCACGTAGCGATAATAGCATCCAAATTACAAAAAATATAGGAACAGATAGTTCACAAATTAAACTAAAAAATTTATATGATTGTTTTTCATACTTTGGTAAATAAGTCTTGATAAAACCGTGAAAATTTATAGATAAAATTTGAATCGCCAAATATATACTTAAGGAATAAATAAATCCTATAAAAAGTTGTGTAAGTTCAAATATTTTTATTTTTGAAAAAGCATTAAAGATTGATGATTTCGATGTCCTATCTATAATAAAAATTAACATTAGAGTTACTGTAATTAAAGCAGTTAAATTCATTAAAAATTCTATAATTTTTTTCACTATTCTACCTCAACATTTTTATTTCAATTATATCACACGCAAAAACTAAAAATATACAAACTATAAGGAGGTAAACACTTAATGCAATACATATTTCAGAAATACAACAAGTAGTTACACAGCAGTAAGCAATGATTTTTTAGATGATAGTGAACTATCATTTAAAGCAAAAGGTCTACTAATGGTAATCCTTCGGAATAAAGAGGATTGGAGAGTCTATCCTGAAGAATTAGCTAGAAGGTCAACCGATAACATTAAAGCGGTTCGGTCTGGTTTAAAGGAATTAGAGAGAGCTGGTTATATTAAGACCTACAAAAAATCTATTGGTAGAGGTATGGGGATGCAATACTTTAGATTTTGTGCAGATAGAAAAATATCCAACAAAGCATTTGAACAATTAATAAATAATCTTGAAAAAGATTTACAAGTGCCTAAAAGGTAAAGTTACGTTTTGTAAAGTTACGTTTTGTATATGTACAAAAAGGCACACTAATAACTACTAACCTTAAATAAATACTAACTATAAATAAATACTAACAGATAAATAAGCAGGAGCTGCTAGAGAGGTCAAAAATTGGATAAAAAAACATTATTTGAAAACTTCCAAAATAACTGGATGAGATTACTATCACCATTTGAAATTGAAGATATTGAAAAATGGATTGATGAAGATCACATGCCAGTTGAAGTTGTCAATGAAGCATTGAAAGAAACAGTTATCTACAATGCAAAAAACACAAGATATCTTTCAACTGTATTGAATAGATGGAAAAATAATCAGATTGATACTCTAGAAAAGATTGAATTCTCAAGATTGGAATTTGAGAACAAGAGGCTAAGCAAAGCAAATAGTAATAGTTCGAACGTTCCAAATTGGTCAAATCCAGACTATAAAGATCCAAGCTTGAGAGAATTTGCTTTACAAGGAATTGGAGAAAGAGAAGATGACTCAGATGCCGATTTTTAACTATTTTTATAATCTAATCCAAAAAGATTACGGGAAAAGAGTTAGTCATGAAACATTTGATAAGTTTGTTAAGTATTGCGAAGCTGGCAAAGAAGTAAACGGGGTAAAGCCGATTTTAAATTGGATAAATCTTTATGCTTTCGGTACAGGTATCACAACAGAAGAGGCTGAAGAATTAAGATATGAAAGATTGAGGGCAGTGAATTGAGTTTGCTAAAAGACCTAACAGAACAAGAATTAAGAATATTTTGCTACTTACCAATGGGTAGCGACAGAATGGTAAACGCCAAAGAAATTTGTAAAGCATTTAATATTAACGATCCAAAAAAATTGAGAGACCTTATCCATAGCATGGTAATAAAGGGTTGCTTGATTGGTTCTAGCCGAAAAAATGGCGGTGGCTATTAGCTCAATTGAAAGCCAAGTCATTAAAGAGACTAAACGTATAAACACTTTGAAAAATGGTGACCTGAACAATTTCAGAGCGATTGCGGAGGAAATTAGACATGGATAGAGGACTATTTGGAACATTTGATTATGACCGTGACATCATGCAACCTCCAGTTGAAGGTGAAGAATATAACGATGAATTTTACTGGAATGGAAGACAGTGGGTAAGGTATGGAGAATAAACAACCATATCAAAATTGGGAGCATGACTATTTCGAAGTCCAAAAAATAATGGGACAAGAAATTGACAAGCTTCAAAATGAGCTACTCAAAGCAAAAAGCAGAATTAAAAAACTGGAAGCCGAAAATTGGCAACTAAAACATAGAAAACGGAGATAAACAAAATGGTAAATGATATTCAAACTGCTGAAAAAAATTTTTTAGAAAATCCACAAAGTCTAAATAGCGCTATCGTAAAAAAATATTTAGATCCAAAAGGTACTGCGACAGATGAAGAATTAGCTTATTTCATTGCACAAGCTAAGACTCAGAACTTAAATCCATTTACAAAAGAAATTTATTTTATTAAGTATGGAAGTCAGCCAGCTCAAGTTGTTGTTGCTCTGAAAGCTTTTCAAAAGAAAGCTGACGCACACCCACAATATGACGGAATGGGCTCAGGAATAATTTACGAGAAGAGTGGAGAAGAAATCGAAGCAGAAGGTGCATTTGTTCCAAGAGGTGCTGAAATTGTAGGCGGTTGGGCGACTGTATATCGAAAAGACAGAAGCCACCCAACAAAGGTAAGGGTTACTTTTTCAGAGTATGACAACTCTAAAATTCGAGCTAGGGTTAAGGAGCTTGAAAAAAATGGCAATACGGTAACTTATCCAGTAATGAATGCATACAATAAACCAATTGGAGAAAATAATTGGGATAGCATGCCAGCAGTTATGATCCGTAAGGTTGCAATAGTTACTGCCCTAAGAGAAGCATTCCCGAATGAATTGGGTGGAAATTATGAAATTGATGAGTTGCGTGGCATGAAAGATGTTACTCCTAATGATGTTCAAGTTGAAAGCCAAGAAGAAGTTAAAGCTCGTAAGATGAAGGAAATCGAGTCTAATAATAAGAAACAAGCTGCCACAGTAATTGACAAGCAACAACCTGACTTATTCCAAGCGTCTGAACCAATTTCAGATGAAGACCTACCATTCACGGTATAGAGAGGGAACAACATGGCAATTAAAGAAGCTGAAAAAGTAAATGTACTGGATAGCATTGAAATTAATTACACTCCTGCCGTTGTTTCTTTCAATGACTTTGAAGGTTTTGAAAAAGGTGTTGAAGAAGCAGTTGCACGATATAGCACATTTGACTTGGAAGTCAATACGATTGAAGAAGTCAAACAAGCCAGGACAGAGCTGAATGCTCTTGATAAAAAATTGGAAGATAGGCGCAAGGAAATCAAGAGAGAAATCAATGATCCTTACGCAAAATTTGAAAATCAGTACAAAGTACCGTATCAAAAGCTGAAGAACCTCATTTCTGAGCTGAAAAATCAAATTGACGGTTATGAAGAAAACCAAAAAATGCTCCGTAAGGACAAAGTCAAACACTATTTCTATGAAAAAGCTGAAGAAGCCAATCTCAATAAAGAAGTATTTGATAAGTATCTTGACCAGTTCTTGAAAGCAACAGACTTCACACCGACTTTCAACTTTAAAAAATCAACTCAAGACAAGCTTGATGAAATTGTTATTGATGAAATTCAAAAGCAAGACCAATGTGACGCTGACATGATTGTAATTACTGACCTATGTGCCAAGAATAACTTAGGACCAGCAAGCTATATCCGACAGTATGACAATGGTGCTTCACTAGCTGAGATTTTAGGTCTTATTAATCGAGATGTTGAAGAAATTAAGAGAACTCGTGAATTGAATGAAGTTAAGCGTATTGCTGACGAGAAGGCTAAGATTGAGCGTCAGGCAGCCATTGAAGCGCAAGCTAAGCAAACAGCTGAAACGACAATAAAAGCCGTTAATCAAGAAACTGGGGAGATTTTAGAGGAGCCAGTAGCAGTTGCTAAATACGAAACAACAATCAAATTCATTATGGACCTTGAGCAGGCTAAAAAATTCAAATCATTCTTGGACGAAAACGATATAGAATTTGAAACGCTTGTAGGTATGAAAAAAGTTAATTAACCAACTTATTGCAAAGTGAGGCCTGGCCTTTGCAATAATAAAATTTTCCAGGCAAGAAAGGAAACTTTTTGGATTATCGTCAAGTAACAGGATTGATGATATGAGAATTTCGCATACCAGCCTTGCCAAAGCTCACAACTTAGTGGCTGGTATGATTTTTGTAAGGTTATGGATTGGATTGATTACGCTCTATTTGAGGCAAAAAATAAAGAAGAAATAAAAAATAAAATTTTAAACGATGGATACACTTTTCCACATTATGACAAATCGAAAAATAAAGTAAGGTATGTCATTTCAGTTTTGGATATTAAACGAGACTGTCAAAAAGTAGGAATAGACTTACAAGATGTGTATCCGCTTCAGACAACACTTTTTTAAAAAGGAGAAAACATGGAACAAATCAATATTACAGGAACTAATATGGTTATTATTAGCGACAAAGCACTTAAAACTTTTGTGATTGCAGGTCATTTATCAGAGAGGTGGCAATTTATCTCTAAATTCGAAAAATTAGATGATGAACCATCGCTTGATGAGAATGGAGATTTGTTTGAACCTGCATACGCGTTAATACTTGAAGCTAATCCGATAACACAAATTAGCATAACATCTTCATATAGCGGTAAAGACCACAAAAAAGATACAGACGAAATTATAAAAGTGTTCTCGTTTATAGAAGATAACAAGAGAAATATTTTTGAAACTCTTGGCATTCGTGGGGTGCTTGAATAATGGCTAAATTAATTATCAATATCGAACCAAAACCACAGTCACGACCAAGGTTCGCTAGGCGTGGCAATTTTACTACAACCTATGAAGATAAGGAAATGAAAGCCTGGCGTAATCAATGCAGGCTACTTATTGCCAATCAGTACATGGGTCAGCCTATACTTGAGGGTGCCCTGAGAGCAAATGTGAGGTTTTACATCAAACCACCTCAGTATATCTCAAAGCCAAAGAAGAACCAGCAGGCACTACTAGATGAAATTATTCCAGTAGGGAAAAAGCCTGATGTGGATAACTATGAAAAAGCTCTATACGACAGCATGAGTGGCATTGTCTTTCAAGATGACGGACAGATAGCTCTCCATGATGTCGGTAAGTTCTACAGCCTCAGCCCACGAATTGAGGTAGAAATGGAGGTCATGGAATGGATGAATTAAAGAGGTACAGTCCACTTTTAGGGCTAATCTGTATGCTTTTCTTTGCTGGTGGTATCGCAACAGCTACACTCTTTGATGATGAAGCTCCGCAACGGCAGCCTATCATCATTCATGTAGTCGATAATGCAGGAGGTGTGATGGCAGGAAAAATCACAGACAAGGAAATTATAGAGGGACGATTTACTATCACAGCTGGGGCTTACGGTAAGTTTTCGGTTACAAAAGAACAGTACGAAAGCCTCAAAGTTGGTGACCCAATCCCTGAGTATTTGAAGAAAAGAGGAAGTTGAGATGACAAAAACTATTGAATTACCTGATGGCTTAAGTATGTATGGCAGCAAAGATGAACGCTATGGATCACTAGAAGAACTGAAAGAGTTGCTACTCTACAAACGTATTGTAAAGTGGGACAAAGACTACTTAGAGCTTGAAGATGGAACTAAGGTCACTATCGAGGAGTCAGAAAGCGATTGTTGTGCTAGTGCAGGCGGAGAGTTCAAAGATGTCAAGCTAGACGCTGTTATCACTGATGTCAAAATTGGTGAACAAGTAAAAGAGGAAAGTGATTGGGGGACAACAACCAGTAAGAACACAGTCACTATTTATCACAATCAAAATCCTATAGCATTAGCAGAATGTGAGGCAGATGATGGTAACGGTGGATATTATTACAGTGTAGGCTCTCTTGTTATTGGAAGAATTCATTTTCCAGTAGTTGAGGCTTAGGAGGAGCTCTGATGAAACCTAGAAAATATCCGTATTCAGGAAGACCAAAACTAACTAGAAAGGAACTACCAAGGTTCGTGAAGTTAGGAAATATTGCCTTTAATAGCGAATTGGTCAAGCATATTGAAGTGATTAGGGAAGCATCACCAAAACAAACCCTAGTCTGTTTCAAAATTCCTAAATTATTTACAACCGAAGAACACCAGGTGAGGGTACATCTCAGAATTGATGAGGTTGTAAAGATTTTGAACCAGGCATAAATAAAAAAAGCCAAGGCACTCTCTGCCTCAGCAATAATTAACACAAGATTATTATACCACAAAGGAGATAGAGAGTGAACAAGGCTAAAGAGCTCTTGAATGAGCTACAAAATCTTGATATGGATATTCAAAGCCGTATAGACGAAATCAATGAGCTTGAGGCAGGTTTGCTCTCAAGCCCCAAGTGGACAACAGATAAGGTCAAAGGCGGTCAAGCTAGAAAGGTTGATGATGTTTATTCTCAGCTTATTGTGATGAAAGAGGCTATAGAACAAGATACCAATGAAGTTATTAACAGGAAACTTGAACTTGGTAGATTGATTAACAAGCTGAAAAATCCAAAGAGCAGGTCAGTCCTCAGAATGACTTACATTACTAAGATGTATGTTGATGATATTTGTGATAAGTTAGCAATCAGCAAAAGCTCTTATTACAATATGCGTAAAATGGCTATTGAGGAGCTGAGTTTGGTTTTAGAACATTTGGAATAATTTGGAACGTTCTAAAAACGTTGTATAAACCTAGATAATCTTGGCGTGCACTGTAATCATAATCTGCTAGAATGGTAGTATCAAGAATTAAGGGTAAGGCACCTATGAAGTGTCTTCCCTTTTCTTTTTTCAAAACAAATAAACAGCAGGAGGTTTAGG
Organism: Streptococcus porcinus; assembly: GCF_901542335.1. Taxonomy (NCBI): domain Bacteria; kingdom Bacillati; phylum Bacillota; class Bacilli; order Lactobacillales; family Streptococcaceae; genus Streptococcus; species Streptococcus porcinus. The sequence continues at coordinate 1,277,189 of NZ_LR594036.1, read as the reverse complement.
CTTGGGTAGAGCAAGAGACCCCAACCGAGACAAAGCATTTGAAATCTACTCAGAGAACAATGGAAACATTGAACTGGTTGAGATTGCTGAGCGTTTGGGTGTTTCAGCTGGCACTGTCCGAGGTTGGAAAAGTAAAGACAAATGGGAACCTAAAATAAAAGGAACGTTCCAAAAGAAAAATACGGAACGCTCCAAAAATCCAAGGGGTGCTCCAAAGGGCAGTAAGAACGCTCTAGGACACGGAGCCCCTAAGGGAAACACTAACGCCCTCAAACATGGTTTGTTTGCTAAGTATCTGCCACAGGAGGTGTATGAGATAGCACAGGAGCTATCAGACAAACAGCCAATAGACATACTCTGGGAAAACATCACGCTGAGCTATGCTAATCTACTGCATGCTCAGCGTATTTTATTTGTCCAAGATGTAGAGGATAGCGATACCTTTGTTACTAGCACAGGGAAAGCTGGTATAGGCTATGAACAGCATACGGCATGGGATAAGCAAGGAAAAGCCCTAGCTGCAATAGCAAGAGCCCAGTCAGAGCTTAAAAGCATGATTAAGACCTATGATGAGCTGACACGCTCATCACTTGTCACAGAGGAGCAACGCCTAAGGATTGATAACCTCAAGGCTCAGCTAGGCTCATATGATGAAGACGATACGGTCATTACTGGATTTATATTTGATAGGAGTGAGTACAATGGCAATACTGAACCTAGCAAAGTTGATTAACCCAGTATTTGATGAAGTCCTATATACTCTCAAGAGCCATATAGTGTTAAAGGGTGGCCGTGCATCTACCAAGTCCTCTGTGGTGTCTATTGATCTAGTAAATGACTTTATTAGCGCCCCTCTAGGTAACGTGGTAGTCTTACGGAAAGTTGGTAAATACCTGAGAATGTCTGTTTATGAGCAGATACGGTGGGCAATCTATGAGATGGGGTTAGCTAATCAGTTCCACTTTGGGAAGTCACCGCTACAGATTACTCACAAGAAAACGGGTACAGCCTTTTATTTTTACGGTGTAGACGATCCAATGAAACTCAAATCACAGAAGATAGCTAAAGGCTATGTCATGGCTGTATGGTTTGAGGAGTTGGCAGAGTTTGCAGGGCGTGAGGACATTGACATAGTTGAGGATACCTTTATCCGTCAAGAGTTGCCTAATGGCAAAGAGGTCAAGGTTTATTTCACCTACAACCCACCACGCAACCCTTATAACTGGATAAATGAATGGGTAGCAGAGAAAGCGGGTGACCCAACCTATCTCATACATCACAGCACCTATCTTGATGATAAGCTAGGCTTTTTGTCTAAACAGATGAAAGCCAAGATAGCTAGATACAAGGAGACTGACCCTGACTACTACCGCTGGATGTACTTAGGAGAGGTGATAGGGCTTGGTAATCATGTCTATAACATGAACTACTTTAAGCCACTAGAAAGCCTCCCTGATGATGACAAGGTAATAGGTATATCCTTTGCCCTGGATACAGGACACCAACTGTCAGCTACAGCCTGTGGAGCTTATGGACTTACCGCCAAGGGTAATGTTATCTTGCTTGATACTTTCTATTATAGCCCAGCTGGCAAGACAATCAAAAAGGCACCCAGTGAGCTCTCAGTGATGATACATGACTTTGTAGACAAGGTCATGAAGACTTACAGAGTGCCAAAGCTCAAGATGACTATTGATAGTGCTAAGGGTGCTTTGAGAAATCAATATTTCAAAGATTATGGTGAACGCTGGCACCCAGTAGCCAAAAAGAAAAATCAGACCATGATTGACATGGTTATCAGCTTACTAGCAGAGGGACGCTTTTACTACCTTGACATCCCAGCTAACAGGGTCTTTGTCGAAGAACACAAGATGTACCGCTATGATGATAAATCCTTGAACACAGATGACCCTAAAGTTATCAAGGAAGATGACCACACGGTAGATGAGTTCAAGTACTTTGTCCTGGACAACGCTAAGGAGCTAGATTTGAAAGCCTAAAGGAGCTAACAATGGGAATAGTACAGACTATCAAGAATTTTTTCACAAGGAGTAAGTATGTGATGACCACACAAAACTTAACAAACATTACAGATCACCCTAAAATAGCAGTCTCAGTGGCTGAGTATGACCGTATCAGGGAAAACCTCAAATACTTTGCTGGTCGTTATCCACAAATTGAGTACAAGGACAGCAACGGAATAAAGCAAAAGCGTGATTTTAACCATTTACCGATTGGCAGAACAGCATCTAAGAAGATTGCAAGCCTAGTCTTTAATGAACAGGCTGAAATCAAGGTAGATGATGAAGTAGCTGATGATTTTGTCCAGAAACAGTTACAGAATGACCGCTTTATTAAGAATTTTGAACGCTACCTAGAGAGCTGTTTAGCTCTTGGAGGACTTGCCATGAGGCCATATGTCGACAAGGACAAGGTAAGGATAGCATTTATTCAAGCTCCCGTCTTTTTGCCTCTCCAGTCAAATACCCAAGATGTTTCTAGTGCTGCTATCATCACAAAGACAATCAAATCAGAAGGTAATAAGAACAAGTATTACACGCTGATTGAATTGCACGAATGGGTAAAAGATGACAAATACACTGTGACCAATGAGCTCTACAAGTCTGATAATCAGAACATTGTAGGAGCTAGAGTACCTTTGTCAGAACTCTATGAGGACTTAGAGGAAATAGTAGACTTGAACGGTCTTAGCAGACCCTTGTTTACCTACTTAAAGACACCAGGAATGAATAACAAAGATATTAATAGTCCGCTTGGTCTATCTATCTTTGATAACGCTAAGACTACTATTGACTTCCTTAATACCACCTATGATGAGTTTATGTGGGAGGTAAAAATGGGTCAGCGTAGGGTGGCTGTTCCTACTCAGATGATTAAGACAGAGTACAATCAGGACGGTGATAAGGTCACTGTCAAGCGTGAGTTTGAAACTGGTCACAATGTCTATGAGCAGTTCGATAGTGGTGATATAGACAAGGGTATAGGTATAACAGACCTTACAACGCCAATTCGTTCTGATGACTACATCAAGGCAATCAATGAGGGTCTAGCACTATTTGAAATGCAGATAGGGGTATCAGCTGGTATGTTTACTTTTGACGGTAAGAGCATGAAAACAGCTACCGAGATTGTATCTGAGAACTCAGACACTTATCAAATGCGTAATAGTATTGTCAGCCTTGTTGAACAATCTCTGAAAGAGCTGATCATCACTATGTTAGAGCTAGGCAAAGCATATCAGCTTTACAAGGGGAATATTCCTGATATGGACGCTATCAGCATTAACCTTGATGATGGGGTCTTTACCGACCGTAACGCTGAGCTTGACTACTGGATTAAAGTAGTAAATGCTGGCTTTGGTACTGATGTCATGGCTATTGAGAAAGTGCTTAATGTAACCCCTGAGAAAGCTAAGGAAATCAAAGCTGAAATTAGTTTCAATGCCATTGATAAGACAAGTAGTGAGCGTAGCCCTGATGATGTGGGAGTGTATGGAGAATGATTAGATGGCTGATGACAAGAAGAAACCAATCAAGCTCAATGATGAGCAGCTAATGCTTGACGCTAGTCAGGTTGCAGACATCTATCATCAGCTTACCATTGACTTATTCGACCAAGTAATAGACAGGTTGAAGGAGCGTGGCTCTACAAGCCTTGATGATAACCCATATATCTGGCAGCTTGAGAAGATGAATGAGATGGGGTTACTCAATGAAGATAACCTACAGCTCATTACTGAACGCTCAAGCATTGCAGAGGAACAGCTTAGATATGTTATTCAAAATGATGGCTACAAAATCTACAAAAACACCAAACAACAGCTTTTAGAGGCTACTGGTGGCGGTGATTTTGTGGCTAACTCACTTATTCAGACCAATCTAGCAGCCTATGTCAATCAGACAATGGGAGACATAAACAACCTTATCAATACCACGCTACCAAAAAGCGTGATGGGGGCTTATCAGTCCATCATTGAAGAGGCCACAGCAAAGGTTGTTACAGGTCTAGCAACATCAGACAAGGCTATTTCGGATACTGTCATGAAATGGGCTAAAAAGGGATTTTATGGCTTTACAGATAGTCAAGGAAAGCATTGGAGAGCTGACACATACGCAAGGCAAGTTATTAAGTCAACTGCTTGGCGTGTTTATCGTGAGGTCAGAATGGCTCCAGCTGAGGAATTAGGGATAGATACCTTTTATTACTCAAAAAAGGCAACGGCTAGAGAAATGTGTGCACCACTTCAACATAGGATAGTTACAACCGGCCAAGCTAGAATTGAAAAAGGTGAGCGTATCCTTGCCTTATCAGATTATGGCTACGGATCAGCTGGAGGCTGTCTAGGTATCAACTGCACCCATGAAATCACACCTTTTGTTGTTGGTGCTAATTATAAGCCTGAGTTAAGTGATGATGTTAAAGACTTAACGCCTGAGCAGACAATAGAGAATGCCAACGTACAAGCAAAGCAGAGAGCTCTAGAGCGGTCTATTAGACAGTCTAAGGAGTTTTTACATGTGTCAGAAAAATTGGGTGATACTGATCTCATAGACAAGTATAAGAGCAAAATAAGGATACAACAGGGAGCCATGAGAGACTATCTCAAACAGAACCCATTCCTACACCGTGATTATGCTAGGGAGAAGTACTATGATAACCCTTATAGCAAAGCTAAGAAAGAAATCAAACTCAGAGCAGAACATGAGAAGTTAAATGATTTCAGAAGTAAAAAAGCATTACTTGATAAAGCGGTGAATAGTGGTAAAATAGTAACTGTAAATGGTATTACTGTAGGTCATACGCCTCCTGGTAGAGTAGGGAAACCAGATAGTATTATTCAACATAATGCAACTAATGGGGATATCTTGGGGAGAACATATTATGATGCCCGAGGTATTAAAAGTAAAGAAGTTCATTTCACAAATCACAAACAGCCTAAAAATCATCCTTATGGAAACCGTGATGAACATTCACATGATTATATTTTTGATGATAACGGAAAATTTATTAGTCGAAATGTACGAGATTTAACTGAGAAGGAAAGAGAGGAGAATCTAGATGTCTTATGGAGATATTAAAAAAGAACTAAAGCAGCTATGTGAAAATGGTTGGGATGCTTCTTTTTCTTATGCTGGTCAAAATTGTGCAATTTTTCCAAACACCTCAACAGATTTTTTAGTTTCTATCGGGGACAATGATTATCATGCAAGATCATATGATGAACTTATTAACTTAGATATTTCTGGTAAGACATTAGTTGAGGTAATTAGTAAATCAACAGATATTCAATATTATTAGCACTTGGTTAAAACTAGGTGCTTTTTTCATGCTCAAAAATAGGAGTTGTTATGAATAAACGTTTAAAAAAGAAGTTAGAGCTTGAACAAACAATCAAAATTTTAAATAAAAACTACAAAGCTCTAAATAAAGAAATACTTGATATTGAAATTGTACAGTCTCGAAACGCACTAGCAACTAACAAAGAGTTTACAAGCTTACGTAAAGCATTAATTGATCAGCAAGAACTGACTCATGCACTTGCTGAAGCTCTAGCTGAGTTGCAAGACTATGTTTTGAATGATTTAACCAATAAAAGGCCGTTTTGGCAATTTTGGAAATAATTTAGAAAGGAGATTACAACCTTGAAACCGTCTGAAAACTGAAAGGAGCGTGATCCCATATCTATGTCTTGAGCCGTACATTAGAACGGTTTTTTATTTTGCCCTGGATATGGCGTAAAAGTGTCTGTATCTCAGTCCCTCGTGACGTAAAACAAAGGAGTTAAGGTATGAGCCTTAAACGTGAGATGTTGGTTGACGCAGGTATAACAGATAACAGTGTGCTGGATAATATCATGCAAGCGTACGGTGCAGGTATTGAAAATGCAAAAGTACAGGCTAAGTCTGAGTTACAGGCAGAAAACGAAACATTGAAACAACAGCTTGAGCAACAGAAACAGGCTATCAAGGATTTACAGGAAAAAGAGGGAGCAAGTGAGGAAAGTAAGCAACAGCTAGCAGACCTACAGGCTCAATTTGACCAGTACAAGACTGATAGCGAGGCACAACTTGCTCAAGTCACTAAAACTAACGCTGTAGCCCTTGCTTTGAAAGATGTGGGAGCTTACAACTCTGAGGACTTGATGAAGTTCATTGACCTAGACAAGATTGAGCTAGGAGAAAATGGGAAACCTCTTTTAGAGGACACAATCAACAGCCTCAAGGAAACAAGCCCTTATCTATTCCAAGTTCAGAATGAAACTGAACAAATGCCAAAAATTACCGCAACTGGTAACCCGTCGGCAGACTCAAGTTCTAACCTGAGCGATGAAGACAAAGCTTTATTTGCAGGCTTTGATAGCATTTAAAAGAAAGAAGGAATTATTACATGGTAGTAAATTACGCATCTAAATTTGACACTAAAGTTGATGAGCGCTTCGCAAAAGAAGCACTTTCAACAGGAATTATTAATCAGGACTTCGATTTTACTGGAGTTGACACAGTAAAAGTATATTCTGTACCAACATCAAAAATGAATGACTATACAGCTTCAGGTGTAAATCGATATGGTACAGCTGAAGAACTTGGAAATACAGTACAAACAATGATTTTGAAAAAAGATCGTTCGTTTACGTTTACGATTGATAAAAAATCAACTCAGGACACAATGGGGGTAATGGAAGCTGGCAAAGCTTTAGCACGTCAACTTACAGAGGTTATTATTCCCGAAATTGATACATATCGCTTTGCAACTATTGTTGCTGGAGCAGATGAAAGTCATGTTAAGACACAGGAAATCACAAAAGAAAACGCATACGAGTCTGTGCTTGATGCTCAAGTAGCATTAACAGATGCTTATATTCCTGTCGCTGGACGTCAATTGCACGTATCGCCTGCATTTTACAAACTTATCAAGTTAGATCCAGCGTTTGTAAAAAACTCTGATCTCGGACAAGAAATCACTATTAAAGGGCAAGTCGGTATGATTGATGGAATGTCGGTTGTTCTCACTCCGACATCACGCTTGCCACTTAATGTAGCATTTGTTGTTGCTCATCCGATCGCAACAACATCACCAATCAAACTGGAAGATTACAAAATCCATGATAACCCACCAGGAATAAACGGACAGCTTGTTGAGGGGCGGATTCGTTATGATGCCTTTGTTCTTGACAACAAGAAAAAGGCTATCTTCGTCCATAAAACCGCTTAGTAGAGAGGAGTAATCATATGCCTAAAAAAGCAAACGAAAAACCAACTGAAGAGTTTCTAAAAGAAAAAGAAGTAATCTTTGTAAAAGATGGGGTTAAATTCGCTTTAAGTGACCCTATTATGATTTCGGCGTTTGAAAATCAAGGTTACAAAGCGGAGGAGTAAGTTAGATGTCTAAATTTAAAGTAAATCATAACTTTGTTTTCGAAGGCAAGGGGTATGATGAAGATAGCGTAGAAGGCATGACTATCGCTGAAGCGAAGCGTATCAACAAAGTTGGGAAGTTATCACATCCCGACCTCTGCCCTCTACTTACAGAAGTTGAAAAAGAAGTCAAGGCGGGAAAATAACCGCCTTTTTTTAAACGAAAGGGGTGGTTGTTATAGATTTTTTGACAGCTAATGAATTTAAAGACTTTGGATTTGATGATGTAGCTAATTTCGACAATTTGCTGAAAAGAGCAGAGATTACAATCAACTTGTTTTTAGATGGATTTTATAACACTGTTGATTTTGAAACAGATATAGAGTCACGAAAAAAAGCAGTTAAGATAGCAATTGCTTTTCAAATCACATATTTAGATGCAACTGGAATAATGACAGCTGATGCTAAACAATCAATGTCAAGCGTATCATTAGGAAGGACATCAATAAGTTACAAAGAAAGCTCTAAGACATCTCTTGAGAACTCTATGTATAATTTATCACTCGATGCAATAAACGCTCTTAAAAGCGTAGGATTTGGCTACAGGGGGGTAGGTTATGACAGATATTGATAAACGGTTATTGATCGATACTGTAACTATTCGTAAAACCACAGAAGAAAAAGACGGATGGGGGAAACCAGTATTGTCCGAAGCTGTGACTCTGTCAAATGTCAGATTTGACAGACGATTTGGAGTTTAAGGAACAGGAAATAGACGCAGTGAAACAAAAGCTAGCGTCCTTTTTGTGTATCCAAAATATTGTCCGATAGTCATCGATGATACTTATCAAAATGCTGTTATTAATGATGGTCAGCGTGAATACAGAGTGATTGCTGTAATACCAGTTAGTTATCCACATAAAAACAAGATTTTTTGCTATGAAGTGGAGTGTGTTTGATGGGTGTAACAGTATCTGTAAAAGTTGACCTTAAGGACATTGAAAAAAAGGTATCATCAGCAGCCTTAGCTAAAGGCAAGCTAGCGATAGCTAACCAGATGATGATGGACATGACTCCATTTATCCCACGTAAGAGCGGAAACCTTAGCGGTAGTGGTCAGGCTACAAGGGACGGAGTAAGATACCCTGGACCTTATGCCAGAGCCCAGTTCTACGGCTCAAGCTACAACAAGCATAGGAGCTTTACCTTTAAGAAGTACACCACTCCTGGAACAGGCAAGCGGTGGGACAAGAAAGCTACAGCTCTGCATGTTAAGTATTGGGGCAAGGTCGGTCTAAGAGCAATGGGAGTTAAAACATGAATAATGATTTTGCAGAAGTCCTTAGAGACTTTATCAACACGCTTGGTGTGCCTTTAAAATGCAAATTAGATTACTTATCTGAGCACGAAGGACTTGTCCTTTATCCCTTACCTGGCGGGAAAATAGAAAAAGAATATCTAAATGGCAAACAAGATATCAGCTTGGTTTTTGAAGTAGCTATAAAAACTACAGATCACCAAAAAACCAGTAGGATTTTGTGGTCTATCAATCATGCCCTCGCTGGTTTTAATTTTGATTTACCAAGTAAAAATAATAGTTATGAATTTAGAGGACTTGAGGTGTCACAGCCATTTTTAAATGATCGTGATGAGCAAGGCTTTTATATTTATATGCTGGATGTTACAGCAAAAATTGAAACATATGGAGGAATTTAAATGCCAAAACAAAAAAATGCACTACGCAAACACTATATAGCACCTTGGACACCAGAAACTGCCACGCAAGAGCCTGAAAAAGAAGCGTGGAAGTGGCTTGCTGATGGCGTAACAACGGCCGATGTCGAAAGCGACGAAGAGACAGATGATGTTACTTACTATAATGGTGATGGAACTAAAAAAACGGTAGTAACAGGTGTTAAGCACGGTTACTCGTTTGAAGGTGATTATATCAAAGAGGACGCTGCGCAGAAAATCATTGCAGATATGCGATTTAAAGTAGGTGATGCGCGAACTGTTTGGTTTAAAATTGTTGAGTCAGACGGAAAAACTCAGTATTCGGGAGTTGCGACTGTTTCAGACATTAAAATTGGGGGTGGTGAAGCATCGGAATTTGAAAAATTTGAAGCGACGGTTACTTGGGACTCTGCTCCTAAGCAGTCTGCTGTCTTAGACGTATTATAGTTTTTGTCGGGAGCAATAGTTTTTGCTCCCAATTTTGAGTTTTATTAGCAAAGGAAAAGAAAAATGGTAGTAATTAAAAAGCGTAATAATGTTATCCCAGTAGATTTCGGAGAGTTTAAGCTTGAGTTTTTAGCTAACGACCAAAGTATTAAAAAAATGACAGAGGTTGGCAAAAAATTAGAGTCTGAAGGAGCTAAAATATCAGAAACGGTAAATGATGTTGACAGTCAAGCGTTTGAAACATTGCACGATTTAGTCAAGTTGTCGTGGACTGAGCTTTTTGATGAAAATGCATTTGATAAAGTCTATAAATTCTCCGAAGGTACAACAATTGACTGCATGGTTTATTTGCTCGAAGCTGTAAACGGAATTATGTCAGAATGGGAAAAAAATAACAACGGAGATACTCTTAAAAAGTATTTAGGTGACTAATATGCTTGATTTATCAAGGAAATTAACCGATGAGTTAGTGTTAGCTGATAAAGTTTATCCAATGAACATCTCATTCAACAAGGTTTTTAAGGTCATTGAATTGATTAATGATGATGTTGTTGATGAAGTTTATAAGCCTTTTCTAGCTATTCAAATTTTTACAGACGTTGATTTTACTCAAATATTAAGTATAGAAGATGCTACTCTTGTTTTTAAACTTATTTTTGACGAACATATTAAGTTAATTCCTGCAAAAGACACTGCACCAGTGCTTGATTTAGCTGGAAATCCCATAAAAAGCAAAATACGTTCCAAAAGCAGTTCAAGCGATGAAAAGCCTATTTTTAGTTTTAAATACGATGCTGAATATATTTATGCATCGTTTATGCAAGCTTACAAAATAGATTTGATAGACGTTCAGAATAGCCTTCACTGGAAAAAATTCAATGCGCTACTTAATGGATTGCCAAGCAACACAAAGTTTGCAGAGGTGCTAAAAATACGCTCTTATAAACCGCAAGAGGGAGACAGTAGGAAATATAAAGAGCAAATGAGAAAACTCAAAAAAGAATATGCGTTACCGCAAAATTTCGACTACTAAAGAAAGGGGGCACACATGGCAGATGGATCAGTAACAATTAAAGTAGACCTAGACGGTTCAGGGGCACAGTCTGGTGTTAGCAAGCTAAAATCACTTTTTGGACAGTTAGAAGGTGCAGACTCAAAAGTTGGGTCTGTTTTTAAGTCCGTTTTAGGAGCTAATATTGTTAGCTCAGCTTTAACAGCTGGTATAAGTACTGTCAACAATGGTATACGTGACATGGTTTCTGAGCTTAACGGTTCTGCCAAGGCGTGGAAAACCTTTGAAGGGAATTTACAAGCGTTTGGTCGCTCGCCTGAAGTAATTAAAGCCGCTAAATCAGCAATGCAAGATTTTGCCACTAAAACAATATATTCGGCGTCAGATATGGCTAGCACATATGCTCAGCTTGACGCAGTAGGGACTAAAAATGTTGGTAGTTTAGTTAAGGCTTTTGGCGGACTTGCCGCTTCTGCTGAAAATCCAGCCCAAGCAATGAAATCTTTATCTGTACAAGCTACACAAATGGCAGCTAAACCAAAGGTAGCTTGGATGGATTTTAAAATAATGATGGAGCAAGCTCCTGCTGGTATGGCTGCTGTTGCTAAAGAAATGGGTATGACAACAGCTGAGCTAGTTTCAGCAGTAAATGATGGAAAAGTAAAAACTGAAGATTTCTTTGCGGCAATGGAACGTGCAGGGAACTCAGACGCTTTTCAAAATATGGCTACTGAGTTCAAAACTGTTGATCAGGCTATTGATGGAGCAAAGGAAAGTCTATCAAATAAGTTGATGCCAGCATTTGATAAAGTAAATGCTTTTGGAATTAAAGCAATTAATGTCTTATCTTCTGCAATTGATAAGGTTAATTTTGACAAGTTAGCTAGCGGTCTCGGAACTTTCTTAGATGGTATCAATATAGAAGCTGTTATTAACAAGATAGCTAGTACGGTTTCTTCTGCCACATCCAAATTACAACAATTCTTTTCTATTTTTAAAGGGACTGGAGCTGTATCAGCGATTCAATCATTTTTAAGCGCAGTTGGTAAAGCGATTAGTCACATTGTTTCATCGATAACTGGCAATAAAGCACAAATAACAAGTTTTGCAACAACTATTGGAGATGCATTTGTTCAAATTGCAGGGAAAATTGAAGATGTTGCAAGTTGGATATCTAAGTTAGATCCTAGCGTATTCCGAAATTTAGCGACTGGGATAATAGCTTTTAACACTGGGTTATTTGCGCTTAAAAAAGGAATCAAAATAGCTAGTACTCTCAAGTCAGCATTTGATTTTGGTAAGACATTGATTTCATTGATTGCTAATATTTTTGGGTTAACGGCAGCACAAGCTGCAAATGCTGGAGCAAGTGCTGCAATGAGCGCAGGAAATACAGCTGTTGGGACAACAGCAGGTGCTGCAGCTGTATCAGTGATGAAAATGGGGGCTGGAGTATTAATGGTTGGAGCTGGTTTTATTTTGGCTGCGACCGGAGTATATGTGCTTGTACAAGCGGCTTCTCAATTAGCTTCAGCTGGTACTGGCGCACAAATAGCTATGGTTGCTTTTGCAGCAGGAATTGCTCTATTAGCTACAGGTGCTACTGCTCTAGCTCCTGCGCTGACAGCTGGAGCAGTAGGGATCCTAGCTTTTGGTGGTGCTATTTTAATGATAGGAGCAGGTATTGCATTACTAGCAACTCAGTTGCCAACTATTGCTACTTATGGACTTAGTGCAGCTGTTGCACTTATTTCTCTTTCTGCTGGTTTGCTTTCGGTTGGAGTTGGTGCATTGGTGGCAGGAGCAGGATTGTTAGTTGCTGGAGTGGGATTAACAGCTTTGGCAGTTGGAGCCGCATTGGCAGGAGCAGCTACCGTGTTATTAGGAGCTGGATTATTAGTTGCATCAGCTGGTGTTGCTGCATTTGGTGTAGCTTTAAACATCTGCGCACCTGCGCTTCAAAAATTAGCAAATGCTGTTTCAACAGTCGTAGAAGCTGTAAGCGGAGCATTTGTTAGTGTATTGAATAGTGTTTCTGGTGTCATCACAAGTATTGGAAATGCTGCACTGAAAGCAGGAACAGGTTTTAAATCTCTTGCTCAAGGTGTTGTTATGATTACAAATACAAGATTTGGTGATATGGCTGCATCTCTTACAGCAGTTGCAGTTGGTTTAGGTAAAATTGCAGCTAGTGGAGCTGGTTTGGCAATAGTTGGCTCAAGCATGACACAATTAGCAACAGGAATGACAATGCTTACAACAAGTTCAACAATGGCTCTTGCTGGAATGACTGGAATATCATCAGCTATTACTACATTACAAGCTTCAATCAGTACAATACCTTCTGTTTTAATGTCGGCATCTGTTGGTTTTAGTACATTTTCTTCACAGATTATTGCTAGTGCATCAAGTTTATCTGTTGTTAATGCACCTATCGCAATGTTGAAGATGCAAATTATGACAATTACACCAGCGTTAGCAATGGCCTCTGCTGGTTTTTTAATGTTCGGAGCTCAACTTAGCGTAGTTGTAACAGCTCTTATCAGGGTTGGGTCAATGGCTGATATGACTGCGACACAAATTAATCAAGTTGCGACATCTTGCTTACTTGTATCTAGTGCATTCACATCAATGCAAGGAACAGTGCAATCAGCAATGAATGCTATTCTAAGCACTGTTAGATCAGTTGGTTCACAGATGCAATCAGAGGGAACAAGAATTGGACAACAGACCGCTCAAAATATAGCTAATGGTATAAATGGCGGGATTGGTTCAGCGACAGGTGCGATGAATGCATTGATGTCAGCAGTTCGTTCAGCTGGTATGTCAGGTGTTGGTGCCATGCGTGGAATTGGTGCCATGATTGGCCAAGGTTTGGCTCAAGGTATGTATTCAGCGCTTGGAGCAGTTACAGCTGCAGCTAATGCATTAGTTGCTCAAGCTGAGAGAGCAGCACAAGCTAAGGCTAAAATTCACTCACCGTCTCGACTCTTTAGGGACAATGTAGGCCGTTATATTGCTCAAGGTATTGCAGTTGGTATTGAGAAAAACACCTCTGATGTAACCGATAGCCTAGCATATGTTCAAAAAGAGATGTCAGCATTCAGGTTTAATATTGAGGATTTAGTCGGAATTGGTAAGAGTACATTATCAAGTCAATTTAAACTCAAGACAAGCACTGAACAAACAGTTAAATCCGATATCAAGAGTGACAAACAGAAATCAGATGAACTTATCGAAAAGGCGCTTAAAGTTGCTGAAAAGGCAACAGAACAACCAATTCACGTTGATGTTGATAGCATGACAATTGCAACAGCAACAAAAAAAGAAACATATAAGGTTCAGAAAGAAGTTAGTCAAGATATAGATAGAATTGAGGGATTATTTGCATGAGTGAGTTAACAGTTAAGTTTAATAATGTTGATTTGTCACAATTTTTTAGAGTGATTGACATTGACAGAGCAAATCAAGATGAGATTGTTCTCACTGTAAAAATGAAGACAACAGACAGTCGCAGCATGCAACAAAAAAAGCGTGAATTACGCAGGATTGTGATGACTGATAGCTACTATGAACTAATTTTCAGTGATGAACCTGAGTTAATGTATTATGCAAGAGTTGTTGAAAGATTTGATGAGTCAAATGGGATTTCATGGTTTCAAGATATCAAAATCAAATTTCAAACGCTTGACGGCTATGCATACAGTAGAAGCTATGAAGAAATCCAGTCTGACAAGATAACAACCGCAAACAACATCATCACAGTTGATTTTGATAATCAGGGCACTGCACCAGCTTGCCCGATTATTGAAATGACTAATAATGCTGATAATGGATTTGTTGGGATTGCTACTGACAATAGCAGTCTTGAGATTGGTAATGTTGAGGAAGTTGATACTGTAACCGCTCAAAACTCAGAGATGATGGTCAATTTCAAGCCATTTAACGCTAATCTGATGCTATCATCAGGAACTCAGCGTGTCGGGATAGCTAATGACAACTATCAATCACTTACAGGGACGCTTGGAATTGTCAAACGGACAAATGGAATTTCTGATGTTGATTGGCTTTATCTTGCAAATCCTGGAACAGAAACCAATGCACTCAATGGCCAATCATTGACCTATTCGACCAAAGCTGATGTAAACGGTGAAGTCGGGACATTGTTTGACACGATTTATTGGCGTCAAGTGTTTCATACTGGTTTATTGCCTCAAAAATCAGCAATTAAGGTTTGTGTATCTGATGAAAATGGCAATTTCTTGTACGGTGTTGAGACTATCAAGAGATCTAACTCAAACATCGCAGAATTTAACTGTATGATTGCAAACCCTAACAATCCCGTTGGTTATGACATGGTTAGACGCTCAACGTTTTTAGCTAGTCATATTTTGAACGAAAATCCGTTTATGAACTCAAACGGAAATATGGCAATGTATAGAAATGATGATGTAATCACATTTTACGAGAGAGGGTACACAAAGCATCAATCTGATTATCTAAAAGGCAAAAAGAGTGCTAAAGTGCATGTTTTCTTACTTAAATATAAAGGTAGTCAACAAGTGACAGACATGTTTATTAGTGATTTTATGTGGCAAAAACATCACGTTCCCGTAATTTTGGACGTCCCAAACAGATATTCTAGTAATGTAAATATTGTTTTTAATAATGAGATTGGCAAAGTTACAGTTGATGGCATGCCAGAAAGCACAGTTTTAGGCTCAGAATATATCAAGTTGCCACCTGGAAAATCAACTATGAAAATGCATTTTTCAAGCTTTTTGAGGACATTGCCAACGGTCAAAGTCAAGTATAGAAAGAGGTTCAGATAGTGCAAATAACGTTTTATGACAAAAATATGCATGAGACGGCAGTTGCTGATAATGCATTATTAAATGCTATCAAAATTAATAAAGCATCCTTGACCTCATTTTTTGAAGAGGCTACACATCAGGTTGAGTTTGAATTTTCAAAGGAAAGCGGTGAGTGGTGGGGTATCAAGGAAAATGGTTATCTTGCATTTAGATTTTTAGGTAAATTCTTTAGATTTTCAATTGTTAAATTTAAAGAAAATGCCAAATCAAAAACTATTTCAATTATTGGTGACTATTTCAACCTTGAAATGTTAAGTGAAAATTGCTTAGCTTATGAAAATCAACCAGCTAGGACAATTGTTGAACATTTGACAGCGATGGAATTTTTCCCTTATGCCAATTTTGAAATTGGCGTGAACGAACTAGCAACTAGCAAAAAGACCCTAAAGTATGATGGTGAAGATGTTAAGTATAAGCGGTTAATATCAATTATCAACAATTTTGGCGGTGAGTGTGAGTTTGAAATCAAGCAAAAACGTAACGGCCAATTTGATAAGCTGATCCTTAACATTTATAGAGCGAATGATGGTGCGAATTATCAAGGCGTTGGCCGAAACAGACGGGATTTTGAAATCACGATTGACAACTCAAATGATGTCATCCGAGCTTTTGATATGACCGATATTAAAACAGCCATTGAACCAATCGGAAAAGATGGCTTGAGGCTTGGTAACCGTGGCACAGTTTGGAAAAACGAACAAGGTCAAACTGAGTTTTATCAAAAAAACAACCGCATCTATGCACCAATAGCTGCTGAAAATATGCCGAAAGTGCTAGATATAGATGATTTTTTGCTATGGAAACTAAACATTGATACTGATGATGTTGCAAAACTTGAGTCAGAGGGCTTAAAGTGGATTAAAAATGTTTGTTATGGCAAAGAAACCATTGAAGTTTCAGGGTCATTTGATGTCAGAGTTGGTGACACTGTAATTCTCAATCACAAAGGGATTGGCCGTTATGGCATTTTAGGATCATTACGAGTGATGAAGATCACTTGGAATTTGCTAACAGGTACAAATGAAGTCACGTTTTCTAATTTCAAACGCTTAGCGTCTAAAATATCAGCTCAAGGGTTAGCATTACAGAATAGCATTGAAAGTCCTGCGAGCTATGATATTACATTTAACACAACTGGTGGCACTGTATTTAAAAATAATACAGGGTCATCTAATGTATCGTTTAATTTCAGCAAAAATGGAGCTCAGACGGCCGTTTTAGGCCAAAGGTGGTATAACGGAACAAAACTATTATCAAACGGCTTAGAAGTGATGATAAAGCCTGACATGCTGACTGATGGAAAACTTAATCTAAGACTTGAGGTTGATGTTACTGATGCTATTACATTTAGTAAAGAGTTAACTTTTATCAATGTTAACGATGGCGAAAAAGGGAATGGCATTGAGTCAGGAAAAGTCACATACGGCAAGACGACATCAATATCAACCCAACCTACAAACTGGTCAGATAGCAGGCCAGCTGTCGGGCAAGGAGAGGTGCTTTGGTCAAAAACAACACTATCATATACTGACAAAAATATTCCCGACACTATTGATATAAAGTATACATATCAAGGTAAAGACGGGGCGCTAGACGAAGAACAATATAATGCAATTGTTGCAAAAAATGTCAGTCAAGATGAGCTAATAAGTCAAGCTCAGTCTACTGCTGACAATGCAAAGGCTAATGCAGTATCTGCCTTGTCTAACATAGTTAGTGAGTCTAAAAAATTAACTGATCAGATGTCCGCTTTGTCGAAAATAGAAGGTGATCATTACACTGCTACAAATCAGACATTAACTCAACTTGATGGAACTGTAAAAGGTCTACAAACTGATTACACTGCATTAGTTAGTAAAGATAGTGAGATTACTCAGACTTTATCAAACTATAAACAAACTATTGACCAGAATACAGCCAAAATTGCAGAAAATAAAAAGTCTGCTGATGGAACGTTAAGCAGTCTACAAACGCAAGTTACTCAAAACAAAACTGACATATCTACTAAAGCAAGTCAGCTTACAGTAGATAATTTAACTGGACGAATGTCTAGCGCTGAGACATCGATAAAGCAGACTGCGACAGAAATTAGTACACGATTATCACAAACAAGCATCGAATCACTGATTAATAACAAGGCTACAGTGATTACTGATAACAAAATTAAAGAGACATCAGATAGCTTTAGTCGTGAGATTACAAGGGTCGAAAACAAAGCAGACAGTTTAACAGTTAAAGTAAATACTGTTAAAGATACAGTAGATAGTCACACTCAACAAATAGGACAGCAGGGTTCATCTCTAACGACTACAATTCAAAGAGTAGACAGTATACAGTCATCTGTAAGTAATATTGACGGTAGGTTATCGACAGTCACTCAGACTGCTGATGGACTTGTAACAACAGTGCAAAATTTGTCAGCCGGCGGGAATAATCTACTTTTAAATGCTGATTTTGAGATAACGGATAATAAGACTTCGTTTGTGGTTGGCGGTGTTACTTATTCACAAGGTCCTAGATATTGGTCAACTTATAATGGCGGTATACCAAATGCAACAACCTCTTATCATTCCTATAGCGGTTCCTTCGGTGGAAGAAATAATGTTGTCATCTTTAATGAGTCTGATGGCAGTAGGAATTGGAAAGCGATAACTCAATCGATTGGCAAAACTATCATGCCTGATTTTCTCGATACTACAAATGATTTTATGTTGTCGTTTGATGCATACGCTGATCTATCTGGCACTAAATTATTTGGTGGTTTTTATTATGTTAATAAATTGACTGGTGCAACTAATTTCCATGCTGGACAATTTACAGTCAACTCAATAACTGCTGGGTCTTGGAATAGATATTCCGTTAAAGTACCATTTAACAAGGATATTTGTGATTTTAGTAAGACGTTTTCATTTTTAATTTATGGTTTTGGTTTCTCATCAAATGCAATATTAGCAATTGATAATGCACAGTTGGAAACAGGTACGATATCATCGGCCTTTGGTAAATCTAAAAAAGAGTTAGATGACAAAATCGCATCTATACAAACAACGGTAACTCAAACTGCTAACTCATGGTCGGTTAAAAATCTGACTTCTGGTGGATCTATACTTGGCCAAATAAACTTGGCTGACGGTACTGTCAGAATTGATGGTAAGTATGTAAAAATAACTGGTCAAACACTAATTGACAACGGAATTATTACTAATGCAATGATAAAAGACTTGACTGCGGACAAAATTGTCGGCGGTACCATTGACGCAAGTAAAATATCCGTAATAAATTTAAACGCAAGTAACATTACGTCGGGCCAAATCTCTGCGACTTTGGTAAAAGGTGGTGTTTTAACTGCTTTAAATGGTGCTATGTCTATTGATCTCAATAAAGGGCAGATGGAGATGTACAATGATAACCCTGCCATTAGACGTGTTGTGGCAGGATTGCCAAATCAATTTATTAAATTTAGCACTGGTACTCAACCAAATGACAATAATTATCGGATTATTGGATCGGGAACAAAATCTAATTTAACAGCTGCTATTACATCAATTGGAACTAATCGATTGCGAACGGAAAATAATTTAGATGGTGGCTTTACTGGCATCAATATCTACGCTGGCGGAAGCGGAACTGGTGACAGCATTGTAGACAGAATTGAAATTTCATCAGATATTTTAAAAATTGCGCATTCAGCGAATTCTAGTGATCGCGGCTGGGTATTTGAAAATATCAATGGTGTCAATAATCAGTATGTGTTTAGACCTAACACAACCTACCAAGATACTTACAAAGCAATGATTGGAACATCACTCAATCCTATTGATGAAATATATATTAACGAAATGTACATCAAAGGTCAGCGTTTGGGTTATATCTTAAAAGATATAGCAAATCGAATAGGTACCGTTGGTGCGTGGGCGGCAGCTATTTCATAGAGGGGAAAAATGGACGAACAAATTAAATCAAATTTAGCTTTACAAATTGCACAATTATCGTTAGACAAAGCGACTTTGCAAGCTCAAAATGAACAATTGAGACAAGATGTATCAGCATTACAAACACAATTAGCAGAAGTAAGTAAAGAGGGAGAAGGTGACTAGAATGAAGCAATGGACAGTTGTTGGAAAACCTTTTGGCATTTATGAGGATGGCGTACTCGTAAAAACCGACGTCCGATTACAAGCTGATGATGGAACATATCTGCCACAAATTTTAACAGGAAATCACACAGAAAAAGAGAATCAGGAGCTTATCAAACTAGTACTTGATACGTTTGCAAAAGAAAATGTTGTCAACTTTGCCATTTTAGAGTCAGTTAAAGATATCGAACAACTTAAAGTCGATAAAGAATCAGTAACAAAAAAACTGACAGAAGTAGATACAGCAATGGAAAAAATGGCTAAAGCTACTATAGATATGCAAGCAAAAGTTGATAAAGCAGTCGTCGAATTGACAGAGCTAGTGACGACAACGCTAGCATCGTCTGTAGGTACAATTTGATGGAAAAGACATTAAACACTATAACAACTATATTTTACATGATCAAAAAAGGAGAATTTACTATGAAATTTACAACAAAACACTTTATCGTTGATGTTTGGTATCGCCGTGTTGCAAATGGGATTTGCGACTTTGAAGATGTACCAAAATTATTTAATTTACGTGATGCGGTAAAAGAGCTATTAGATCAGAAAGTTGAATAAGAGGTAATTTATGACAACAGATATCATTTTCGGTGTTGTCAGCTTTGGTGTCGGAATCATGACTATTTATAATATGTTTAACAGTAAGTCAATTAAACAAGCTACTGATATCACTTTGCTTAAATCAGAGGTTGAACATTTAAAAGTAGATGCTAGACAATTAAATCGACGCATGGAGACCGTAGAACAACAAAACCAAACACTACAAGTATTGTCAGAGCAAATCAAGAACTTGACATCTGACATAAATGAAATCAAATCGACATTAAAAGGAGTATAGAACAATGGAAGAATTACAACAAACAGTCGTTACCGCATCAATGACAATTATTACTATTGTTATTGGTATTTTAGTTAAATATGTTAAAGAGTACTTGCTCAAAAAGGGTGGGGAAAAGTCTGTTAAAATCGCCGAAATCGTCGCAAAAAACGCAGTCGAAGCTGTAGAACAGATTGCATACGACAAAGATATCAAAGGTATAGACAAGCTCACAGAAGCTAAAATCAGCATGCAAAATGAATTATCTAAGCATAATATTTATTTAAGCAATCAAGACATGGAAATGTTTATTGAAGCAGCTGTGAAAAGGATGAACGACAATTGGAAAGGTCAATAATATGTCATTTTTAGATGATATAAAAAATGGCTGTCTAAAAGGGTGGGAGCAATACAAAATTCTCCCCTCTTTAACAGCTGCACAAGCAATATTAGAGAGCGGGTGGGGTAAACATGCACCACATAACGCTCTGTTTGGGATTAAGGCAGACGCAAGCTGGACTGGTAAGTCGTTTAACTCCAAAACTCAGGAGGAGTATCAGTCAGGGGTTATGACTGATATAGTAGATAGTTTTAGAGCTTACGACAGTTGGACTGATAGCATTGTCGACCACGGTAAATTTTTAAACGATAATCCACGATATCAAGCAGTTATCGGTGAGACTGATTATAAAAAAGCTTGTCATGCCATAAAAGATGCGGGTTATGCGACTGCAAGTGGCTATGCAGAACTGCTTATACAGCTGATTGAGGAAAACGACTTACAAAAATGGGATGAGGAAGTCCATAAAAATAATAAGGAGGTAACAATGACAACAGCGGACGAAATTGTAAAATACTGTATCGATCTTGCAAATTCTGGTATGGGTGTTGATAAAGATGGCATGTATGGCACGCAGTGCGCAGATTTGCCTTGTTTTATCGCAAAAAATTGGTTTGGCGTAGATTTGTGGGGTAATGCTCTTGACCTATTAAATTCGGCTTCAGGGACTGGCTGGGAAGTGCATTATATGCCAACAGATGCAAATCCAAAAGCAGGAGCCGTTTTTGTAATGACTGTTTCTGCTCATCCATACGGGCACACAGGAGTTGTTATTGCCGACAGCGATGGTTATGCTATGCGTACTGTAGAGCAAAACATCGATGGGAATGCAGATGCTTTGGAAGTAGGAGCGCCAGCACGTTTCAATATTCGTGATTTTACTGGTGTCGTTGGCTGGTTCTACCCGCCTTATGCAAAAAACTCTCAACCGCAAGCACAAAAAACTTTACAATCTAAAACAACTGATGGGGTTGAGCTAATTCCAGAAAACGGAACTTTTACAGTAGAAGCAGATGTAATCAACGTTCGTCGAGCACCTAATTTAAATGGAGAAGTGGTCGCAACTTATAAAAGAGGTCAATCTGTAACTTACGATAGCAAAGGTTCAGCAAACGGTTATCGATGGATAAGCTATATCGGCGGTTCTGGCAAGCGAAATTATATGGCCATTGGTCAGACTGATGAAGAAGGGAATCGTATCAGTCTTTGGGGGAGTTTAAAATAAAAACAAGGAGAACTCCATAAATAGTGTTTAATGTAAAAATCACCGCTCTCTTAATTGAGGGCGGTTTGTTCAATTATTTATAAAATTACAAAAAAATAAAATTGATTTAATTTTATTTAAAGTATATAATCAAGCATGTGTCGACATGTGAAATTATAGAAAGAGAGTTGTATTTTAATTTATATGAAAAAGAAATTATTATTTGTTAGTGTATTGGCGTTGTTAACTACTGGTATTACCTTAAGTGCAGAGAAGACAGTTAGTGCTAATAGCAATCGTTTATCAAGTCTTAGTATCAAAAATATTCTTGATGAGTATGATCGTCAAATTAAATGGGATGTAAGTACTTATAATTCAATTTACCGCTACTGGCAGATGGAAATTCGGTATAATAACAAAACAGCTTCCGACATGCGCCAAGAATTAGATAAGGCTCTTCCAGATAATAACCAATAAGATAAATTTCATTATTTTTATTGCCTCCTTACTTCAAGTAAGGGGGTTTTTGCTTGGTAATGAAGTCTCCTAATATAAATTCGAAATAATATTTTTAAAATACTTTTCGAATAATAAAATAGGAGGAATAAAAATGACAGAATTAATCGTAAAGTTTGCAAAATGGAAGCGTGACAACCCTGATGAGTTTTTTTAAATGGGCTGAGGAGCACTGGTTTTTATTTTAAGTCTTGTGAAACGGACTTTTTTAATTATGGCGGTTGAAATGGAATTATAAAAGGGTGCAGAAAAGGGGCAAAATGGATTAAAAATAAAACTATTTTGAACTTCCTACTATATAAAAGCGCATTAAATTTAAGTGTTGAACTATTTTGAACTATACTGTACAATAGTGTTAGTGTCCTGCAGGGGCCATTTGTGAAAATTGTTAATAGTGACCAAATGTTTGGTCCTTTTTTCATTTTTTCGTGTTAAGGAAATCTTCTCTTCGTACTGTAATCTAAAGTGGTTCGATAATATAGAAAGTAGGATAAAATGGCATATCATAATAGAAGCCTTGATCATAAAATTGACTATGGCATTATCACTCCCGTTTTTTGTTTACTATTGATTGGTCTTCTGGCTGTTTATGTGGCAACCTATCATGATTATCCTAAAAATTTGACTAAAGTTATGGTTCAGCAGTTCTTATGGATAGGTTTTGGGTCCTTATTTGCCTTTGTTCTCATGTTTTTTAGTACCAGGTTTTTATGGAAGCTGACGCCTTTTCTTTATGCTTTAGGGCTTGTTTTGATGATTTTACCTCTATTTTTTAATAGCCCACAGCTAGTCGCTGCTACTGGCGCTAGGAATTGGATTACTATTGGCTCTGTAACTCTTTTTCAACCGTCAGAATTTATGAAAATTTCTTATATTCTAGTTTTGGCTCGTCTAACCGTATGGTTTAAGGGGAAAGAAGAAAGATTAACCTTTAAGGACGATTGGAAACTTCTAGGCTTGTATCTTTTATTAACTCTACCTGTGATGGTTCTCTTGGGTTTACAAAAAGACTTAGGGACAGCTATGGTTTTTCTGGCTATCTTGATTGGAGTCGTGTTAATCTCTGGTATTTCTTGGTGGCTTATTTTACCGATTGCTTTTGGCATTTTATCATCCATTGTAACTTTTTTTCTAGTTTTCATCCTCCCTCAAGGCAAGGACTTTTTCTTTAAGATGGGAATGGATGCTTATCAAATCAACCGGATTTCAGCTTTCTTAACGCCATTTAAGTATTCTGAAACTATTGCTTACCAGCAAACACAAAGCATGATTTCCATAGGAAGTGGAGGAATTTTTGGAAAGGGTTTTAATCACTTAGATTTACCAATTCCTGTGAGAGAAAGTGATATGATTTTCACTGTAATTGCTGAAAATTTTGGCTTTATTGGATCTGCAATTTTGTTAATGCTCTACCTCCTTTTAATATATAGAATGTTAAAAGTTACATTCGAATCTAACAATCTTTTCTACACCTATATTTCAACCGGCTTTATCATGATGATTCTCTTTCATATTTTTGAAAATATAGGCGCTGCTATCGGAATTTTACCACTGACAGGAATTCCCTTGCCCTTTATTTCACAAGGTGGCTCTGCTTTAATTTCCAATCTCATTGGTGTTGGTTTGATTCTGTCTATGAATTATCAACATGTGTTAGCGGGTGAAATTGAAAGCGAACAACAATTAAGAAGAAGTTATCGTTACGACTACTAAAAATTGTGATTGTCTGTATTACGTTTGTGTAATAACTAGACAATCCTTTTATTTTACTTTCATACTATAAAATGGGGGTAAAATATGTTATAATTAGGGTTATGAATTACGAAGATTACATTTGGGACTTAGGTGGCACTCTTTTAGATAATTATGAGACTTCTACCCAAGCATTCGTGGAAACTTTGGCTACTTATCATCTTTCTGGGAGCCATAAAGCTGTTTATGCCAAATTAAAAGAGTCGACAGAAGCTGCAGTTAACTACTTTGCACCTTTTGAGAGCCAGTTTCTTAATGATTATAAACTAAATGAAGCAATGGCTTTGTCCAATCCTATTTGGCGTGCTGGAGCTAAAGAAATACTCAAAAAGATAGTGGAAGATGGGAAACGTAATTTTTTAGTCTCTCATCGTGATAATCAAGTGTTACATCTCTTGGAAAAAGCTCATTTGAAGCAATATTTTACTGAGGTTGTGACCGCAAACAATGGTTTTGCACGTAAGCCCAACCCCGAAAGTATTCTCTACTTAAAAGAAAAATACCATATTCACAATGCTTTGGTCATTGGAGATCGTCCCATTGATTGCCAAGCAGGACAAGCCGCAAATTTTGATACTTTGCTTGTTGATGAAAATAAGTCATTATTGGAGATAGTAAATTAAATGATTGAAGAAAACAAACCGTTAGAAGACAATGTACAAGAGTATGACGCCAGCCAAATTCAAGTTTTAGAAGGATTAGAAGCTGTTCGCATGCGTCCAGGAATGTATATTGGATCAACTTCATCTGAAGGCTTGCATCACCTGGTTTGGGAGATTGTCGATAATTCTATTGATGAGGCCTTGGCTGGGTTTGCTAGCCATATCGAGGTTTTTATCGAGGAAGATAACTCCATCACTGTTATTGACGATGGTCGTGGGATTCCCGTAGATATTCAAGCTAAGACTGGAAGACCAGCGGTTGAGACAGTATTTACTGTTTTACACGCCGGTGGTAAATTTGGCGGAGGTGGTTATAAAGTCTCTGGTGGTTTGCACGGTGTTGGCTCATCAGTTGTTAATGCTTTATCAACCCAATTAGATGTCAGAGTCTACAAAAATGGTCAAATTCATTATCAAGAATTTAAACGCGGAGTTGTTGTTGATGACTTGAAGATTATTGGAGAAACTGAATTAACAGGGACTACGGTCCATTTTACACCTGATCCAGAAATTTTTACAGAAACGGTTATTTTTAACTTTGATAAACTTGCTAAGAGAATACAAGAACTTGCTTTCTTGAATCGTGGTTTAAGAATATCAATCTCAGATAAACGCTCAGGTATACAACAAGAAAAGGATTTTCACTATGAAGGTGGTATTGGTTCTTATGTTGAATACCTCAATGAAAAAAAAGATGTTATTATTGAAACTCCCATTTACACAGATGGGGAGATGGACGGAATTGCTGTAGAAGTTGCAATGCAGTATACTACTGGTTACCATGAAAACGTCATGAGTTTTGCTAATAATATTCATACCCATGAAGGCGGAACCCATGAGCAGGGTTTCCGAACTGCTTTAACTAGAGTAATCAATGATTATGCTAAAAAGAATAAGATTCTAAAAGAAAATGATGATAATCTGACTGGTGAAGATGTGCGCGAGGGCTTAACTGCAGTAATCTCTGTCAAACACCCAAACCCCCAGTTTGAAGGTCAAACAAAAACAAAATTGGGGAATTCTGAGGTTGTCAAAATTACAAACCGTTTGTTTAGTGAAGCCTTTCATCGTTTCTTATTAGAAAACCCCCAAATTGCTAGGAAAATTGTTGAAAAAGGTATTCTAGCCTCTAAGGCAAGGATAGCAGCAAAACGTGCGCGTGAAGTAACGCGTAAAAAATCAGGTCTAGAAATTTCAAATTTACCAGGAAAACTTGCGGACTGTTCCTCTAACGATGCCAGTCAAAATGAGCTTTTTATAGTCGAAGGAGACTCTGCTGGAGGTTCTGCTAAATCTGGACGAAATCGGGAATTTCAAGCAATTTTACCTATTCGTGGTAAGATATTAAATGTTGAAAAAGCGACGATGGATAAAATCTTGGCTAATGAAGAAATTAGAAGTTTGTTTACGGCTATGGGAACGGGCTTTGGAGCTGATTTTGATGTAAGTAAAGCAAGGTATCAAAAATTAGTTATCATGACAGATGCTGATGTTGATGGAGCCCATATTAGAATGCTACTCTTAACCTTGATTTATCGCTTTATGCGTCCAGTTCTTGAGGCGGGCTATGTTTATATCGCTCAGCCACCAATCTATGGTGTCAAAGTCGGCAATGAAATAAAAGAATATATTCAGCCAGGTGTCAACCAAGAAACACAATTACAAGATGCTTTAGAAAAATTTAGTAACGGCCGATCAAAACCTTCAGTTCAACGTTATAAAGGTTTAGGAGAAATGGATGATCACCAATTATGGGAAACGACCATGGATCCTGAGAATCGTTTAATGGCAAAAGTAACAGTTGACGATGCTGCTGAAGCTGATCGAGTTTTTGATATGTTAATGGGTGACCGTGTTGAGCCACGACGTGAATTTATTGAAGAAAATGCAGTCTATAGTACGCTTGATATTTAGTGAAATATCCTTTGAAAAGCACTTTAAAGTATGTTATAATCGAAACGTTATAATGTATTTTTGATAAATTTTAATAAAGTAGCGAACTATCACTAAATCTAGAAATGTATTTAATAAAAAGTGATTACACCGCATAAAATAAGGAGATTAAGATGTCAAGCGGAATTATTTTGCTCATTGTAGCTATAGTCCTACTTGTGATTATTGCCTATTTAATAGGAGTCATTATTAGAAAACGTAATGAGTCATTGATTAGTAGTCTAGAAGATAGAAAAGTAGAACTATTTGGCTTACCTGTAAATGATGAAATTGAGGAAGTCAAATCCTTACATTTGATTGGTCAAAGTCAAACATCTTTTAGAGAATGGAACCAAAAATGGGTTGATTTAACCCTCAATTCTTTTGCTGATATTGAAAATCATTTGTTTGAGGCTGAGAAATTGAATGACGCTTTCAATTTTATTCGTGCCAAACATGAGATTAACAATGTCGAAAGTCAGTTGAACTTAGTGGAAGAAGATATTCAGTCTATCCGCGAAGCTTTAGATATCCTAAAAGAACAAGAAGAAAAAAATAGCGCTCGTGTGACGCATGCTTTAGATTTATATGAAAACCTTCAAAAATGGATCTTAGAGCATGATGATAATTTTGGCGCAACTAAGCCTGAAATTGACAAACAAATGAAGAATATTGAGACTGAATTTTCACAGTTTGTCACTTTAAATTCTTCTGGAGACCCAGTTGAGGCTTCTGAAGTGCTTGATCGAGCTGAAGAGCACACGATTGCGCTTGGTCAGATTACAGAACAAATTCCAGCAATTGTTGAAAAACTTGAAACACATTTTCCAGACCAATTAGATGATCTTGAGTCAGGTTACCGTCGTCTATTAGAAGAAAATTATCATTTTGCTGAGACTAATATTGAGGCACGTTTTCAGGAAATTAGAGAAGCTATTCGGACAAACTCTTCTGATTTAGCCAATCTTGATTTAGACAGTGCTAGGGAAAATAATAATCATATACAAGAACGTATCGATTCATTGTATGATTTGTTTGAACGTGAAATAAAGGCTCATAAACAGGTCGCAAGAGACAGTAAGATTATTCCTTCCTACTTAGCACATGCTAAGGAAAATAATCAAAAACTTACTGATGAAATGGCACGTTTATCACGTAAGTATATCATTACTGAAAACCAAACTTTAAATGTAAAAGCTTTTGAAAAGGATATCAAAGATGTTGAAGAAAATACTCTTGAACTAGCAAAAGATATCTCGAATCAAGAAGTTCCTTATTCGGAATTGCAAGTTCTTTTTGATAAATACTTGAAAAAACTTGGAGCTGTGGAAACAGGCCAAATTGAAGTCTTTGATTCTATTAAGGATATTGAAGCCATTGAAGTAAAAGCGCGCAAAGACGCTGATAAGTTTGTGGCGCAACTTCATATGATCAAGCGTTTTATCGAAAAACGTAATTTACCTGGGATTCCTCAAGATTATCTCAATGTTTTCTTTACAACATCAACGCAACTCGAAGCTTTAATGGACGAACTAAGTAAAGGTAAGATAGATATCGAGGCTATCGTGCGTTTATCTGATATTTCAAGTGCTTCAATCGCAAACTTAGAAGATTATACTTACCAAGTTGTCGGAAATGCTACCTTAACAGAACAATTATTACAGTATTCTAATCGTTATCGTAGTTTTGAAGCTGGAGTGCAATCTTCCTTTGAAGTAGCTATGCATTTGTTTGAGGTTGAACATGATTATCAAGCCTCATTTGATGAAATTTCTTATGCATTAGAAACAGTTGAACCCGGTGTTACCGGCAGATTTGTGAATTCTTATGAACGAACAAAAGAACGGATTCGATTTTAAAGTTTGAGCACAATGCTCGAACTTTTTTATATTGCCTTTAATTATAATTTTCTGTAAAATAAGAACAGTATTTGAAAGCTTATTGTATGCAATGAGGGAGAAATGATGAAAGATGTAAAAGGTCTTCTACTTATGGACGTTGATTCGACCCTAATTAAAGAAGAAGTGATTGATTTACTAGGGCAAGAAGCTGGCATAGGTTTGGAGATTGCAGAAATTACTGACCAAGCAATGAATGGCCTACTAGATTTTGAAGAAGCATTACGAGAGCGTGTTAAACTGTTAAAGGGTCTACCTGTCTCAGTTTTTAAACAGGTCTATCAGCAAATTCATTTACAAAAAGGGGCTAAAGAGTTAATTGAAGTTATGCATGCTAAAGGTTTTAAAGTGGGTGTGGTTTCTGGAGGATTTCATGAAGTCATTGATCCTTTAGCCCATGAATTGAAACTTGATTATGTCAAGGCTAATAAACTAGAGGTTAGTGGTGGTTATTTGACGGGACAAGTCACTGGGCAAGTGGTTAATAAAAATGTTAAATACCAGTGTTTATTAGAGTGGGCTGATGAAAATCAACTAGAATTAGCGGATACTATCGCCATGGGAGATGGAGCCAATGATTTGCCAATGATCCAAGCAGCTGGGCTAGGAGTCGCTTTTTGTGCCAAGAGTATCGTTAAAGCGCAAGCTCCATATCAAATAAATAAAGCAGATTTAATGGAGCTGCTTCCCTTAATTGAAAAGCGAGAATTGTCAAATGAATAGAATTAACCTTATATGCCTAGGTGTGAGAAACATGAAGATTCGGTAAAATTTTATCGCGATGGTCTGGATTTTGAAACAAAAGAAACAAGAACAAGTCCAGAAGTTATTTTTTAAATAGTGCAGGTATAAAATTGGAGCTGTACCCTATTGCAGAGCTGACGCTAGAATTTCAAAGGAACCCAAAAGTGTTTTCTGGGACGGATTTCATGCTTACCTTGCTGATCCGGATGCCTATATGGGGGAAGTTTGCTGGAATCCAGAAATGGCATTTGATGACCAGGGGATGGTAATCTTCTGATGGGATATAGTGTTACCAGATATTGATTGTCAGATGGCAAAGCTCGAGTTGCTCTGGAGAGTCAGGATATTAGTTATTGCTAACGAAACCTTTGTATATGTTAAGGAAGATGCTAATAGTGACATTTTCAATTAAAAAACTATAAAAAGAAACCAGTATGCACTGTTTATCTCAATTTAAGATAAAAATCTTAGAATGGAGATTGAAGAGTGTACGCTGGTTTCTATTTGTTGGTAATGAGTATTATTTCAGTTCAAAGGCCGGCCAGTAGACTGTTTTATGTCTTTGGTCGTTCTGGCTATTCCCCAAACAACTGTTGCCAAAAAGATTTTTTTTGTTTGGAGACCTCTGTGTTTTTCTGTTGAGATAGAGACGATGCGATAGAAGTTTCATTTAAATTGACAGCGTGGTCGGTATGTAAAACGATGGCAAATGGTGATTGGGCGCTTATCTCATCTACAATCGTTGTAGGGATATTTCTTTTACTTGCTAATTTCATGTAAGCTATTTGGTAGTCAGATTCTAACTCTGAGGACAACTTTAATGACAAAGGTGAGTATTGTTCAACCAAACTTGGTAACAGGCGTTCAAATTCCAGCTTTGCAATATCATTTTCGATACCTTCAAGCGGTATCGTTAAAAGAACTCTTTCAGCAAATGTTCCTAAATAATAACGCTGCTGATCTGGATCTAGACGATACTCACCGTGGGCACTTTTTAATAATTTTTGGTCTAACGAGTCCATAATATCCTCCTTAAATGGGAATAAGCTTAGTAACATTATACTGATTTTTAGATTAAAAAGCTATTAAAATATGCATTCTGAAACTTTCTATAGTTTTCAGAAAGACAAGAAAAAACAAGGCGAAAGTTAGTGATTGTTTTCATAAGCTTGTTTTTTAAGTTGAATCTGCTCTGTTTTTGTGGTATTATTAACATGTAAAATATTAAAACTCATAAGGAGAGTATTATAATGTCAATTATTACTGATGTTTACGCTCGCGAAGTCCTTGACTCACGCGGTAACCCAACACTTGAAGTAGAAGTTTATACTGAATCAGGTGCATTCGGACGTGGTATGGTTCCTTCAGGAGCTTCAACTGGTGAACACGAAGCAGTTGAACTTCGTGATGGTGATAAATCTCGTTACCTTGGTCTTGGTACACAAAAAGCTGTTGATAACGTTAACAACATTATCGCTGAAGCAATCATCGGTTACGATGTTCGCGATCAACAAGCTATCGACCGTGCGATGATCGCCCTTGACGGTACTCCTAACAAAGGTAAACTTGGTGCTAACGCTATTCTTGGTGTTTCCATTGCTGTAGCTCGTGCAGCAGCTGACTACCTTGAAGTTCCGCTTTACACTTACCTTGGCGGATTCAACACTAAAGTTCTTCCAACTCCTATGATGAACATTATCAACGGTGGTTCTCACTCTGATGCTCCGATTGCCTTCCAAGAGTTTATGATTATGCCAGTTGGTGCACCTACTTTCAAAGAAGCTCTTCGTTGGGGTGCTGAAGTTTTCCATGCTCTTAAGAAAATCCTTAAAGAACGTGGACTTGTTACAGCTGTTGGTGACGAAGGTGGCTTCGCTCCTAAATTTGATGGAACTGAAGATGGTGTAGAAACTATTCTTAAAGCTATTGAAGCTGCTGGCTATGAAGCAGGCGAAAATGGAATCATGATTGGTTTCGACTGTGCTTCATCAGAATTCTACGATAAAGAACGTGGTGTTTACGATTACTCTAAATTTGAAGGTGAAGGTGGAGCAGTCCGTACTTCTGCTGAACAAATTGATTACCTTGAAGAATTAGTAAACAAATACCCAATCATCACTATTGAAGATGGTATGGATGAAAATGACTGGGACGGTTGGAAAGCTCTTACTGAACGTCTTGGTGGACGTGTTCAATTGGTTGGTGACGACTTCTTCGTTACAAATACTGACTATTTAGCGCGTGGTATCAAAGAAGAAGCAGCTAACTCAATCCTTATCAAAGTTAACCAAATTGGTACATTAACTGAAACTTTTGAAGCTATTGAAATGGCAAAAGAAGCTGGCTATACTGCAGTTGTTTCACACCGTTCGGGTGAAACTGAAGATTCAACAATTGCTGACATCGCAGTTGCAACAAATGCTGGTCAAATCAAAACAGGTTCATTGTCACGTACAGACCGTATTGCTAAATATAATCAATTGCTTCGTATTGAAGATCAGCTTGGTGAAGTTGCTCAATACAAAGGTATTAAATCATTCTATAACTTAAAAAAATAAGTGCTGAAATTACAGTTAGTCATGAAAAGAATATGACTGACTAAGCTTAAAGGTTAGTAGAAAATGAAAAACTTGGGGAAACCCAAGTTTTTTGTGCTTTTCTTAGAATCTCTCAGGATAAGTAATAGTGGCGAATACTTTTATCTGCTTCCTAATATTGGCTAGATGACATTTATGTTACGAGTTAGTAAGATAAATTAAGGATGTTGAAAAGTTTGGCAATAAATTTTGTCGCTGAAAGAAGCTATTTCACGTTCTGAATACCCTTCTTTAAGCCATCGTTCAATATTTCTTCTCTCAGTTAGGGTTAAATGTTTTCCTTTTTGGGGATAATAGTCTTGCATCTCAGAGTCCTTTTAATGTGTTTGTGGTGAATGACATTATGTCTCTCTGTGGTGTTTTTTAATAGCCTGAGTGGCTAACTTCATCTTAGAACATTCAATATCAGGATAGTGAGGTTAATTTCCACACAAAAGGATAGTCTCTCTTTTTTTATCAGCTCTTTTGTGGTATACTAAAAAGGTTGCCATGCAACCCTTGGTGCTTAGTTCCCTTTCGCCAAGCATATTACAAATGTTATTAGCAAAGATTTCTGATAACATTAAAGGAGAAAATAATGAAATCTTATACTACCCGTGACTATGTTCACATTTCCCTAGTGACTGCACTCTATGTTGTTCTGACTATTACACCACCTCTGAATGCTATATCTTATGGAGCCTATCAGTTTAGAGTGGCAGAGATGCTAAACTTTTTAGCCTTTTTTAACAAGAAATACATCGTTGCCGTTACCATGGGATGTATAATTGCAAACTTTTATAGTTTTGGCTTAATTGATGTCTTAGTTGGTGGTACTTCAACCCTTGCATTTGTTACCTTAGGCGTGGTGTTATTTGAGAAGTATAAGAATGATTATATATTTAATGGATTATTAAACAAAGCTTTCCTTTATTTTTCTTTATTTTTTGCAGCTTCTATGATTACAGTGGCAATAGAGTTAGTTTTTGTTGCTAAGTTGCCCTTCTTTATGACATGGTTTACGACTGCAGTCGGTGAATTTACATCGCTTATCATTGGAGCTTTAATTATTAATCAATTAGCTAGGCGCATTGATTTAAGTCAATGATCTTAGATTGAAGACAGATTTTCTAAATAGATTAGAGTCTGTTTTTTATTTATAAAGGTGGTAGACTCAATCATGTATTTGAAAGGAATTATGATAGAATAAAGGTATGGAAAAAAGAATTATTGAGTTAACAAATCTCTTGAATCAGTATCGACAAGAATACTATACAAATGATAATCCTACTATCAGTGATCAAGAATATGATAAACTTTATCATGAATTGTTAGCATTAGAAACAGAATATCCCGAATTTATTCAAAAAGATAGCCCGACACAAGGAGTTGGTGGGCTTATTTTATCTGGTTTTGAAAAATATCAACATCCCTATCCCCTATATAGTTTACAGGATGCTTTTTCGCAAGAAGAGTTAGTTGCATTTGATCGGCGAATTAAATTAGAATTCCCAACAGTAACTTATGTGGCAGAGCTTAAGATTGATGGCTTATCTATTTCCTTAAATTACAAAGGTGGAAAATTAGTAACGGGTGCTACACGGGGAGATGGCTCTGTTGGGGAAAATATCACTGAAAACATAAAAAAAATTAAAGATATTCCACAAATTATAAAAGAGCCTATTGACATCACTGTTCGAGGTGAGGCATATATGTCTAAACACTCTTTTCAAATGATTAACGTCGAAAGACAAGAAAATGGGGAAACAGAGTTTGCTAATCCTAGAAATGCAGCAGCAGGAACCCTTCGCCAGTTAGATACCTCAATTGTGGGCAAAAGAAATTTAGCAAGTTTTCTCTATCAAGAAGCTAGTCCCAGTCAGGAAACAACTCAAGTAGGCGTATTAGACAAATTGACTCACTTGGGATTTTCTGTCAATAAGCACCGCATGGTATCGTCTTCCATGGAAGATATTTGGCAATTTATTCAAAAAATTGAGGCAGATCGTGCTCAATTGCCTTATGATATTGATGGCATAGTAATTAAGGTAGCTGACCTCGCAATGCAAGAAGAGTTAGGCTTTACTGTAAAAGCCCCACGCTGGGCAATTGCGTATAAATTTCCAGCTGAAGAAAAAGAAGCTGAGATTTTATCTGTGGATTGGACGATAGGACGAACTGGGGTTGTAACACCTACCGCTAATTTAACACCAGTTCAGCTTGCAGGAACCACAGTAAGTCGCGCTACATTGCATAATGTCGACTATATTGCTCAAAAAGATATTCGTGTCGGTGATACTGTTATTGTCTATAAAGCTGGCGATATTATTCCGGCAGTTTTACGTGTTGTAACAGATAAAAGAAAAGATCAGGAACCAATAGTAATTCCTAATATTTGTCCATCTTGTCAGAGTTCCTTAACTCACTTGGAAGATGAAGTAGCCCTACGTTGCATAAATCCATTGTGTCCTAGCTTGATGCGAAGAAGTTTGGAACATTTTGCTAGCCGAAATGCTATGAACATTGCTGGTTTGGGACCTGCAGTAGTTGAAAAACTTTTTACTGCTCAATTAATTCATGACGTTGCTGATATATATAGACTCAGTCGCGAACAGTTATTGTCTTTAGAAGGTATTAAAGAAAAATCAGCTGATAAATTATTGTCTGCTATTGCTGATTCTAAAGAAAAATCGGCTGAAAAACTTCTTTTTGGCTTGGGGATTAGACATGTTGGCGAAAAAGCAAGTCGTCTCTTGTTAGAAACATTTGGTGATATTGAAACCTTAATGCAAGCTGATGAAGAAACTATTGCTCAAATAGATGGCCTGGGTCATGTTATTGCTAATTCCATAGCTCAATATTTTGCTAAGCCAGAGGCTCAGCAATTGTTATATGAGTTGAAATCTCAAGGCCTCAATCTGAGTTATTTAGGCCAAAGAGTAGATCAATCTGCGCCGCTTTATGGTCTTACAGTTGTTCTAACTGGAAAGTTAGAGGAGATGGGGCGTAGCGAAGCGAAGACTAAACTTGAAAATCTTGGAGCTAAAGTAACATCTAGTGTCTCTAAAAAAACAGATGTGGTTCTTGCTGGAAGCGACTCCGGCTCTAAGCTAGATAAAGCAAAACAGTTAGGTATTAGGATTGAAGATGAACAATGGTTATTGGATTTATAATGACGAGGTAAAAAATGACAAAGCTAAAGAGAGCTAGGCTGATTTACAATCCGACATCTGGACAAGAAATAATGAAGAAAAATGTTGCGGATGTTTTAGATATTTTAGAAAGTTATGGTTATGAAACATCAGCTTTTCAAACAACTGCAGAGCCTAAATCAGCCCAGAAAGAAGCGAGACGTGTTGCAGAGACCGGTGTGGATTTAATCATCGCAGCAGGTGGTGACGGTACTATTAATGAAGTTGTTAGTGGCATCGCTCCCTTAAATAAGCGCCCTAAAATGGCCATTATCCCAACGGGGACGACCAATGATTTTGCCCGTGCTTTAAAGATTCCAAGGGGAAATCCTATCAAGGCTGCAAAGTTAATTGGGAAGAACCAAACGATTAAAATGGATATTGGGAAAGCGCGTGAAAAGGAATACTTTATCAATATTGCTGCTGCGGGGTCACTAACAGAATTAACTTACAGTGTTCCAAGTCAGCTCAAAACAATGTTTGGTTATCTAGCTTATTTGGCAAAAGGCGTTGAATTATTACCTCGTGTTAAAAATGTTCCTGTTAGAATCACTCATGACAGAGGCATTTTTGAAGGAGAAGTTTCAATGATTTTTGCAGCTATTACTAATTCTGTGGGGGGGTTTGAGATGATTGCTCCTGATGCAAAATTAGATGATGGGATGTTTACATTGATTCTAGTCAAAACGGCTAATTTATTTGAGATTGTCCACTTACTTCGGCTTGTGCTTGATGGTGGTAAACATGTTAATGACCGTCGAATTGAATATATTAAAACGAGTAAAATTTCTATTGAACCAAAATCAGATAGTAGAATGATGATTAATTTAGATGGTGAATACGGTGGTGATGCACCTATTGTTATCGAAAATCTCAAAAATCATATTACTTTTTTTGCCAATACTGATTTGATTTCTGATGATGCTTATGATATCAATGACGGGGAACCAGAGATAGAAGAAATTGCACAAAAATTTGCCCATGAAGTAGAAGATTTAGAAGAAAAAAATGGAGGGATTAGGAACTAATGAAGAATGCTGTTACGGTACATTTCCATTCTAAAGATGAGAGTTATTTTGACTTCAATTTATGGAAATGGCGTGATGGCGAACTTGGAAAGGATGCCTTTTTCACAAGTTTTGATAGTTTTGGCCTTGTGGCACAATTAGATTTTGATGCCCCTTATTTTTTAAATCATGTATATGTTATTGTTAAAAAACATTATTGGCGCTATAAAACCAAAGATTATCGGATAGAAAGAGCTTATGGTTCACCTAAAACCGAAGTTTGGTTAGTAGATGGTGATGACACTGTCTATTATTCTCGACAGGCAGCAATAGCAAGCCATTGTTACAAAAATCGTGAAGCGCATGCTTTTGATATGGCTGTTAATAGCAGAGCTTTCGACCAAAAGTGGGGCTTTTCGGGCTGGCTAGGTTTTTCCTATTCGAAAGAAAAAACGGAATTTCGTCTTTGGGCTCCTACGGCACTAGCGGTAGAAATTGTTTTATTTTCTTCAACCGCTGAGAATGCTAGTGTTTTAGCGGTTTACCCAATGATACGTGGTGAGCATGAGGATAGGAATGATCATAGGCAAAATACACATGGAGTTTGGTTTATCGATCTGAATGGCGATTTAAATTATCAAGCTTATATGTATCGTGTTCACTATCGTAAAAGGACTTTTAATGACACACGTGATCCCTATACCATTGCTACGACAGCAAAGGGGAAACGGTCAATTGTTATTGCTCCTGAGCATTTAAGACCAAAAGGTTTTTCAGTAAAACAAAAAGAAGGTGCATGGTGGAGACTTGATAACCCCAATCAAGCGGTTATTTACGAGATGCACGTCAGAGATTTTTCGATTTCAGAAACATCAGGAGTTAGTGTAGAAAATAGAGGCAAGTTTAAAGGTCTATTTGAAGGAGGTACTACTAATTCCTATGGAGACGCAAGTGCTTTTGACTATGTTAAAGATTTAGGTGTGACACATATCCAATTGCAACCTATCTTTGATCATCATCAGACTTTGGAGGAAGATGGAAACTATGCTTATAACTGGGGTTATGATCCTGAAAATTATA
The DNA here is from genome assembly GCF_901542335.1 of Streptococcus porcinus. Lineage (NCBI taxonomy): Bacteria > Bacillati > Bacillota > Bacilli > Lactobacillales > Streptococcaceae > Streptococcus > Streptococcus porcinus. The sequence continues at coordinate 1,239,885 of NZ_LR594036.1, read as the reverse complement.
ATGTTCCTGATGCTAGTTTCACTAGTAATCCTGATGAACCGGCTACTCGAATTCTCGAATTGAAAGAAGCTATTCAAGCATACCATGATGCTGGTATTAATATTATCATGGATGTTGTTTATAATCATACTTATTCGTCACAAGATTCAGTTTTTCAACTAACGGTTCCAGACTATTATTATCGAATGAATCCAGATGGTTCTTTTCAGAATGGTTCTGGCTGTGGTAATGAAACGGCTAGTGAAAAGGAAATGTTTCAAAAATATATGATTGATTCTATCTTATATTGGGTCACAGAGTACAATATTGATGGTTTTCGTTTTGACTTAATGGGATTGCATGATATAGAGACAATGACCTCTATCCGTCAAGCTATTAATCAGATTGATAGCCGTATCTTAATATATGGCGAGGGCTGGGATATGGGAACTGGTATTTCTCCTGAACAAAAAGCTACAAAGGCAAATGCTGCTAAGTTGCCTGGTATAGGTTTTTTCAATGATGATCAACGCAATGCTATAAAAGGTGCAGAAGTGTATGGCCATCTAGAGAGAGGATTTGTCTCAGGTGCAGCCACGGAAGATGTGGTAGCTAAAGCAATCTTAGCAAGTGATGAACTTGTTCCCTACTTAAGTCCAGATCAAGTTATTAATTATGTTGAAGCGCATGATAATTATAATCTAAATGACCTCTTTTGGGCACTTAATCCAGATGATGATCAAGCTACACATAGAAAACGAGTGCAGTTAGCGACAGCGATGACTATTCTGATGCAAGGAGTTTGCTTTATGCAGATAGGGCAAGAATTTTTGCGAACCAAGAGAATTGCTACAAGTCAAGATGGTTGTTTAAGTCAGGAAGATTTACAACGCGCGATGAATTCGTATAATGCACCAGATGCTGTAAATCAGATTGACTGGGAAATGGTTACAAAAGAATCAGAAACAATAGCATTTGTGAAAAAATTGATCCAATTGAAAACGGAAACGAAATTCTTTTCATATCAAACATTTTCTGAGATTAGACAGCATGTCTACCTTGAGTCATCCCAGCGTGATAGTGGATTTATCAGCTTTACGGTGGAAGATAGAAAGAAGTATCAAGTCATTTTCACATCTTTCGGAAAACGCTTGCAATCAAAAAATCAAAGTGCTATAATTGTAACAAATGATAAGCGCTTTCAAATTGAGACCGATTTTATTGATCAATTGACAGCATTGGTCCTTGATATCACAGAGTAACCTGAAGATTCAGGTTGCTTTTTGTTTTATTTTAGTCCCGACTTGTTATTTAGAAAATTAAAGAAAGAGAGACTGATGGATAAAGAACTAGCTTTATATACATTTGGTTTGGGTGAAAATTATCGAATTCAAGATTATTTTGGTGTTCATGAAACAGTAATGGATGGTCAGAAAGGATTTATTTTTAGAGTCTGGGCACCAAATGCCGAAGCAGTTTTTCTGATTGGAGACTTTACTGACTGGTCCTCCCAAAAGCTAGAAATGACGAGAAATCACGCAGGAGTGTGGGAAATTTTTACAGATTTACCTCATGAAGGAGATATCTATAAATATTTGGTTAGACGACAAGGTGGTCAAGAAGTTGAAAAGCTAGATCCTCTTGCTATTCGTTTTGAAAATAGACCGGGAACAGGTGCCATTGTTAGGCCCTTAAAAACTAAAAAATGGGAAGATTCTCTGTGGATGGCAAGACGTAAGCGATTTGGATTTAAAGAGCGTCCTGTATCCATTTATGAAGTACACGCTAACTCTTGGAAAAAGGATCAAGATGGTAAACCTTATCAATTTAAAGAATTAAAGAAATACCTAATTCCCTATTTAAAAGAAATGCATTATACCCATGTTGAATTCTTACCTTTAATGTCTCATCCTTTAGGAATGAGTTGGGGATATCAGTTGATGGCCTATTTTGGTTTCGAGACAACTTATGGTAGCCCTGAGGACTTCCAAGATTTTGTTGAGGCATGCCATGCTAACAATATTGGTGTCATCCTTGATTGGGTTCCCGGTCACTTTACACAAAATGATGATGCTCTAGCTTATTATGATGGGACGCCGACTTATGAATATGAGGACTACGACCGTGCTCATAACTATAGCTGGGGAGTATTGAATTTTGACTTGGGAAAAAATCAAGTACAATCTTACTTAATATCGAGTGCTCTATACTGGATAGAAACCTTCCATATTGATGGCATACGTGTAGATGCTGTTAGTAATATGCTTTATTTGGATTACGATCAGGGCCCCTGGCAACCAAACAGTGAGGGTGGTAACCATAATCTTGAAGCAATTACCTTTTTAAGGAAACTGATTCAAGCTATCAAGAAGGACCATCCTGATGTTATGATGATTGCAGAAGAGGCAACATCAGATATTCCCATTACAAAATCGATTGATGAAGGTGGTCTCGGTTTTGACTATAAGTGGAACATGGGGTGGATGAATGATATTCTTAAGTTCTACGAGATGGATCCTTTTTATCGAAAATATGATTTTAATCTAGTAACTTTTAGCTTTATGTACTGCTTCAATGAAAATTATATTTTGCCTTTTTCTCATGATGAAGTGGTTCATGGTAAAAAAAGTTTAATGCATAAAATGTGGGGTGATCGTTACAATCAATTTGCAGGCTTACGGACCCTGTTAACCTATCAAATCTGTCATCCTGGGAAAAAATTACTTTTTATGGGTTCTGAATTCGGTCAATTTTTAGAGTGGAAACATGATGATCAGTTAGTTTGGAGCAATCTTGAAGATGAGATGAACAGTAAAATGTTAACATTCACATCACTATTGAATCAGTTTTATCTAGATCATAATATGCTTTGGCAGAATGATTATACTTATGATGGCATTGAGATTATTGATGCAGATAATGCCCAAGAAACGGTTCTAAGTTTTACTCGTAAAAATAAAAAGGGTGAGTTTATCTTATGTGTATTTAATATGACCCCAGTTGAAAGACGAGGATTTTCCATTGGTGTACCACAAGAAGGTATTTATGAAGAGATTTGGAATACAGAATTAGAATCTTTCGGTGGTGTTTGGAAAGAGCATAATCCTGTAACTGAGAGTCGGAAGGGATCTTGGAGAGACTATCAAGCAACCCTAACTTTTACTTTACCTGCGTTAGGGGCAAGTATTTGGAAACTAAAAAAACGCAAGTAATGCTAATTTTGATTAAATTTATTTTGGGTCTTATTGACCATGAAAGGAATATCTATGAAAAATGAAATGTTAGCTCTTATTCTTGCTGGAGGACAAGGTACACGTCTGGGGAAATTGACTCAAAGTATTGCTAAGCCAGCAGTTCAATTTGGTGGTCATTATCGGATTATTGATTTTGCGCTTTCTAATTGTGCCAATTCAGGGATTGATAATGTTGGTGTTATTACGCAGTATGAACCCCTGGCCTTAAACAATCATATTGGTAGCGGTTCTTCTTGGGGTTTGGAGGGGATTAATAGAGGAGTTACTATTTTACAGCCATACTCAGCAACAGAGGGAAATCGTTGGTTTCAGGGAACTAGTCATGCTATCTATCAAAATATTGACTATATTGATAGCATCAATCCAGAATACGTTCTTATTTTATCTGGAGATCATATTTACAAAATGGACTATGACGACATGCTAAAAAGCCATAAGGATAATTTGGCGAGTTTAACAGTCGCTGTTTTAGATGTCCCTTTAAAGGAAGCGAGTCGCTTTGGTATCATGAATACGGATAATAGCAATCGGATTGTCGAATTTGAAGAAAAGCCTAAACATCCTAAATCAACCAAAGCTTCAATGGGAATCTATATTTTTGAATGGAAGCGCCTAAGGAGTATGCTTGTTGATGCAGAAAAAAATAATATTGATATGTCTGACTTTGGACAGAATGTTATCCCTGCCTACTTAGAAGCTGGTGAAAGGGTGTATGCTTATCATTTTAGTGGTTATTGGAAAGATGTTGGAACTATAGAATCACTTTGGGAGGCCAATATGGAGTATATTGGGGAAAATAACGCTTTGGATAGTCGGAATCGGTCTTGGAAAATTTATTCTAAAAACCATATTGCACCACCAAATTTTATTTCTGAACATTCGGAGGTTAAAGATTCTCTCATTGTTGACGGCTGTTTTATTTCTGGAAAGGTAGATCATTCTATCCTTTCCGCCAATGTTCAAATGAAATTAGGGGCAGAAATTAAAGACTCCTTTATCATGTCGGGAGCCATCATTGGAGAAAGAGCTAAAATTACCCGCGCAATCATTGGAGAAGGAGCTGTCATTGGTAATGATGTTGTTATTGATGGAACTGATCAGATTCAAGTCGTAGGCTATAACGAAGTAGTGGGGGTTTCAGATGAAGAGTGATAAATATTCAGCAATTTTAGGTAGTGCTATCGGTTTTCCAGAAATGGGAGGTTTGACCGATAAACGTCCATTAGCTAATTTGCCATTTGATGGGAAGTACCGTTTAATTGATTTCCATTTATCTAACCTAGCTAATGCAGGTGTTAAAAGTATTTATGATATTTTTCGAGCAGAAAATATTCGTTCCGTCTTCGACCATATTCGTAGTGGCCGTGAATGGGGGCTAAATTCTCTGCTAAGTCATTATTTCTTGGGTTTTTATAATACTAAAGAAGATTCAAAGGAGACTGATACTGACTATTATGATCAAATTCTGACCTATCTCAGAAGGTCAGGCTCAGACCAAACAATCTATATGAGTTGTGATATTCTCTGTAATATTGAGCTAGAGCAGGTTATTCACCTTCATAATGCTAATAAACGGAATATTACGGTTGTTTATAAGAAAATGCCTGTTTCTTCCATTTCTTCTGAAAATGATATTTTAGAAATTGATGAAACGGATACTGTAATTGGTAGAAGTAGTGTCAATGAAAAAGGAGGCATTGAAAAAATGTCTGCGGGCATCTATATTGTGAATACCGACTGGTTGATAAGGGAGATGGAAAAAGAAGCTCAAAGTGAACAGCCTCAGAAACTGCGCTTCTTACTTCGTGATCTGACTATCAATGAAGGTGCGCTTGCCTTTGAATATACTGGTTATATGGCGAATATTCATTCTATCAAGTCATACTATGATGCTAATATGGATATGTTAGATCCTTTGAAATTTTATTCACTTCTCTATTCAAATCAAAAAGTGTACACTCGTGTTAAAAATGAAGAAGCGACCTATTTTGCAGAGGAATCAGAAGTCAATAATTCACAATTTGCCTCTGGTAGTGTTATTAAAGGTACTGTTAATCATTCCATTATTTCACGAAATTGTCATTTAGAAAGTAATTCATATATAAACCATTCGATTATTTCACCTAAAGTTACAATAGGAGAGGGTTCTATCGTAGAGTATGCAATTGTTGATAAGTCTGTTACAATTGCACCAGGCGTCCTTATTCGAGGAAAAGAATCTGACCCAATTGTTGTTGCTAAAGAGAGTCAAGTAACTGAGGATATGATTAAATGAAAATATTATTTGTTGCAGCAGAGGGAGCTCCCTTTGTAAAAACAGGGGGATTAGGGGATGTTATTGGTGCCTTACCTAAATCCCTTGTAAAACACGATCATCAAGTTGCCGTGATATTACCTTATTATGATATGATTGATCAGAAATTTGGACAGCAAGTGGAAGAAGTGCTTTATTTTTACACTAATGTTGGCTGGAGAAGGCAATATGTTGGCATTAAAAAACTTATTAAAGATCAGGTTACTTTCTATTTTATTGATAATCAATACTACTTCTTTAGAGGACATGTTTATGGAGATTGGGATGATGGTGAACGTTTTGCATTTTTCCAACTAGCAGCTTTAGAAGCTATGGAGAAAATTAATTTTGTTCCAGATTTACTACATGTCCATGATTATCATACAGCTATGATACCTTTCTTACTAAAGGAAAAATATAGTTGGATTCAAGCTTATCAGAACATCAAAACTGTCTTTACTATCCATAATATTGAATTTCAAGGGCAATTTGATTCAGCTATGCTTGGAGAATTATTCGGCCTTGGAATGGAACGGTATGAAGATGGAACTTTACGATGGCATAATTGTCTTAATTGGATGAAAGCAGGAGTGCTCTATTCCGATAAAATAACGACAGTTTCGCCAACATATGCTCAAGAAATCCAAACACCGGCCTTTGGGAAGGGGTTAGATCATTTGATGCGAATGGAAGCTGGTAAATTATCTGGTATCGTGAATGGTATTGACACAGACTTGATAGACCCCGAAAATGATCCCTATCTAGACTATCCTTTTTCAGTAGATGATCTTTCTGGGAAACGTAAAAATAAGACTAGTCTGCAAAGGAAACTTTGTTTGCCAGTCAAAGAAGGAATACCTTTAATTGGAATTGTTTCTCGTCTAACAGATCAAAAAGGATTTGGTTTGGTGGTTTCGGAACTCGAAAATCTTTTAAAACTTAATATCCAAATTGTTCTTTTAGGAACTGGTTACCAGCAATATGAAGAGGCATTTTCATGGTTTGCTAAGCAATACCCAGAAAAGTTATCTGCTAATATTATCTTTGACTTAGAGCTAGCACAACAGATTTACGGTGCTTGTGATCTCTTTCTAATGCCGAGTGCTTTTGAGCCTTGTGGCTTATCGCAAATGATGGCTATGCGATATGGCACTCTACCCCTAGTGCATGAAATTGGGGGATTAAAAGATACGGTGCAAGCATACAATCGCTATGAAAAAACGGGGACTGGCTTTGGCTTTAACCATTTTTCAGGTTATTGGCTAACACAAACACTACTACTGGCACTAGATGTTTATAATCATCATCAAGAAGATTGGAAAAAACTTCAAAGGAATGCAATGACACAAGATTTTTCTTGGGACACAGCAAGTCTTTCTTATATAAATTTATACGACCAGGTTATAGACCAAAATTGAGAGAATACCTTTAAAAGCACGAAAGGATATTATTCGTGTTTTTAAAGGTATCTTTTTGGGTTGCAATAGAGTTGCAGAGCGATTGTCAAACTTTGTATTATCTGTTCATAACTGTTATAATAAGATTGTTAAGCTATCCGAATTTTTAAGAATGCAATACCAAAATGCCTACTTTATGAAGGTTAGTAAAGGTTTAAGAAAGCGTAACCAGTTTTTAGAAATTAGTTGACATTCTTAATTTTAAGGAATAGAATAGCAAAGTAAAAAATATTTTAAGGAGAATTCAATTATGAGTCCTATTTTCGCATTAGCTATCGCCTGTATGGGTGTATCACTTGGTGAAGGTTTCTTGATGGCCAATCTTTTTAGAGCTGCATCTCGTCAACCAGAAATTATTGGTCAGCTGCGTTCATTAATGATTATGGGTATTGCCTTTATTGAAGGTACTTTCTTCGTTACTCTTGCTATGGCATTTATCTTAAAATAAGTTTTTTAATTAAGAAATAAAGTAAGTTATAAGTATTTGTTTCCCATGTTGTGATGCAGTAGTTAAACTTACATTTAATGTCATTTAAAAGAATAAAGGAGGGTTTAAATTGGGAGAAGTAACTCCAACACTGACACTCGGTCCAGTAACTATTGATTTAACCCTACTAGTTATGTGTGTAATCACAATTGCTTTAGTTTTCTCATTTGTTTATTTTGCAAGTCGAAACATGACTTTAAAACCTAAAGGAAAACAAACAGTTCTTGAATACTTGATTGATTTTATATCTAGTGTTACGGATGAACACGTTGAAAAGCAATTTAGAAACCAATACTCACTATTCTTTTTCTGTCTCTTTCTTTTTGTGATGGTGGCGAATAACTTAGGTTTAATGACTAAATTAGAAACAAGTCATCATATGAATCTTTGGACATCACCAACTGCTAATATTGGCTTTGACCTCTCCCTTTCAATTTTAATTTCATTGATTTGTCAATTTGAAGGGATTCGTCAAAGAGGTGTGAAAGCCTACATCAAACGCTTTTTCACACCTGGGATAATGAGCCCGATGAATATATTAGAAGAATTTACAAATATTATTTCATTGGCACTTCGGTTATATGGAAATATCTTTGCGGGTGAGGTAGTAACTGGTTTGATTTTAAAACTAATCGCAGCTAACACATTATGGTTTCCAGTTGCTTTTGTTTTAAATATCGTTTGGACTGCCTTTTCAATTTTTATCTCCTGTATCCAAGCGTATGTTTTCACTAAATTAACTTCTATGTATTTAGGTAAAAAAGTCAATGAAGAAGATGAATAGGAAAGGAGTACTTACATGGAATTAACAGTAGGTGAACTTATTGGGAATTTTATCCTAGTATCAGGTTCAGTACTTGTTTTGTATCTCCTTATCAAAAAATTTGCGTGGGGAGCTATTAGTGGTATTTTAGAAGAACGTTCTGCAAAAATTGCTACTGATATAGATAAAGCAGAAGAAGCTCGTCAGAGTGCTGAAACATTGGCTCAAAAACGCGAATTAGAATTAGCTGGAGCAAAACAAGAAGCAAATCAAATCATTACTGATGCTAAGGAATTAGGTCAAGTAAAAGGTGAAAAAATAATTGCAGATGCATCTGAAGAAGCAAGCCGCTTAAAAACACAAGCTGAAGCTGACATTCAACAAAGTAAAACGGATGCCATTGCAAGTGTAAAGGCAGAGATGTCAGATTTATCAGTTCTTTTAGCTGAGAAAATTATGGGTTCAAACCTTGACAAAGAAGCTCAAAGCCATCTTATTGATACTTATCTCGATGAGTTAGGAGATGCCTAATGACCAAAAAAGAACAGGCGCTTGTTACACAGTATGCTAAAAGCCTTGTTGAGGTTGCTGTTGAGCATGAATGTGTTGAGGACGTTAAAAATAATATTTTAACGTTAATGACAGTTTTTGAGTCAACAGAACTTAATAAAACCTTATCGAGTTTAGCTGTTCCACAAGCTGAAAAGACGCATTTAGTTAGGTTATTAAAGGATACTAGTTCAGTATATATCAACAATTTACTTGAATTAATTATCTTGAACCAGAGAGAAGCATTACTATTTGAGATACTTAACTCTGCGTTAAGAGAAATAGAACAAGTAACAAATGAATATGATGTTAAAGTCATATCAACTGTTCCTTTAAATGAGGAACAAAAATCTCGTGTCAAATCGCTTGTTACAAAGAAATTTGGTTTACAGACAGGTCGATTAGAAGAAATCATTGATGAATCTCTTATTGGTGGCTTTATTATACAAGTTAACAATAAAGTCATCGATACTAGTATTCAGCAACAACTACACGAATTCAAAATGAAATTAATATAGAAAGTGGTGTGACTTTTGGCAATTAATGCACAAGAAATTAGCGCTTTAATTAAAAAGCAAATTGAGAACTTCCAGCCAAATTTCGATGTCACAGAAACTGGGATCGTTACTTATATTGGTGACGGTATCGCACGAGCTCGTGGTTTAGATAATGCTATGAGTGGTGAACTTCTTGAATTTTCTAATGGTGCTTTTGGTATGGCTCAAAACTTAGAAACGAGCGATATCGGAATTATCATTCTTGGTGACTTTTCAACGATTCGCGAAGGTGATGTCGTTAAACGCACAGGAAAAATTATGGAGGTTCCAGTAGGTGAAGCTCTTATCGGACGTGTTGTGAATCCACTAGGACAACCTGTAGATGGTTTGGGAGATATTGCAACAACAGGTTTTAGACCAGTGGAAGCAGTTGCTCCTGGCGTTATGCAACGTAAATCCGTATCTGAACCTCTTCAAACAGGTCTCAAAGCTATTGACGCTTTAGTTCCTATTGGACGTGGACAACGGGAGTTAATCATCGGTGATAGACAAACTGGTAAAACCGCGGTTGCTATTGATACAATTTTGACCCAAAAAGGTCAAGATATGATTTGTATCTATGTTGCTATCGGGCAAAAAGAATCAACAGTTCGTACTCAAGTTGAAACCTTACGAAAGTATGGTGCTCTTGACTACACTATTGTTGTTACAGCCTCTGCTTCGCAGCCCTCACCTTTACTCTTTATAGCACCTTATGCTGGTGTGGCAATGGCTGAAGAGTTTATGTATCAAGGTAAACATGTTTTGATTGTCTATGATGATTTATCAAAACAAGCAGTAGCCTACCGTGAGCTCTCGCTATTACTTCGTCGCCCACCAGGTCGTGAGGCTTACCCAGGTGATGTTTTTTACTTACACAGTCGTTTGTTGGAACGTTCGGCCAAAGTTTCTGATGCTTTAGGTGGTGGCTCAATTACAGCACTACCATTTATTGAAACACAAGCTGGAGATATTTCTGCTTACATCGCAACAAATGTTATTTCAATTACTGATGGACAGATTTTCTTACAAGAAGATCTCTTTAACTCAGGGATTCGGCCAGCTATTGATGCCGGTTCTTCTGTCTCACGTGTTGGAGGATCAGCTCAGATTAAGGCTATGAAGAAGGTTGCAGGGACCCTCCGTCTTGATTTAGCATCTTATCGTGAACTAGAAGCCTTTACTCAGTTTGGCTCTGATTTAGATGCTGCCACTCAAGCGAAGCTTAACCGTGGCCGTCGAACAGTTGAAATTTTAAAACAACCCTTGCATAAACCTCTTCCTGTGGAAAAACAAGTTGTTATTTTATATGCATTGACTCATGGCTTCTTAGATGATGTGCCTGTGAATGATATTCTTGCATTTGAAGAAGCATTGTATGACTACTTTGATATGCATTATAGTGGCCTTTTTGAGACAATCCGTACAACAAAAGATCTCCCAGATGAAAATGAACTAAACGATGCTATTAAAGCATTTAAAGCTCAATCACATTTTGAATAAGGAAGGGATGTAAGTATGGCAGGCTCTCTAAGTGAAATTAAAGCAAAGATTAATTCAACTGAGAAAACAAGTAAAATTACAAGTGCCATGCGGATGGTTTCTTCAGCAAAATTGGTCAAATCGGAACAAGCTGCGCGTGATTTTCAAATTTATTCATCAAAAATTCGTCAAATAACCACAGATTTTTTAAAGGCAGAATTAACTGGTGGAGGTTCCAACAACCCAATGTTAGTTTCTCGACCAGTTAAGAAAACGGGTTATATTGTTATTACCTCAGATAAAGGATTAGTTGGGGGCTATAATTCTAAAATTTTAAAATCTATCATGGAGATGGTTGAAGAATATCACCAAAACGGTGATTACTCAATCATTTCAATTGGAAGTGTCGGTTCAGATTTTTTCAAAGCAAGAGGGATGAATGTCTCTTTTGAACTTCGTGGCTTAGCCGACCAGCCAACATTTGAAGAAGTATCTAAGATTATTTCGCAATCTGTAGATATGTTTCAACATGAAATTTTCGATGAATTATATGTTTGTTACAATCATCATGTTAACAGTTTGACTAGCCAAGTTCGTGTTCAACAAATGTTACCGATTTCTGATTTGGTTGCTGATGAAGCAACTGAGGAAGGTGTCTTGGGATTTGAACTAGAACCTGATCGCGATAGCATTTTAAATCAGTTATTGCCTCAGTTTACTGAAAGCTTAATTTATGGGGCAATTATTGATGCAAAAACGGCAGAGCACGCTGCAGGGATGACAGCCATGCAGACTGCGACTGATAATGCGAAAAATGTTATTAATGATTTAACCATTCAATATAATCGTGCTCGTCAAGCAGCAATTACACAGGAAATTACTGAAATTGTAGCTGGAGCAAATGCGTTAGAATAAACTTATCGTTCACTAGAATGTTGAACCTTAAGATTAGGCATGTCATTTTTACAAAATTACTATAAAACGGAATCTCAAATTGAGATAATGTTTTCAAACTGACATAAGGAGAAATAAATGAGCTCAGGCAAAATTGCTCAGGTAGTGGGTCCGGTTGTTGACGTTGTGTTTGCAACTGGTGAAAAATTACCAGAGATTAATAATGCATTGATAGTTTATAAAGATAGCGATAAAAAAGAAAAAATTGTTCTTGAAGTTGCTCTTGAACTTGGTGACGGAATGGTTCGAACAATCGCTATGGAATCAACTGATGGGCTTACTCGTGGATTGGAAGTTTTGGATACTGGTCGCGCTATTAGTGTACCAGTTGGTAAAGAAACTTTGGGGCGGGTCTTTAATGTGCTTGGTGATACCATTGATTTGGAAGAACCATTTGCAGAAGACGCAGAACGTGAACCAATCCATAAGAAAGCACCAGCTTTCGATGAATTATCAACATCATCAGAAATTCTTGAAACAGGTATCAAAGTTATTGACTTGCTTGCCCCTTATCTGAAAGGTGGTAAAGTTGGTTTATTCGGTGGTGCCGGAGTTGGTAAAACCGTATTAATTCAAGAGTTAATTCACAATATTGCCCAAGAACACGGTGGTATCTCCGTATTTACCGGCGTAGGTGAAAGAACTCGTGAAGGGAATGACCTTTATTGGGAAATGAAAGAATCAGGTGTTATTGAAAAAACAGCCATGGTCTTTGGACAGATGAACGAGCCACCCGGTGCACGGATGCGCGTTGCTTTGACAGGTTTAACAATCGCTGAATATTTCCGTGATGTTGAAGGTCAAGATGTGCTATTATTTATCGATAATATCTTCCGTTTCACCCAAGCTGGTTCGGAAGTATCTGCCTTGCTAGGTCGAATGCCGTCTGCTGTTGGTTACCAACCAACGCTTGCTACTGAGATGGGTCAATTACAAGAACGTATCACGTCCACTAAAAAAGGATCTGTTACCTCTATCCAAGCAATCTATGTGCCTGCTGATGATTACACTGACCCAGCCCCAGCAACAGCATTTGCCCATTTGGATTCAACAACGAATTTGGAACGTAAATTGACACAGATGGGTATCTATCCTGCTGTGGACCCTCTAGCTTCAAGTTCACGGGCCTTATCACCTGAAATTGTTGGTGAAGAGCATTACGCTGTAGCAACCGAAGTTCAGCGTGTCCTACAACGTTACCGTGAGCTTCAAGATATTATTGCTATCTTGGGTATGGATGAGTTATCTGAAGATGAAAAGACATTAGTTGGACGTGCACGTCGCATCCAATTCTTCCTTTCACAAAACTTTAATGTTGCTGAACAATTTACAGGCCAACCTGGTTCCTATGTTCCAGTAGCAGACACAGTTCGTAGCTTCAAAGAAATTCTAGATGGGAAATATGATCATATTCCTGAAGATGCTTTCCGTTCAGTTGGTCCAATTGAGGATGTTCTCGAAAAAGCTAAAAAAATGGGATATTAGTGAGGTTCTACTATGGCACATATGACAGTTCAAGTAGTAACACCTGACGGAATTAAATATGATCATCAGGTGAAATTTATCTCAGTAGCGACGCCTGAGGGTGAAATGGGAATTCTCCCTAATCACATTAATATGATTGCACCTTTGGTTATTCATGAAATGAAAATTCGGCCTACCGACGATGTTGACAGTGTAGATTGGATTGCTGTGAACGGTGGTATTATTGAAGTAAAGGATAATGTTGTTACCATTGTAGCTGATTCTGCCGAACGTTCACGTGATATAGATATTAGCCGTGCCGAACGTGCTAAAAAACGTGCCGAGCGTGATATCGAAGAAGCAAAATCAACTAAGGATATTAACCAAGCTCGTCGTGCTGAAATTGCCTTACAGCGTGCTTTGAATCGGATTAATGTTGGAAAGAAATAAAAATTGACTCTAGTGATAGAGTCTTTTTTATTTTGCCTGAAATCCTATTCTTGTTCCTATACTTTTGGTATAATATTGCTATGGAATATATCAATAATTTATTAAAATTAATCAGTCATTTACTTTTTATCGGTATTAGTTTTCAACTATTAATTAGTCTTTTTGACTGGTCTAAAATCATTTATCGCAGTCCTGAAAATATTGGTAAATTAAAACTTTTTGTTTTTTTCCTAGCTATCGTCTTGGGCTATTTGGTTAGTCATTTTATTTTGGAGCCAATTCAAATGAGTCAAACCCTCTTCTAGTACTTGGTTAAGGTCTGAAAATTAGAAATGTGATATAATTTTATATTATAAAGTCAAAGGAAATGGAGAAAAGCGTGGATAAAATTATTATTGAAGGTGGGACAACGAGATTAGAAGGTGAGGTTATTATCGAAGGAGCCAAAAATGCAGTACTCCCTTTGTTAGCGGCAACCATCCTACCATCAGAAGGAAAAACGGTTTTACGTAATGTTCCCATTCTTTCAGATGTCTTTACCATGAACAATGTAGTACGTGGTCTTAATATTCCGGTAGTATTTAATCAAGAAGCAAATGAAATTGTTGTAGATGCCTCTGGAGATATTTTAGATGAGGCACCTTATGAGTATGTTAGCCAAATGCGCGCTTCTATTGTTGTTTTAGGCCCGATTTTGGTTCGAAATGGTCACGCAAAGGTTTCTATGCCAGGAGGCTGTACAATTGGTAGTCGTCCGATTGACTTGCATCTAAAAGGCTTAGAGGCTATGGGAGCAGAAATTAAACAGAGTAATGGAGATATCACAGCAAGTGCAACTCGCCTCAAGGGAGCAACAATTTATATGGATTTCCCGTCAGTTGGAGCTACTCAAAATCTAATGATGGCAGCAACTTTAGCTGAGGGCACGACAACTATTGAAAATGCTGCACGTGAACCAGAAATCGTTGATTTAGCCCAACTCTTAAATAAAATGGGAGCTATTGTCAAAGGGGCTGGAACTGAAACATTGACTATTAAAGGTGTGACTGAATTACACGGTGTTGAACATGACGTTGTTCAAGATCGAATCGAAGCAGGCACTTTTATGGTTGCGGCTGCCATGACCTCTGGCAATGTTCTTGTTAAAGATGCTGTTTGGGAACATAATCGTCCTCTTATTTCCAAATTGAAAGAAATGGGGGTTGAGGTTACAGAAGAAACAGATGGTATTCGTATTAAGTCTGATACTTCCAAACTAAAACCTGTGACAGTGAAAACTTTACCACATCCTGGTTTCCCAACTGATATGCAAGCACAATTCACAGCTTTAATGGCAGTTGTTGAGGGTGAGTCAACAATGATTGAAACTGTTTTTGAAAATCGTTTCCAACATCTAGAGGAAATGCGCCGTATGGGGCTTCACTCAGAAATTTTACGGGATACTGCGATGATTCATGGAGGTCATGATTTACAAGGAGCGCCGGTCATGTCCACTGACCTTCGTGCAAGCGCTGCTCTTATTTTGAGTGGTATGGTTGCCAAGGGGAAAACTACTGTGACAAAACTCTCACACTTGGACCGCGGTTATTATCAATTTCATGAAAAATTAGCAAAATTGGGTGCAAAAATCGAACGTATAAGTGAGGACTAGTGATGACGACTGGATGGAAATATGTTGCTAAACAGGTTGGTTTACTGGTGGTAGTAGCCTTCTTGGCCTGTTTATTTTTAGCTATTGGTTTGATGATTGGCTATAGCATATTTGGCGATGGTCAACATGCCTCATCGATTCTGTCAATAGCCAAATGGACAGAGTTAATTAATAAATTTACTGGAAAGTAGGCTTAGCCTACTTTTTGACTGAGAGGAAAAATGTCTAAAAAACAGCCACATTTCAAAAAGGTTAACGGGATTCTGCTAGCTCTGCTCATTACTGGGCTAATCGCCTTCACTCAGGGCCATTATCTTGCATCTGATAACCCATTTCAGCAAGTGTTACAGACTATTTCTGGTCAAGGAAAAAATCAAAAAGTCTCTAAAAATTCGACTAATCCTGCCACACCTAGTTATCAGTTAGCTAGCTCAGTGCTTACTCCACAAGTGAAAAAGCAATTAGGTCAGAAAATTGTGTGGAATGGTGCTGGTGCTTTCATCATAAATAACAATAAAACTGATTTGAAGGCAAAAGTTTCAAGTGTACCTTATGCAAATAATGAAATCAAGATAGTAGAGAGTAAGAAAGTTCCTTTTAGAGCCAATGCTTTGTTAACCAAATCAACAAGACAATACCGTAACCGCAATGAAACTGGTAATGGTTATAGCTTCTGGAAGCCAGTCGGTTGGCATCAAGTCCACGGCTTGCCAGGTGAATACGATCACGCTGTTGATAGAGGTCACTTATTAGGTTATGCCTTGGTAGGTGGCTTAAAAGGCTACGATGCTTCGACTAGCAATCCAAGTAATATTGCGGTACAAATGGCCTGGGCAAACCAGGCTGACCTCTCAGATTCAACAGGACAAAATTATTATGAAACTTTAATCAGAAAAGCTTTAGATAGAAATAAGCGGGTTCGTTATAGAGTGACCTTACTTTATGAAAAGAATAATATTATTTCTAGTGGAAGCCACTTAGAAGCAAAATCGGATGATGGTCACTTGGAATTTAATGTTTTTGTACCAAATGTTCAAAAAGGGTTAAGGGTTAATTATCAAACAGGTCAAGTTGAGCAACAAAGTGATCAAAAAGCTAGCTGATTGGAATAGTAACTCGCTGACTATAGATAATTTTTATTGTTTTTTAAAAGCATTTTTGATAAAATAGTTTTAATTGAATAGAAGTCAGTGAGACTAGTAATTACAGGGAAATTATCAGGGAATGAGGGCCATAGACTGTAAGCCTTCTTGATGGAAATGTAAGGAATTCACTCACATATGATCACTAATTAAGGTCTGTTATTACAGATGAAATCGGATGGTACCGCGTGTCAACGCTCCGCTTATATGGAGTTTTGGCACGCTTTTTTGTCCACTTAAAGAAGGGAAAACAATGGATTTACAAGAGCAATTAGAAGCATTACGAGACCAAACCTTAAATCAATTAAAAGAACTTACTGGCAATCATAGTAAAGAATTACAGAATTTAAAAGTTGCTGTTTTAGGGAAAAAAGGTTCTTTAACAGAGCTATTAAAAGGTCTAAAAGATTTATCTGTTGACATGCGTCCTTTAGTTGGAAAGCAAGTTAATGAATTACGTGATGTGTTAACAAAGGCCTTTGAACAACAAGGGAAAGTTGTTGAGGCTGCTAAAATTCAAGATCAGCTTGATGCTGAAAGCATTGATGTAACACTTCCCGGTCGACAAATGGCTATTGGTAACCGACATATATTAACACAGATCAGTGAAGAGATTGAAGATATCTTTTTAGGGATGGGTTTCCAAATTGTTGATGGTTTTGAAGTTGAAAAAGATTACTATAATTTTGAAAGAATGAACCTTCCAAAGGATCATCCAGCTCGTGATATGCAAGATACTTTCTATATCACAGATGAAATCCTGCTTAGGACTCATACCAGTCCTGTTCAAGCCCGTACGCTTGATCAACATGATTTTTCAAAAGGCTCACTTAAAATGATTTCACCTGGTCGTGTTTTCCGACGTGATACAGATGATGCGACTCATTCCCATCAATTCCACCAAATTGAAGGCCTTGTCGTTGGTAAAAACATTTCTATGGGAGATTTAAAAGGCACTTTAGAAATGATTATTAAAAAGATGTTTGGTGAAGAGCGTAAGATTCGCCTTCGTCCTTCTTATTTTCCTTTTACAGAACCATCTGTTGAGGTTGACATTTCTTGTTTCAAATGTGGTGGTAAAGGCTGTAATGTATGTAAAGGAACTGGCTGGATTGAAATTCTTGGCGCTGGAATGGTCCACCCAAGTGTCTTAGAAATGTCGGGTGTTAATGCTGAAGAGTATTCCGGTTTTGCTTTTGGCCTTGGTCAAGAACGTATCGCTATGTTACGTTATGGAATCAATGATATCCGTGGATTCTATCAGGGTGATATGCGTTTTTCTGAGCAATTTAAATAAAAATAGCCTTTATTCAAGCGAGACAGAAGTTTAGGGAGAATAGCCGTGCAGAAAGAATTGTCTATTGATTTAGTAAAAGTTGAGGAAATTGCAATATTAAGAGACTTAGCCATTCAAACTTTTACAGAAACCTTTGGTGGTCATAACACAGAACAACAATTGCAAGAATTTTTTCAAGAAGCTTATACTACTGAGATACTCACTCAAGAATTAAAGAGTGATGAAAGTCTAGTTTACTTTTTACGTTTGAATGGTGCTATTGTTGGTTATCTCAAAGTCAATTGGGGTAAGGATCAAACCGAGTATGAATTAGAAGATGCTTTTGAGATTCAGCGCATTTACATTTTAAATAAATACCAAGGTTTAGGGCTTGGAAACTATTTATTTAACTTTGCATTGAAAAAAGCATATGAATCGGGTAAGGCCTGGGTTTGGCTAGGAGTTTGGGAAAATAATTTAAAGGCTCAGTCCTTATATCGCAAGTATGGCTTTGAAAAATTTTCAGAACATTCATTTGCAGTAGGGGATCTTGTTGATACCGATTGGCTGATGAAGAAATCCTTGAAATAGAAAGAAAGAGATGTATGTTAGTATCTTATAAGTGGTTAAAAGAATTAGTTGACATTGATGTGACTTCAGCAGAATTAGCGGAAAAAATGTCAACAACCGGAATAGAAGTTGAAGGAGTAGAAGTTCCTTCAGCCGGTCTATCAAAATTAGTTGTTGGGCATGTTTTATCTTGTCAAGATGTTCCTGAGACACATTTACATGTATGTCAGGTAGATACTGGTGACGAGGAGCCTAGACAAATTGTTTGTGGTGCGCCAAATGTGAAAACTGGAATTAACGTTATTGTGGCATTGCCAGGAGCACGGATTGCTGATAATTACAAAATCAAAAAAGGTAAAATTAGAGGAATGGAATCATTAGGAATGATCTGTTCTTTACAAGAATTAGGCTTATCAGACTCTATTATTCCAAAAGAATTTGCTGAAGGCATTCAGATTTTACCAACTGATGCAAAGCCTGGTGAGAGTATTTTTCCTTATTTAGATTTAGATGATGAAATCATTGAGTTGTCAATCACACCAAATCGTGCTGATGCTCTATCAATGCGTGGAGTTGCTCATGAAGTAGCTGCTATTTATGGGAAAGAAGTACACTTTCCTCAAAAAGAAATTCATGAAAGTTCTAAAGTAGCTTCTGATGTGCTTTCTGTTGCTATTGAATCAGATAATGTTCTAACCTACGCTAGTCGTGTGGTTGAGAATGTAACTATTCAACCCAGTCCACAGTGGTTACAAAATCTTTTAATGAATGCTGGCATTCGTCCAATTAATAACGTTGTAGATGTGACCAACTACGTTTTGCTTTATTTTGGTCAACCAATGCACGCTTTTGATTTGGATAAGTTTGCTAACCATTCCATTGTTGCTCGTCAAGCACGTGATGGTGAAACGTTAATCACATTAGACGGTGAAGAACGTCAATTGATTTCCCAAGATATTGTCATAACAGTTAATGACAAGCCTGTTGCTTTAGCTGGTGTCATGGGAGGAAAAGAAACAGAGATTGATTACGGCTCTACAAAGATTGTTCTGGAAGCTGCTGTTTTTGATGGCAAGTCAATTCGTAAGACAAGTAGCCGACTTAACTTACGTTCAGAGAGCTCATCACGGTTTGAAAAAGGGGTTAATTATGACACGGTCCTAGAAGCACTTGATTTTGCTGCAGCTATGTTGGAGGAGTTGGCACAGGGACAAGTACTTGCTGGACGTGTACAAGCTGGACAGTTGCCCACCGACCCTATTCAAGTTCTAACAACTTTGGATTATGTTAATGTTCGCCTTGGCACGGATTTAACTTATGCAGATATTGAGGAAATCTTTGCTAAACTCGGTTTTGGCCTAAAAGGAGATGCCTCAGCCTTTACGGTATCTGTGCCACGCCGTCGTTGGGATATCAGCATTCAAGCAGACTTAGTAGAAGAAATTGCGCGTATCTATGGCTATGATAAGCTACCTACAACTCTTCCAGAAGCTGGGGGAACTGCTGGAGAACTATCTGCAAGTCAAGTTTTACGTCGACGTGTAAGAGCAATCGTCGAAGGAGCAGGGCTAACAGAAATTATCTCTTATGCTTTGACCACTCCTGAAAAGGCGCAAGCATTTGCTAATAGACCAAGTAAGCTTACAGAGTTAATGTGGCCAATGACCATTGAAAGATCAGCTCTTCGCCAGAATATTGTATCTGGTATGTTGGATACGGTTGCTTATAATGTAGCACGTAAGCAAAAGAATCTAGCTATCTATGAAATTGGTAAAATCTTTGAGCAAGAGGGTAATCCTAAAAGTGATTTACCGAATGAAATTGATACTTTTGCTTTTGCAATTTCTGGTTTAGTTGCTGAGAAAGATTTTCAAACGCAAGCACAGTCCGTGGATTTCTTCTATGCTAAGGGGATTCTTGAGAGCTTATTCGATAAATTAGGGATTAAGGTTAATTTTGTTGCTGAAAAAGAAATGGCTAGCATGCATCCTGGTCGAACAGCGCGCCTCATCTTAAATAATCAAACGGTTGGTTTTGTTGGACAGGTACATCCTCAAGTAGCTAATGATTATGATATTCCTGAAACCTATGTAGCTGAGTTAAACTTACAAATGATTGAAGAGAATATGAAGTCAAGTCAAATCTTCAAGGAAATTAGTAAAGTACCAGCAGTTTCACGTGATATTGCTATATTAGTTGATGATAGTACTAGTCATCAAGATATTATAAGTATTATTGAGAACTTAGGAATTAAATATTTAGAATCTATAAAATTATTTGATGTTTATGCTGGTGACCATATTGAGTCAGGTAAAAAATCAATGGCTTATAGCTTAATGTTTCAAAATCCGCAAGAAAGTTTGCGTGATGAAGATGTTACAAAATATATGGACAAGATTACGAATGCCCTAGTAGAAGAAGCTGGCGCGCAAATAAGATAAAAAAAGGAACAAGGAATACCTATAAGCTTATAGGTATTTGAACTTGTTCTTTTTGGTATAATAAGGCTGTTTAAAGGAGGTAGAAGATGTATCAAACAGAGATAAGAGGCGACTATCTATATCATACAAAATCAAAAGGCTATGGGGCAGAAATAGAATTATTTGGGGTAACTGATGATGGTGAAACACCAATGAGCTTGCTCAATATAGCCTTAGCATCCTGTGTCACCATGTGTGTCCAATCATATTTTAAGACTTATGAAAAGATGGATGAATTATCTCTTAAAACAGAATCGCATTATGATGACCGTACATTTACTCTTACGGTTCACATGAAAGTGCAACTTAGCCGACAAGAACAAGACCAATTAATAGCTTTTATAAAACAGAAATGCCGTGTTAGCAAACTTCTAGCTCCAGATGTAGCTATTAAGATTGATTTCAAGACAATCTTATAAATAAGACATAGACAAAGTAAAAGAACTGGCTTGGGTACAGTTCTTTTACTTTGTCTATAAGTTGCTATAAGCTACCTCAAAGGTATTCCCGTGTTCAAGATCACCATATTGGTAGCCCCTATCAAACCATCGTTGACGTTGTTCAGATGTTCCATGTGTGAAGCTGTCTGGAACGGTTTTACCATAGGTTTCTTTTTGCAAGGTATCGTCCCCTACGGCATTTGCGGCTCTCATGGCTTCTTCAATATCTCCTTTATCAAGAAGGCCTTGATTTTGAACATAATTAGCCCATGCTCCAGCATAGTAATCGGCTTGGAGCTCAAGTTGAACATTAAGTTTGTTGGCGTCAGTTTGACTTTTTCCTTTACGGGCATTGGCGTACTTTTCCATTATACCTAGTTCATTTTGTACATGGTGACCAACTTCATGGGCAATAACGTATGCCATAGCAAAGTCACCAGAGGCACCATATTTTTCAGATAATTCATTATAAAAAGAAATGTCTAGATATACCTTGTTATCACCTGAACAGTAAAAGGGTCCTGAGGATGCTTGACCCTGTCCACAAGCCGTCGTAATAGAACCGGTATAGAGTACTAAGGTTGGTTTTTTATACGTTTTACCTCGTTTTTCAAATTCTTTTACCCAATAGTCTTCGGTGGAAGCAAAAACTTTACTAACAAACTGAACTTGTTGGTTACTAGCTTTATCGCCACTTGTTCGTGTCACTTTTGTAGATTGATAGGGATTATTGTTGTTAGTAGAGTGACCTCCATTGAAGATGCCAGTTAGACCACCACCCCCCATCACCAATAAGACAATTAAAAGAACAAGTTTTGTTTTCCAGCCTCCCCGAGAAAAAAGGAGTTGTAGAAGTAGCCCTGCTCCGCTACCACCTCCACTGTAGGAACCAGAACTTTCATTGCGACGGTCTTCGACATTTTGACTTTCTCTAAGATCATCAGTTTTCATTTTGTTTTCCCCTCTTTTTAGTACTTATAACTATTATAAAGTATTTTTATGAGAATTGCTTGAATATTAGGTTGGAAGTGCTGTTTTTAATTCAAAAATAGCACTTAAATAGTTTTTGTGATTTGATTTGATATAATAGAAGAAAGCATTCAGGAAAACGAAGGGTCAAAATGAAATTACTTTATACAGATTTGCAATATTCTTTAACAGAACTTTTAGTTACAGAGGCTGATAACTATGCCAAAGAAGGGTGTCGTGTTTTTTACATCGCTCCAAATTCTCTTTCGTTTGAGAAAGAAAGAGCCGTCTTAGAAACGCTCAGTCAAGAAGCTTCATTTGCCATTACAGTAACTAGATTTGGTCAGCTGGCACGTTATTTTACTCTAAATGAAATTAAAACAAGTTTACCAATTGATGATACGGCTTTATCAATGATTTTTTACCGTGCTTTAGACCAATTAACAGAATCTGATTTAAAACGTTATTATCATTTAAAAGGAGATCTAGCATTTATACTGCAGTTAATTGATTTATATAAAGAACTTAAAGCAGCGAATATTGCAGTAACAGAGCTTGAAATGGAAGACCCTGAGAAGAAGAATGATTTCATATCCATTTTTCTTGCTGTTGAGGACTTGATGGTAAGCTACCAACTTGAAGAGACAAGTGTTCTTGATTATTTTTCTCAAGTCGTAGCCAGCGGACAAATAGATGATCAACTTAGCCAGACTGTTCTTATTATCGATGGTTTTACTCGCTTCTCTACTGAAGAGGCTAATTTGGTCGCGCAACTTGATGCAAAATGCCATCAGGTTGTTGTTGGCACTTATCTTAGTCAAAAAGCCTATTCCAAAAGTTTTACCGAAGGTAATATTTATCAAGCTAGTATTGATTTTTTTCGCGAACTTTCTCAAACTTATCACGTCAAGGCACAATATATTAAGAGTCGGACGATTTATCCTGAAAGTTTCAGAAATCTTACCAAGCTTTTAGAAGCACATTTTGACTTTTCTGAGTCAGAGAGCCAGTTAAGTTCACAAGATAAGAACTCCTTCCAAATTTGGCAAAGTCTCAATCAAAAAGATGAAATTGAGCATGTTGCCAAAAGCATCCGTCAAAAGCTGTATGAGGGCTACCGTTACAAGGATATTCTTGTTTTATTAGGAGATCTTGACAGTTACCAATTACAGATTGGTCAGCTCTTTGACAAATACGAAATTCCTTATTATTTTGGTAAAGCAGAAGCGATGTCTCATCACACCCTTGTGCAATTTATAGACGCGCTTGAGCGTATTTATCGCTATAATTGGCGTAACGAAGATATCTTGTCTCTATTAAAAACAGGTTTATTTGGTCATTTTGAGGATTTTGATTTAGATCAATTTGAAGCCTATGTCCAATTTGCTGATATCAACGGTTCTCGTAAGTTTGCTAAAACCTTTTCTGTAAACCCACTAGATAGGCACGAGCGTCGAAGATTTGATCTTGATGCTATAAATAGGCTTCGAGAAGTTATTTATAGTCCCTTGGAAACATTATATAGTCAAAAACAACAAACAGGCGAAAGCTTTATGAATCATTTGTTGACCTTCCTAAATCAAGTTGAATTGCCGACAAAACTTGAGCAGCTTAGCTATGCTCAAAATGAAAATGAGCAGGAAAAGGATTTAGAAGTTTGGAAGGTTTTCACTTCTATTTTAGAGCAATTTTATCACATTTTTAAAGACGAAATCATTAGCCTAGAACACGCTTTTAAGCTTATTAAAACGGGAATGCAGACAGCGAATTATCGAGCTGTGCCAGCAACTTTAGATGTCGTTACGATCAAATCGTACGACTTAGTTCAACCGCATAGTAAGGCTTTTGTCTACGCTATTGGAATGACTAGTGCTCATTTTCCTAAAGTGACCCTTAAGAAGAGCTTAATAAATGATCAGGAGCGTGCGTTAACCAATCAAAAGCTGTCTTCGTTTCAGCGATTTGAAGTTTCAAGCCATGAAACAACTAAAAAAAATCATTTTATGGCACTTTCTCTTTTTAATTCTGCAAATCAAGAATTAGTACTTAGTGTGCCAATGCAATTAAACGAGGTATCGGTAGAGCTTTCACCTTATATTTCCTTACTACTAGCTTTTGGCATTCCTTTGCTTGAAAAAGGGAAAAGTCGATTCTCTGATATGGATACTGATATTGGAAATTATAAATCTCTTCTATCTCAAGTCATTCAATTGAATACTAGTCAAATAGAACTTAGTCCAGAAGAAGAAAACTTTTGGACGGTTATGTTACGTTATCTTAAAGGACGCTTGAAAAAAGAAAACTTAGTATTCCCTCAGACCAAAAAACATTTACAAACCAAAACCCTATCAAAAGAAGTCATTCAAACTCGGTTTCCAGAAGAAAAGCCTATCTATTTATCTAATTCAGCCTTAACTGTTTTTTATGATAATCAATATAAGTATTTTTTACAATATATTCTAGGTTTGCAAGAAACAGAGTCAATACATCCAGATGCCCGTCAACATGGGACCTACTTACATCGTGTATTTGAACGGGTAATGGCAGATGCTTCAGAACTAACTTTTGATAATAAGGTCAAAAGGGCAATCGAACAGACGAATCAAGAAGCGAGTTTCAAATATTTTTATCAGGAAGATGCACAAGGGCGCTATAGCCTTCATCTTTTAGAAGAAATTGCTAAAGCGACTACAGATATTTTTAAAGCCCATAAACATGTTCAGGTCTTAGCGCAAGAAGAAAAATTTCAGTTGCCAATCCAGGACAAGTTAATTATTAATGGAACGATAGACCGCATTGATCAACTGCCTGATAAAAGTGTCGGTATAGTGGACTATAAGTCAAGTGCTAATGTTTTTGATTTAACTCTCTTTTTCAATGGCTTAAACTCGCAGTTGCTAACTTATTTGTCAGCCTTGAAAAGGCGCTATGAAAGTGATCACCCTATTTTTGGTGCTATGTACTTGCATATGCAAGAGCCAAAACTCGACTTGGCTACATATCAAGAGCTGGATAGTAAGCTTTTGAAAGACCACTATAAAGAACTGACCTATAAAGGTATTTTTATGGAAAGTGAAAAAGAACATTTGGCTTCTGGTGCCTACCATATTACCAACAATACTTTCACTGAAGAAGAAGTTGCATTACTGTTAGCCTATAATGAATGGTTATATTTAAGGGCTGAAGAAAAAATTCGTCAAGGTCATTTTCTCATTAATCCCTACACTAAGGATGGAAAATCAGTTCAAGGGGATCAATTGAAGGCCATAACGGGATTTGAAGCTGACTTGGATTTTGGACAAGCTAGATCGTTAGTAACTGTTACGGGGAAAAATAAAAAAGAAATATTATTAGACTTAATGAAAGATAGACAGGAAGGTACCCAGTAATATGATCTTTCCAGAATTTTTAAGTGATAAGGAAATAAAGGAACTGCAAAAAAGGGAGGCTGGATCTGACAAGGTACAAAAACGAACCCCTGAGCAAATTGAAGCAATCTATTGTAATGGACAGAATGTTTTGGTTTCTGCATCAGCTGGTTCAGGAAAAACTTTTGTTATGGTTGAACGGATTATTGACAAAGTGTTGCGTGGCATTGCAATAGATAAGATGTTTATCTCGACCTTTACAGTTAAAGCAGCTACTGAACTGAAAGAACGCTTAGAAAAGAGACTCTTAGCCTTAATCAAAGAGAGTAGTGATTCCGAATGGAAAGCTTATTTAAATCAGCAATTACAAGTAATTCCTCAAGCAGACATTGGGACAATGGATGCCTTTACCCAGAGGCTCTTGTCCGAATATAGCTACACATTAGGGATATCGCCGAAGTTTCGAATTATGCAGGACAAGTCGGAACAAGATATCCTCAAAAACAGGATTTATGAATCGATTTTTGCTAAATATATGGATTCAGAAGAGGCTGTGACCTTTATGAAAACAGTCAAAAATTTCTCCGGAAACCGAAAAGATTCTAAAGGATTTCGAGCAATTGTCTATAAGATTTATGACTTTAGCCAATCAACTGAAGATCCTTTGGAATGGTTAGAGAATACTTTTCTAAGAGCTAGTGAGGCCTACACCGGTTTTGATAGTTTGCCAGATGCTGATATAGAAGCTTTGCTCCAAAGCATGAAGAGGACAGCAGAGAGTCTGCGTGATTTGACAGAATTAGAAGATTATGGACAACTGACAAAAGCAGGAAAACCTAGTGCCAAATACCAAAAGCATCTGCAGATGATCGAATTATTGCAAGAATGGTCGCTTCACTTTGAGACCTATTATGGGAAAGAACAGATTAGTCAATTAGCTAGAGACATTTTGGCACTTTTACCGAGTGGTGACACTGTGACGGTCAATAAGCGAAAATATAGTATTTTTAAAGACTTACAAACACGTTTAAAAGATGTGAAGCATTTAGAAACCATTTTTACTTTTCAACCAGAAACTTTGCCGTTATTAAACAGTTTACAAGCTTTTGTCATTGATTTTAGCAGAGCCTATCTAAAAGCGAAAATAGACGAGAATGCTTTTGAATTTTCTGATATTGCTCATTTTGCGATTGCTATATTGGAAAATAACCCTGAGATTCAGGCTTCTTATCAGAATAAATACCATGAAATAATGGTTGATGAGTATCAAGATAATAATCATATTCAAGAGAAGCTTTTAGAATTATTGTCAAACGGTCATAATCGTTTTATGGTAGGAGATATTAAACAGTCAATCTACCGTTTTAGACAAGCAGATCCACTTATTTTTAATCAAAAGTTCAAAGATTATCAAGAAAACTTGGAAAATGGCAAATTGATTCTATTGAAAGAAAATTTTCGAAGTCAATCAGAAGTCTTGAACGTTACTAATGCAATATTTTCTCATTTAATGGATGAAGAGGTTGGTGATATCCTTTATGATGCTAGTCATCGGTTATTGCCTGGTAGTTCTCTTCAACGAGAAAGTTTTCCAGAAAACAGATGTCAATTCTTAATCTATGATACAGACAGTCAAGATCAGAGTCAGCATTCAGATTCTACTGAGACGCTTAGTGACAATCAACTCTCACCTGGTGAGGTAAAAATTGTTGCTAAAGAAATTATTCGTCTTCATAATGAAGAACAAGTAGCTTTTTCGGATATCACCCTACTAGTTTCTTCACGGACAAGAAATGATAATATCCTGAGAACTTTTAATCATTTGGGGATTCCATTAGTGTCTGATGGTGGACTATATAACTATCTGCAATCGGTAGAAATAATGGTCATGCTAGATACCTTAAGGACTATCAATAATCCACTGAATGACTATGCCTTAGTCGCCTTACTTAAATCACCAATGTTTGCCTTTGATGAAGATCAGCTAGCTAGAGTAGCCTTACAGGAGTCTAGGCAAGATAAGGTGGAAAGCTTCTATGAAAAAATTCAAAATGCTTTATCTAAGCAAGGTCTTTATCCAGATTTAGTAACTAATGAGTTACAAGATAGCCTAATAAGATTTGATAAGACTTTAAATCATTGGCGCCTTTTTGCTAAAAACAATAGTTTGTATGATTTAATTTGGAAAATTTATAATGACCGTTTCTACTTTGATTATGTGGCTAGCAGCCCCAAAGCAGAACAAGCGCAAGCTAATTTATATGCTCTGGCATTAAGAGCTAGTCAATTTGAAAAAACAGGCTACAGAGGCCTATCACGCTTTATCACGATGATTGATAAAATCTTAGAGACTGAAAATGATCTAGCTGATGTTGATATTGTTCAGGCCAAGGATGCAGTCAATTTAATGACGATTCACAAATCTAAAGGATTAGAGTTCAAATATGTATTTATTTTAAACTGTGATAAAAAGTTTAGTTTTAAGGATTTGTATGCACCAGCTATTCTTGATCGTCATCAGGGGATAGGTATTAAATACTTAGCTGATTTTAAAACCCTTTTGGATGCAGAGCAATTATCAAGTTTAAAGGTAAGTTTAGAAACGCTTCCTTATCAGATTAATAAAAAATCTTTGAAGCGAGCTACGCTTTCAGAGCAGATGCGCCTACTTTATGTTGCTATGACTAGGGCTGAAAAGAAATTATACTTGATTGGCAAGGGAAGTCAAGAGAAGTTAGGTGACAAGTACGATGGGCAAAGAGAAGGAAACCATTTGCCTAGGACAGTGCGTGAAAATCTCCAAAGCTTCCAAGATTGGTTTTTAGCTATTCGAGAAAGCTTTACACAAGAAGAACTTTATTTTGACCTCCGTTTTGAAAGTGATAGTGATTTAAGTGATGATGCTATTGGACAATTAGCCGTCAAAGAGGTTTTGAACTCTGATAATTTGGCACATAATAGGCAGTCTGATCATATTGCGCGTGCTTTAGACATGTTAGAAAAAGTTAATCAGTTAAACCAGACCTATCATGCGGCTATTCATTTACCAACGGTTCAGACACCGAGTCAGATTAAAGATTTTTATCAACCAATTATGGACTCTGAAGGAGTTGCTATTATAGAAAAAAGCCGACCTTTAACTCAATCTTCGTTTGTATTGCCAGATTTTAGTGAAAATCCTCCTATTGATGCTAGTCAAATTGGTGCTAGCTTACATGAGTTGATGCAAAAAATTCAGGTTTCCGAGAGAGTGACGCAAGAAAGTGTTCAAAGGGCTTTGACCTTGGTTAATGCTACCGAGGCTCTAAAAGCTAAGCTAAATCTTAATAAGGTTATTCAGTTTTTCAATCAGACTGCTCTTGGACAACTCATTTGTAATCATTACCAGAAGCTACACCGTGAAGCCCCATTTGCTATGCTCAAAAAAGACATCCTTAGTCAAGAAAAGTTTGTGGTGCGTGGAATTATTGATGGTTACTTACTTTTTGATGATAAAATCATTCTTTTTGATTATAAGACCGATAAATATCACCAAGCAAGTGATCTACAGAAAAAATATGCCGGTCAAATAGCCTTATATGCAGAAGCTTTGTCACAAGCTTATAATATAGACACCGTCGAAAAGTATCTTGTTTTGCTAGGAGGAGAAAACTTAGAAGTGGTTTCGGTTTCGTAAGTCTTCCATTGCAAGCCGTCTTTTAAAGTCCAAAGGATTTCTTAAAGGGAGTTTATACTGAGTAAATTAAATGTAAGAAAAAGTATTATTGTTAGGAATAAATTTTATTGACAATTTCTCAAAAGTCATGTAATATGTTAAAGAACGTGTAAATGTTACAATATCTTGAGGAGGTGAAACATATGTCAAAAACAGTAGTACGTAAAAACGAATCATTGGATGATGCTCTTCGTCGTTTCAAACGTTCTGTTACTAAAGCTGGAACTCTTCAAGAATCACGTAAACGTGAATTCTACGAAAAACCTTCTGTAAAACGTAAACGCAAATCAGAAGCAGCTCGCAAACGTAAAAAATTCTAAATTTAGATAAAAAAACAACCTTCTGTTGGAAGGTTGTTTTTGACTTTAATAGGGTATCAAAAAAGAAGTTGGAAACCAACTCCTTAAGGATTATTATTTGCTTGCAAGTAAGTCGCGAATTTGAACGAGGAGTTCTTCTTGAGTAGGGCCAGCAATAACTTCTTCCTCTTCTTTTTTTCTGAAGGACATTGCCTTGTTAGCAGCTTTAACAACGAAGAACAAGGTTGTACCAACGATTAAGAAGTTGATAACAGCGGCAATGAAACTTCCATATTTAACACCGTTCCATGCAAGTTCTGCAATGTTTGATACACCAGCAGCCTTAAGAACAGGATTCAAGATTAATGGTGTGATGACATCAGCCACTAATGAATCAATGATTGCTTTAAAAGCAGCACCAATAACAACAGCAACAGCTAGGTCTAAGACATTGCCTTTAAATAAAAATTCTTTTAATTCTTTAATCATGAGAATTCCCCTTTTTTTAATAACTTAATCATATCACAGTTTTCATATAAAAGACAGCAATTGTGTTCAATTTTAAAAATTTACAAACAAGCTGGTAGATGGTATAATAAAATGTAAAAATACAATGGGTTTTTTCTGGGGAGGTGACAGTTTGGCTATAGACAAAGAAAAGATTTCCCAGATTAAAAATGCTGTCAATATTGTTGATGTCATTGGTGAAGTTGTCAGTCTTTCTCGTTCGGGGAGACATTATCTGGGACTATGTCCTTTTCATAAAGAAAAGACACCGTCCTTTAATGTTATTGAGGATCGACAATTCTTTCATTGCTTTGGCTGTGGTCGCTCAGGCGATGTTTTTAAATTTATTGAAGAATATCGGCAAGTTCCTTTTTTAGAGAGTGTTAGCATTCTTGCTGAAAAGAGTGGTATCGTTTTAGATGTTCCCAAGCCTCAAAGTCAGTCGCCTAAAAAGAAAACTCATCAAGAACTTATTGATTTACATCAAGATGCTCAGAAGTTTTATCAAGCTGTTCTAAAAACCACAAAAATAGGCCAAGAAGCTCGAAACTATTTATATCAGCGTGGTTTAGATGATAATCTGATTGAGCATTTTAATATTGGACTAGCCCCAGCTGAACCAGACTACCTTTATCAGGCACTTTCCAAAAAATACTCAGAAGAGACTTTAACAGCATCAGGGTTATTTAATTTATCTGAGACATCTAATACTGTATATGATGCTTTTCGTAATCGCATCATGTTTCCTTTAGCGGATGATCGCGGTCAGACTATTGCTTTTTCAGGTAGAATTTGGACTAAAGAGGATCAGGATAAAAACCTAGCTAAATATAAAAATTCACGAGCGACACTACTTTTTAATAAATCTTATGAACTTTATCATTTGGATAAGGCTAAGCCGGTTATTGCCAAAAAACATGAAGTTTTTTTGATGGAAGGATTTATGGATGTCATCGCAGCCTATAAAGCGGGTTGTGAAAATGCTATTGCTTCAATGGGGACAGCGTTAACTCAGGAGCATATTAACCATTTAAAACCACTAACCAACAAAGTGATTTTAACTTATGATGGTGATGATGCTGGTCAAAATGCTATTGCTAAATCCATAGACTTATTGTCTGCTTTCCAAGTTGAAATTGTTCTTATCCCGAACAAGATGGATCCAGACGAATTTGTCCAAAAGTATTCAGCAGAAGAACTAGCTAATCTATTAGAAAACTCAAGAATTAGTGACGTTGAATTTTTTATTAGGTATTTAAAGCCAGAAAATACAGATAATTTACAAGCTCAAATCGCTTATGTGGAAGAGATTGCTCGGATTATTGCTCAAGCCCCTTCAATAACAGCTCAAAATTTATACATTAACAAAGTGGCTGATAGTTTACCGGACTTTGACTACTTGCAGGTGGAACAGACAGTCAATACTTACCGGGTTCAAGATCGACAAAGACGTCAAGTACAGATAGCTCCATCAGAAACGCCTATTATGACTTTGCCGGTTACTAAAAACGTTACGGCTTTGGTGAGAACAGAAAATCAACTTTTACACCGTTTAATTCATCATGAGTATTTACTTAATGAGTTTAGACTAAAGGACGATTTCTATTTTGACACACCAGCTCTACAGGAATTATTTCTTGTTTTAAAGGCAAATGGAGAGGTCAGTCCAATTGACTTGGCCAATCTATCAGAAGACGTTAACCAAGCTTATTATCGTGTTTTAGAAGAACATTTACCTGAGGAAGTGACTGAAAGTGAAATTACTGATATTTTAACAAAGCGTGACAAATTACTGAGGGAAAGAGATATCCATAGGCAAGGTAAACAAGTACGAGAATCCAGTAATAATGGAGATCACCAACTAGCCTTAGAAGTTTTAGAAAATCTAATTGCACAGAAAAGGAAAATGGAATAGAGGAAAATATGACTAAAAAAAACGAAATAACAACTTTTAATGTTCAAGTTGCCGAATTCATTCGTAACCATAAAAAAGAAGGTACTGCTGTTGATGATGAGGTGACAGAAAAACTTGTTATTCCTTTTGTGTTGGACGCTGACCAAATTGATGATTTATTAGAACGTCTAACAGATGGTGGTATTTCAATTACGGATAAAGAGGGAAACCCGTCAACAAAATATATTGTCGAAGAACCAAAACCAGAAGAATTAACAGATGAGCAGTTGATTGGTAGTAATTCAGCTAAAGTCAATGATCCAGTACGAATGTATCTGAAAGAAATTGGGGTCGTTCCACTTTTAACAAGTGAAGAAGAAAAAGAACTAGCGATTGCTGTTGCTGAAGGTGATGTAGATGCTAAACAGCGTTTAGCGGAGGCAAACTTACGTTTAGTTGTATCAATTGCTAAACGTTATGTGGGACGTGGTATGCAATTCCTTGATTTAATTCAAGAAGGCAACATGGGACTAATGAAGGCCGTAGATAAATTTGATTATTCTAAAGGTTTTAAATTTTCAACTTATGCAACTTGGTGGATTCGTCAAGCTATTACGCGTGCTATTGCAGACCAAGCTCGTACTATTCGTATTCCAGTTCATATGGTTGAAACAATTAATAAGTTAGTTCGTGAACAAAGAAATCTCCTGCAAGAATTAGGTCAAGATCCTACACCAGAACAGATTGCAGAACGGATGGAGATGACGCCAGATAAAGTGCGTGAAATTCTTAAAATTGCTCAAGAACCGGTCTCTTTGGAAACACCAATCGGAGAAGAAGACGATAGTCATTTAGGTGATTTTATCGAAGATGAAGTGATTGAAAACCCAGTCGATTATACAACACGTGTCGTTCTTCGTGAGCAATTAGATGAAGTTTTAGATACATTAACAGACCGCGAAGAAAATGTTTTACGCTTACGTTTTGGTTTAGATGATGGTAAAATGCGCACGCTTGAAGATGTAGGTAAAGTCTTCAACGTGACGCGTGAGCGTATTCGCCAAATCGAAGCGAAAGCTTTACGAAAACTTCGTCATCCAAGCAGAAGCAAACAATTAAGAGATTTTATAGAGGATTAAAGCATTCCAGCGAAGGATTTTAAGGCTAGGTTTAAGATAAAAAAAGTCTGTGCCCGGTTGATGTTTAAAATAAAAAATTAAAAAATATAAGCGGAAACTCTTAACAATGAGTTAGTAATTGGAGCTGAGTTTCAGAGAACAAGCAGTAAATAAGATACTTTACATGTTTCTAAGATTTAGCTTCGTTCTCCTAGAGTTAAATAATCAGAATAATGAGGATAAAGGGAACTGCATGTCAGAAAACCAAAAATACAGTGAAGAGGAAATTACAAAAATTAAAGATCGCATCCTTGAGGCTTTAGAAATGGTAATTGACCCAGAATTAGGAATTGATATTGTTAACCTAGGTCTGATTTATGAGATTCGTTTTTCAGATTCTGGTCATACAGAAATTGATATGACTTTAACAACTATGGGCTGTCCTTTAGCAGATTTATTAACTGATCAAATTTATGATGTCTTGAGAGAGGTTCCAGAAGTCACTAGTTCGGAAGTGAAATTGGTTTGGTATCCAGCATGGACTGTAGAGAAAATGAGTCGCTATGCGAGAATTGCTTTGGGCATTCGTTAACATAATGGTAAAGAGATGAAATATTCTCTTTTTTAGTGTAGAATAATGAAGAAATAGTTAATTATTCTCAGAATATCTAATTAATAATTCTTTAAAGGAGAAGTTATGATTTTAATCACAGGAAGTAATGGCCAGCTTGGGACAGAGTTACGATATTTACTTGATGAACGTAATGAAGAATATGTAGCTGTTGATGTTGCAGAGATGGATATTACTAATGAAGATATGGTAGACCAAGTTTTCGCACAAGTAAAACCTACTTTAGTCTATCATTGTGCGGCTTATACAGCAGTAGATGCGGCTGAAGATGAAGGGAAAGCTTTGAATCAAGCTATCAATGTTGATGGGACAGAAAATATTGCCAAAGCTTGTCAAAAGTATGATGCTACCTTGGTGTATATCTCTACCGATTATGTTTTTGATGGAACAAAAACAGTTGGACAAGAATGGTTTGAAACAGATATTCCTGACCCACAAACAGAGTATGGTCGCACCAAGCGACTAGGGGAAGAAGCTGTTGAAAAATATACTAAGAAATATTATATTATTAGGACGGCTTGGGTTTTTGGTAATTATGGCAAGAATTTTGTCTTTACTATGCAAAATTTAGCAAAAACACACTCTAAGCTGACTGTTGTTAACGATCAATTCGGTCGACCAACTTGGACAAGAACTTTAGCGGAATTCATGTGTCATTTGGCAGAAAATAATAAAGCATTTGGCTATTATCACCTTTCAAATGACTCGAAAGAAGATACAAGTTGGTATGATTTTGCTAAAGAAATTTTAAAAGATACAGATGTTGAAGTAGTTCCAGTTGACTCATCAGCTTTTCCAGCCAAAGCAAAACGTCCACTCAATTCAACGATGAATTTAGATAAGGCTAAAGCAACAGGATTTGTAATCCCTATGTGGCAAGATGCTTTACAAGAATTTTATAAACAGGATACAAAAAAATAGGTGATATAAGAAGCTCTGTCCTTGTGGTGGGGCTTTTCCTGTTGGTAAAATGTCGCAAACAGACTATAAATATGCTATAATTGTTAAATGATTATAATTTAGAATGGGGCATTGTGGATGCAGGATGTATTTATTATTGGTAGCCGAGGATTGCCAGCAAAATATGGTGGCTTTGAAACCTTTGTTGAGGAATTAGTCAGCCGTCAAAAAAGTGGAGCTATTCGCTATCATGTTGCCTGCTTAAGTGATTCAAAACATAAGGAACACTTTGAGTTCAGAGGTGCGGATTGCTTTTACATTAATCCTCCTCAAATTGGCCCAGCCAGGGTGATTGCTTACGATATGATGGCACTCAATTATGCTCTGAGTTACTGCGAAAAAAATCCTATTAAAAATCCTATTTTTTATATTTTAGGGAATACAATAGGTGCTTTTATTGGTCTATTTGTCCCCAAAATAAAGAAATGTAAGGGTCAATTTTTCATTAATCCAGATGGATTAGAATGGAAGCGTAGCAAATGGTCTAAGCCGGTTCAATGGTATCTAAAGTATTCAGAAAAACAAATGACAAAGAAAGCTCATTTGGTGATTTCTGATAATTTAGGGATTGAAAACTATATCAAAGAATCTTACCCGTGGGCAAAAACACAATTTATTGCTTATGGAACGGACACGGAACCTTCAGATCTACATTTTGAAGATGATCGTGTACGAGACTACTTTAATAAGGCCAATATCAATGAACAAAATTACTATTTAGTGGTTGGTCGCTTTGTTCCGGAAAATAATTATGAGATTATTATCAAAGAATTTATGGCTTCAAAAACTAAGCGTGATTTGGTTGTGATTTGTAATCATGAAGGAAGTTCATTCTTTGAGACATTAAAAAATAAAACACAGTTAGAACAAGATGAGCGGATTAAGTTTCTAGGCACTTTGTATGACCGTCAGTTATTAACCTATATCCGTGAAAATGCTTTTGCTTATATTCATGGACATGAAGTTGGGGGCACAAATCCCGGTCTCTTAGAAGCTCTTGCGCATACCAAGTTGAATTTGGTTTTAGGTGTTAATTTTAATAAATCTGTGGCAAAAACTGGTGCTTTATATTGGACTAAAGACCAAAATGTTTTAGCTCAGTTAATTGAGAGTGTAGATGGTCGCCACAACTATGATGATTTAGGTCAAGAAGCTAGAAGTATTATTCAAAGAGAATACACATGGGACAAAATTGTAGGAGAATATGAGGCTTTATTTTTAAATGAAAATTAATATCTTAATGTCAACCTATAATGGGGAACAATTTCTAGCAGAACAGATTGAAAGTATTCGAAATCAAACTATCCAAGAGTGGCGTTTACTAATCAGAGATGATGGTTCATCAGATAGAACACCAGAGATTATTGAGGAATATGTCGCAAAGG
The DNA here is from genome assembly GCF_901542335.1 of Streptococcus porcinus. Taxonomy (NCBI): domain Bacteria; kingdom Bacillati; phylum Bacillota; class Bacilli; order Lactobacillales; family Streptococcaceae; genus Streptococcus; species Streptococcus porcinus. The sequence continues at coordinate 1,203,812 of NZ_LR594036.1, read as the reverse complement.
ATAGTCGAATTCACTTCATTAATGCTGAAAATCGAGAAAATTACGGCGTTATCAAGAATTTTTTTACCCTGCTAAAGTACGAAAAAGCAGATTACTATTTTTTTAGTGACCAAGATGATATTTGGCTACCTGATAAAATGGCCATTCAACTTGAGGAAGCTAAGAAATACGATACTGACACCCCTTTGTTAGTCTATACAGATCTCAAAGTTGTTAACAGTCATTTAGAAACCATGTATGACAGTATGATTTCTTACCAGTCTAATCATGCTAATACCAGCCTCTTGGAAGAACTAACTGAGAATACTGTTACAGGAGGAACGACACTAATCAATCATGCCTTAGCAAGTTATTGGGCAGATCCGTCTGATCTTCTCATGCATGATTGGTTTCTTGCTTTAATTGCGGCTTCAATGGGTAATTTGGTTTACCTTGACAGTGTAACTGAATTATATCGACAACATGAAGCTAATGTTCTTGGTGCTAGAACTTGGTCTAAGAGGATGAAAACGTGGTTAAAACCTCAGTTATTACTTAAAAAATATTGGTGGTTAATTGAATCCAGTCAGAAACAAGCTGAAAAATTGTTAGAATTACCAATTGGTCAAAAAGAAAGAAAACAAGTTAGCCATTTTGTTACTATATTGGAGCAACCTATTATTACAAGAATAGCTCATCTAAAAAAGTATGGGTATAAAAAGAACAGAGCCTTTCATACTTTCGTATTTAGGACATTAATTATTACGAAGTTAGGCTATAGGAGAAAGTAAAAGTGGAATTATTTAGTAAAAAAAATCGTATTTTGTTGAGAGAATTGGTTAAAACGGATTTTAAATTGAGATACCAAGGAAGTGTTATTGGTTATTTATGGTCCATCTTAAAACCATTATTAATGTTTACCATTATGTACTTAGTGTTTATTCGCTTTTTGAGATTGGGTGGCAGTGTTCCTCATTTCGCCGTTGCACTATTATTAGCTAATGTTATCTGGTCTTTTTTTTCGGAAGCTACAGGCATGGGAATGGTCTCTATCGTGACAAGAGGTGATTTGCTTCGAAAGCTTAATTTTTCAAAACATACGATAGTTTTTTCAGCGGTCTTAGGAGCCTTAATCAACTTTTTAATTAATTTAGTAGTCGTGCTCATATTCTCTCTTATTAATGGCGTGAGCCTTTCTCCGAATGCTTACATGGCTATTCCATTATTTATCGAATTAATTATTTTAGCGGTGGGAGTTGCCTTACTATTATCAACATTATTTGTTTATTATCGTGATCTAGCGCAGGTCTGGGAAGTAATTATGCAAGCTGCAATGTATGCAACACCAATTATTTATCCAATCACCTTTGTCTCAGATAGTAACCCTTTAGCTGCGAAAATTTTGATGTTAAATCCACTAGCTCAAATTATACAAGATTTACGCTACCTTTTGATTGATAGAGCAAATGTTACCATTTGGCAAATGTCTCACAACTGGTTTTATATTGTCATTCCCTATTTAGTACCGTTTTTTGTGCTTGCATTAGGGATTATGATTTTTAACAAGAATGCTAAAAAATTCGCGGAGATTATTTAATGACTGAAAAAGATATTGCAGTAAAAGTAGAACATGTTAGTAAATCATTTAAATTACCAACAGAAGCAACAAAAAGTTTCAGAACGACTTTAGTCAATCGTTTTAAGGGAATTAAAGGATTTACAGAACAAAAAGTACTAAGAGACATCAATTTTGAAGTTAATAAAGGAGACTTTTTTGGAATTGTTGGTCGAAATGGATCTGGTAAGTCTACACTTTTAAAGATTATTTCTCAAATCTATCTTCCAGAAAAAGGACAAGTGACAGTTGAAGGGAAGATGGTTTCCTTTATTGAACTTGGTGTTGGCTTTAATCCAGAGTTAACTGGTCGTGATAATGTGTATATGAATGGTGCTATGCTAGGTTTTACAACTGAGGAAGTTGATGCCATGTATGATGACATCGTTAATTTTGCAGAACTTCATGATTTCATGAATCAAAAATTGAAAAATTATTCTAGTGGCATGCAGGTCCGTCTGGCTTTTTCAGTTGCTATCAAAGCACAGGGAGACGTCCTTATTTTAGATGAAGTTTTAGCGGTAGGAGATGAGGCATTTCAGCGTAAATGTAACGATTATTTCATGGAGCGCAAAGAAAGTGGGAAAACGACTATCCTAGTTACTCATGATATGGGAGCAGTGAAGAAATATTGCAACCGTGCTGTGCTTATTGAAAATGGTTTAGTTAAAGCCTATGGCGAGCCAGATGAGGTAGCTAATCAGTACAGTTTTGATAATGCCATTGTTTCTGAAAATCTGGATTCTGATGAAGAAGGAAATGAAAGAATTGAAAATGAGCCTAAGAAAAGTAGTTTAATTAGTGATTTTTCTGCAACATTATTAACCTCTCCACAGATCAGTCCTGAAGATGATATTACAATTGAATTTAGCTACAATGTTCTCAAAGATTTAAATAGTCATATTGCTCTTTCTTTTATTGATATTGATACTAATTTTGGGCTGTATAATGATAATTCAATGGAATTACATACTAGTGGAACTGGTAAAAAAGTTGTAACAGTGACTTGTAAAATGCCTTATCTTAACCATGCTAAGATGAAGTTAGCAGCGACGGTCAGAGATGAAGAAAAACACCCATTAGCTTTCCTACCTGTAAATGAGGTTCCTCTTATTTTACTTGACCGTAAGGTTGATATTAAGAATGAATCAGAGTGGGATGCAAACACAGGAATTCTAAAAAGAAATAGTTATTGGAAATAAAATTGGTGGTGGTATGAAAAAAATACTTTTTGTTTCTCCAACAGGTACTTTAGATAATGGTGCAGAAATTGCGATAACTAATTTAATGGTGTTTCTTTCTGAAAACAATGTCAAAGTTTATAATGTGATTCCTAAGACAGAGCACTCCACTTCGGATAAGTATTATCAGAAAATGAATCAACATAATATTAAACTCTATCCCTTGGAGTTTAAAAATTGGTGGTGGGAGTCATCCCCAGGAGTTAAACTAGGTCATGAAGAAGAGCGTGCAGTTTATTACCAGCAGTACATTTATGAGATTAGAAAAATCATTTCTGATGAAGAAATTGACATTGTCATCTCCAATACTGTTAATGTTTTTCAAGGTGCAGTAGCAGCAATGTGTGAAAAAGTTAAACATTACTGGCTTATTCACGAATTTCCACTTGAAGAATTTAAGTATTATAAAGATTTTATTCCATTTATTGAAAATGTTTCGGATAAGGTTTTTGCTGTCCAAGGAAAACTAACAGAATATCTCAGGCCTTACTTCACTAATCCAGAAAAATTGTCTTCCTTTGTGCCTTTTGCAGATCTTCAAACAAATCTACCTTTAAAAAATGGTAGTAAAAATCGTATTATTTCAATCAGTAGGATTAATGAGAATAAAAATCAGATTGAACTTTTGGAAGCTTATGCTCAATGGCCAAAGCCAAGACCAGATTTAATTTTTATTGGTGATTGGGATAAAGATTATAAAGAAAAATGTGATCTTTTCATTAAAAAGCATCAGTTGACAAACGTTAAGTTTACTGGCCACCAAGGTAATCCGTGGGAAAATGTACAAGATAAAGATATTCTAGTTTTAAATTCTAAAATGGAAACTTTTGGTTTAGTCTATGTAGAAGCCTTGCTTCAAGGTATTCCAGTACTTACGTCCAATAATTATGGTTACCAATCAGTTAAAGAATATTTTGATTTTGGAATGACCTACTCCTTGGGGGATATTAATGATCTTGTGCAAAAGTTATCAGAAA